>JBBSEW010000038.1:0-40310 GCA_038239305.1 Thermoanaerobaculia bacterium | reverse complement strand
CCTCGACCAGTCGAAAACGCGGATCTAAAGACGCAATCCGGTGGCTCACTTCTGACCTTCCACTCCAACAACTGAACTCATGAACCGGCTGCATCACGTCGCACACACCCAAAAGGGCGTTTCTTCAGCAGCCTGCTAGAAGAGTCGGCTTTGGAGACGACAGCGAGGAAAGAAACATCGTCTCTTCCCAAAAAGCGAGATCCCTAATTCGGACGCCTGATCGCTACTTCCAGATGATTCTCTCAAAAGGACAATCGAGGAGTCGCGGTGACGGAGTGTTGGGGCTAGTCTATGAATACACGACTGCCCCCGATGATCCTCTGACCGCCGCCTCCCTCGCGCGACTGCACCAAATGAGCCGCCGCGGGTTGGGGTTGTGGGTGTCGCCACTTCGGTCGGTTCTGCTGGTAGCCCTCCTGGGCTGCACTCTATGCCGCCCCGTAAGCGGGTGTGACCTCAGCCATCTTCCGCGGGCCGTCCGGGAGCGAATCGCGAGGGACTTCGCGGGTTGGAAAGTTGTGGAAGACAGGGACCTGGGTGTGGGCGATCTAGAGGAGTTCTGGAAACCGGAGCACGGTCGCGCATGCCCGGGGTTCGTGGCCGTGAAAACTCGACCCGGAGAACAGCGCTCCTTCGCAGTGATCCTGGTCCGTCGATCTCGAAGCCATTACGGTGCAAAGCTCGTCATCTTCGATAAAGACGGCGCTGGCTACAATCCAGCCGTCCTGTCAGACAGTCCCGATGTCGCCGGTGTGCCTGTCGTGTTCCAAATGCCGCCAGGAGTCTACGAGAGTGCCGAGGGAGAAACGAAGGTCACCGTCCACTCCCCGGTGATCTTCTTCGTCAAGTACGAGGCCTGGGGTTTGATGTACTACTGGGACGGCGCGAAGTACGGCGAGCTACAGGTCTCCGAGTAACATCCGGCGCAGCGGCCCTCGGTCGCGGGGGTTTGCCATTTGTTTCGCGATGGAATGGAAAAAAGAGGCGGAATGGCGCCGGTCGCGGCGCCCGCTCGGCGGACGGACCGCAGGCGGACGCACGGAGCCCGTTGGCCTACAGTCCGATCTGCGTCTTGGCGAAGACCTTGTCGTCGAGCATCGTCACCGAGATCATCCTGCCGCCGCTCCTCCAGATGAGAACCTTCGTCGTTACGTTCTTCGCCGGGACCGGTGTCGTGGCCGGGGCGCCGGGGACGGCAGGCATTGTCGGCATTGCGGGCATCGCGACGGCGGTGCTCGCCTGCTCCGTGCCGGGGCCGAGAATCGCTTCGACCTGCGCCTGCGTCATGCCGACGTCGACCTTCCCGTAGTTCTCCTGGTTGATCTTTCCGGCGCAGGCGGCGAGGACGAGCACCGATGCGAGAACGGTCATGGCCGTGCCCGGGCGGGTGAGATCCCGTGTGTTCATTGAACGCTCCTTCTGTTTTCGTTGCGGGGACGGCTGGGACTATAACAAGGTCATGGCGCCTTCGGCCTCATGTCCCGACGCGCCCGTCGCGGATCTCGATTCGGCGGTCGGCGCGTCCCGCGGCGGCCTCCGAGTGGGTCGCGAGAATGAGCGTGACGCCGCGCTCGCGGCGGACCTCGTCCAGGAGCGCGAGCACCTGGTCGCCGTTGCGCGTGTCGAGGTTGCCGGTCGGCTCGTCGGCGAGGAGCAGCCGCGCGCCCGTGACGAGAGCGCGGGCGATCGCCACGCGCTGCGTCTCGCCTCCCGAGAGCTCGTACGGATGCGCGTCCGCCCGGTGGGCGAGACCGACGCGCGCGAGCAGGGCGGCGGCCCGGACCGATGCGTCTTCGCGTCCGTCGAGCAGGCGCGGCAGCTCGACGTTTTCCCGAACGTTCAGATGCGGGAGAAGGTTGAAGAACTGGAAGACGATCCCGACGTCGCGGCGACGGTAGAGCGTCAGGGCCTTCTCGTTCATCGATCCGAGGCGCCGGCCTCCGACCTCGATCTCGCCGGCCGTCGGCCGGTCGATTCCGCCGAGCAGGTGCAGGAGCGTGGACTTCCCGCCGCCGGAAGGGCCGAGGACCGCGAGAAACTGTCCCGATGGGACGTCGAGGTCGACGCCGTCGAGCGCGACGACCGGCAGGACGCCGCCGTACACTTTCCGAAGCCCGCGGCACGCGATCGAAGGCGCTTCGAGGTCTCCGCGCCGACCGTCGCTGTGACGTTCGCCCGGCGAGTCGGGAGTTCCGGCGGCATCGGGCACGGCGGCGAGGATATCGGATAGATTCGGAGGATCGATCGCGTGTCGAACCCGTCGGACGGACTGCCGCGCTTCCTCGCTCCGCTGGTCCGGACCATCCGGCAGCGGGCACTCGTCGTCGCCCTGACGAAGCGCGAGCTTTCGGCCCGGTACCGCGGCGGCGTGCTCGGCTTCTTCTGGTCGCTCGCGAATCCGCTGCTGCTCCTCCTCGTCTATGCGACCGTCTTTCGCTTCGTCTTTCAGCCTCGCTCGGACGTGCGGCCTTACGCGCTCTTTCTTTTCGGCGGCGTTCTCGTATGGGCCTTCGTCTCGGCGGCCCTTCTCGACGCGGCGGAAACGTTCCGTGCGAACGGGCCGCTCCTGCGCAAGACGACGGTCGCGCCGGAGGTGTTCCCCGCCGTCGCCGTGGGAGCGCGTCTCGCCCATCTCGTGCTCGGCCTGCCCGTGCTCCTCCTGGCGATCGGCGTCTCGACGGCTCGCGGGTCGGTATCGCCGGACGCCACGCTCGTGCAGCTTCCGTTGGTCCTCCTGCTTCTCGCGGCGACCGTGCTCGGATTCGCGCTCGCCATCTCCTCGCTCGCGGTGCATTTCGGGGACGTGCGCGACCTCGTCGGCAACCTCCTGACGCTCGCCTTCTTCCTGACCCCCGTGCTGTATCCGGTCGCTTCGGTTCCCGAGCGGTTTCGGCCGCTGCTGTGGGCGAATCCTTTCGCGAGCTTCTTCGCGGCGGTTCACGACAGCGCGTTCGCGTTCCGCTGGATCGCGCCGGAGGCGTGGGCCGGCATGGCAGCGACGGCGGCCCTTTCGCTCGCGGTCGGCAGTGGGATCTTCGAACGCCTGCGCGACTCGATCGCGGAGGAGGCGTGATGGCGGGTCCGTCAGCCGCCTCCGCTCCCGCGATCTCGGTCGCGCACGCCACGAAACGGTACCGGCGCTACGGGCGCAGGCGGTCGATCGGCACGCTGAAGTCGGCGCTGATCGCTGGCGGCGGCGGCAGGCGGCCGACCGATTCCGCCGTTCCGGCTCTCACGGATGTCTCTTTCGACGTTGCCGCCGGAGAGACGGTCGGCGTCATCGGCCCCAACGGCTCGGGCAAGTCGACGCTGCTGAAGCTCCTCGCCGGGATCGTTCGCCCGACCGAAGGCTCCGTGGCGGTCCGGGGACGCCTCGCGGCCCTGCTCGAGCTCGGCGCGGGATTCCATCCGGAGCTCTCGGGGCGCGAGAACGTCGAGATCGCGGGTCTCCTTCTCGGTCTTACGCGCCGCGAAATCGCCGCGCGCTTCGCCGATATCGTGCGATTTGCGGAGCTGGAGGCGTTTCTGGACGCGCCCCTGCGCACGTACTCGTCAGGTATGGCGGTGCGGCTCGGCTTCTCGATCGCGGCGCACAGCGATCCGGATGTCCTTCTCGTGGACGAGGTCCTCGCGGTCGGCGACGAGGCTTTCGCGCATCGCTCGCTCGAGAAATTTTCCGAGTTCGAGAGGGCCGGCAAGACGATCCTCCTCGTATCGCACGACCTTTCGCTCGTCGCCGCCCGATGCCGGCGCGCGATCTGGCTCGACGCGGGCCGGATCGCGGCGGACGGCCCGGCAGGGGAGACGGTCGCGCGATATCGCGAGCGCGTCGCGGAGCGCGAAGGGGAGAAGCGCCTGGAGCCGGCATCCATTCGCGAAACCGGATCGATCGGATCCGGCCGCGCGAAGATTCTCGCTGTGCGGGTCCTCGACGGCGAGGGGCGTCCGGCGGGCCGTCTCCGATCGGGAGAGCCGGCCTCGCTCGAAATGGACGTGCGGGCCGAGGCCAGCCTCGGGGATTTCGTCTTCGGGTTCGGGATCTCGACCGTGGCGGGCGCGGCCGTCTTCGGATCCAACACGGCGATCGACGGCCTCGTCCCGGGCTCGCTGACGGGAGAAGCGCGCGTCCGGCTCGAGATTCCCGCGATGACGCTGGCGCCCGGCGTCTATGCCATCGACGCCGCAGTCCACGCCTCGGACGGCGCTCCGTACGACTATCGACGGGACGTCCTGCGCTTCGAGGTCACGGCGGACGCGGCCGTCGATGGCGTATGGAGCCCGCCGCGCCGCTGGCGGTTCGACGGCGCCGTCGCCTGGAAGCCGTGAGGCGCAACCACTTCTTCGCGAGCCCGCAGCATTTTCGGGAGTTCCTGCGCCGGCGATTCACGCGCGAGGGACGCCTCGGGCTCTACCTCACCGTCGGCCTTTTCGCCTCACTCGTGCTCGTCGGGCTGCTGCGCTTCCTCCTCGACGAAGTCTTCGAGATCCAGACCCCGAACTCTCTCGATCGGGCCGCCACGCTCGCGGTGCGCGGCCTCCAGACACCCGGGCGCGACCGCATCCTGCGAAGCGTCACGAACCTGGGCGACTATCGATTCCTCGTGCCCGCGACGCTTCTCGTCTCCGGAGCGCTCGCCGCGAGGGGGCGGCGCGTCTCGGCGCTCCTGTTCGCGGGGTCGGTGGTCGGCGGATTCCTCCTCGAGTCCGTGATGAAGATCGCGCTGCACCGGCATCGCCCGGATCTCTGGCCGGCGCTCGTCACGGAGAAGACTTTCAGTTTTCCGAGTGGCCATGCCACGATGACGACGCTGTTCTTCGCGGGGGCCGCGGCCGTCGTGTTCCACGTCACGCGGCGACGTCTGGCGCGCGTGGCATCCGTGTGTGGGGCGGCGGTGCTGATCCTGGCGGTCGGGTTTTCCCGCGTGTACCTCGGCGCGCACTGGCTCACGGACGTCGTCGCGGGAATCCTGATCGGCCTCTTCTGGGTCGCGCTGTGCGCGACCGGGACGGAATACTTCGCGAGGAGAATGCCGCAGCCGCGGGCGGGTGCCTCGTCCTCCCGTCGGGCATAATCCCGGCCATGCGCAGCCAGTTTCTTCCGTTCGCCCGCCCCTCGATCGGAGACGAAGAGATCGCCGAGCTCATCGACACCCTGAAGTCGGGCTGGCTCACGACGGGCCCCAAGGTGGAGCGCTTCACGAACGAGTTCGCCGCGTACGTCGACGGAAATTACGCGGTCCCGGTCTCGTCGGCGACGGCGGGCCTGCACGTCGCCCTCCTGGCGCTCGGCGTCGGTCCGGGCGACGAGGTGATCACCTCGCCGATGACCTTCGTCGCGACGCTCAACACGATCGTCCATTGCGGCGCCGTTCCCGTGCTCGCGGACATCGACGCCGCGACCTTGAACATCCGCGTGGAGGAGATCGAAAAACGGATCGGGCCGAAGACGAAAGCGGTCATCCCCGTCCACTACGTCGGGCAGGCGGCCGATCTCGATCCGATCGTTGCGCTCGCGGAGTCGCGGGGAATCCGGGTGCTCGAGGACGCGGCGCACGCCGTGGGCTCCGAGTACAAAGGCCGCAAGATCGGATCGTTTCCGACGACGTCCGTCTTCTCGTTCCATCCGAACAAGAACATGACGACCGGCGAGGGCGGCATGATCGTCACCGAGGACGAGGCGGTGTTCGAGAAGGCGTCGCTTCTGAAATTCCACGGCATGGATCGCGAGTCCTGGAAGCGCTTTGCGAAGGCGGGCAGTCCGCGCTACGACGTCACCCTGCCGGGCTTCAAGTACAACATGATGGACATCCAGGCGGCGCTCGGACTGCACCAGCTGAAGCGCCTGGAGGGATTTCTCGTGGAGCGCGAACGGCTCGCCCGTCGCTACGACGACGCGCTGGCGGGACAGGTCGGACTGATCCTTCCGCAGCGCGTTCCTTATTCCGTGCGGCACGCATGGCATCTCTACACGCCGCTCGTCGACATCGACCGCCTGTCGATCGGCCGCGATGAGTTCATGGCGGAGCTCAAGGCGCGCAACATCGGCACGGGCCTCCACTACACCGCCGCCCACGAGTTCTCCTACTACGCGGACCGGTTCGGCTGGCGGCCCGAGGATTTCCCGGAGGCGCACTTCGTGTCCGAGCGGATCGTGTCTCTGCCGCTTTTTCCGGGCCTGACGGACGCGGACCAGGACGACGCGGTCGCGGCCATACGCGAGGTGCTGGGGAAGTTTCGGAAGTAGCGTCGCCTTCGAGAAGGCGGAACGGGGGCCAGAATCAATCAGCCCCCTCACCCCGGCCCTCTCCCCAGCGAGCGGGGGCGAGGGGGGAAGAAATGGATCGGGAAACGGGAAACGGGAAACGAACGGGGCACCGGTCCCCCTCACCCACTCCTCTGTTCGCGCCCGGGGAAGAGGAGGGGGACCTCCTCCGATCCTCCGATCACCGGATCTCCGGCGATTGATGACCCGATCACCCGATCACCCGATCACCCGATTCGTCTTCGCGAGCGAGAGCGGTACGAGAGTGGCTTAAGATCCTTGCAGCCCATGCGCATCTCCATAGTTGTCCCGGTCTACAACGAACAGGCGAACCTCGACGAGTTCCTGCGGCGGACGATCGCGGTCATGGACGGGCTCGTTCAGCCGTACGAGATCATCCTCGTGGACGACGGGAGCCGCGACCGGTCGCTCGAGATCCTGAAGGAGTGGGCCGTCCGGCGGCCCGACGTCCTCCGCGCCCTCCAGCTCTCCCGCAACTTCGGCCAGCATCCCGCGATCCGCGCCGGCTTCCAGGACGTCACCGGCGACGTGGTGGTGACTCTCGACGCGGACCTGCAGAATCCTCCCGAGGAAATCCCGAAGCTCCTGGCGAAGTTCGAGGAGGGTTACGACGTCGTGGGCGGGGTCCGCCAGAACCGGCAGGACTCGTTCGCGCGGAAGTTCGCGTCCGCGATCGTCAATCGCGCGACCGTCGCGATCACGCGCATGCGCATGACGGACTTCGGTTGCATGCTGCGGGCGTACTCGCGGGACGTGGTCGACGAGATCAATCGCTCCGAGGAGGCGTCGACGTTCATCCCGGCGCTCGGGCAGAGCTTCGCGCGCAATCCGACGGAGATCGAAGTCGCGCATGCGCCCCGCGGCGGCGGGAAGTCGGCGTACTCCCTCTATCGGCTGATCCGCCTGAACTTCGACCTCATGACCGGCTTCTCGACGGTTCCGCTCGAGATCTTCGGCCTGATCGGGACGCTCGTCGCGATCGGCGGGATTCTCTTCGGCCTCTTCCTGTTCATCCGCCGCCTCGTCGTCGGCGCGGAGGTCGAGGGCGTCTTCACCCTGTTCGCCATTCTCTTCACGCTGCTCGGGATCGCGATGGCGGGTCTCGGTATCGTCGGCGAATACGTGGGCCGGATCTACGAGCAGGTGCGCGGCCGGCCGCGGTTCTCCGTGAGGCGGGCGTACGGCCTGCGGGCGGAGCTTCCTCCCTCGCGGGATGCGGCGACGTCCATTTCCGCCGCTCCGGACCGCGAGAGCGCCGCGAGATCCCGGGCGTGACGCGCATCGCCGTCTTCGCCTATTCGGACACCGGGCACGCATGCCTCAAGGCTCTTTTCGATGCGGGGCGGGACGTCGTGTACGCGGGAACGCACGCCGACAAGCCGGGCGAGGAGCGCTGGTTTCCGAGTGTGGCCGAGCTCGCGCGGTCGAAGGGCATCGAGCCGGCGATCATCGAGGACGGTTCCGACCCGAAAGTCCTCGTGGACCTGCGGCGCGCGGCTCCCGATCTCGTCTTCTCCTTCTATTTCCGGGGAATTCTGCCGGACGACGTGCTCCAGATCCCGAAGCGCGGCGCGTTCAACATCCACGGCTCGCTTCTTCCGCAGTACCGCGGACGCGCTCCCGTCAACTGGGCCGTTCTGAACGGCGAGACGAAAACGGGAGCGACCCTCCACGTCATGACGTCGCGGGCCGACGCGGGAGACATCGTGGACCGCGAGGCCGTCGCGATCGGTCCGGACGACACGGCGATCGAGGTCCAGCGGCGGGTGACGGAGGCGGCGGTGCGCGTCCTGCTCCGGCGGCTTCCCGAGCTCGAGGCGGGCACCGCGCCCCGTTCTCCCCAGGACGAAACCCTGGCGACGAAGGTCGGGAAGCGCGCGCCCGAGGATGGCCGCATCCGCTGGACGAAGACCGCGAAAGAAGTCCACGACCTCGTCCGCGCCGTCACGCATCCGTATCCCGGCGCGTTCACGGATATTTTCGGAAAGCGGATGTTCATCTGGAAGACTGTTCTTCCCAGCCTCGGTGCGCACGACAATTTTCCGGGACAGATTCGGATGGAATCCGGGAAGCTCTACGTCGCCTGCGGAGACGACCGCTACGTCGAGATCCTGGTCCTGCAGCGGGAAGGAGAGACTGAAATGGACGCGAGTCGATTCGTCGCCGAGGCGCTCCCGTCATGAGGGTGCTGATCCTCGGCGTCAACGGTTTCATCGGCAACGCGCTGACGGAGCGGATCCTCGGCACGACGGAATGGTCGGTGTCGGGCCTCGACATCGCGAGCGACAACATCGCGCCGTTTCTCGGCCATCCGCGCTTCACGTATCTCGAGGGCGACATCGCGATCAACAAGGAGTGGATCGAGTACCAGGTGAAAAAATGCGACGTCGTGCTGCCGCTCGTCGCGATCGCGACGCCCGCGACCTACGTCAAGAATCCGATCTCGGTCTTCGAGCTCGACTTCGAGGAGAACCTCCGGATCATCAAGCAGGCCGTGCGGTATCGGAAGCGCGTCGTGTTCCCGTCGACGTCGGAGGTCTACGGCATGTGCCCGGATCCCGAGTTCGACGAGGAGCGGTCGAACCTCGTGTACGGACCGATTCACAAGCAGCGCTGGATCTATTCCTGCTCCAAGCAGCTGCTCGATCGCGTCATCTGGGCGTACGGCCAGTCGGGGTTGCAGTTCACGCTCTTCCGGCCGTTCAACTGGATGGGTCCTCATCTCGATGACGTCGATTCCCCGAAGGAAGGCTCGAGCCGGGTGCTGACGCAGTTCCTCCACAACATCCTGTACGACGAGCCGATCAAGCTCGTCGACGGGGGGACCCAGCGCCGGTCCTTCACCTACATCTCGGATGGGATCGACTGCCTGATGAAGATCCTCGAGAATGCGAACGGCGCGGCGGACGGGGGGATCTTCAACATCGGCAATCCGGCCAACGACCTCTCGGTCCGGCAGCTCGCGGAAGCGCTCGTGGCGGCGGTCGCGGCGCACCCGAATTTCGGCAAGAAGGCGCTGAAGACCCCGATCGTCGAGGTGACGTCCGGCGATTACTACGGCGAGGGGTACCAGGACATCCTGACGCGCGTTCCGTCGATCCGTCGAGCGAAGACGATCCTGGGCTGGGAGCCGAAGGTTCCGATGGACGAGGCAATCCGGCGGACCGTGGCCTTCTACCTGGATCAGCGGCCGAGCGGTGCCTGACCGCCCGATCCCGCTTTGACGTCCCCTCGAATCCGGCCCGACGAGCCGGAGCGCCGCGTCGCCCTCAAGGTCGATTGCGACACCTACGTCGGAACGCGCGACGGTATTCCGTCGCTGCTCGATGTGTTCGCGCGGCGGAGCATCCGCGCGACTTTCTTCTTCACGCTGGGCCCGGATCGGTCGGGCGTCGCGGCCCGGCGCGTCTTCACGCGGAAGGGCTTCCTGAAGAAGATGCTGCGGAGCAAGGCGGGCTCGCTCTATGGATTTCCGACCGTTGTCTACGGAACGCTCCTGCCCGCGCCGCGGATCGGAGAGAAGTGCGCGGCGGAAATGCGGTCGGTGGTCGCGGCCGGGCATGACACGGGCGTCCACGCGTGGGACCACGTCGGCTGGCACGACGGCCTCGACCGGTGGCCGGCGGAGAAAGTGCAGTCGCAGATCGCGCGCGCTCACGACGAGTTTCGCCGCATCCTCGGTTTCGGCGCCGACGCGAGCGCGGCCGCGGGCTGGACCGTGAACGCCGTATCGCTCGAGGCGGAGGCGGAGCGCGGGCTCGCCTATACGTCGAACACCCGCGGCGGGCCTTCCTTCTTTCCGCGCGCGGGAGGCCGCGTGTTTCCGACGCTCGAAGTGCCCACGACGCTGCCGACGCTCGACGAGACGCTGGCGTGGGATTCGCTGCCGACCGACGCGGCGCAGCGCGACTGGTATCGCGCGGCCGTGCGCGGCAGCGAGGTGCACACGGTCCACACCGAGGTCGAAGGGCGCTCGAAGCGCCGGCTCTTCGAGGAGACCCTGGACGCGTGGATCGCGGACGGGGTTCGTTTTCCGACGCTGCGGGATCTCGCCGGCGAGGCGCTCGCGCGGCGCGCCGACGTGCCCGTCCGCGACGTGGTCCGGACGACGCGGGAGGGACGCGGAGGCACAGTCGCGACCGGCTGGCCTTCCGGAGACGAAAATTTCAAGGAGGTGGAGAGATGAAGCGATTCGCCATCTGGCTTCTGGCCGCGGGGGCTCTCGCTCTCGCTCGCCCGGCTCTCGCCACGGACGTTCTGACGACGGTGGAGATCGAGAAGGTAGCGGGCGTGACGGGCGTGCGATCCGTCGCGCGCGGCGCCGCCCCCGGTGCGGGGGGCGACTTGAATTTCACGGGAGCGGACGGAAAGCTGCTCGCGATGGTCGTGCTCGATCCCGGCGCCTTCGACGCCCTGAAGCGGGCTTTTTTCCTCTCGGAGGCGAAGGGCGTCGGAGACGAGGCCTTCTTCGGGCCGAAGGGCGCCACGCTGCCGTACGCCCTGTACGTCCGGAAGGGTTTCCGCGTAGCCTCCCTCGCCACTTACTTCGACCGGAAGGGGAAGCCGAAGCTGTCGGCCGAGCAGCTCGCCGTCCTCGGCCGCCTTCTCGCGGCTCGCCTTTGAGCCCGGCGTCCGGGAGAGGTCCGGAGACCGGCATGCGAGGCAGGACGGTGCTCGTGACCGGCGCGACGAGCGGGATCGGCCTCGAGACGGCGCTCGAGCTCGCGCGCCGCGGGGCTCACGTGGGCATCGGAGCCCGGGACGCGGATCGGGGCCAGACCGCCGTCGATTCCATCGTCCGCGCCGGCGGAACGGCGGAGCTCGTGGTCGTCGACATGGCGTCATTCGCGTCGATCCGTGAAGCGGCGGCGCGTTTCACGGCCGCGCATCCGCGCCTCGACGTCCTCGTGAACAACGCGGGCATTGCGGTGGGCGGCCGCGAGGTGACGTTGGACGGGCACGAGCGCACGTGGGAGACGAATTTCCTCGGGCCTTTCCTGCTGACGAGGCTGCTTCTTCCCTCTCTACGTTCCGCTTCCGGAGCGCGCGTCGTTCAAGTCAGCTCCGAAGGTCATCGGTACGGGCGCATCGACTGGAGCAACCTCGAGCTCGAGCGCGGATACAAAACGTTCGCGGCCTACGCAAACTCGAAGCTGGCGCTGAATCTCTTCACGGGCGAGCTCGCGCGGCGCGAGCCCGGGATCCTGGTCAACGCGGTCCACCCCGGCGCGATCGCCACCAACATCTGGCGATCTCTGCCGGCCTTCTTCCGTAGCCTGCTCGGACTGATCCTTCCTTCGGCGAAAAAGGGTTCTCGTCCCGTCGTGCGTCTCGCCGCCGATCCGGATGTCGCCGGCGTGACGGGGCGGTACTACAACCGGTTCCGGGAGTCCGTGCCCTCCGCTGCCGCGCGCGACGACTCCGCCTCCCGGCGTCTCTGGGAGGTGGCGGAGAAGGCCGTCGGGGAGAATTCCCGCTGAAGTCCCCTCTAAGAGCCGCCGATTGAGAGAGTCCGCGCTCGAGTCCGCGCGGGTCAGGGCCTGGGCAGGTACTCCGCCGGAATCGGGACATCGGGCTTCTCGACGTTCCAGGCCGCGGAGGCGATCCACCAGCGGCGGCCGTCGCGCACGAGCTGGAGGGAAGTGACTCCGCGCTCGAACGGCTTCGCGTCGTTTGCCGTGTAGCGGGCCTCGTAGCTCGAGAACACCTGGCAGACGTTGTCGAAGCAATCGGTCCTCCGGGAGATCTCGTGGAGGATCAGTCCGCGCACCTCGCCGCCGGCCGGGCGCGCCGCGGCGGCTTTCCCGTACCGCTCCTCGAACTGATCGACGTCTCCGATCGCGAAGTCGTCGCCTCCCGATTTCTTGGGAGGGATGATCATCCCGACGTAAAGAAAGATCTGTCGCAACCGCTCGAAGTCGGGCTTCCCGTCGGGAGCATGGCCCATGGATGCGTAGTAGGCGCCGACGATCGCTTCGACGGTGCCCGCGTCCTTCGAGACTGGAGCTTCCCGGCGCCGCGAGGCCTGCGCCATCGCGGGCGCCGCGCCGATCCAGGATCCGGCTACGAGAATCGTGAGACTGGCCAGGAGCGCCGGCGCGATGGAACGCTTCTTCATGACGTCCTTTCGGGGCCGGAGGAACCGGCAACGGGGAGTGCGGGGGGATTCTCCGGACGCGGCCGCGTCGCGATGGCGACGGCCACGAGGAGCACGAACGCGGCCGCCTGCGCCGCGACGCCGCGGTGGAACGGCGTGCGATCCCAGTGGATTTCGAAGGAGTGCTTTCCGCCGGGGATCACCACGGCCAGGTCGCGCGCGTTAGCGACGAGAAGGCGCGCAGGGTTGCCGTCGACGCTCGCCTGCCAGGCCGGAAAGTACGTCCGGCCCACGACGACGCATCCGGGCGCAGAGGCGTCGACGGTGCCGGACACGTTCTCGGGCGAAAAGCTCGAAAGCTGAATGGTCCCCGTTGAGCCGGGTCCCGGCGCGGGGGCCTGGTCGACGCGGCCGGGCAGCACCACGTCGGTCTCCGGCGCGAACGCCTCGGAGCGCACGAGCGCGATCGCGCTCGAGAGAGAGGATCGCCTGTGCGCGCGCCCGGCCCAGCGGACTTCCGCCACGGGAGCGTCGATCGCGTGGAGGACCAGCGGACGGCCGGCTACGAGCATTCCGGTCACGGGATGGAACAGCGGGAACGGCTCGCCCTCTCCGGCGAGAGCGAACCGGGCGCCGAATGCCCGGAGGATCCGGCTGCGCTCGAGCGGAGGAGATGCCTGCGCCGCCTCGCTCGCGAAGCGGTTGTACCAGCCGTAGGAACCGTCGGGATCGTGATCGAAGACGTACGCGACGCCGAACGCCTGGCCCGTCGCGGGCACGAGCTCTTCCGTCAGCGCGCGCGCGACTTTTTCGAAGCGGGGCAGTCCCTTCCGATGCGGCTCCAGCGTGTCGAAGTCCGGCGTCGGCGCGTCGGGCGACACGTAGAGCACCCCCGGTTCCGGCATCGCGCCGAGCACGGCTGGCCGCCGCGTGAGGTCCTTCGCGCTCGCCGACACGAAGAGCGGGAGACCCCAGGGAAGGGCGAGAGCGACCGTGAGGAGCGCGAGCGCGTAGCCGGGCCGGGCGGGGCGGCCCGTGAACAGCATGGCGGCAAGAATCGCGGCGGTCAGGACACCGAGCACCGCGTCGCCCCGGATCGAGGACCGAAACACGGACAGCATCTCGGCGGCCGAAAGGCTGCCCTGGATCAAACCGCGCGAGAGAGCGGTGTCGAGCCATCCCCCAGGCCGCGCGGAGAGGAAGGCGGCGAAATACACGGCCACCGCCGCGCCCAGGAGAAGCGCGTGGCGGCGAGACGGCCGGACGGCGCGGAACCGGTCCGCGGCGAAGCCCGCGAGGAGAGCGGCGGCGAGCGTCGTCAGGAGGTAGAACTTGATCGGATAGCGCAGGCGCCTCAGGAAACCGACCAGGTAGAGGAGGCGATACAGGGGAAGCGCAAATCCGAAGCTGAAGATCCACGCCGTCAATCCGATTGCCGCGAGTCCGGCGGCGCGGCGGTCCCAGAAGGAGCGGCGCAGGGCGGCGAGCCCGAGGACGAGCAGCGGCAGGACTCCCAGGCTGACGCACCAGATGTACACGAGGTCCTGCTCGTGCACGGTGTGCATCCAGTTCTGACCGCTTCCGACCGTGGAGGGATCGCCTCCGAAGCGCGGAAAGAGCCACTCGATCGTGCGCCACGAGAGAAATGGCGCCGCGCCGAAGGCGGATTCCGAGTAGAGGTGCTGCCCGCGGTACGTCAGAGAGAACACGGCGCGCAGGGGGAGAAGGAGCGCCGCGGAGAAGGCGGCGGCCACCACGACAGTGGCGATCCCGCCGGCCGCGAGGAATCCAAGCTTGCGGACCCGGGTCTGCCGCGGCGCAGTGGAGAGCGCGAGCAGGCACACGGCGGCGACGAACGCGCCCGTGAGGAGGGTGATCGCGGGCTCGCCTCCAAGCAGGCTCATTCCGAACGCGAGCCCGGTCGCCGCCGCGGCGCGGGCCGCCACTCGAGGGGTTTCCGCGGCCACGATGCCGAGAGCGGCGGCGGCGCACCAGGGCAGCCAGGCGGCCGAGGCGCTCGAGTTGAAGAACGCGGACCCGTACGACAGCATCATTCCGGAGAACGCATAGGCCGCGCCGGCGAACCACGAGCCTCCCTCCGAGACGCCCAGCCGCGCCGCGAGAAGCCGCGCGCCGAAGAAGGCCCAGAGGACATGCAGGAGGTAGTGGAGGTTGAACGCGGAGACCGGCGAGACGAGGCGCTCGAGGAGCAGGGTCGGATAGAGGAGGACCGCGTTCGGATTCGCGAGAAGCGGTTCGGTTCCCGAAGATCGTTCGTTGAGAAAGGGTACGCGCCCCGAATCGAGCGCCGCCATCGCCACCCGCCGCCACGGCCAGTGGGTGAGCTGCGGATCACGAAAGACGAGGATGCGGGAGCCCAGGATCTCCGGCAGGAGGGGAAGGGCGAAGAGGAGGATCACGCCGAAAGCGGTCAGGAGGGATCGAAACCGCGGCGTCATCGAACGAGTGTAACGTGGCGGACCGCCCCGGGGTTGCCTTCGCGGCTACAATGAATTCGATGCGATCGTCGGCGGCTGCCCTCTCCGAGCGCCGGGCCGGAGTCGCGGTGGTTGCCGCCTTCGTTCTCCTGTCCATCCTCTTCTCCGGTTTCTTTCCACCCTTCTCGAATCCCAACGAGGCCTCCCGGCTCGCGACTGTCTACGCGTTCGTCGAGGGCGGCACTTTTCAGATCGACGCGGCCCTCCCCGTCGTCGGCGACAGTGAGGACAAGTCAATCTCGGGCGGCCACTTCTATTCGAACAAGGCGCCCGGGCTGGCGCTCGCCGCGATTCCGGTCTATCGGCTGCTCCGTGCCGTTTTTCCGGCGCCGCGCGATCCGTTCGCGCCGATCTGGTTCTGGCTCCGCCTCGTCGTGGTCACGCTGCCGTGCGCAATCGCGTTCGCGCGGATGCATGCGATGCTCCTTCGCCGCCGGGCGCCGGGAGCGGGCCTCCTGCTGGCCGCGACAGCGCTGGGAACTCCGTTGCTTTTCTACGGTCGGACTTTCTTCAGCCATGCGTGGACCGCGGCCCTCATATTTCTGGCGCTCGATCTGCTGGGGGAGGGCGAACGGGCGTCGGTGCGGCGACGCGTCGGCTTTCTCCTCTGGTTCGCGGGCCTCCTCGCGGGATGGGCCGCCATATCGGAATATCCCGTCGCGATCCTCGCCGGGCTCCTGCTCGTGCGATCCGCCGCGCGGCGATCCTGGTCGCACGCGGCCTTCTTCGGGCTCGGACTCGCGCTCCCGCTGCTGCTGCTTCTCGGCTACGACGCGATCTGCTTCGGCTCTCCCTTCGTACTGTCGTCCGCGCGCGAAGCCTTTCCGCAATATTCGAACCTGGCCGGCCGCGGCCTGTTCGGATTCGGGCTGCCCGATCCGAGGGTCGCCGTCGCTCTCCTCTTTCATCCGGCGCGCGGACTGCTTCTCTTCTCACCCTTTCTCGCCTGGAGCATTCCGGGGTTCGTGGGCTGGGCGAAGAGCCGCGAAGATCGCGCGGACTGGGCCTGGTGTCTCGGCGCTTCCGTCCTCTTCTTCGTCGCGATGTGCGCCTATCCAAACTGGCACGGCGGGTGGACGCTCGGGGATCGGTACCTTCTGCCGATTGTCCCTCCGCTCGCCCTCGCCGCCTCGCACGCGTTGTCTTCCCCGCGCTCCCGCTGGCTCTTCGCGGCGGCGGCGGTTTTCTCCGTCGGCCTGCACGGGCTCGCGTGCCTGACCTGGCCGCACGTTCCGCTCGACCTTCCCTGGCCTCCCGCCTCCGGCTACCTGTGGTTCCTGACCCGCGGGTGGGTGGCGCCCGCGCTTCTTCCGGCCGGAGCGGCGGTGGTCGCCGCGATCCTCGCGACAGCGCTTGCGGTCGCTGCGGCGTTCGCAGCGGAAGGCGCGCCGGGCAGGAGGCTGGCGGCGGGCGGGCTCCTGGGCCTCGCCGCGTTGGCCGTGTCGCTACGGATTTCGCCTCCGGTGCCGTACGGAGCCCGGCTGTGGCGCGCCGAGACGCTCGCGAAGCTCTCCTCGGCCGACCCCGACGCCCGCGAGCTGCGCGCGGTAGTCGCATCTGCTTCGACGCCGGAGGAGCGCCGCCGCGCCGCTCTCGTGCGGCTTCCCTGACCAATCGGAAGCCGATCGCGGGTCAGGGTCGCGGGGCGGAGGCCGCCGGCCGGGGGGCGGACGCCTCGGGAGACCCGGGTTCGACGATCTCGAACACTTTCCAGCGCGCGATCCATCGGTTGCCCCTCGGGATCGCCGTGCGCGACTGGAATCGGAGCCGGAACGAGACCAGGGGAGCGATGGAGGCACCCGGGAGACGCGCTCCGCTGCCGTCGAAGTCGTAGAGGCGGGACTGCATCGTCGCGAAGTAACGCAGGGTCGGCGCCGGGCCGGAAGAGGTCGAGTCCAGGACGGGCGCCTTGCCGAGATATCCGGCGTAGTCGTTCATGCGCGGGACGAGATCCGTTGCGACGACCCAGCGGACGCGGCGTTCGCGCGCGATCGTGAGCGCCTCTGCTTCGCTGTCCGCGAGAAAGAAGCGGATCGAGTCGAGGAAGCCGTATCCGAAGTTGTTCGCCACGACGGGCAGCTCTGCTTCGTAGAGGATCATGTGGCCGAGAGACCATGGGGCGAGGACCGCCGACGCGCGCGAGAGCGGAGCGGGAGCCCGGGGATCCAGAAAGCGGGCGTCGTACGCGTTCTCCTCATGGGGGAGAGCGCGCATCCAGTCGAGGGTCGCGAAAAGGTCGGCTCCGGCCGCGCGAGAAGATCGTAGTTCTCCGGCGAGCCCGTCCACCATCGGCAGCGCGAGCACGAGGGCGGCAGCGGCACCCGCCGCCAATCGCGGGAGGGGCGTCTCTCCGAATCGACGCGAGACGAATCGCGCGGCTTCCGCGACCGTGGCCGCCGCGAGCAGAGCCGCGTAATAAACGTTCAGTCGCTGGGCGACGGCGAGCACGAGAGTCACGGTTCCCCAGACGGCGAGCGCGGCGTGGAAACCCACGCGGTCTCCCCGCACGGCGCGGCGCGCCCAAAGAAGAATCGCGAGCGGAGACAGGAAGAACGCCGCGGAGAGCTGCCTCCAGGCGAGAGCCGGTCCGTCGTCGAACAGCGGCCGGGCCTCGAAGATCCCCTTCAGCCAGTCGCGCGGATACGACACGTATCCGGATCCGCCGGCAACCTCGCTCGTCGTGCCGACGACGTACCCCAGTCCGCGGACGAGGCCCATCAGGAGAGGAACGGCGAACGGGAGCAGTGCGGCCGCCCCGATCGCCAGCGCGATCCCGCGCCTCAGAGTCTCGTCCCGCGCGAGCTGCCGGCGCGCTGCCCGGAGCGACGTCTCGAGCAGGACCGTCCCGGCGGCGAGGGAACCGAGGAAGAGCGGCTGAAAATATCCGAAGGAAACGTAGGTGAACGGAGGCCGAAACGACCCGAGCCAGAGCGCCGTCGCCGCCGCGGTCAGCGCGGCCGGCACTCCCAGGACGAGCACGGCCGGCCGGAGCACGCTCTCGCGCGTGCGCCACGCCTCCAGCACGAGGGCGAGCGCGAAGATCGCTCCCCAGTAGATGGCGCCCTGCCAGGCGAGGACGGCCACGGCGAGGCCGAGTCCCGCCGCCGCTTCCCGGAGCGCCGGCCGGCGGGAAGCCGGATCCCGGCTCCGCAGATAGAGGAGGAGCGCGAGCGAGCCGAAGAGCGACTCCGCGACGTGCTGATCCGTGTGTCCGTACTGCGTCCACATGATGTGAGCGGGCGACACGGCGAGAAACAGCGCGAGGAGAATGGCGCCCGCGCTGCCGAAGAGCTCCGCGCCGATGGCTCCCGCGATCGCGATGGTGGCAGCGGCCATGACGGGCGGAACCCACGCGGCCTCCCGCTCGATCGCGGCGGGGGAAGCCGCCGGTCCGTGGAGCAGGAGCGAGGGTGTCGCGAGAATCACGTCATAGAGCGGAGGCCAGATCGGAACCCCGCCGGCCGGATAGTTCATGAGCCGGTCGAACAGGACGGTGCGCGGGTAATGCGCGACGGCGAAGCGGACGCGGCGCATATGGTAGTTGTCGTCCGAGCTCAGGGGGCGGACGCGCGTACCGTCCTGCAGCTGTGTCCGGGTCGTGAGCCGCAGACCGAATCCGAGGCATACGGCCGCGAGAACCGCCGCCCACGCCCACCATTTTGCCGGCTTCACGCGCCGTCATTATGCCCGAGCGACGAAGCGAAACGGGATTCCCGTATCATTCCGGGCACGCCGTGAAACTGTCCGTCCTGATGCCGGTCTACAACGAAGCGCGCACGATCGACGAGATCCTGCGCCTCGTGGCCGCCGTGCCGATCGAGAAGGAGATCCTCGTCGTCGACGACGGCTCCACCGACGGCACGCGCGCCATCCTCGCCGCGTGGGACGGCCACGACGGCGTCCGGGTGATCCTGCATGAGCGCAATCTCGGCAAGGGAGGCGCTCTCGCGACGGCGCTGCGGGAGGCGAAGGGAGAGATCATCGTCATCCAGGACGCGGATCTCGAGTACGACCCCGCGGAGTACCCGAGCCTTCTGCGGCCGATCGAGTCGGGACGCGCGGACGCCGTCTTCGGCTCGCGCTTCCGGGGCAGCGCGGAAAACCGCGTCCAGAACTTCTGGCACACGGTCGGCAATCGCGTCCTCACGCTCATCTCGAACGTGGTCACCGATCTCAATCTCACCGACATGGCAACCTGCTACAAGGCGTTCCACCGGCGGGTCGTGCCGACCCTCGATCTCGTGCAGCGCGGATTCGGGGTGGACGCCGAGATCACCGTGAAGATCGCGCGCGCCGGGTTCCGGATCTTCGAGGTGCCGGTGTCGTACTTCGCGCGATCGCGTGCGGAGGGCAAGAAGATCCGGTTGCGCGACGGGGCGGCGGCGCTGACCGCTCTCGCGCGCCATCGGTTCGAGAGGCGGCCTCCGCGTTGACGGCGAGCGACCAGTCCGCCGGGACGCGCACGCGCGACCGGCTCCTCGGGGCGGCGGCCGCCGCCGCGATCGTCATCTCGCTCTTTCTCGTTCACGACCATACGCGGGGCGATTCCCTGTCGGCGGACGAGCCGGTCCACATCCTCGCCGGCTACCTCCAGGTCGCTTCGCGCACGGCCATCGTGAACATCGAGCATCCGCCCCTCATGAAGGAGCTCGCGGGTCTTGCGGTGTGGGCGCTCCCGGTCGGGCCTCCGCCCGAAAAGATCCCCATGGGAACGACGTTCACGGGTTGGGGTCACAGGTTCCTGTTCGACGGGCCGGTGTCTCCGGACACGATCTCCGCCGCGGCTCGCGCGCCGTTCCTCCTCGTCTTCGGCGCCCTTCTCACACTCGTGTTTTTCGCCGCGCGAGCCCGCTGGGGATCCGCCGCCGGGCTCTTCGCCCTCGCGCTGATCGCGTTCGATCCGAATTTCGTCGCGCATGCCGGAATCGTGCACACCGATCTCGGGGCCGCGCTCGCGTTCCTTGCCGCGGTGCTCGCCTGGGATGCGGCCGAGCGGGAGCCATCCGCCGGGCGCGTCGCCCGGGCCGGGATCGTGATCGGCCTCGCGCTCCTGACGAAATTCTCGTGCGTTTACCTGCTGCCGATCCTGCTGCTCCAGAGCCTCGTGAATCTCCGTGTCCGCCGCGGAGGGACGACGGCGCGCGGTGTGGGGCGCCTCGCGGTCCGGTTTGCCGGCGCGGGCGCCGTCGCGCTCGCCGTGCTGGTCTCGTTGTACGCCCTCGTGACGTCGCGGATGGATCTCGCGCACCAGCGGCAGGTCATCCACGAAATGGTCGCGGGCCGTGGCGCTCCCCGTCTTTCGAGCGCCATCGAGGGCATCGCGCAGGCCTTCCCGCCGCTCGGCCACTACCTGGGCGGGCTCGCCTCGGTCTACCGGCAGAACGCGGTCGGCGGGGGCGTGAACTACCTGTTCGGGCAGGCGTCGGTGAACGGCTTTCCGTCGTATTTCTTCGTCGCCTTCTTCGCGAAGAGCACTCTCGCGTTCCTCGCCGTCACCGCCGTGGCGATCGCGGCGCTGGCGCGACATCCCGAGGCGCGGCGCGAAGCGACTCTCTTCCTGCTGCCGCCGGCGGTCCTGTTTCTCGCGTCGATGGGTGCGAGCTACAACATCGGGATCCGGCATCTCCTCCCCGTCTATCCCTTTCTCGCGATGGCCGCGGCGGGAGCGCTGTCCCGGGCGAAATGGCGCGGACGGGTTTCTGTCGCGAAGCTCGCGGCCATTCTGCTCGTGGTGCTGCCGCTCGTGTCGGCGGCCGAGCTCCTCCGGATCCATCCGCACGAGATGTCGTATTTCAACCCGCTCGTCGGCGGGCCCGAGGGCGGGCGCCGGATCCTGTCGGACTCGAACACCGACTGGGGGCTGGACCTCCGGCGGCTGGCGGACGAGCTCCAGAGGCGCGGCGTCGCGGATCCCACGGTCGTCTACTTCGGGGGCGACGACGTCTTCTTCCGGGTGGGCGTCCCGGAGTTCGCCGCGGATCCGGTCGTGCGCGGCCGGATCGTCGCGATCTCCGCTTTCGCCGAAGCGCTCGGCCCCGAATTTTACGCGTATCATGCGGCTCCAGCGGTTTCGGGCGCCCTCGAGCGGCTCCGCCGGGATCTCGCCCGGACGGGGCGGCCGGTGGGGCGCGTCGGATACTCGATTCATCTCTACGAGCTTCCGCCGAAAGGAACGACATCCCCATGAAGCTCACGGTCGTGATTCCGGTGTTCAACGAAGCGAAGACGATCCGCGAGCTCGTCCGGCAGGTGCAGGCGGTCCCCGTGGACAAGGAGATCGTCATCGTCGACGACGGGTCGACCGACGGCACGCGCGAAGTTCTCCGGGAGATGGACGGGCAGGCGGGAGTCCGCGTGTTTCTGCAGCCCAAGAACCAGGGCAAGGGCGCCGCCGTCGCGGTCGGGTTCCGGGAGGCGCTCGGGGACGTCGTTGTCGTGCAGGACGCCGACCTCGAGTACGACCCCCGGGAGTACCCGAAGCTCCTGCGGCCGATCGAGGAGGGCCACGCCGACGTCGTGTACGGCTCGCGCTTTCTCGGCGGCGGCGAGCGGCGCGTCCTCTACTTCTGGCACACCGTCGGAAACCGGTTCCTGACGCTCGCGTCCAACATGTTCACGAACCTCAATCTCACGGACATGGAGACCTGCTACAAGATGTTCCGGCGCGAGGTCGTCCAGTCGATCACGATCGAGTCGCGCCGCTTCGGCATCGAGCCGGAAATCACGGCGAAGGTGGCGCGCCGCGGTTACCGCATCTACGAGGTGCCGATCTCGTACTACGGCCGCACGTACGAAGAAGGCAAGAAGATCGGCTGGAAGGACGCCTTCTCCGCGCTCTGGACGATCGTCCGCCACGGGATGCGCGAGACGGAAGAGCCGGGCAACGTCGGACACATCACGCTCGCGCGCATGGCGAAGCTCGAGCCGTACAACCGGTGGCTCGTCGGGCGATTCCGGCACGCGCTCGGCCGGCGCATCCTGGAGATCGGAGCGGGATTCGGCAATCTCACGCGCCACCTCGAGACGGGATCGGAAGGAACGCGCCGGGAGATCGTCGTCGCGTCGGATCTCGATCCCGTCGCCGTCGAGTACCTGCGAGGCGTCTTCCGCGACGACCCGACCGTCCGCGTCGCGTCGTACCGGTTTCCTCTGGAGCCCGCGGCGCGTGACGAGGTGCGGGCCCTCGCCGTCGACACGATCGTGTGCTGCAACGTCCTCGAGCACATCGAAGACGACGAATCGACGCTCTCCGACATGCACGCCGTGCTCGAGCCCGGCGGGCGCCTCGCTCTTCTCGTGCCCGCGCTCCAGCGCATATACGGCACCCTCGACGAGCACCTGCACCACTTCCGCCGGTACGAAAAGGCGGATCTCGAGGCGAAGCTGGCGCGAGCGGGTTTCACGCTCGAGGATTGCCGGTTCGTCAACCGCCCCGGCGTCTTCGGGTGGTGGCTGAATGGCCGGGTCTTGCGCCGGCGGGTGCTCCCGAAGGGCCAGCTCCGGGCGTTCGGCCTGATCCTGCCGATCCTGCGCCGCGAGGAGAAATCGCCGCCCTCTTACGGAATGTCGCTCCTCGCCATCGCCCGCAAGGGCGCCTGACCTTCCGGCGGAACGACCGCCGCGCCCGCGCTGCGCGGTGAGGCTTCCGCAGCCGTCCAGAGAAGCACGAGCGCGTCCGACGAGGCGATCGCCGGGCGCGCCGTGCCGCGGCTCTCGAGGACCTGTCCGAGCCGCGGGGTCGCGTAGAAAGGGTGCACGGCGATCCAGGCCCGCGAACCGGGAGGCCGGGACGCGAGGAGGCGTCCGAGATCTTCGTACGCTTCCGGCGGCGGCAGGCCGATCGGGAACCAGCCGGGATGCCGAGCGAGATCGGCGGGAAGCGCCTCGAGTGAGGCCGTGAGCGCGCCGCGGTCGTGCGCGAGGCGCGCGGGCAGATAGAACGAGGTTCCCGCGACGACGAGGTCCGCGGGCTTCGCGAGCCGCTCCAACACGGCGGCGAGGCGCGCCGGTGACGGTTCCGCGCGCGGGACCGGCAGGGTGGCCGTCAGGGCGACGATGCCGAGCAATCCCGCCGCGGCGGCGCCGAGGCGCGCGAGACGCGATGCGGGAACACCGCGGGCGACCGTCCAGAGCCAGACGGGCAGGACGGCCATCTCCGTTCGTCCGGCGAAGGCGACGGGGCGGATGAGTCCCGCGGCGAACGCGCCCGCGAGGGTGACCGTCACGACGAGCGCGCCGGCGCCGATCTCCCGGTCGCCGGCCCGTGCCGCCGCCGCGAGCGCTCCCAGGAGCAGGAGGCCCGCGACCGCTCCGAGCCACAACAGCTCCAGGGGCGCTCCGGGACCGAACGCCGGCGGCAGCCTTCCGACTCCCCCGAGCGTGGAGAGAAATCCCGCGATCGTCTGTCCCGGCGACGCCCGCAGCCACGCGGTGGCCTCGGCCGGCTGGCGCAGCAGGACGGGAACCCACGGCAGAAAGAGGATCGCCCCCGCTGCGACGGCGGCGGCATCGCGCCATCGTTTCTCGAGGAGCGCGACGGCACCGGCGGCGAGGACGAAGAAGATCGCGAGGTAGTGAGTGCCGAGAGCCGCCGCGGCGCACAGCGCGATCGCCGCGTACCGCGCCCGGCTGCGCGCGGAGGAACGGAGCAGGAGGAACAGCGCGAGGTCCAGCGCGGCGAGCATCGCGTACGCGCGGGCCTCCGTCGCGTAGAAAGTCAGGAGAAACGACGTCGCCAGGAGGGCCACGAACGTCGCGCGCGCGCGGCCCGCCGGAAGGGACCGCGCGCCGAAGAAGAGCGCGGCGATGGCGAGAAAGGGAACGCTTCTAACCCACGCGTCGGGCGCGGAGGCGAGCTCCGCGGCATGCGTGAAGGGTCGCGAGACGAGGTAGAAGAGAGGCGGACCGGAATCGTGGGAGAGCGCCTCGATCCAGCGGGAAAAAGGTTGCCGCGACAGCCAGACCGTGAAGATCTCGTCGTGCCACAGGGGACGCGCGAGCGCGAGCCACAGGCGCGCCGCGCAGCCGATGGCGATCAGGGCGAGCGCGAGCGCCCCGGTGCGTCTTTGCGGTGAGTCGCCGATGACCTATCCTACCGGTACCCACGCATGACGAACCGATGGATGGACCGGACGAGCGCGCGGTGGCTGCCCGACCTGCTCTTCGTCGCCGTCGTCCTCGTGGCCTTCGCGGATCCGCTCGTCACGGGCGGAACGTTCGGCGGACGGGACCTCTACCCCTACAACCTGCCCGTCGAGCACGCGATGCACGCCGCATGGTCGCGCGGAGCGGCTCCCGTGTGGGGCGCGGATTTTTCGGGCGGCCGGCCTCTGCTGCCGAACCCGAACCTCGGCGCGCTCTATCCGGTCCGGCCGCTCCTTTCCGTCCTGCCGTTTCCGGCCGCGTTCCGCGTCTATCCGGTCCTGCACTGGATCCTCGCGGGCCTCGGAATGGCGCGCCTCCTGCGCGCGCTCGGCGCGGGGCCGTGGGGAGGATTCGTCGGCGCCGCCATGTACGCCTTCTCGGGTGTCGGGATATCGGAGGTCTTCTATTCGAACCAGCAGCCCGGTATGGCTCTCCTGCCGTGGATCGTATGGGCGGCGGTGCGTCCGGCGCAGACGGCGGCGTCCCGCGTTCTTCCCCTCGCGCTCGTGTTCGGGCTGGACTTTCTGGCGGGGGACGTATTCGGGATCGGGATCGCGCTCGGCGCGTGCGCGCTCTGGATCCTCGTCGAAACCCCGCGCGCGGAATGGATGAAGGGCGCGCTTCATCTCGCGGGCGCGCTCGTCCTCGCCGCTCTTCTGGCGGCTCCCCAGATCGTCGCGAGCGTTCTCTGGGCGCCGCTGACGCATCGCGCCATCGGCGGGATTCCGCTGAAGGTCGCCGTCTCCTTTTCCGTGCCGCCGGCCCGGCTGCTGGAGCTCGTCGTGCCGTTTCCGTTCGGCGCGACGTGGTTGCTCGACGCGAAGGAGAACTGGGGGCGGGGAGCGTTCCGGGACTTCTTCTCGACGCTCTTCTGCGGCGGCCTCGCGCTCTACGCGCTCGTCATTCTCCGGCGGCTGCGCAGCCCGGGCGCGCGGTTTGCGATCGTCCTGGCCGCCGCCGCTGCCGCTTTGTGCGTCCTCCCGAGCTTCGTGCCGGCCGCCTGGGGAGACTGGCGCAGCCCGGTTCCTCTCCGATATCCGGAGAAGCTCTCCGTGGCGCTCGTCTTTGCGCTCGCTCTCGCGGCGGGCATCGCGGTCGAGCGATTTCGCGCTCGCCGGGTCCCCGCGTGGATCGGAATTGCGGTCGCGGCGGTCCTGACGGCAGTCGCGCTTCTCGCCCGGACGTTTCCGGCCGTCGTCGGCGGCGCCGGCCTGGCCGCGACGGGCGCGTCGGGGGCGACTCCGGCCGGCGCCGGCTTGCAGATTGGCGCCGCGTTCGCCGAGGGCGGCCTCCTGTGGATCGCGACGGTAGTCGGGCTCGACTGGCTTCCGCATCCCGGGAAGTGGCGGACCGCGGCGGCCGTGGCGCTCCTCGCGGCCGTTCCCATCCTCGCGAACCGCCGCGCAGCGCGCACGTTCCCCGAGCAGAACATCTTCACGCCGCCCAACTTCGCCCGTTTCGCCGCGAAGAGCGATCCTGGCAGACGGTTCCGCGCGCTCGACGTCGCGAGCTACCGGCCGCAGACGCAGGTATCGGAGCGCACGAGCACCGATCCGGAGGGCAACGACTTCTACCGGCGCGCCTGGTTCATTTTTACGCCGAGCCTCTGGGGCCGCGGCACGGTCGTGAATGTGGATCCCGACGTGGGCGACCTGTCCCGCATGGAGAGCCTGAGACGGATCTCGACGTCGTTTCCCGAGTCGCCGAGCGCCTCCGCGTTCTTCCGGTCCCTGTCCCTGCGGCACGCGATCCGTTTCCGCGATCAGCCGCCTCTGCCGGGTTACCAGCCGGTCGGAGGGGACCGGATCCAGGTGTGGGACGAGGACTCCGGGGCGCTTCCATCGATCCGGATCCCGGGCCGGGTGCGCGAGACGCCGGGCCCCCGCGAGGCCCTCGGAGCCTTCACCAGTCTCGCCGCGGACGAAGTCATCCTCGAGACGGGGCGCTCCGGCGAGGGCGTCCCGTCCGCCGGAACGATCCGCGATCTCGACGACCAGCCCGAGCGCCTCCGGTTCTCGATTGCGGCGCCCGCGGCCACGTGGGTGTTCGTGCTCCGCGGATTCTGGCCGTACCGCACGGTGCGGATCGACGGCGAGCGCGTCGATCCGGTTCCGGCGCAGCTCGCATTCTCCGCGCTTCCCGTGCCCGGAGGGCAGCATCGCGTCGACTGGAGCGAGGATCTCCCGGGAGCGCCGGCCTCGTGGGCGGGTCCCGTTCTCTTTTTCGGGATCGGCCTTCTTTGGACTCTCCGACAACGCCCTCTACCGCGGACCGACGTCTGAAGCGCGCCCTCCTTCTCCGAGCGGCCCCCGGGCTTCTCTTCGCGGCGGCTGTCCTCGCCGTGTGGGCGAATCCGCTATTCACCGGCCGCAACTTCATCGGGCGCGACATGCTCCCTTACAACCTTCCGACGGAGAAGACGATCCACGCGGCTTACGCCTCCGGGCACCTGCCCGTGTGGAATCCCTGGATCTCCGGGGGCCGGCCGCTCCTGCCGAACCCCAACGCCGGCGCGCTCTATCCCGTCCGGCCGATCCTCTCGGTCCTGTCGTTTCCGCTGGCGATGCGCGTGTATCCGATCCTTCACTGGATCGCCGCGGGTATCGGAATCCTCTTTCTCTGCCGCGCGCTCGGCGCCGGCCGGGATGCTGCGTGGATCGCGGCGGCGACGTACGTCTTCTCGGGCGCTTCGATCTCCGATTCCTTTTATCCGCACATCCTGCCGGGATTCGCGCTGATGCCGTGGATCCTCTGGGCCTTTCAGCGGTCGAGCCGGACGCCTCTCCGCGGCGCGCTTCTCCTCGGAACTCTCTTCGGCCTGGATTTTCTCGCCGGGGACGTCTTCACCTGCGCGCTCGCCGTGGGCGTCTGCGTGCTCTGGATGGCGACCGAATCGGCGTCCGCCGGTGCGGTGCGATCCCCAAACTGGCGGGATCTCGTTCCTGCGGTCCAGCGGCTCGGCGTCGCGATAATTCTGGGCGGCCTTCTCGCCGCGCCGCAGATCCTGGCGACGGCGCTCTGGATTCCGGAGACGAACCGGTCCGTCCTCGGGCTCAAGATCGGCGACGCGACTCTCTTCTCGGTCTCGCCGTTGCGGCTGCTGGAGTTCCTGATCCCTTTTCCGTTCGGGAACTCCTGGGAGCTTCGGCCCTCGGCCGTCTGGGGCTGGGGAGCGTTCAACGGAAAGGCCTACGGGCTCTTCGTGACGCTCTACGCCGGCGCGCTCGCGCCTCTCTGCGTCTGGCGCATGCGACGCGCTGCTCGGCCGGGCCTGGCGTTCGCGCGCTGGCTGCTCGGGCTTTCGCTCGCGGCGTGCATCCTGCCGACGCTGTTCCCGAAATCGTGGAACGGCGTGACGTCGCCGGTCGCGCTGCGCAATCCGGAGAAGCTCGTCATCGGCGCCGTCTTCGCGCTGGCGATCTTCGCCGCGTGGGGCTTCGAGGAATTCCGGAAGCGCCCCCTCGCGCGCCGGGCGGGGCTCGGCGTCGGAGCGGGATTTGCGGTCGCGGCCGCCGCGGCCGCGATCTGGCCTCACTTCTGGGGCGACCTGGCCGGCCGGGCCCTCGGCGCTCTCCCGCGCCACGCGGCGGTGGCCGCGGTCCAGATCCCCGGCAGCCTGGCCGAGGCGGGGCTTCTCTGGATGGCGACCGTGATCGGCCTCGAGATGGTGCGCTCGTCGTCGCCCCGGCGCCGCACCGCGATCGCGGGCCTCGCGCTCCTCGCGGCCGTTCCCGCCATGGCCAACCGCAGGCTCGTCGAAATTTCGGATCCGCAGGCCGCGTTTTCGCCTACAACATTCGCTTTACGGGTCCGCCGGGCGGATCCGGGAGGAGCCTTCCGTGTTCTGGGCGAGGAGATTTATCGCAACTCGCCGCCGGGACTGTACGTCGGCACCGATCTCGCCGCCGTGGAACAGCCGTGGCGGGCCTGGACGTTTCAGACGCCCGCGCTCTGGAACCTCGGAACCGTTCTGAACGCCGATTTCGATTCGGGCGATCTCGCCCGCGTGGAGAGCCTCCGCAAGGTTTCCGCGTGGCCCGCGACCTTCCGCGACTCCGCCCCCTTTTTCGGAAACCTCTCCCTGCGCTTCGGGATCCGCAAGACGATCCAGCCTCCCGTGTCGGCGTTTCGCCGGATCGGAGGAGATCCGCTGCAGGACTGGGACGAGCTCTCGCCGGCGTCGGCGGACATCCGGCTCGCGACCGAGTGGCGCGAGGAGGCGAATCCCCTCGCCGCGCTGAGCTCCCTCCCGAAAATGGCGGCCGGAGAGCTGCTTCTGGAGACCGGCCGCGCCGCTTCGGGCCGCGCCCGCCCCGGAACCCTCAAGATCCTCGAGAAGAGCCCCGGGCGCCTGCGGATCCTCTGCGACGCGCCCGATCCGACGTGGCTCTTCGTGCTGCGCGATTTCTGGAGCCACCGCACGGTCGAGATCGACGGGGGAGAAGTGGACGCCGTCCCCGCCTATCTCGCCTTTTCGGCGGTCCCCATCCCGGCCGGGAGGCACCGCGTCGAGTGGCGGGAGCGTATTCCCGGCATCGCGTTGTCGAAATGGGGGCCGGTGTTCTTTCTGCTCGCCGCCGTCGCTGCCTTCCGTCCGAAGGCGGCGCGGCCTGTCGATCCGGATTCTCCGCCGGCCGGTTCGGTTCCCACGGCATGAAGGAGGCCAGGGTGATGCGCAGACTCCGAATCGCGTCTCGAGGGTCCCGATGGGCGGCGGCCGCTGCCGTCGCTTTCGTCGTTGCCGCCGCTGTCGCCTCTGTCGCGGGCCTTTCGGCCTGCGGGCCGGGGCACCCGAAAATTACGTCGGCGATCGAGAAGGACCAGGTGCGACCCGCCGCCGAATGGCTGGCGATGGAGCCGGTACGGTTGCTGCACGACTACGTCCGGCTGGACACAACGTCGGAGGGGAAGGGGGAGCGCGAGGGAGCGCTCTTTCTCAAGCAGTTCTTCGACTGCGCGGACATCGAATCCGAGATCGTTTGTCCGAGTCCCGGTCGCTGCAATCTCCTCGCGCGGCTGCCGGGCCGCCGGAAGGAAGGGGCCCTCCTTCTCCTGAACCACATCGACGTCGCGCCCGTGATCCCGAGCCTGTGGAAGCAGGGTCAGCCCTTCGGGGGCGACATCCACGTCGGCTACATGTACGGGCGCGGCTCCTACGACATGAAGTCGCTGGCGCTCGCCCAGGCGCTGGCGATGCGGACTCTCAAGCGGGCGGGCATCGTTCCGGAAACGGACATCCTGTTTCTCGGCGAGGCGGACGAAGAAGTCGGGCAGCAGTGGGGCTCCCGCTGGCTCCTGCAGCACCGGCCCGAATGGTTCGCCGGCGTCGGCGCCGTTCTGAACGAGGGAGGCACGGCGGAGATGGTCCTCCGCGACGTCCGGTTCTGGGGCCTCGACTCGCTCCAGGCCGGCTACGGCTTTCTCGAGCTCGAGGCCTCGAAGCCGGAGCCCCTGGCGAAGGTCGCGCACGATTTTGCGAAGGTGTCGTCGCCGGCGGTGGCCCCGCATCCGCAAGTGGTCGAGAGCTTCGACATGCTGGCCAACCATCTCTTGAACCCGCTCACCGACCCCCTCCGCCACCTGGATCGGGTCCAGAAAAATCCGAAGGAGCTCCACGAGCTGCCCGACCGGTACGCCGCCTTCCTGGAGCCGCGCATCCACTGGTCGGTTCCTTACGCCTTCCCCCCGGGTCAGAAGGAGATCTATCGCGCTTACGTCGTCGTCTCGACGCCTCCGGGCGTATCCCCGGACCCGTTTCTCGACCCGATCGCGGCGGCAGTGGCCCGCGAGAAGGCCATCGTGCGGGAGCGCCTGTCGTCCGGGCCAACGACGGCGAGCCCCTACCCGAGCCCTTTCACCGAGCTCCTCCAGCGCGTGAACTACGCCATGTATCCGGGCGTGCCGTTCGGACCGGTGCCGACCTTCGGCGGAACGACCACGTCCATCTACTTCCGCCAGAAGGGCATCCCGGCCTACGGCTACGCGCCGATGCCGTTCAACATCACGGATGAGGTGCGCCGCCACGGCAACGACGAACGCGTCTTCCTCCGGGACTACCTGCGGGGCGTCGAGCTCTACGAACAGGTCGTCCTGGAGTACGCCTTCTTCCCGGGCGGCAAAACGTCACCCCCTTCCCGGCTCAACTGACAATCTCCGTCACCGCCCTGTGCCCGACAGGGGCTTATCTATTGATTACAAAGGATTTGTTATTCGAGAAGGCTGGCTTCCTCCTTGCTTCTGTACGGGCAGAGTTCAAAAGACGAAACAGTAACTAGGAGGGACAATGAAGAAACGGGAATCCGGTTTTACGTTGATCGAGCTTCTGATCGTTATCGCCATCATCGGCATCCTGGCCGCGATCGCGATCCCCAACCTTCTGAACGCCGTGCAGCGCGGCAAGCAGAAGCGGACGATGTCGGACATGCGCGCTCTGGCCACGGCGGTCGAGGCGTACGCGGTCGATAACAACAAGTACCCGACGGCCGCCTGCGTCGCCGGCATCTACACCATGGACACGGACAACGTGCTGGCCACGAACTCCCTCTCGGTTCTCTCGCCGACGTACATCGCCACCCCGCCCCGCGTGGACGGCTGGTCGAATGCGTTCAACTACGCCAGCGACGCGGCCGGCAACAACTACCGCATCCGCTCCTTCGGCCGCGACAAGATCTCGACCGCGCTCGTCTGCGGAACGACCACGGACTTCAACGCGGACATCTGCTACGCCGATGGCGCGTTCTTCCAGTGGCCGGAAGGTACCCAGAACTGACGCTCGATCGAATCAGGTTTCACTCACCCAGGAGAAACGGTCCCGACCTCCACGTCGGGGCCGTTTTTTATAGATGAAGACACAACGAGGATTCACACTCATCGAGCTTCTGATCGTGATCGCGATCATCGGGATCCTGGCAGCCATCGCGATCCCGAATCTCTTAAACGCGGTTCAGCGAGCGAAGCAGAAACGGACCCTGGCGGACATGCGAACTCTGGCGGTCGCCCTCGAGGCGTACCACGTCGATAACAGCAACTTCCCGACGGCGGCCTGCGCCGGGGGCACCTACACCGACGTGGGAACGGTTCTCGATACGGCCTCCTTCACGTGCCTGACCCCGACGTACATCCAGGTTCCGCCGCGGCGCGACGGCTGGTCGCATTTCATGGTTTACAACGTGGACAACGGTTTCTCGAAGTACAACATCCGAAGCTACGGCCGCAATGGCACGGTCGATGCTGTGTCCTGCGGTACGACGACGGATTTCAACGCCGACATCCTTTTCAGCAACGGAACGTTCGTGCAGTGGCCCGAGGGCGTCCAGAACTAGGACTCCTCCGCCGGTTGTGCAGTCCCTCCCTTTGCTTCGGTTCGGGTTTTAGTCGAGTTCGAAGCGCGGTTTTTTGGGAGGGCATATGAAGAAAAAAGAATCCGGTTTCACGCTCATCGAGCTCCTGATCGTCATCGCCATCATCGGCATCCTGGCCGCGATCGCGATCCCCAACCTTTTAAACGCCGTGCAGCGCGGCAAGCAGAAGCGGACGATGGCGGACATGCGCGCTCTGGCCACGGCGGTCGAGGCGTACGCGGTCGACAACAACAAATACCCGACGGCCGCCTGCGCCGCCGGTATCTACACCCTCAATACGGACAACGCGCTGGCCACCAACTCTCTCTCGGTTCTCTCGCCGACGTACATCGCCACCCCGCCCCGCGTCGACGGCTGGTCCAATGCGTTCAACTACGCCAGCGACGCGCCCGGCAACAACTACCGCATCCGCTCGTTCGGCCGCGATAAGGTCACGACGGCCCTGGTGTGCGGCACCACGACGGACTTCAACGCGGATATCTGCTACGCCGACGGCGCGTTCTTCCAGTGGCCGGAAGGCACCCAGAACTGAAGCAGGCGTTTCGATCTACGGTCGGAGGCATTCCCCCGGAGCTTTCGGGGAGAGTGCCGGGGCCGGGCAGAGGCAGTCGCTCACGGCAGAGCCGGCTGCCGCTCGCCGGTGGCGGATCCTTCCGACTCAGAACTTCAGATCGTGTATCCGATAACGAATAACCGAAACCCCTCCCATACAATAGCCGCGTGACGGCACGCCGCGCGCCCGCCCGTTTCCTCGCCGCGGCGGCTCTCCTCCCTCCGCTCGCCTGGTTCACTCCCGCGCTTCTCGGGCGGCTCGCTCCGTCGTTTCGCGATCAGAGCGACTTCTTCTACCCCCTCAAGCTCTACACGGCGGGCCGGCTCCGAACCGGGGTGATCCCGCTGTGGAATCCGCTTTCGGGCGCCGGGGAGCCGTGGCTCGCGAACCTCCAGTCGGGTGTCTTCTACCCGCCGGGGCTGTTATTTCTGATCCCTCGCCCGGGTCTCGCCGCGATCCTCTTTCTCCTCTTCCATTTCGCCGTCTGCGCCTGGGGCATGCGGCGGTTTCTGCAGGAGGAGGGCGCTTCCGAGGTTGCGGCCGCCGCCGGCGCCGTCCTGCTGGCCGGATCCGGGTTCACCGCCTCCCTGGCCGCCTACTGGAACCATTTCGGCGCCTTCGCCTGGCTTCCCGTGATCGTCGCGCTCGCGCGCTCCGGGCTGCACAGGCGGCGGGAACGGCTCGGTCTCGCGCTCGCCGTCGGCCTCCAGGCGATGGCCGGCAGTCCGGAGATCTCGGCCGTGAGCGTCGCGCTCGCCCTCCTTTTCGCGTGGTCGTCGCGGCCTGCCCCGGACGGAATGTTCCAGCCATCGACGAAGAACCGGCTCGCGCGCGCGTCCGCCGCGGCCGGACTGGGCCTCCTGCTCGCGGCCTGGGCGCTGGTGCCTTTCGCGGAGCTGGCGCTGCGGTCGGACCGGCGCGGCCCTCTCCCGTCGGACGAGCGAAACTCGGGTGAAGTCGGAGCGAAGGGGCTGCTGTCCGCGGCGCGCATCTCGGGTCCGGGAGAAAGCGGAACCTGGTACCTGCAGTCGCTCGCCCTCGGGCCGCTCGCCCTCGTCGCTGCCGCCGCGGCGTTCCGCGAGAGCGAGCGGAGGCGACTGCTCCTCCTGCTCCTCGGGATCGGGGCCGTCGGCATCCTGTTCGCGAGCTCGGGCCCGATCGGGGGAGCGCTCCGGTCGATCCCGCCGTTCGATCGGATCCGTTATCCGGCGAAGGCGCTCATCCTCCCGTTTTTTTCGCTTTCCGCGCTCGCGGGGCTCGGCTTCGACGCGTTTCGTTTCGTCCCGGCCGTCCGACACCGGATTTTCCTGGCGGGAGCCGCCGCGGCATGCGTCGTCCTTCTGGTCTTTTCCCGCGGTGGGCCCACCGTGCGGCTGGCGGAGGCCCTGGGAATCGCCGCCCTCTTCGGGTCCGCCGCGCTCGGTCTCCGCCGGCCGGAACGCGCCGCCGCCCTTCAGGCCGCCCTTCAAGGCGTGGCGCTGCTGGCCCTCGTGGTCTCCCTGGCGCTCGCCGGCCGAGGTCTCTTCACCTTCGTTCTTGAAGCGGAGATCCGTCGCCTGCCCGATTCGATCGCGCGGCTCCCGTCGCTCTCGGGCCGCGTCCTGACGCCGCCGATGGCCGATCTCGCGCCGAAGGTAATCGTCGGCTCGGGTCCGCCCTTCGGGGCGGAGACGCTGCGCCGCCAGCGCGAATGCATCCTCGGCTACACCAATCTTCTGACCGGAGTGCGCACCTTGAGAACGGCGGCGCCCCTCGCGACGGCGGACGCGCGCCGGATCGCGGATTCGATCGACGCCGCCGGCAGTCTCCAGGTGGCGGCGGGCGCCGCCAGCGCGCGGGTCTTGTGGACACCTTTTCCGCCTCCGAATATGGGCTCTCAGAAAAAAGGGGAGTTTTTCCTCGCGCCCGTCAATCCTTACCGGCCGCGGATCTCCTTCGTCCACCGCTTCTCGATCGAGCCCGATCGGGCGAACGCCTGGGGGCGCCGTTCCCGCGGAGAGACCGACTGGTCGCGCGAGGTGTTCCTCGACCGCGAGCCGTCTCCGCATCCGATCGCGGGAGACGCGAAGGGAGGCTACGTCCTGGCGAGACTCGAGCAGGATCTGCCCGAGCGCGTCGTCGCGGAAGTCCACTCGGACGGCGCGGGGATCCTCGTGCTGACGGATCTCTTCTATCCGGGCTGGCGGGCGGAAACGGACGGCCACCCTTCGGACATCCTCGTCGCGGACGGCGTGTTCCGGGCGGTCGCCGTGACCGCGGGCCCCCATCGCGTGGTGTTCACGTACCGGCCGCTCTCCGTGTACGCCGGGGGAGCCGTGTCCCTCGTCGCGATCGTTCTCCTTTTTCTTCTCGCGCGGCAGGGCGAGCCGCGGCGCGCGGGAGCGCTCCTGTGACGCCGTACGCGGAGCTCGGCCCGTATCTTCTTCTTGCGGCGGCGGCCGGAGGCCTGCTCGTCGGATCGTTTCTGAACGTCCTTGTGCACCGGCTCCCCCGGGGAGAGTCGATCGTCTTTCCGGGCTCCCACTGTCCCACCTGCGGAGCGCCGATCCGCGCGATCCAGAACGTGCCCGTGCTGTCGTGGATTTTCCTGCGCGGCCGCTGCGCGACGTGCCGCGCCCCGATCGCCCTCCGCTATCCCGCGATGGAACTCGCGAACTGCGTGCTCTGGGTTCTCGTCGCGATGCGAGGGCGGGACTGGGGAGACGTCGGCTCCGGAGCATTTCTCGCGTCGGCCTGCCTCGCGCTCCTGGCGATCGACGCGGAGTTCCAGATCCTGCCGGACAAGATCACGCTCACCGGGATCGTCGCGGGCATCGGGTTCGCCTTCGTGTCGCCGTCGCGCAGCGTCACGACGGCGGCCGTCGGCGCGATGGTCGGCGCGGGAGGTCTCTACCTCGTCGCGTTCCTCTACGAGAAGATTGCCGGGCAGGAGGGCATGGGGCTCGGGGACGTGAAGATGCTCGGCATGATCGGGGCGTTCCTCGGAACGTGGGGAGTCCTCGTGACGCTCCTGCTCGCCTCGCTCGCGGGCAGCATCGTCGGAATCGTGCTCATCGCGACCGGCTCGGGAGACCGCAAGCTGCGATTGCCCTTCGGAGTCTTCCTCGCCGTCGGGGCCGTGGTCGCCTGGTTCTTCGGCGCCCCTCTCGTGGACCGATACCGGGCCCTGTTCCCGCACTGACGAAGCGTCGCCGGCATTCGGTCGCGGATGCACTCGTGAACGGGTGGCCGAGAGAGCTCTCGCCTGGAACAACGCGAAGAACCGAGGCGTCACCGAGTCTCCAACACCATCAGCGCCGCCTTCGATCCGCCCGTCGCCGGCTCCGCCTCCCTCCCGAGGCACGCGGCGGCCTTGGTGCTGAGGGGGGACTCTGGCCGCCGCTCGTCGTTCGGTCGCAGTCGCCGCGACGCGATAGCTCGAGTCCGGTGTGCTCCCTCACTCATGGCCTCGGGCGGGAGGCTCCGCCGGCGGCGGGCTCCAGCGAGGCGTCTGTTTGCGAAGAGGCTGCAACGATGAACGACGCGTGCCCTGTTGTCGAGGCGGCCTCTTCCCCCTCTCCCGGCGGGAGAGGGCCTAGGTGAGGGGCAGCTTCTATTCTCCGATCACCTGATCACCCGATTCCCCTGATTGATCACCCGATCACCCGATCACCCGATCACCCGATTCTGACTACCCGGACCTCCCTCTCGATTCCCCGATAATTCGATAGTTCGATTGATCGCGAGATCATGAGATCGCGAGATCGCGAGATTCGACTCCCGCGCCGGCAACCGGAATGGATGAGATTCGCCTCCCGCGCCGGCAAACAAAATCGAAAGGAGAAAGGGTCAGCGCGGGTTCGGCGTCAGCTGGACGAATCCGGAGGATCCTCGCACCTCGATGGACGTGCCGTAGGGTTTCGAGAGCCGCGCGAGGCCGGCCAGGATGCGGGCGCTGTCGGCGGGGGAGGCGAGGCGGGGTGCGCCCCGCGTGCCGCGCGGCTGACCGAAGCCGAGCGTGACCGGGTCGAGCTCCACCGAGTCGAGGGTTTTGCCCTTGCCGTGCAGGACGGCGACCACGGAGTCCCAGCTCTCGCGCTCGGCGGGGTAGGAGAAACGGCCGAAGTCTTCCTGCTTGTCGAAGAAGTCGGCGACCGTGGCGGTGCCGGGGAGGCCCAGGCGCTCGTACTCGTCGGAGGGAAGGTCCCGGATCGTCTCGTACTCGAAGACGAAGTTGCCGAGGCTGTAAAGAATCGGTTTGCCGCGGTAGATCTCGATCCCGCGCAGGATGTGCGGGCCGTGGCCGAACACCGCGTCCGCGCCGGCGTCGATGGCCGCGTGCGCCGCCGCGACGACGAACTCGGCGGGGACGCGCCGGTCGCTCTCCGTTCCCTCGTGGGCGTGGAGGGAGAAGAGCACCTGGTCGGCGCGGCCGCGGGCGTCGCGGATCGCCGCGGCGATTTCGTCGAGGTCGGGACGGGACGGCACCGTGCGGACGCCGGCGGGACTGCCGACGATGAAGTCGCATTCGAAAAGATGGGCCCGGTTCGGGTCGTCGCCGGTTCGCATGCCGAGCTCGGCCGCCGCCGCCTTCAAGGTCTGCATGCGGGAGGCGCTCACGACGTACGTCGTCTCGTGGCGCAGGGGGGAGATGCCCGGCCGGGGAGGTACGGCTCCGCGGCGAGCCGACGCCCGGGAAGGCTCGGGGAAGTACGAGGCTGCCGAGACGAGCGCGACGGTCCGGCCGCCGGCCGTGCGGAAGAACGCGGCCGCGCGGGCGTGCGCGAGGTCCGGTCCCACGCCGGCGGAGAGGATTCCCGCGGCCTCCAGAGCTCGCGTCGTGCGCGTCATCCCGACGGCGCCGTAGTCGCCGGCATGGTTGTTCGCGCGCGATGCCAGGTCGAAGCCGGCCCACGCGAGGTCGCCCGCGAGCGCCGGGTCCGAGCGCATCGACGGCATCCCGGGCGGGATCGCGGGCCCTTCGTAGTCGTGGAACAACGTCTCGAGATTCGTTACGGCCGCGTCTGCGCCGCGCAGGATCCGGAGAAGGCTCTCGAACGCGGCGCCCTTTTCGGAGCGCAGAGGACGCGTCACGATCGTGTCGCCAGTCAATGCGATCGAAAAGGGCTTCCCGTCATCCGCAGGAAAATGAGAAGGAGAAGCAGAAGCTGAAGCAGAATGAGGAGGGGACGGGCCGGCTCCTGCGACGGCGAGTGTCAGCAGAGCGAACGCCGCGAGGGCGAGGAGGGATGATCGCGCGCCGGTCCGTCCGCGCGTCACAGCAGCCAGCCTCGGGGGCTCAGAAGCGGCGGGGGTGGTAGGGGTTCTCGAGAAGCGCGTCGAGAACCGTGGGCTCGGTGCCCGGCGGCGTGTTCGCGGCCCTCTGCGCCTGAAAGAGAAACGTCACCGACGGAACCCGCGAACGGACGTTCGGGTCCGGGCTCGGGGCCCACCACTGCAGGAACGCGGACATGCCGTACTTTTTCCTCTCCGCTTCCGTCCGGATCGTCTGCGCTGTCGCGGGCACGAGAGCCCAGATGCGGCCGTCCCGCTCCAGGGTTCGGACGTACTTTCGCTTGGCGTCGGAATTCGGTCCGGTGATCTCGACCCGCGTCACGGTCACGGGGCCGTGGATCGGCTTGTTCCACGCCGTCGCCGGAGAGCCGGCCGCGGGCCACGGAGCCAGCTCGAGAGCCACCGTGTCCGAGCCGCGGGCATACGTCCAGCGGGATCCTTCGGGAATCTTCTCCTTCTGGACGGCGACATGAGCAGCGGTGAGGGCGGCGGCCGCGGCGCTTTCCGAAAGCCCGATCGGCATATCGATGTCGGAAGTGGCGGCCGGAGCCGGGACGGTCGAGGCGAGGAGCAGCAGGGCGGCGGCGAGAGACTTGAACATTTTCGAGTCTTTTCCTGCAATGATGGTAGCACGGCGTCTCGCGCCGCTTCCGAATGACTGACGAAGTCCCCCGCTCGTTCCGCCGCGACTCGCGGCTCTTCCTCTCGATTGCGCTGCTCTTGATCCTGTTCCTGAATTTCGTGACCCTTCTCTTTTTCCGCAATGCCACCGAGTGGGGCAGCCTTCAGACGGAGCGGCGCGCGTCCGAGATCCTGAATCGCATCTCGCTGCCGACGGCCGACCCGGGCGATTCCTTCGACCGGGCGTCCCTCTCTCCCGACGTTCTCTTCGTCGCCACGTACAACGCCGCCGGCCATCGCGTCCGCGCGGCGTCGCACGAACTGCAGGCTCCGGCCCTCCTGCCGACCGCTCGCCCCTCCGCCGGGCGAATCGTCACGGAATGGAAGAAGGCGCCGAGGCTGCTCCTCGCGAGCGCCGCGACCCCGACGGGATTCTTTGTCGTCGCTCTCGATCCGGGTCCGGGAGCCGCGCTGCGGTCATACGCCGCGTCCCTCACGATTCTCGTTCCGATCGCGGGGGCGCTCCTGGTGGTGCTCGCCTGGCTGTATCTCCGATCCCTCCTCGCGCCCTACGACCGTCTCCTCGAGGCGGCGGGAGCAGCGCCGCCGTCGCCCGGGGGCGCACGGGGCGCGGCGTCGGACGAGCGCGATTTCCTGATCGCGCGCTTCGAGTCGACGATCGCGGCGCTGTCGGAGAAGGAGCGCGAGCTGGAGCGGCTCGCTAAGGCCGAAAAGGAGCGGGCCGACGACATGGAGATAGCGGCACGGACGCTCGCCCGCAATCTTCCGACCGGTCTTCTCTCGGTGGACCGCTCCGGCGGGGTCGTCGAGCTGAACGAAGCCGGGCGCGAGATCCTGGGGTCCTCCGGGGAGACTCGGGGAGAGCCGTACGGGCGTGTGCTCGCGAAAGTACCCGAGTTCGAAGACGTCGTCCGGGCGGTGCTGGAGGGCCGCGAGGCAGTCGGGCGCCGGGAAGCCCGCTGGGGCGACCCGGAACGCGTGCTCGGCGTCACGGCCACTCCGGCGACGGGAGCCGACGGCCGTTTCCTGGGAGTGCTCGCCCTGTTCTCGGATCTCTCGGAGGTCCGGCGGCTCGAGGCGCGCATCGCGCTCGCGAGGCATCTGGCGGACCTCGGCGAGGTGTCCGCCGGAGCGGCGCACGAGTTCCGCAACGCCGCAGCCGCGATCGACGGCTTCGCCGATCTCGCCCTCCGGAATCCGGATCGCTCGCCCGACCACCTGCGCGCGATTCGCCGCGAGGCCCAGGAGATGAGCCGCGTGACGAGCGACTTTCTTCTGTTTGCGCGGCCCGAGGGCTTCGTGCCGGAGCCCGTGGCGCTGGACGAGGTCGTCCGCGCGGCGGCCGCGGAGGTCGAGGGGGCATTTCCGGAGCTCGCGATCGCCGTGTCGGGGGACTTTCCGGAAGTTCCCGGCTCGCCCGTCCTCCTCCGCCGCGCTCTCGCCAATCTCCTTCGCAACGCGGCCGAGGCCACTCCGCCGGATCGGCGCGGCGAGGCCGATGCCGTCCGCGTCCTCGGAATCGCGTCGCCTCGGGAAGTTTCGCTGGCTGTTTCGGATCGCGGAGCCGGGGTGGATCCGGCCGCGAAGGAGAAGATCTTTCTGCCGTTCTACTCGAGCAAGCCCGAAGGCGTCGGCTTCGGTCTGGCAATCGTGGCCCGCATCGCCGAGATCCACGGAGGGACGGTCGAGGTCGGAGCCCGGCCGGGCGGCGGGGCCGTCTTCACTTTGCGGCTGTCGGCCACGCCGCGCGCGGAGCGGGCGCGCCCGGGATCGGTTTCTGTTCCGGAGCCCTCGATGCGATGAGATTGCGGATGGCTTCGCGGTCGCTGGCGCGGTCGAGCGCTTCGTCGGGCTCGACGGCATCGGCCCGGAGGAGATCCGCGAGCGAGTGATCCATCGAGATCATTCCGCGAGCCTTCCCCGTCTGGATCTGGTTGTTGATGAGCGAGGTCTTGCCCTCGCGGATCGCGTTCGAGAGAGCGGACGAGCCGAGAAGGATCTCGAAGGCCGGCGTGCGGCCTCCGCCCTTGCGCCGCAGGAGCTGCTGCGCCACGACCGCGCGCAGGTTTTCCGCGAGCACGATCCGGATCTGCTCCTGCTCTGCCGAAGGGAATGCGTCGATGATGCGGTCGATCGCCTTGGCGGCCGAGTTCGTGTGCAGGGTCGCGAACACGAGCAGGCCCGTCTCCGCGGCGGTGAGCGCCATCCGAATCGTTTCGAGATCCCGCATCTCCCCGACGAGCAGGCAGTCCGGGTCCTCTCGGATGGCCGCCTTGACGCCGAGCGCGAACGACGAGACGTCTGTCCCGATCTCCCGCTGGGTGAATATTGACCGGGCGTTCGTGTGCACGAACTCGATCGGGTCCTCGATCGTGATCACGTGGTACGAGAGCCTCTGGTTCACGCGATCGAGGATCGCGGCCAGGGTCGTGGACTTGCCGCTGCCCGTGGGCCCCGT
>JBBSEW010000037.1:0-40851 GCA_038239305.1 Thermoanaerobaculia bacterium | reverse complement strand
TCCTCGCCTGCCGGCTGCGGGGCTTCGATCCGAAAGGCTATGCCGAGCCGGGACACCCCATCCAGGCCGAGGTGCGCGCCTGTGTCGCGGACTTCACGGGCGTCCCGGAAACGGAAATCGGGATCGCTGTGGACGGATGCAGCCTTCCCGTTTTCTACTTGCCGATGCGCGGGCTCGCGGCTTCTTATGCGCGACTCTCCGCCCGGTCGCCGCTGTGCGATCGCATCCGTCGCGCCATGACGGAGAGCCCGTTCATGGTGGCGGGGCGCGACCGATTCACGACCGGATTTCTCGAAGCAGGGCACGGGCGCTGGATCGGCAAGGAAGGGGCGGAAGGTGTCTACGCGATCGGGCTCCTGCCGCGCCCGGGCCGCCGCGAGAAGGCCCTCGGCATTGCGTTCAAGCTCGAGGACGGTTCCGGGCGCGCCCGCGACGCCGTTTCGCTCGAGATCCTCGCGGCCCTTGGCCGCCTCGATCCCGCCACGGCTCGCCAGCTCGCTCCGTACCGGCGTCCCGTGGTCCGCTCGGCCCGGGGCCGGGCGGTCGGCGAAATCCGCGCCGAGGTCGCCCTCGAGCGGCATGCACGATAATCCCCCGGAGGACAGCCGCCACCCATGTATGACCGATCGGACGGAGCGCGGCGGGCTGTCCGGTTTGCGCGCCCTGCCGGAGCGGGCTCCCCTTCGCGGAACACCCGTGCGATTCCCTACGTTGGCCTGCAGGGCTCGATCTTCGCGACGCTCGTCGCCATCCTCCTCGTCCCGGGCTGCGCGACGAGCCGGCGCATGGTGGCCTCGCTCACCGCGAACTGCCGCGAAGTCCAGCCGGGGGTCGCAAACGAGATCATGCGGGACAATCCGAACTCCCTGCTCCTCGACGTCCGGCATGCCGAGGAGTACTCCAGCGAGCTGGCGCATCTCCACCACGGCCGGGAGATCCCTCTTTCCGAGCTGCCCCGGCGCTTCCACGAGATCGGCGCGTGGAAGACGGAGACCGTCGTCATCTTCAGCCGCGACGGGACCGACGCCGCGTCGGCCTGCGAGTTCCTGTCCCGGCAGGGATTTCTGTACGTCACTCACGTCGAGGGCGGCGTCGAGGAGTGGCGCCGGCGCCGGTTCGGCCGCTTCGACGAAGAGGTGAAACCTTGACGCATCGCAGTCTCTCCGCCTTCCTCGACCGCCTCGAGGCGATGGGCGAGCTCGTGCGAATCGGGACGCCTGTTTCGCCCCGGCTCGAGATCGCCGAGATCGCCGATCGCGCCGTGAAGGCGGGCGGACCCGCGCTTCTCTTCGAGAACGTGGAAGGATTCAGCGTCCCGGTCGCGATCAACGTCTTCGCCTCCCAACGGCGGATGCTCGAAGCCCTGGACCTCCGCTCCTGGGCCGAGTGGGAGGAGCGCCTGGAGTTTTTTCTCGATCCGAAGGCGCCGGACGGATTTCTCGACAAGCTGAAGGCGATTCCCCGGGTCACGGAGCTCGCCTCCGTTTTCCCGAAGACCGTGCGCTCCGGTCCGTCCCAGGAGGTCGTCGCGCTCGGCGACCAGGTGGACCTCTCGACACTGCCGGTGCTCACGTGCTGGCCCCAGGACGGCGGCCCCTTCATCACCATGCCGCTCGTCATCACAAAGGACCCCGCGTCCGGCAAGACGAACGTCGGCATGTACCGGATGCAGGTCTACGACCGCAACACGACCGGCATGCACTGGCAGAAGCACAAGGATGGGGCGGGGCAGGCCCGCGGCTATGAACGGGAAGGGCGTCGGATGGAAGTCGCGGTCGCGATCGGATGCGATCCCGCCACCGTGTTCTCGGCGATTGCGCCGCTGCCTCCCGGCATCTCGGAGTTTCTCTTCGCGGGGTTCGTGCGCGGAGAAGGGGTGCCCCTCGTGAAGGCGAAGACAGTGGACATCCTCGTCCCGGCCGAGGCGGAAATCGTTCTCGAGGGGTACGTCGACCCTGCGGAGCGCCGCCGCGAGGGCCCCTTCGGCGACCACACGGGTTACTACTCGCTGGACGACGATTTCCCCGTCTTCCACGTCACGGCGATGACGCGCCGCCGCGCGCCCGTATACCTGACGACGATCGTCGGCCCGCCGCCGATGGAGGACGGGTTCCTCGGGGAGGCCGTAGAGCGGCTCTTCCTGCCGCTCGTCCGGAAGACGATCCCCGAAATCGTCGACATGCACCTCCCGGTCGAGGGGGTCTTCCACAACCTCGCTCTCGTCTCGATCGACAAGCGGTTTCCGGGTCACGCCCGCAAGACGATGCACGCGATCTGGGGGACCGGGCAGATGATGTTCACGAAGGTCATCGTCGTGGTCGACAAGGACGTCGACGTTCGGGATCCCGGCCGCCTTCTCTGGAAGGTTCTCGCGGCCATCGACCCGGAGCGCGACGTCGAAATGGTGCACGGTCCCGTGGACGAACTGGATCACGCGTCGCCGCTGCCGTGCCTCGGCAGCAAGATGGGCATTGATGCGACGCGAAAGTGGCAGGAAGAGGGGTTCGCAAGGCGCTGGCCGGACGAAATCGTCATGAGCGCGGAGGTCCGGAAAAAGATCGACGCCCTCTGGCCGGCCCTTGGTATCCCGCCGAAAGGGCGCTGAACCGGGTCGGACGGACGCCTCGGGCGCCTCTCCGCTACAATCGGGTCGGTATGAAGGCCCTGGTGATCGATCGCGACGGTGCCTCCCGCGACGCTCTGCGCCGGTCTCTCGCGGAATCCGGGGAGCAGGTGCGGTGCGTCGAGACGCTCGCCGACGCCCGCCGCCATTTCGCCGAGCTGCTGCCCGATCTGGTCGTCGTCGGCATCGATGCGCCCTCGGACGAGGCGATCGCGTTCGTCGCCGAAACGGCCCGGGCGGCGCATGCGCCCGCAGTCCTCGCGCTGGTGGACGGGGACTTGCTCGACGCAGGCGTCGCGGCGATGGAGTCCGGCGCCGACGATTTTCTCTGGCGGCCCGTCTCCGAAGCCCGCGTCGCCGGCGTTCTCGCGCGGCTGTCGCGGGAGCGCGCCGAGCGGAAACAGTCCGAAGAGCGCCGCATCCGGCTCGTCCGCGCCGCCATGTCGTCGCTCGTCCTCGGCCAGTCACCGCGGTGGCACGCGGCGCTCGCGGCGATCGAGCGGGCCGCGGCGAGCGGTGAGCCCGTTCTCCTCGCCGGCGAAGCGGGAACGGAGCAGGAAGAAGCGGCGCGCGCCGTGCACGGCCTCTCGACCCGCGGCTCCGGTCCGTTCGTGCGCATTTCCGACGTCGAAGGATCGCTCGCCTCTCTGCCGGCGGAACGCGGGACCGTCTTCGTGCCCTCCCTCGAGCGGCGCACCGCCGTGCAGCAGGAGGTCCTGTTCCATTTCCTCGAGAGCCCTTCCGGTTTCCGGGTCGTGCTCGCCGTCAACGAGTCCCCGACCGAAGCCGTCGAGGCCGGACATCTCGATGCCCGACTGATCGAGGCGATCGAGGACCGGATCGTCCACCTTCCGCCCCTGCGGGAGCGCGGCGAGGACGTCGACCTGCTCGCCCGGCACTTTCTCGAAGAGCGGGATCCGTCGCTGTCGTTCGACGTCGAGGCCCTCGATGCGCTGCGCGCGCACGACTGGCCCGGCAACGTGCGGGAGCTGAAGGAGGTCGTGCGCCGCGCGGCCCGCCTGTCCGACGGTGCCGTCGTCGGCTCGACCGTCGTTCTCTCCGTGCTCGCCGGGGGGAGTGCCCGCCGGCGCGTCCGCCGCCGCAAGCCGCCCGTCGTGCACATCCCCGTCGGCGCTTCCCTGGCCGATGTCGAGCGCCGCCTGATCCAGAAGACGCTCGAGTTCGCACGCGGCAGCAAGCCGAAAACCGCCGAGCTTCTCAAGCTCTCGCTCAAGACCATCTACAACAAGATCAAGGAATACGGCCTGGAGCATTGAGCCCCGCACGGGCCGGAGAAGTTGTCCCCTCCCAACGATCTTCCGATTTCCCAATTTCCGATGACTCGATAAATCGACGGATCGCGAGATCGCGAGATCGGAAGATTCTCGTTTTATCGCATCGGACTTCGGGTCATGGTTGCCGAAGCGTAGACGACTGACCAGGGGCTTCCTCTCGAGGGTCATCCCTACCGCTGTGCGCCCACCAATCGAGTGATCCGGTTTGGACGTCACTTGCGGGGGAGAGCGAGGGACTGCCGAGGCGCCGCGCTCGGGGCCTCCAGGGCGGAGGAACGACAGGAAAAATCAGGTACGAGCTGGCATCGAAGATCCCCGTCGAAACGACTTTTAAGGCGATCGGTCGGAGGCGGTTTTCATCGAGTATCGACTGAGGCAAGGACACCGAAACGATCGGCCGAACCTGTGGCCTGGTGGGATTCAAGGGAAGAAGATCGGTTCCCCCGGCCATGGGGCCGCTCCCGTCGGGCCACTGGCGGAGAGAAGGGCTCCAGTAATACTCGGCGCTGCCGAAATGCAGGAGGATCGGGACGCTGCGGTGGAAGTCCCGGATGCCCGCTTGATTTTGGAGAACCATCACCACGACCATCCCGGCACCGAACGCGGCGGCCGTACGGGCGGCGGACAGAAATCGACCCTGGAACGACCATCCCGCGACCAACAGGATGAACGCCATGGCCCCCACGTTTGGGCGGAACTCGTAGAGGCCCATCAGCGCGGGGGCGATCGCGACCTCTCCTCGAAACCGGCGGGGAGGAAACAGGGCGAATGCCGCAAGCGTCAGGAGCAGCGCCCCCGCCAGAGCCTCCGACATGATGGCGCTGGCAGAATCTCGAATGGGAAGAAACAGGATGAGCACGGCATACGCCAGAACTCCCGAGCGTAGCCCCTTTCCCCTGGCGACCAGAGCGGATGCGCCCGCGATACTGGTCCAGAGAAGGAGCGACTGCAGAACGACGATCGTGCGCAGGGGCGATGCGTTTCCGACACTCCTGCCCGCCAGACGGAGAAAGATCAAGTACCCGGGTTTGAGAGGGTGAAGCTCTCGCGTGTCGGCAGAGGAGAGGGAGTTCCAGATACCGACACCCTGACGCGCCCAGCGGAGGGCGACCCTGCTGTCCGACCAAAGGACGATCGGCGCGGTCACGGCGGTCCAGATGTAAAACGCCAGGCCCGAGGCAAGGAGGGCTCCGATCGCCCATTTCTTTCCCGCGAGCCGCGGGCTGCCCGGTCGGAGGATCACAAACGCCGGTCGCGCAATTCGCTCCCCAAATCAATCGGGAGAGGGTTCCGGGCGAGCCGGTGTCCGTCTGGCATGCGAGGGAGAGCGGCCGCCCTCTCGGTTTCGCCAGGCAGTCTCGCTCCGATCGCGCACGCCAGGATTGGAAAGAGCGCCGAGAAAATGCGCGGGAAAACGGAATCCATTTGCCAAACAGGACCATATCGGCAGATTTCCGCAGCTGCGAGGTAGAAACCGGCCTGGATTGACAGAGGCACCCAGAGCCAGTCGTGCTTTCCACGCGCGGTCTGCGCGAGAAGGATGACGATCAAGGCAATCGCCGGAACAACCGGTAGCAGCTGGTGCGAGAGATGGACTCCTGCCAAGCGGAATCGTCCCGCCAGCTCGCCGAATTGCGGGTGGGGCCACACGAGTGAAAAATCGACATCGCGGCCGGACAAAGGCCCTCCGGCCGCCCGAAAGGCGAGAGCTTGGAGTGCTACGGGTCCGGCGGCGGCCAGCCACAGAGTCAGTCGTCCGCCGGCAGAACGCCGCCCCTGGCCGACGGCAGTGGACAACAGGACTGCGAGAACGAACAGGGATCCTTCTCTCTTGATACAAGAGCACAGCAGGGCGGCGATGAAAAATCGAAGTATCTGGCTGCCACAACGTTCGTGGGTGGGAGCGGGCAGTGCGGACACGAGAAGCACCATGGCGAAGGCCAGAGGGACCTCCGCCATGTACACGTTGCTCGAAGAGTAGAGGGAAACGCAGCAGGCGGTCAGGAGTGCGGCGGCCGCACCCGCGTCCGGTCCGACGGTCCTGCAAATCCACCCGTAGATCAGGAGGATAGTGGCGAGACAGCACACGGCATAGACGAGGGTGAACAGGGTCGGGCTCCACTCGCCTGCCAGGGATGCGAGAGACGCGAAACCCAACGGCAGCAGCAACGGGTACTCCGGATGACTCCACCCCATCGCCGGATCATCGAAAAGCCGATGGGGAATCGAGGCGGTCGAGAAGATCAGTCGCCCCTTGAGACCCCACACGGCCAGAAAGTCCGTTGCCATTACCGGCATCGTCACGCAACGAAAGACGTACCAGACCAGCGTAAGTCCGATGCCCCCGAGGCATGCCGCCCGAAACCAGGAGGGTCGGTTGTCTGGCAGCGTGGCCAACTGCGTGCGAGAAGCGCGTAGCGCCTGCACAGAGCCGAGGATCACACTTCCGAAGATCCCGCCCATTTCCGTTCTCTCCGGGGAGAGACTCCCGACCAGGGATGCCGCTTCGCCCAACCCCAATACGAGTCCGTCGATCGCGGCAGCTCACGCTAACGCCTCGGGGATGGATATGCCCGTGACCACAGACCTGACGAGAAAAAAGCTCAGGACCCCCGACCCGCAGATGATGAGAAAGGCGGCAACGGTCATGGACGGATCAGAAAACCATGGGCGATTCGAATCCCGCCGGAAGGCATTGAGCAGGGAGAGTTGCAGTAAACGGCGACGACACCGGGTGTGCGAAGGTCGCCGGCTTGAATGATATTGCGAGGCATGAGCTCGTAGAACGCCCAGTACGTGTAGATGTCGAGGTCATGCGGAACGACGATCCGAATCGTGGAATCCGGGCTCGTGCCAACTTCGACCGCGTGGAGAAACTGCGAATAACCCGGATCGAACCAATAGCTCATCCTCAGGCGATCCGCGGGGCTCGTGGCGCCCCACGTCGCGACGGTATGGCGACCCTCCCGGAGAGCGGGACCGACACCCACGGCAATCGCGAGAGCCAGAACGAGGATCCGGGCAAGAACAGGCGAGCGAACACCCTCGTCACCTGCACGCTGAGATGGCCCATCGGGTTCTGCGGTGGTGGACGAGAGGAGCCGTTCTACGGAGACTGCCTTCCGGCGGTTCACGGACTGCCGTGTTTGCTGCTGAGGAGCTTCATGGACGCTCTCAGACCTTTATCATCAAACATCCTGAGACTTCGAACGACGATTGGAGCGAGCTGCTTCAGACATCGCGCGGCTCGAGCTGGGATTCTCCCATCGGTTCGCGCCTTCCGATCCCTGCGAGCCCGGACGATAGAATTCGCGATGCTGATCTGTTCGGGATGCTTTGATTCGAAACGGAGAGTTCATGAACTTCTCGCGTATTGCTCTGGCGGCCGTGGCCGCATTCGCGGCGTATTTTGCGATCGGGTTTCTCACTTTCGCCCTTTCGGCGATGAAGGACGAATTCATGAAGTATCCGGCCGTGTACCGGTCGCAGGAAGCGGTCAAGCGCGTCATGCCGCTCGGGATGGCGGCCATGTTCGTGGCGATGGTCGTGCTGGCGGTGCTCTTCGCAATGGTCTACCGGGGCGGATCGGGAGCCGCGGAGGGTCTCCGTTTTGGAGCTCTCATCGGACTCTTCGCCGTCTGCTCGTTCGTCCTGCACAACTACGTCAACCTGAACGTCGGATGGAAACTGACGGTCCAACAGTCGATCGTCTATTTCCTGCAGTGGACCGTCATCGGCCTTGTGATTGGACTCGTCTACCGGCCCCTCGCTTCCCGGTAAGGCGACCGCGTCGAGTTCTGTCGGCCGAGCCGGTCGTGGGTATGATCCCTCCGAGCGCCGGAGTGGTGGAATGGCAGACACAGGGGACTCAAAATCCCCCGCTCGCAAGGGCATGAGGGTTCGACTCCCTCCTCCGGCACCACGCGTCGCGACCTTGCTGAACGGCGGGTCGCCAGGCAGGAACACGAGCGGCTCGGGGTTACGTCCCTGTCGGGGTGGGGATCAGGTTTTTCGGGAGATGCGGCGCTCGAGATGATTCCGCCTCGGTCGCGGCTCCGTTGGCCTCTGACCGGCGGTTTCCTCAAACCTGCCGGGTTGTTCGACGCCGCCTCACCTTCCTGGTCCGATTTCGCTGTGGACCGAGCCAATGCAGCGCGTCGAGAAGTGTGTCGCAATGGCTCAGGGGCATGTTGAACCGCCATCCGTTCTGACGCGTTCTACGGTGATCGCCACCGTTTCGGACCCGGAACGTTCATTTATTTTGGCGTGGGGCGGGAGGGTCTAAATCGCGGGCCTGCATGGTTTTTGGCGGTTCCGGGGGCCGGCGGCAGGGCTCCGAAACCCCTGTAAACGTTGAGTTTTCTCGGTTTTTCCCCTATAATGGGCGGTTCTGCAAGCTTCTGTCTTTTTATAACAGGAGGTCTTAGTGAGTTTCCGAGTCGGAGAGAAGGTGGTCTATCCCAACCACGGCGTCTCCGTGGTCGAAAAGATCGGCGAAGGTTTCGCGACGGGCCCTGTCTCGCCTCGAAGCTTCTATCACCTCCGTCTCCTGTCGAACAACTCCAAGGTGATGGTCCCGATCGGTAACACGGACCTGATCGGATTGCGCCGGCTCACCCAGCGCAAGGACATCACGGGGCTCATGAAGCGGTTGGCCGACAGCCGCTTCTCGGCATCGGGAGACTGGAAGGGTCGGTACAAGCAGAATCTCGACAAGATGAAGAGCGGAAAGCTCCACGACATCGCGGATGTGTTGAAGACGCTCAACTTCATCAGCTCGCGCAAGACTCTCTCCTTCCGGGAGAAGAAGATGTACGAGCGGGCGAAGTACCTGATCGTGTCCGAGATCGCCGTAATCAACGGGCTGGACGAGCAGGAGGTCGAGCGCCAGGTCGATCGCGCGCTGACCAAGTCGGCCGCATCGAAGGCGGCGAACTGATTTCATCCGGAACCGGAGCCGTGGCTCCGGAGCTCCCGCGAGGGTCTAAAATCGCGCCATGAGGAAAACCCTCGTGGCGCTTTTTGTTTTCAGAGCGGACCTGTCCGACTCCATTCGTTTTTCTTCGTTCGCAGGAGAGCCCGCGTGAGCGAGCCCGTGGTATCCGGCGGGACTTCTTCGCCGGAAGACGCTCTCCCGCTCGACCGGCCGCCGCGCCGGGGTAGCCGGCTCGCGGCCGCGATCGCACCGCTCTTCGTCGGCGTGCTTCTCGGCTTCATCGGCGGGTACTTCGCCGCGGGGGGAGGACGGCCGGGCCTGAGCGGCGCGGGGATGTCGTCGTCGGCCGTGGTTCCCGCCGGATCGGCGGGGCGGGGGCGGATCGAAGGGCTCCGCGCGGAGCTCCTCCGGGATCCGGAAAACCCCAAGCTCTGGACCGCCGTCGCCAACGCGTACTACGACCGGGAAGACTGGGATCACGCGGTCGAGGCGTACCAGCAGGCCCTCCGCAAGGCGCCGAAAGACGCTGCCGTTCTCTCGGATCTCGGTGCCGCTTTCCGCAACCGCGGCGAGTTCCAGCGCTCCCTCGCGTCGTTCGAGAAGTCCCGGCAGGCCGACCCGGAGCACTGGCAGGCGCTCCTGAACATCGTCCTCGTCGACACGTTCGACCGGAAGGACGCCGCCGGCGCCCAGAAGGCCTTCGACGAGCTCAAGCGCCGGTACCCGGATATTCCCAACATCGACAAGATCCAGGAACAGATCTCGCGTCTGCGAGCGAGCTGAGCATGGCGCGGGTCGCGCTCTTCATCGTCATTCTCTTCGTCATCCTCCTGGCGCTGCGGATGCTGCGCCACCTGTTCGCGGCCCTCGCCCGGCGAACCGGCCGCTTTCCCGTCGACGGCGAAATGGTCCGCGATCCGGTCTGCGGCACGTGGATCGACCGGCGGCTCGCCCTCGCCGGGCGCCGTGGCCAGGAATGGCTGCCGGTATGCTCCGAGAAGTGCAAGAGCCGCCTGGAGTCCCGATGACCGATCTCTTCGACGTCGAGCGTCCGCGCAAGACGGCGACCGTGCCGGCGGCGCCCGACAGCCCGCTGGCGGACCGCATGCGCCCCCGCTCGCTCGATGAAGTCGAAGGCCCGGAGGAAGTCGTCGGCTCGAACGGCTTCCTGCGGCGCGCCCTCGCGGAAGACCGCGTCCCGTCGCTCATTTTCTGGGGCCCGCCGGGTGTCGGCAAGACGACCCTCGCGCGGCTCATCGCCACCCAGACGTCTTCGGTGTTTCTCGCGTACTCCGCGATCGCCACCGGCGTGAAGGAGATGCGGGAGGTTCTCGAGGGCGCGCGCAAGCTCCGGGCGGCGACCCGCCAGCGCACGATTCTCTTCCTGGACGAGATCCACCGGTTCAATCGCGCGCAGCAGGACGTCTTTCTTCCCTATATCGAGTCGGGCGACATCGTCCTGATCGGTGCGACCACCGAGAATCCCTCGTTCGAGCTGAACGGCGCGCTGCTCTCCCGATGCAAGGTCGTCGTGCTCGATCCGCTCCTCCCGGAGGCCGTCGCCCGCATCGTGCGCCGCGCTCTCCAGGACTTTTCGCGCGGCCTCGGCGCGCGCGATTTCAAGGTGGACGACGAGGCGCTCTCGTTCATCGCGCAGACGTCCGGAGGAGACGCGCGCCGCGCCCTGAATCTCCTGGAGGCCGCCGCGACGGACGCCGAAGCCGGCAAGACGCAGCGGCTCGAGGTGTCGCGGCTTCGCGACCTGCTCCAGAGGAAGGTCCTGCTTTACGACAAGGCCGGCGAGGAGCACTACAACCTCATCTCCGCTCTCCACAAGTCGATGCGCGAGTCCGACCCCGACGCCACCATCTACTGGCTCGTCCGGATGCTGGAGGCGGGAGAGGAGCCGCTCTACCTCGCCCGCCGGATCGTGCGCTTCGCGTCCGAGGACATCGGCCTGGCGGATCCTCGGGCCCTGCGCGTGGCCCTCGACGCGAAGGAAGCGTTCGACTTCCTCGGCCTTCCGGAGGGCTCCCTCGCGCTCGCGGAAGCGGCGGTCTACTGCGCGCTCGCGCCGAAGTCGAACGCACTGTACGAAGCGGAAGGAGAGGCCAAGCGCGACGTCGCGGAGAAGCCCGCCGAGCCCGTGCCTTCCGTGATCCGCAACGCCGTGACGCAGTTCATGAAACAGGCCGGCTACGGGCAGGGTTACCGGTACGCCCACGCCGAGCCGGAGGGAGTCGGGGGGATCGAGTGCCTCCCGGAGTCTCTCAAGGGACGCCGCTACTATCGTCCGCGCGCTTCGGGCGAGGAAGCCGAGCTCGCGCGCCGGCTCGAGGTCGTGCTGCAGAGGCGCCGCCAGAAATGGAACCAGGAAGAGGGCGACGAGTCCGACCGCAAGAAGCGCAAGTCGAAGTCGAACGTCATCGAAGCCCGGTCACCTGTGACCGCGCCGCGGGAAACGGCGGGGAAGAAAGCCGAGGCGGCTCCGTCCGCTCCGTCGTCTCAGCCCCCTGCCGAAGGGGCTTCGACGGCGAAGGCCCCGCCGACCGAGAAGGCTTCGGGACCCGATACGAGCCCGACACCCGGGAAGGGCCTGCCCGGAAATCCTCCCCCGGACAACCGGGAACTCACTCCCTCCGAAGAAACTCCGGCCTCGAGCGCGACCATCGAGGGGCCCGCGGGCGAGCCGGCCGCGCCGCTGATCCCGAGCTCCACGCCCGGCACGAGCATCAGCGCGGATACGTCCATGAGCTCGGGATCGGCCATGAGCCCGGGCTCGTCCATGAGCCGGAGCACAGGCGCCCCTCCCGACCCTTCGGAGGCCGCGACGGCCGAGCAGATCGTGCGGCGGGATCTGAAAGTCGTCGTCGGGGAGTCCGGAGCCCCGCCCCCCCGGTTGGAAGAGGCGGAAGCGGATGGGGGGGAGAAGGTCGCGAAGAGGCCGGAATCGGGAAGGGAGACGGAAGCGCCGGGATCCGAGTAGCGCGCCCTCCCGGAGGGCGGCGCGGCTTTTCGAAGCGGGTGAGCGCTAGGCCTTCTCGCCGCTGTAGTTCGGCGCTTCCTTCGTGATGATCACGTCGTGGGCGTGCGATTCCTTGAGTCCCGCGGACGTGATCCGGATCATCCGCGCCTTCGTCCGGAGGTCCTCGATCGTCGGACAGCCGGCGAGCCCCATGCCGCTGCGCACACCGCCCGTCAGCTGGTGGACGAGCGCCTCGACGCTCCCCTTGTAGGGAACCATTCCCTCGATCCCTTCCGGAACGAGCTTCGACAGGGAACCGCCGTTGCCGTTGCTATTGTGGTTGCCGGAAGCGCTGTTGCCGATGGAGGGCGTGTCCGTCTCGACCGACTCCTGAAAATACCGGTCGGATGAGCCGGCCTTCATCGCGCCGAGTGAGCCCATGCCGCGGTAGGCCTTGAAGGTGCGGCCCTGGTACAGGATCGTCTCGCCGGGCGACTCCTCGGTGCCCGCGAGCAGCGAGCCGACCATCACGAGGTGGGCGCCCGCGGCGATCGCCTTCGTGACGTCGCCCGAGAACTTGATGCCGCCGTCCGCGATCAGCGGAACACGCGTGCCCCGGAGAGCCTTCGCGCATTCGCGGATCGCGTGGATCTGGGGCACGCCGGCCCCGGTAACGACACGGGTCGTGCAGATCGAGCCCGGCCCGATACCGACCTTGACGGCATCCGCTCCGCGCCGGACGAGATCGCGCGCGCCCTCTTCGGTCGCCACGTTGCCGGCGATCACCTGCGTCGAGGGGAACTTCTTCTTGAGGGTGGTCAGCGCGTCGAGCACTCCCTGGCTGTGGCCGTGCGAGGAGTCGAGGACGAGGACGTCCACCTTCGCCCGGACGAGCTCGCGCGCCCGATCGAGGAGGTCTCGCGAGACGCCGACCGCTCCTCCGACGCGAAGGCGCCCGAGGCGGTCTTTTGCGGCGTTCGGATACTTGATGGCCTTCTGGATGTCCTTGACGGTGATCAGGCCCTTCAGGTTGCCGGCCCGGTCGACGACGAGGAGCTTTTCGATGCGGTGCTCATGGAGGAGCTGCTTCGCCTTCTCGAGGGTCGTGCCGACGGGCGTCGTGATGAGGTGATCCTTGGTCATCCGCGTCGAGATCGGCTGGTCGAGCCGGGTCTCGAAGCGCAGGTCGCGGTTCGTGAGGATTCCGACCAGCTTGCCGTCGTCGTTGACGACGGGGACGCCGGAGATCTTGTAGCGCGACATCACGTCGAGGGCCTCGGAGATGCGCTGCTCCGGGCGGCACGTCACCGGGTCGACGATCATCCCGGACTCCGACCGCTTGACCTTGTCGACTTCGGCCGCCTGCGCCTCGATCGTGAGGTTCTTGTGGATGACGCCGAGCCCGCCCTGCTGCGCCATCGCGATCGCGAGCCGCGACTCCGTCACCGTGTCCATCGCGGCCGAGATCAGCGGGATGTTCAGCGCGATCCCCGAGGTGAGGCGCGTGCGGAGATCGACTTCGCGCGGGTGGACGCGCGAATGGGCCGGCAGCAGAAGGACGTCGTCGAACGTCAGGGCGAGAGGGATCTCGCGGATATCGGAGGAGAAACGAGGCGAGCGGGAGGCGGTGATCCGGGGGGAGGACTTGCGCGAGGAAGCCGCAGCCGACCGGGACTTCGCGGGCTTGCGCTTCAACGCCATCAGGCGCTCGCCTCGGCGTCCGCATCCGCTGCGGAGCTGCGCTTTCCGCCGCCCCCTCCGCTGCCGCCGGCCGGTCCGCCCTCGGCGCCGTGACACTTCTTGTACTTCTTTCCGGAACCGCACGGGCAGGGATCGTTGCGGCCGACCTTGGGCGCCTGGCGCTGGACGGTCTCGGGTTTCGCGTCCTGTCCGCCGGAAGCGGCGGCGCCGTAGGAGTAGTTGACGTTCGAGGGCCCCTTACGCGGGGGCAGCGGCACGGGCTCGCGGCGCGGGCCTTCTTCGCCATCCGTCTCGCGGACCACCGGCTGCAGGCGGAACAGGTACTGGACGATCTGGTCCTCGATGCGCTCCTTCATCACCGTGAAGAGCTCGAAGGACTCCTTTTTGTATTCGACGAGCGGATCCCGCTGGCCGTAGCCGCGCAGGCCGATGCCTTCCTTCAGGTGGTCGATCGCGAGGAGGTGATCCTTCCACTGCTGGTCGACGACCTGGAGCATGACGAACTTCTCGTGCATGCGCATCGTCTCCGGCCCGAGAAGGGTCTCCTTCTCCTCGTAGCGGCGCGCCAGCTCGGCGAGGATCTCCTCCTTGACGACTTCCCGGTTCTTCTCCGCGAGATCCGGCATGTCGAGCCCGAAGAATTCTTTCAGATCGATCGAGAAGCCCGAGAGATCCCACTCGTCAGCGCCCTTCTCCGGGTCGAGGTGGCGATTGAAGCTCGAGTCGAAGATCGTCTCGGCCAGGCGGAGGACGTCATCCTTGCCCTGGTTGCCGGCGAGGATGTCGCGCCGCAGCGTGTAAATCTCCTCGCGCTGCCGGTTCATGACGTCGTCGTACTCGAGGAGGTGCTTGCGCGTCTCGAAATTGCGGCCCTCGACCTGCTTCTGGGCGCGCTCGATCGCGCGGCTGACCATGCCGTGCTCGATGGGAACGCCCTCTTCCATCCCGAGCTTGCGCATGATGTTCTGCAACCGGTCGGAACCGAAGATGCGCATGAGGTCGTCTTCGAGGGACAGGTAGAAGCGTGAGGCGCCGGGGTCTCCCTGCCGTCCGCTGCGCCCGCGCAGCTGGTTGTCGACGCGTCGGGACTCGTGCCGCTCCGTGCCGACGATGAAGAGGCCGCCCTCCGTCAGGACCTTCTCCTTGTCGGTGGAAGCGGCGGCGCGAAGGTCGGCGAGAAGCTTCGCATAATCCTCTTCGCTGCCGAGCTGGTTGCGCTGCTGCTCCGCCATGGCTTCGGGGTTGCCGCCGAGCACGATGTCCGTGCCGCGGCCCGCCATGTTCGTCGCGATCGTCACGGATCCGGGCCGGCCGGCCTGCGAGACGATCTCCGCTTCCTTCTCGTGGAACTTCGCGTTCAGGACGACGTGCGGGACCTTGCGCGCCTTCAGCAGGTTCGAGAGGCGCTCCGACTTTTCGATCGAGACGGTGCCCACGAGGACGGGCTGGCCCTTCTCCCGGAGCTGCACGATCTCGTCCGCGACGGCCTCGTACTTCTCGCGCTCCGAGGCGTACACCACGTCCTGGTGATCGGCGCGGATCATGGCGCGGTTCGTCGGAATGACGACGACATCGAGCTTGTAGATCTGGTGGAACTCGGAAGCTTCCGTGTCGGCGGTGCCGGTCATGCCGGCGAGCTTCTCGTACAGGCGGAAGTAGTTCTGGAGGGTGATCGTCGCGAGCGTCTGGTTCTCGCGCTCGATCTTGACGTTCTCCTTCGACTCGATCGCCTGGTGCAGACCGTCGGACCAGCGCCGGCCCGGAAGGACGCGTCCCGTGAATTCGTCGACGATGAGGACCTGGCCGTCCCGGATCATGTAGTCGACGTCGCGCTTGTAGAGAGCGTGCGCGCGCAGGGCCTGCTCGATCCCGTGAAGCAGGTCGATGTTCTGGACGTCGTACAGGTTCTCGACCTTGATGAGCTTCTCCGCCTTCGCGACACCCTCTTCCGTGAGGACCGCGGTGCGGGACTTCTCGTCGACCAGGTAGTCCCCCGTCGTCGTCTTGTTCCCGTGCTTGTCCGTCTCCTCTTTGCCCTTGACGAGGGAGGGGATGACGCGGTTGCACTTGTAGTAGACGTCGGTGTTCTCTTCGGAAGGGCCCGAGATGATGAGCGGCGTCCGGGCCTCGTCGATCAAGATCGAGTCGACTTCGTCCACTATTGCGAACGCATGGCCGCGCTGGACCATGGATTCGATCTCGAACTTCATGTTGTCGCGGAGGTAGTCGAAGCCGAACTCGTTGTTCGTGCCGTACGTGACGTCGCTCGCGTACGCCGCCTGGCGCTCGTCGTCGAGCAGGCTGTTCTGGATGCATCCGACCGTGAGGCCGAGGAACCGATAGACGCGGCCCATCCACTCGGCGTCGCGCCGGGCCAGGTAGTCGTTGACGGTGATGACGTGGACGCCGCGGCCGGTGAGGGCGTTCAGGTACACGGGCATCGTGGCGACGAGCGTCTTGCCTTCGCCCGTCTTCATCTCCGAGATCTTGCCCTGGTGGAGGACGAGGCCGCCGATCAGCTGGACGTCGAAGGGGCGCATCCCGAGGGCGCGGACGGACGCTTCACGCACGACGGCAAAAGCCTCTTCGAGGATCTCGTCCAGGACCTCGATGCGCGCGGTCTTCCGCTCCTTTTCATCGTCCCCGGCCCGCTCCACCGCCTTCGCGATGCGGGCCTTGAACTCGGCGGTCCTGGCGCGCAGTCCGTCGTCGGTGAGCGCCTGGATCCCGGGCTCGAGTGCGTTGATGCGCGCGATGCGGGGCGCGAGCTTCTTGATGTCGCGCTCATGCTGGGTGCCAAATACCTTGGCGAGGATGCGGTCGATCATATTTGGAGCCTAAACCTCCGGGAGGGGCAGTTTATTCGCTTCCGGGCGGCGGTCGACAGCGCGACCGGGCGACAGAGGAGCCGAGGGCCCGGAACGCCGGCTGCGCCGTAGGCGTCCGGAGGCCGGAGCGGACAGCGAAACGCTGCCGCCAGAAATTACTGGGCGTCGAGGATGTACTCCAGGGGATTGAGGATCCGGTCTCCCTGGCGCACTTCGTAGTGAAGGTGGGGACCGGTGGCGCGGCCCGTCGAGCCGACGAGCCCCACCCGCTCTCCGCGACGGACCTTCTGGCCTTCCTTCACGAGGATCGATCCCAGATGACCGTAGACCGTCCGGTAGCCTGTCCCGTGGTCGATCTCGACCAGCTGGCCGTAGTCGCCGGCCCACCCGCTGCGGACCACGACCCCGGAGGCGGTCGCGAGAACCGGCTCATCGCGCCGCGTCGAGATGTCGAGACCGGGATGGAAGGCGCCTTCGCCCGTGATCGGGTCGCGACGAGCGCCGAAGCCGGAGTTCAACAGTCCGCGGACGGGAGCCACCGACGGGGTGGAGGAGACGAGCTTCTCGCGGCGGGCGAACTGGGTCTCCAGGGCGGTGATCTGCCCGGCCAGGCCGGCGGTGCGGTCATCCAGGCTCGCCGGTCCGCCCGGCGGCAAAGCCGTCAGAGGCCCTCCGGCGCCCGTCCGGCCCGATTCGGAGAGCCCCGCGACGATCGAGAGTCTCTGCGTCCGGGCCTCGAACTGGGCGAGCAGGCGCGCCAGACCCTGGAACCGGCCGTGAAGCTCTTTCGCCGAGGACTTCAGCCGGTCGTTGTCGGCTATCAGCCGGAGGTAGTCACGATCGCGGTTGGTGGAGGAGAAGTACGCGACCCCGAAGGCGATGGCAGCAAGCAGGACGACGGTCGATCCGGCGGCGACGGCGGCCAGGAGCCGCGTCGAGACGGTGAGCTTGCGAAACTTGGCTTTCGCATGCGGGACGAAGATGATCGTGTTGTACTTCATCGCGTTCCTCCTCGCGCCGGCCGGAACCTCTCAAGTCAGGCTCCCGCCTGTACGCGCCGGAAGGGTCGTCGTTTCCGCTGTGTCCGTACCTTAGGGTAGGCGCGATCGTATGGGCCGCAGCGGGACCCTGTCAAGGTCCGATACGTCGTCCCCGGGGGCGCGGCTGCGATACCCGAGGGCCTCGGCAAGCTGAGGCGCCGCAATGGTTTGCCTTTTTTCGAGATCGGCGATGGTCCGGGCGACACGCAATGCCCGGTGGGCGGCGCGAACCGACAGCCGCATGCGCTCGACCGCCACCCCGAGCAGCGAGCGGGCGGCCGGCTCGAGCTGTAGAAAACGGTCGAAATCGGAGGGTGAAAGATCCGCATTACGGAAGGCCGGACGGTCCGGAAAGCGCTTCGCCGCGATCTGGCGGGCCTCAGCCACACGGACGGCGACGACCGCCGATGTCTCGACGGCGGACCGGCGCTCGATCTCGGCCCAGGACACGGGCGCCACGGTGACGTGAATGTCGATCCGGTCGAGGAGGGGCCCCGAGACGCGCCGGGAATACCGCGTCCGCTCCCCGGCGGAGCACCGGCACATGCGGCGCGAGTCTCCCGAGAAGCCGCAGGGACACGGGTTCATCGCCGCCACGAGGAGAAAATCGGACGGGAAGAGAAACGCGCCCCCGACGCGAACGAGACAGACGCGCTTCTCCTCGAGCGGCTGGCGGATGCCCTCGAGGACATCGCGCCGGAACTCCGGAAGCTCGTCCAGGAAGAGCACCCCGCGATGGGCCAGGGAGATCTCGCCCGGCCGGGGCATCGTGCCTCCGCCGACGAGGCCGGCGGCCGACACGCCGTGATGCGGCGCCCGGAACGGGGGGTCGGTCACGAGGCCTTCCCCGTTCGAAAGCACCCCCGCGATCGAATGAATCTTCGTGACCTCGATCGCCTCGGAGCGGTCGAGCGGAGGAAGAATCGTCGGGAGCCGGCGGGCGAGCATGGTCTTCCCCGTCCCGGGAGGGCCCGAGAGCAGGACGTGGTGCCCTCCCGCCGCGGCGATCTCGAGCGCGCGTCGTGCCGTCGCCTGCCCGCGGATCTCGGAGAAGTCCCCCGCCGCGCGGCCCGGCCGGCGAGCGAGCGGGGGAGCCGGAGGGGCTTCGAGCGGCTGTCCGCGCAGGTGGTTGACGGTGTCGCGAAGTGAGCGGACGGGGATCACGCGAATGCCTTCGACGGCGGAGGCCTCGGCGGCGTTTCCCGCCGAGAGGATGATCTCCTCGAATCCGGCGTCCCGCGCCGCAACCGCCAGGCAAAGAGCACCTCGGGTCGGGCGCACCTGGCCGTCGAGCCCGAGCTCGCCGACGAATACGCGCCTGCGGGGGATGGACGCGGTCAGGCCGGCGAGCTCGAGAAACGCCACGGCGACCGGCAGGTCGAGCGCCGCTCCGATCTTGCGGAAAGCGGCGGGCGCGAGGTTGACCGTGATGGCTCCTTCGACGGCGGGAAAACCGCTGTTGCGAAGGGCGGACCGGACCCGTTCCCGCGCCTCGCGGACGCCGGCGTCGGGCAGCCCGACGATCGAGAACGTGGGCAGGCCATCCGACACGTCGACCTCGACGTCGAGAACGCGGGCCTCGATTCCCAGGGAAGCGGCGGAGTGAACGCGGGCGAGCATCGGACCTCCTCGAGGACGAGGAGACGCCGCCGCGAGGGCGTGAGGACGGGGGGATGATAGCAGTTATCGGTTGTCAGTCCTCGGTTATCGGTTGGAGCAGGCCGAGCACAAGGCTCGGGCTCATAGCGAAAAACGGCGGAAAACGGAAGGCAGGAGAAAGAAGACAGGAGAAAGGGAGAAGACGGACAATCGACAGCGAACCTACCTCCCCCTTCCCGGAATTCGCAGCGTGTCGCCTGAGTGGATCTCGGTGGAAGAAGAGAGGCTGTTGGCCGCCATGAGTCGCTCGACGGTCGTGCCGTTTTTCCGGGCGATCCGGAAGAGGGTGTCGCCGCCCCGGACGCGATAGCGGCGGGAAGCGGTCTGAACTCTCGCCACTCTCGCCGCTTTCGTTGCCCGCGCCGCCGCCGCTCCGGCGGTGTGGCCGGCCGACTTCTTTTTTTGCGCGACGGTGACGACTTCGGGCTGCGGGATCACGACGACCTGTCCCTTGCGCAGCCTGCCCGACTTCGGAAGAGACTGGTTGGCCGCGCTGAGGTCCGCGACGGTCGTCCGGAATTTCCGGGCAATGGACGCGAGCGTCTCGCCACGCCTCGCCACGTGCCGCTGGAACGTGGGCGGTCGCGCGGTCGGAGCGTCGGCGAACGCCGTCTGCACGGCCTCGCGCGTTCCGACCGGCACCTTCAGGACGTATCCCTCGCCCGACCGCGGGGTGACGTCAGTGCGCAGCTCCGGGTTCAGGCGCTGCAGGTCTTCCAGGGGGACGCTCTCTTCCGCCGCGAGGCGCGTGAGCCGGACGGGCCGATCGAGCGTGACGGTCTCGTACTCGAGCGCTTTCTCGTATTCGACGTCGAAGCCGTAGTGCGCCGGATTCTTCGCGATGAGCGTGGCGGCGATGACCGCCGGAACGTAGTTGACCGTCTGAGGCTTCAGGATGCCGGACGCCGCGAGCTGCCAGAAGTCGGTGAGACCCGTCTTCTCCATCGCGCGGAGGACCCGCCCTTCGCCGGCGTTGTAGGCAGCCAGCGCGAGGTACCAGTCGTGGAAGAGCTCATGGAGGTAAGAGAGGTGTTTCGCCGCGGCGCGCGTCGCCTTTTCGGGATCGCTGCGCTCGTCGATGACCGCGTTGGACGTCAGCCCGTACTGGCGGCCCGTCTTCGGCATGAACTGCCAGATCCCGTGCGCGGTCTTGGGGGAGTGGGCCCGCGGGATGAAGGAGGACTCGATCATCGCGACCTGGGCGAGATCTTTCGGGATCCCTTCCTCCTCGAAGACGCGATGGATCATGGGGACGTAGCGACCGGAGCGGGCCAGCCCGCGCCCGATGACGTCGTGCAGATCGTGCTGGAAGGTGGCGAGGATTTTGAGAACGCCCTCGTTGACCACGATCGGAATGTCGTAGGAGGCGTTCGCGGTGTCGGAGGCGACGGCCGACGCGGCCTCGGAAATCGCTTCGGAAGTGGCTTCGACGGGAAGCTCGATCTTCTCGAGCCCGGGCGCGATGTGCTCCGTACCCGCCGCCTCTTCCGGGGGCGCCGACAGCGCCTCGTAGCGGAGGATTCCTTCCCAGAGCTCCGCCGAAAACGTCGCGATTTCGGGATCGGTTACCGGCGGTGCCCCCACGGGCCGGACGACAGAAAGCGCCCGGTCGAAGTAGAACTGGGCGCATCCGAAATCGCCGGAGAGCGCGGACTGGCGGCCGAGCTCGAAATCCTTCGACGCCCGTTCGACGAAGTCCGGAGCCTTGTGGACCGCCACGGCCGGCGCGACTCTCCGGCCGGGGGCGGACGAACAGGCGGCGGCGGTGATCAGAGCGAGAGCAACGGCTCCCCCGGAAATACATGGCTTCGCCAGGCGGAGGACGGGTGGGGTCATGGACAAAAAGGGTAAACCGCCCGGCCCGGATTGCAAACGGTTATTTGCTCCGCGCTACCTGACGCTGTACCGGGGGAAACGGGTGTACCGGGCGGGGGACACTGTGCGTGTCGCTGCGGCCGCCGGACGACAACGGCGGAGAAGCACTATTTTCCGAAGATGTGGAACTTGAGCGACAGGAGCAGCTTCTCGATGTCCTGGCGCGTGTGGAGCTCGATCGAGAAAGACTTCTGCTCGCCGATCACTTTGAGGTTCTTGTCTTCGAGCCGCAGATCCACCGTCACCTGATGCCCTTCGGCGAGCTCCTTCTGCGGTATCTGGAGCTCGAAGATGCGATTAACCTCTTTGCGGTGGTTGAGGCTGTTCGCGAGGAGATCGTCGATCGAGATCCCGGTCGTCTGCCGCCGTCCGGGCTTCTCCACGGGCGGCGTCGATGTCGCGTTCTTGCGGAGCTTCTCGAGCTCCGCGAGGATGTCGATGTTCGAACGGACGCGGACGTGCTTGACCTCCGGAGCGGCGATCTCTTCCCGCGGCGCCTCCGCGAACGAGACGTCGCCGATTTCGAGAGGCTCCGGGGAGACCTCGGTCTCGGTCTCGGGGAGAGGCGCGTCGAGGGAGTTCAAGGCTTCCTCGAACTCGTTGACCGTCTCGACGTCTTCGGCGTCGAACTGCTCGACACCGAGGAGCGTCGGCGGCGGAGGGGGTTTGGGAGGAGTGAACGCGGGCCCGGACGCCGCGGTGAACGGAGCTTCGGTCTCCCGGGCGCGGGCTGGCCCGGGCTGAGAGAAATCCTCGAGATCGATCGAGTGCGGCGTCTCGCGGTGCGTGGACGCCGCTCGCGCGGAAGCGGGAGGACCAGAAGGACCAGAAGGAGCAGGAGTCCGGGGAGCCGGAGTCTCGCGCGGCGGGTCAACGGCCGGGGGGGCCGCCGCGCTGGCGACCGGGGCGGACTCGGCCGGCGGAGGCGCCTGCGGAGTCTGGGGCGGAAGGCGGGGAGCCGGCGTGCTGACGGCGATCGCCGGCCGCGCCGGGCGGTCGTCTCCCAGCATCCGCTTCTTGAGCGACCGCAGGGTCAACTTCGAGATGGCCTTGAGAGTCTCGAAGACGCCCTGGCCCATGACCGCGCACGCCTCATAGCCTTCATAGAGTCCCTGTGGATTGAGACTCTCCTCCATCTCGGCGACGGTCAGGATGTTCGAGAGGTCGCGCTTGTTGAACTGGAACACGAGCGGAAGATCCTCGACCTTGAGGGAGATCTCCGCGAGGTTCGTCCGCAGGTTGTTCAGGCTTTCGACGTTCGCGTCCTTCATCGCGCGCTGCGAATCGGCGACGAAGACGATGCCGTCGACGCCCTTCAGCACGAGCTTGCGGGTCGTGTTGTAGAAGACCTGTCCCGGCACCGTGTACAGCTGGACCCGCGTCTTGAATCCGCCGATCACTCCCACGTCGAGCGGGAGGAGGTCGAAGAACAGAGTGCGATCCGTCTCCGTCTCGAGGGAGACCATTTCTCCTCGGGATCCGGGCGAGGTGCGACCGTAGATGTGGTGGAGGTTCGTCGTTTTTCCGCAGAGGCCGGGACCGTAGTAAACGATCTTGGCCGCCATCTGCATGGTGGCGTAGTTGAAGAAGACCATGGGTTCCCGATTATGCGCTCGCGGTACGCGAGGGCTGCAGGAAATCTAACACGTCAGGAGCGCCCGAAGCTCGTCTTCCCGGCCCCGGCCCGGCGTCTGCGCGATGGTCTCTTCGGCGAGGATCGCGTAGAGGTGAAGGAGATCCGGAAATGGAGCGAGCGCGTCGCGGTGCGACCGCACGGTACCGAGGTCGCGGCGCGCGACGGGTCCGGTGAGAGCGTCCTCGAACGGCCGCGTGGACGCCCGGGTGATGGCGTTCGCGGCGAGACCGGCGAGCGCCATCCGGGATTGCGAGGCGGGAAGGCCGGCTGCCGTCCACGCGCGAGTCGCCAGTGCGACGAGGGCGACGCTGCCGCCGGCCGCGAGTGTCGCGCCGGCGTGGTACAGAATCTTCGCATCGGTCGCGATGAGGTGGCCCTCGCCGCCGATCGCCGCCGCGAAACGCAGGCCGGCCTCGCAGGCCGCCGGGTCTCCCTCGACCGCGATGAACGCCCCCGACAGAGTCTCGTCCGCGGATCCGGTCAGGGCCCGGAGAGGGTGAAAGGAGCCGATCGAGACCCTTTCGGAGCGAAGCGGCGCGATCGCCCCGGCGCTGAGCGCCCCGGAAAGGTGGAAAGCGAAGCGTCCGCGGGCGACTCCCGCAAGAGACAGCGAAACGTCCCCGAGAGCGTCGTCGGCCACGGCCAGCACGAGGACCTCCCCGGTCAAAAGCGGGCCCCGGCTCTCCCGGGGAGAGACGTCCGCACCGGCCCTTTCGACGGGTATGCCGGCGCCAAGAGCCGCGACGGCGGCGCGAGCCCCGCCGACCGTCCGGGACGCCACTTCCCGGAGCTCGCCCCCCGCTGCGATCCAGGAACGGGCCAGGGCTCGTCCCGCACGCCCGGGGCCGACAAGGGAAAGAGACGGCAGATCGGGGGTCACCCGCTCAGTTTATGGTCTCGGGACGGGTCCGCGGGCCGTCCCTTCCTTGACTGCGGGAGGGTCGGCCACTACTCTGACTGGGGATTCGTTGGTCTGATACTGAGGATTCATTGGTCTGAACGTTGATTCTTCGGGTTTTGGCCGGATTCGGGGGCTCGGGCCAACGGGAGCTCGAGCCGGATCGGGACTAATCGAGCCTCGTGGCTGGCACTCGAGCGGCGGGACTGCCAGAGACCCGCCCGGAAAGCCCAAGATGGCGGCGACGCCCCTGCTCGACAATAGAAGCCGGACGATCTTGAAGGAGATCATCCGGGTGCACGTGGATACGGGACGGCCCGTTTCCTCCCGCGCGCTCTTCAAGTCGAGCCGGTTCGACCTGTCGCCGGCTTCGATCCGCAACATCATGGCCGACCTGACGGACGCCGGATTCCTGGCCCAGCCCCACACGTCCGCGGGGCGGGTGCCGACCGATCAGGCCTACCGCGTGTACATCGACGAGCTCATGCGCAACCGTCGCGTCGCCGAGGACGTCCGGGAAGAGGTGGACTCGGACCTCGCCTCGGCGGGCGCCGACGTGACCCGGCTGTTCCAGGCGGCGTCGCGCCTTCTCTCGCGGCTCTCGGGTGAGGTGGGCTTCGTCGTGGCGCCGGACGCGCTGCACACGGTGGTCCGATCGATCCGGTTCATCGCCGTCGCGCCCGGGAAGATTCTCGCCGTGCAGGTCAACGATCCGGACGAGGTGGTCTCCCGCGTCATCGAGACCGACGTCGAGTACTCGACGCGCGAGCTCGAGGTCGTGAGCGAACAGATCACGCGGGAGTTCTGCGGTCGGACCCTCCACGAAGTGCGGCAGCGCCTCCTGGAGGCAATGGCCCAGGAAAAAGCCGCCTGCGACCGGATGCTCGGAAGGGCGCTCTCTCTCGGAGGGCAGGCCCTCGAGCGCTCCGGCTCGGAGGAGCGGGTGTACGTCGAGGGAGCCGTGAAGCTGCTCGACAAGCCCGAGTTCTCCGACGTCGAGTCGGCCAAGCGGGTATTCGTGACGTTCGACGAAAAAACGAGGCTCCTGGACTTGCTCGCCCGATACCTCGATTCGAAGGGAACGAGCGTCGTTCTGGGGTCCGAAGATGCCCTGGCGGTCGATCCGCGCCTGTCGACGGTCTTGACCTCGTACGGCACGGGAGAGACACTGACGGGCATGCTTGGCGTCATCGGTCCATCCCGGCGGGAATACCCCCGGGTTATCCCCGTCGTCGAGCTGCTCGGACGGGCCCTGACGGACCGGCTCGAGCGTCGGGAAACGCGAGACAGGGAGGATTCGTCGGAATGACCGACCCGGACGAGGAGATCGGGGTGACCGCCAAGGACCCCGATCGGATCGAAGTCGAATACTCGGGAGAGAGCCTCGAGGCAGCCCTCGCGGAGGAGGAACGCTCCGCGATCGCGGCGGCCGAGGAGAAGCTCCGGTCGGTCATGTCGGATCTCGAGGAGCTGAAGGACCGCCACCGGGGAAAGCTCGCCGAGTTCGAGAACATGCGCCGCCGCACGGAGCGGGAGAAGGCCGAGTACCTCCGGGTCGCCCTGGGAAAGTTCGTGGGCGATTTTCTGACGATCTCGGACGACTTCGACAGGGCCCTCGCGCACGCCACGCCGGAGGAAATCTCGAGCGACTTCGGCCAGGGCGTGAGCCTGATCCAGCGCAAGCTCTCGGAGCTCTGGCGCAAGTGGGGGCTGGTCGAGGTGGACACGTCGAGCACATTCGACCCGAACGTCCACGAGGCCGTCGCGACCGAGGTTTCCGACAGCATGCCGAAAGAGTCGATCCTGGAGGTCATGCGCAAGGGCTACCTCCTGAACGATAAGCTGATCCGTCCGGCGCTCGTCAAGGTGTCCGTACGCGGAGACGGCGAGGTCAGCGGCTAGGCGGACGAGGAATCAATCGCGACACGGGCTGCGGTGATCCGGGCTCGACGGAGGGCGTTTGGGCAGAATTCTCGGAATCGATCTCGGGACCACGAACTGTTGCGTCGCTGTCGTGGAAGGCGCGACTCCGCAGGTTCTCTCGAACCGGGAGGGGAGCCGCACGACGCCGTCCATCGTCGGGTTCACCGAGGATAACGAAAAACTCGTCGGCCAGATCGCCAAGCGCCAGGCGATCACGAACCCCATGAACACCGTGTTCGCGGTGAAGCGGCTTTGCGGGCGCAAGTACGACTCTGAGGAGACCCAGCACGCGCGCGAGATCCTGCCGTACGAGATCGTCCGGGCCGTCAACGGCGACGTCAAGATCCGTGCGCGGGGCCGCGAGTACAGCCCCGAGGAGATCTCGGCGTTCATCCTCAAGGAGATCAAGGAGTTTTCCGAAGAAGCGCTCGGCGAGGAAATCACCGAAGCGATCATCACGGTGCCGGCTTACTTCGACGACGCGCAGCGTCAGGCGACGCGCGACGCCGGGCGGATCGCGGGTCTCGAGGTGCTTCGCATCATCAACGAGCCGACCGCGGCGTCGCTCGCCTACGGCCTTGAGCGGAAGGGCAGCGAGATCGTCGCCGTCTACGACCTGGGCGGCGGAACGTTCGATATCTCGATCCTCGAGCTCGGCGAAGGGATCTACGAGGTCAAGGCCACCGCGGGAGACACCTACCTCGGCGGCGAGGACTTCGACAAGAAAATCATGGACTGGCTGCTGGACGACTTCAAGAAGTCGACGGGCATCGATCTCCGCCAGGACCGCATGGCGCTCCAGCGGCTGAAGGAAGCCGCGGAGAAGGCCAAGTGCGAGCTCTCGACGACGACGGAATCCACGATCACGCTGCCGTTCATTTCTGCGGACGCCTCCGGTCCGAAGCACATCAACCGGACCCTCACGCGCGAAAGGTTCGAGAGCCTGGTCGCCGATCTGATCGATCGCACCGCGGCTCCCTGCCTCGACGCGCTGCAGGCCGCGAATCTGAAGCCGTCGGACGTCGACCAGGTCATCCTCGTCGGAGGCCAGACACGCACTCCGAAAGTTCAGCGCATGGTGGCGGAGCTCTTCGGCCGGGAGCCGAACCGCGAGATCAACCCGGACGAGGTCGTCGCGATCGGCGCGGCGATCCAGGGCGGCGTCCTGAAGGGCGAGATCAAGGACGTCGTTCTTCTCGATGTGACGCCGCTCTCGCTCGGGATCGAAATGCATGGCAGCGTGTTCGAGAAGCTGATCGAGCGCAACTCGACGATCCCGACGAAGAACACCAAGGTCTTCACGACCGTCGCCGACAACCAGGGCGTCGTCGAGATCCACGTCCTGCAGGGCGAGCGAGAGGTCGCGCGCGAGAACAAGTCCCTCGGACGGTTCGAGCTCGTCGGAATCCCGTCGGCGCCGCGGGGCGTGCCCCAGATCGAGGTCACGTTCGCGATCGATTCGAACGGCATCGTGAACGTTTCCGCGAAGGACCTCGCGACCGGCAAAGCGCAGGGAATCCAGATCAACCCCGCCGGCGGTCTTTCGCAGAACGAGATCGACAAGATCATCAAGGAAGCCTCGACGTTCGCAGAAGCCGACCACCAGCGACGCGAGATCGCGCAGGTCCGCAGCCGCCTCGATGCCATGCTCGCCTCGAACGAGCGCGTTCTCGCGGAATTCGGAGCCGCGCTCGCGGACGACGAGCGCGAGCGGATCGAGGAGACTCTGATGCGGTCGAAGGAGATCGCGGGTTCCGATTCGCGCGACGCCTTGAACGAGGCAATCTTCGACATGCAGGGCGTCTCGAAAGTTTTGACGCGCGTCATGCTCCAACGCACGGGCGGAGGAGCGGCGGCGGCAAAGGCCTGAGAACGGGCTCAGAGCTGCGGAACGACGGCCGCCGACTCGCGCGCCGCGCGACTCCAGTCGAACCTCCCGGATCATCGACCCCTACTCTTTTTCTTCGGGAATCACGATGGCCACTACCAAACGCGACTATTACGAAATTCTGGAAGTCACCCGCGAGGTGACGTCGGCGGAACTGAAATCCTCCTACCGCAAGCTCGCGCTGCTGTACCACCCCGACCGCAATCCCAACAATCCGGATGCCTCGGAGAAGTTCAAGGAAGCGTCGGAAGCGTACGGGGTGCTCTCGGATCCGGAGAAGCGCGCGCGCTACGACCGCTTCGGGCATGCCGGGGCGGGATCGTCGGGAGGCGGGCCCGGCTTCGACGCGTCGTCATTCGGGGACTTTTCCGATCTCTTCGGGGAGATCTTCGGCTTCGCGGGCGGTGGCGGGGGCGGCGGCTCGCGGGCGACCGAAGGCAGCGACCTCATGTATCGGATGGAGATCTCGTTCCGCGACGCGGCTTTCGGAATCGCTGCGCCTCTGGTGATCTCGCGTCTCGAGAGTTGTGAGACGTGCAAGGGCTCCGGCGCCAAGGCGGGCTCGAAGCCGAAGACCTGTCCCGTGTGCCGCGGGTCGGGCCGGCAGCGGTTTTCCCAGGGGTTCCTGACCGTCGCGCGGCCGTGCGGCAATTGCCGTGGCGAAGGCACGATCATCGAGGATCCGTGCGCCGATTGCCGCGGCGAAGGCCGCCGGCGCGGCAGTCGGAAGCTCGAGATACGAATTCCGGCGGGCGTCGAAACCGGATCGCGCCTGCGTCTCGTCGGCGAGGGAGAGGCGGGAAGAAACGGCGGACCCCCCGGCGATCTCTACGTCGTGATCACGGTCACCGAGCACGAAGTCTTCGCGCGCGAGGGAGACGACGTCGTGCTGCCGCTCGAGGTGCCGTTTCCGACGCTCGTCCTGGGCGGAGAAATGACGGTACCGACCCTCGACGAGCCGGAGACGATCATGATCCCGTCCGGCTCGCGCATCGGGTCCGAGATCCGGCTGCGCGGGAAGGGCTTCGGGCGTCTCGGCCATCGCGGCCGCGGCGATCTCGTCGTGCGCGCCTCGCTCCTCGTGCCCGAATCTCCGTCGTCCGCGGAGAAGACTCTGCTGCGCCAGTATGCCGAGATGACCGGCGCCCCGATCGGCGGCAAGGGGATGCTCGGCAAAGCGAAGAAGATCTTTTCGTAACGGACGGATGACAGCGGACAGCAGACAGCCCACGGCGGACCGTGAGCCGCTGAGAGCTGATGCTGACAGCCGATTTCACCACGATGACGGACCACGATCCCTCGGCTCGGCCTTGAAGTTCTCCCGCCTGACGGTTCCACGCAAGGCCAAGGACGACGCGCTCGTCGGCCGCCTGTTCCTCTTCGGGCCTCTCGGGTTCGTCGAGGAAGGCACGGACCTCGTTGCGTGCTTCCGCACCTCCGACGCGGCGCGCGCCGCCGCGGCCGATTTGACCGAGCAGGACGTTCGGTTCACTCTCGTGACCGATATCGCGGAAGAGGATTCCCTCGAGGTGTTCCGCCGCGCGTCGCGCCCGTTCGTCGTGGGCCGGCGATTCTGGATCGATCCGGGAGATCCGTCGGACTCGCGACCGCCCGCCGGACGGATCGCCCTGCGTCTTCCGGCGTCGCTCGCGTTCGGGACAGGCGGCCACGAGTCCACGCGCCTCGCCCTGCTCGCGCTCGAGGACGAGCCGCCCGTGGATCAGGCCGTACTCGACGTCGGTACGGGATCCGCCGTGCTCGCGCTGGCCGCGGTCGCTCTCGGCGCGTCGCTCGCCATCGGATACGACACGGATCTGGATGCCGTTCTCGTCGCGCGCGAGAACCTCCGGCGGCATCCTTTCGGCGATCGCGTGAGGCTCGTCGCCGGCGGAGCCTCGGCCCTCTCCGGTGTCTTTCCCGTCGTCGTGGCAAATCTCCTCCCGGAGGAGTTTTTCTCGATTCGCGCGGACGTCCTCGCCCGCGTCGCTCCGGCCGGACGCCTCGTGATTTCCGGAATTCCGAAGGAGCGGGAGGACGAGGTCGTTCGGAGAGTCCGGTCGCGCCGGTTCTCCGTCGCCGGGCGCCGGACGGAAAACGAATGGTCGTGCATATGGCTCGAGCGCGTTTCATAGTCCCGAGCCTCCCGGCGGCGGGCGGACGGCTGGTTCTGCCGGAAGCGGAAGCCGTCCATGCGCGCGCCCGCCGCCTGGACGATGGTGATCCGGTCCTCCTGATCGACGGAAGCGGAGCCGAAGCCGACGGAGTGATCGTTTCGCGGGGCCGGGAGGGAATGTCTGTCGAGATCGCCGCCGTCCGCGCAGCCGCGCCGGCCGGCCCGCCGGTGTGGCTCGGCGTCGCCGCCGTCCGACCGGAACGCGTCGCATGGATCGCGGAGAAGGCAGGAGAGCTGGCCGTGTCCGTCCTGGCCCTCGTCCAGACCGAGAGAACTCAGACGTTTCGCGCCGCGCCGGGGGGACTGGCCCGTCTCGAGCGCCTCGTGCGCGAAGCGGCAAAGCAGTCGGGAGCCGCGCGCTGGCCTTCCTGCGAGGGCCCGATCGATTTCTCCGCGGCGATCTCCGGCGCGTCGGGGCAGGCGCGGCTCTTCGTCGATTTCGCCGGAGAGCCGTTTCCCGCATCGCTGTCGGCGGAGTCCGCCACGATTCTCGTCGGGCCGGAAGGCGGCTGGACGGAGGCCGAGCGCGCTGCCGCCGGTGCAGCGGGGTGGCGCGGCGTCCGGCTGCCGGCCGGGACGCTCCGCACCGAGACGGCGGCGGTCGCGGCGGTCGTCCTCGCGCTCGCGGCCCTCGGACGTTCGAGGCACGACTGACCCCTGACGGCAAAACGCATTTGAGGGATACTCGCGCCGTTCGGTGGACCGGCGGGACGAGTCGAAGCGAAATCAGGAGGCCCGATGTCGTACGAGGACGTCAAGAAAGTCTGGATGAACGGACGCCTCGTGGATTTCGCCGACGCGAAGATCCATGCCTTCTCCCACGCGCTCCACTACGGCTCCGGGATGTTCGAAGGGCTCCGCGTTTACAAGACGAAGACGGGCTCGGCCGCCTTCCGGCTGGACGAACACATCGATCGGATCTATCACTCGTGCAAGGTTTACCGGATGGACGTGCCCCTGACGCGCGCCGAATTCCGGGATGCGATCTTCGAAACGGTCCGGGCAAACGGATTCGACGAGTGCTACGTCCGTCCCGTCGTGTATCGCGGCCTGGGAGCGCTCGGCGTGAACCCGTTCCGCAGCCCGGTCGACGTGATGATCGCCGTGTGGAAGTGGGGCAAGTATCTGGGAGAAGAGGCGATCGAGAATGGCGTCGACGTCTGCGTGTCCTCCTGGAACCGCATGGCGCCGAACACTCTTCCCGCCATGGCGAAGGCCACGGGCAACTACCTGAATTCCGCCCTCATCAAGATGGAAGCGATCACCAACGGCTATGAAGAGGGGATCGCCCTCGACAACGCGGGCCGGATCTCGGAGGGAAGCGGGGAGAACATCTTCCTCGTTTACGGCGGGCGCATCCTGACGCCTCCGCTCGCCGGGACGATTCTTCCGGGCATCACGCGCGACTCGATCATGACGCTGGCGCGCGACGCGGGCTACCAGGTCGTCGAGCAGCAGATCGCCCGCGAGATGCTCTACATCGCGGAAGAGGTATTCCTCACGGGCACTGCCGCCGAAGTCACGCCCATCCGCTCGGTCGATCGCATTCCGGTCGGAAAAGGCAGCCGGGGACCGGTGACAGAGCGTCTCCAGAAGGAATTCTTCGCGCTGCTGAAAGGCGACGCCGAGGATCGCTACGGCTGGCTGACCCCTATGCCCGTCGAGGCACGGCTGGCGTCCGTTACCTAGGTCCCCTCACAGTCCGTTCAAATCGAGGGCGAACGTGGTCGTCAGAAAGACGGCCATCTGGCCTCGCGTCACGGGGTTCTCGGGGCAGTAGTTCCCGCTACCGCATCCCGCCGAGATTCCGCGGTTGGCGAGCTCTTCGATCCACTTCGCAAAACCGTTCGACGCGGGCACGTCGCCGAAGAGGCCGACGGCCGGCGGCGGGGAGTAAGCCGATCCCTCTTTGGTCAGGAGGAGGAAGACGGCCATCTGGGCCCGGGTCACAGTCGAATCGGGGCAGTAGTTGCCGCCCCCGCAGCCGGCGGTGACGCCCCGATGGGCGAGCTCCTCGATCCACTTCGCAAAGCCATTCGATGCAGGGACGTCGGCGAAGAGCGATCCCGTCGCCGGCGCCGGCACGTAAGAAGACCCGTCCTTCGACAGCAACAGGAATACCGCGACCTGCGCGCGAGTGGTCGGGTCTGCCGGACAATAGTTCCCGCCGCCACAACCGCCCGTCACGGAGTTATGGAAGATCGTTTCGATGAACTTGTACTGGCCCGCGGTCGGCGCCACGTCGCCGAAGCTGTTGCCGATGTGGATGTGCCAGACGGCGACCGTATTCTGGGTGGACGGCGTTTCCCAGACGGAAGCGTCCCAGTGCTGGGAGGGTCGACTGGCCGGTACAGAGAGAGAAATAAACGGGCACCCGAGCGGGAAGGGCGGTGGACCAGCACCGCACCCTGCGATCGTTCCCGGTGCGATGAGTCCGAAGTCGGAGAATGGGCTCGGGATCCCGTACGCCGCCGTGCCAGGTCCGGTGAAGTTCGAGAGCGTCGACTGGAGCGCGACGGCAGACGACGTCTCGTTGAGCCAGCCTGAGCGGAAGATCACCGTCTCGCCCGGCTCGAGGACGCTGTTGCCGTTCGAGCTCCCGAACGATATCTGGTCCACCACGGCAATCTGCGGCACGACCTCCGCCTTCCCGATCGCGAGGCCGAAGGGAAACGTCATCGCGGTCGTCCCGCCGGAAATCGACCGGAGAGGCGGGACGTCGCCATTCGCGGTGCGCGAGAACACGAGGAGCGTGCCGTGCGACGCCGCGTCGCACGTGCTCGCGACGAGCTCGTTGTTGTAGAGATCGAGGCTCAGCTTGGTGTGGCCGCACGACGGGTTGAATCCGGTGCTCGGCCCGACGATAGTTCGGAGGACGGTGCCGTCCGTCCTCGAATAGACCACGACGGAAGCAGATGATGGGTGGGAGACAAACACTTCGTCGTGCACGGCGTCGAGCTCGATACTGTTCGCCGCCGCGTCCGCGATCGTCCGGAGAGGAGCCTGGTCCCCGCTTGCCCCGAGCGGGTAGAAGGACACGCCGGCGGACGTGAGGACGGCGAGCTCTCCGTGAAGCCGGTCCACTCGTACGCCGGTGGGACCGCTCAGGCCCGTCGTCGGGCCATGGATGCTTCGAATCGGGGGAACATTGCCGTCCGCGGTTCGGGCGAAAACCCGGATCGCTCCGGCGAGGTCCGAGACGTAGATCTCGTTCGCGGCGAGGTCGAGGTCGAGTCCGAGCGGATCTCTGAGCAGGGTCTCAGAGCCAAAGATGAAGCGCGTCGGAGACACGGAGCCGTTCGCTCCGCGGGGAAAGACGATCACGGAAGGCCCCTGATCGGCGATGACGATCTCTCCGTGGAGCTTGTCGAGCCTCAGCTCCCCCGGAAAATTGAGGAAGGGGCTCGTGATGGTCCGAATCGGAGCCGCGTCTCCGCTCGCAGTTCGCGAGAACACGTTGACCTTGCTGCCGCCGGTGACGTCCGACTCGAAGATTTCGTCCTGCGCGAACGCGGGCGCCGCGACGGCGAGGAGAAACAGAGCGAGTCCGAAGCGATGCCGCGTCCACATCGGGCGACTTCCTCGTTGTTGGTGGAGCAGAGACTGGTGTGCGGATCGAAAACGTGTTGTCAGGAACGCGCCATCTGACCGCAGGCTCCCGAGATCTGCGTCATGTGGGCTACCTGGCGCGCAATCGTACCTTAGCGGGTTCCCCGCCCCGAGGCCCGGCGGGTCCCCGCGAATCGACTTTCCCCCCGCCGGGGCGTACACTTGGCCGCTAAAGAGGCCTATTCATGCACATCAACGATCTCCTGAAGGTCGCCGTCGAGCGCAAGGCGTCCGACTTGCACCTGAAAGTCAGCGCCTTCCCCGTCCTGCGGGTCGATGGCGTGCTCACCCCGATGACCGACGTGAGGCGTCTCATGCAGGAGGACACCATTGCGATGGCGTTCTCCATCATGTCGGCCCGGCAGAAGGAGAAGTTCAAGAACGACTACGAGATCGACATCGCGTACTCGGTCCCGAACCTCGGCCGCTTCCGGTGCAACATCTTCCAGCAGCGCGGGACAGTCGGGCTCGTCCTCCGCGTCATTCCGGCCCGCATCCTGACGATCCGCGAGCTGCTCCTGCCTCCCGTCATGGAGCGGATCTGCAACGAGCAGCGGGGACTGATCCTCTGCACGGGAACCACGGGTTCCGGTAAGTCCACGTCGCTCGCAGCGATGATCGACCACATCAACTCGCAGCGCAACGAGCACATCATGACGATCGAGGACCCGATCGAGTTCCTCCATCGCGACAAGAAGTCGATCGTCAATCAGCGCGAGGTCGAGGTCGACACCAAGGGATTCGGCGTCGCCCTGCGAAGCGCACTGCGCCAGGACCCGGACGTGATCCTCGTCGGCGAAATGCGCGACTACGAGACCATCGAAACCGCGCTGACGGCGGCGGAGACCGGACACCTCGTGTTCTCGACCCTGCATACCCTCGATGCGACGGAGACCGTCAACCGCATCATCTCGGTGTTTCCGCCCCACCAGCAGAAGCAGATCCGTCTGCAGCTCGGCGCCGTGCTGAAGGCCGTCGTCTCCCTGCGCCTCATGCCGCGCGCGGACGGGCTCGGACGCGTTCCCGCCGCCGAGGTCCTCGTGCGCACCGCCTACGTGCGGGAGTGCATCGAGAACAAGGAAAAGACGAAGATGATCAAGGACGCGATCCAGGCCGGAACGTCGCAGTACGGCATGCAGACGTTCGACCAGTCGCTCTACACGCTGTACAAGTCCGGCCTGATCACGCTTGAGGAGGCGCTGAAGCGCGCCACGAACCCGAACGAGTTCAAGCTGAAGATCCAGGGCATCCAGTCGACCGGCGATCTCGCCCGCGAGGAGATGGACGCGGAGCTCGAGGCGCCCTCGGATTTCAACCCGATGACTCCGGAGGAGGAGTCGCCCTTCGACTTCAGCCGGCAGGGGAACCCGGGGCACGGACGGACGTAGGTTTCGCCGCTCTCGTCTGTACTCTGTCGTCTGTCAGCCGTCAGAGGTCGGGTTTTGAAGTCGTGCAGTCCCGGGTCCCGAGCCGCCGGTGTCGCTTGGTTCCGAACGCCGCACTCGGACCTCGAGACTCCAGACGATTTCTGAGAGCTCGGGGTATCTTCAACCCCCGTGCGCTCTCGACGGCCGAAACCCCCGCCTGATCCCTCTTCCGAGCCGGCCGTGCGCGCCGTCGCGCTCCGCCTGCTGACGGTCCGCGCGCGCGGCCACGAGGACCTCGGGCGGACGCTCGAGCGCCGCGGGTTCGACAGATCCGCCGTGAACGCGTCTCTGGCGCGCCTCTCCCGGGAAGGCTGGCTCGACGACCTCGCGGCGGCGCGATCGGTCGTGCGCGCGCGTGGGGGGAAATACGGAAAATCCCGAATCGCCCGGGAGCTCTCGGCTCTCGGGTTCGCGAAGGAGACCGCCTCCGAGGCTCTCGCCGATTCCGGTGAGGCGGAACAAAGAGCCCTGGTCCGCGCGTTCACGACGGTCTGGCGGCAGTCGGCGAAGCTTCCGCTTCCCGCGCGGCGCCGGAAAGTGCGCGCGTCGCTCGGCCGGAGAGGCTTCGCGGCGGAAGCGATCTCTGCCATGATGAAAGGCTCGGATGAAGATGAAGACATGGACATCGGCTGAGGTTCGGGAACGGTTTCTCGCGTACTTCGAGGAGCGCGGCCACCGGCGCGTTCCGTCCTCATCGCTGATCCCCGCGGAGGATCCGACTCTTCTCTTCACGAACGCCGGGATGAACCAGTTCAAGGACGTGTTCACGGGCCGCGAAAAGCGGGACTACGCGCGCGCCACGAGCTCGCAGAAATGCGTCCGGGCGGGCGGCAAGCACAACGACCTCGACAACGTCGGCTACACGGGCCGGCATCAGACGTTCTTCGAAATGCTCGGCAATTTCTCCTTCGGCGACTACTTCAAGAAGGACGCCATCGCGTTCGGTTGGGAGCTCTTGACCGACCCGGAGCACGGCTACGGGCTCGAGAAAGATCGCCTCTGGGCAACGGTCTTCACGGACGACGACGAGGCGGCGCAGCTGTGGGAGGCGTATCTGCCGGAGAACCGGATCCTGCGGTTCGGGGAGAAGGAGAACTTCTGGTCGATGGGGGAGACGGGGCCTTGCGGCCCTTGCAGCGAGCTGCACTACTTCCAGGGCCCGGATCCCTCCGACGCGGCGGCGAACCGGCCGGATCTCGTCAATGGCGAAGGCGACACGACCATGGAGGTCTGGAATCTCGTTTTCATGCAGTTCGATCGGGCGGCCACGGGCCAGATGACGCCCCTTCCGAAGCCGTCGGTCGACACCGGCGCGGGCCTGGAGCGGATCACGGCCATCCTCCAGGGGGCCAACAACAACTTCGACACGGACCTCTTCGGGCCGATCCTCCAGAAGATCGAGGAGCTGTCCGGACGGGAGTTCCGGGGCGGCATGGCCGTCGAAGACGCGCCCTTCCGCGTGATCGCCGACCACGCGCGCGCCGCGACGATGCTGATTCGCGACGGGGTGCTCCCCTCGAACGAGGGGCGCGGATATGTCCTGCGGCGGATCATCCGCCGGGCGCTGCGGTACGCGCAACGCCTCGGGATCGCGTTCGAGAGCCCGTTTCTGTCGGAGCTCGTCGCCCCGGTGGTCGAGATCTTCCGCGGGGTGTACTTCTTCCCCGACCAACCGGGCGAGGGGGAGAAGATCCGCGCGATCGCGGCGACGCTCGCCGATGAGGAGACCCGATTTTCCCGGACCATGTCCGTGGGTGCAGACCGCGTCGGCGAAGCGATCTCGGACATGCGCCGCCTGGGCGAGACGACAATCCCGGGGGAGGTCGTCTTTCGCTTCTACGACACCTTCGGAATTCCTCTCGAGGTCATCGAGGACATCGCGAAGGACGAGGGGATCGGGATCGACCGCGCCGGTTTCGACACGCACCTCGAGAGGCAGCGTGCTTCGTCGCGCGCTTCGGCCCGGTTCGAAGCATCCGATGCCTCCGTTTTCGAACGGCTCGACCTCCCGGCCGTCCATTCGGAGTTTCGCGGATATCCGGAGGATGCGTTCGTGTCGCTGCCCGAGGCCCGGGTCGTCGGCATCGCGCGGGGCGGGGAACGCGCGGAGAAGATCGGCGAGGGCGAGACCGCCGAAGTCGTGACGGACCTCACCATTTTTTACCCCGAAGGGGGCGGCCAGGTCGCCGACACGGGACGATGGACGTGGCCCGGGGGCGAGGCGGACGTCGAGAGCACGCAGCGGCCGGCGCCGGGAGTGATTGCCCACCGCGTCCGCGTGCGAAAGGGGACGCTGGTGGTCGGCACGTCGATCGCGATGGCCGTGCCGGAATGGACGCGCCGGCGCACGCAGGCGAATCACACCGGTACGCATCTCCTGCATGCCGCGTTGCGCCGTGTGCTCGGCTCTTCCGCGCGGCAGATGGGCTCGCTCGTCGCTCCCGACCGGATGCGATTCGACTACGCCGCGGCCGCCGCTCCGACGCCCGATCAGATCGTGGAGATCGAGCAGATCGTGAACGAGGCGATCCTCCGCGACGAGCCCGTTTCCAAGGAAGTCATGGCGATGGAGGACGCGCGGGGGCGCGGTGCGGACATGTTTTTCGGCGAGAAGTACGGAGAGCGCGTCCGCGTGGTCTCGGTCCCGGGGGTCTCGGTCGAGCTGTGCGGAGGATGCCACGTCAACCGCACCGGCGAGATCGGCGCCTTCAAGGTCATATCGGACAAGGGGCTCGCGGCGGGCGTGCGGCGTCTCGAAGCGGTGACGTCGCTCGGCGCCGTCGATCTGCTCCGGCAGGACGAGATCGCGCTGTCGGAGATCGCGGCGGCGGCGCAGGTTCCTCGCGAGGCGCTCCTCATCCGCTGGCAGGAGCGCGAGGAGCGGTTGCGCGCCCTCGAGCGCGAGGTCGCTTCGCTCAAACTGAAAATCGCCTCGGGCGACGGCGGAGCGGCGGGCGATTCCGTGGACATCGACGGCATCCGCCTCGTGACTCGAATCGCGGGAGGCCTGTCGATTTCGGAGTTGCGCAATCTCTCCGATACGCTCCGGTCGAAGCTTCGGAGCGGAATCGTGGTCGTCGGGAGCGCCGGTGACGGCAAGACGTCTGTGGTCGCCGCCGTGACGGCCGATCTGACCGGCCGCGTGCCCGCGTCGCGTGTGGCGGCTCGGATCGGCAAGGCGCTCGGCGGAAGCGGCGGCGGCAAGGCCGACCTGGCGCAGGCCGGGGGAAAGAACGAGTCGCTGCTGCCGGGAGCCTTGAAGGAAGCCGAGGCGGCAGTACGAGAGCTCCTAGCAGGGAATCCGAGCGGGGCCTAACCCATTTAACTGCAATCGTTTGAGGTCCGGATCCTGACCTTCCGAGCGACCTCCCGGCCAGTCTCCGCCGAAGGATGGCGCTATAATCGGCGTCCGATTTCTATCCGTATTCGAACAATGAAGCGTTTTTTTCTGATCGTCCTGGCGGCGCTGCTCTCTCTCACGAGTGCGGCAACGGCGAACGTGCGGGTCGGAATCAAAGATGGGCGACCCTTCATCTACAACGATGGCGTCGGCTCGTCCGTCGGCGAAGGGCTGCGGCACAGCGATGCGTGGCTCGCAGCGCGCGTCGCCATCCCGTCGCTCTACGACGGACTGATCGCCAACGCGGCGCGCGCGGCGTCGGTCGATGCGCGGCTCGTCAAGTCCGTCATGCTCATCGAGTCCGCGTTCAACCCGGGGGCGATCTCCCGCAAGGGCGCCCGCGGTCTCATGCAGCTCATGCCGGAAACCGCCTCGCAGTACGGCGTGCGCAACTCGTTCGATCCGGCGGAGAACATCTCCGGCGGCGCCCGGCACCTCGCGTACCTGCTGTCTGTCTACGGCGGCGACATCGAGAAATCACTCGCGGCGTACAACGCGGGCGAGGCCGCCGTCACGCGCTACGGCGGGATCCCGCCCTACGCGGAGACACGGCTGTACGTGAACAAGGGTCTCACTGCCTACTACGGGCACTCGACCATCGGCGGGGGATTCGGCCGGCCGCAGACCCAGACCTGGGCCATGAAGAGGCCCGTGCGGATGGTGCGGGACGCGAACAATCACCCGCTCATCACGACGGAACCCGCCCGGCGTTCCGCCCTTCGCAGCTAGCCCGGAATCTCCGATGGCGCGCGCGACGGGAGACCTTTCTTCATCGGAGCAGGGAGTTTTTTACGTCCACCTGTCCCGGGCCCGGAAGCACCTTCAGGAAGACAGGTATGACGTCGCCCGGAAGGAACTCGAGCTCGCTCAGATCGCGCGTCCGAACGACGAGGACGTGCTCAACCTCCTCTCCGTCATCGAGTTCAAACGCGGCTACTACCATGAGGCGGCGCAGGCGGCGCGGGCTCTCCTCAAGGACAATCCCACCTCAGCAATCCTTCACTCCAATCTCGGCCTGATCCTCTTCAAGGCCGGCGTCCTCGGGGAAGCGGAGCAGGAGCTCCGCCGCGCGATCGAGCTCCAGCCGGATCACGTCCGCAGCCACCTCTATCTCGGCCTGCTGTACCGGATGCGGGGCAAGCTCGGGCTCGCGCTCGAGCATTTGCGGTTCGCGGGCGCGAAGCGGGTCGTGACGGAGATCGAAGAGACCCTTCGGCGCGCAATGCGCGATCCGGCGTCGCGCTCGGTCGATTCTTCGCGCACCTCGCCCGCGCTCACGCCTCCGGGCGCCATGTCTCCGTCGATCCTGAAGCTCGCCGAGCCGTCCCGCGTCGGGGCTCCGGCGCCCTTGCGTTCCGTCTCGCGGCCGACCACGACCGTGGCGGCCATCACGCCCGCTCCAGCAGCCCCGACGGCGGTGCCCGACCTGCCGCCGGAGACCACGGCTGCAGTGCTGCCGCCCTCCCTCGTTTTCTCTGTGCCGGCCCCACCGGCTGTGTTTGCGCCGGCTCCTCCGGCCGTCGTCTTAATGCCGGCGTCTCCGGCTGTCTCTGTACCGGCCTCACCGGCTGTCTCTGTACCGGCCTCACCGGCCGGGCCCGTTCCGGTGGATCCGGCGGCTCCGGCGGAAGCGTTCGACGGGGTGGAATCGAGCGCGGGCTCTTCTGGAATCGAATTTCTCGATGAGACCGTGCGGGTGCCCGCTCTGGCTTCGCCGGTGTCCCGATCGCTCTCGTCCGCGGAGACCGACCGCGTGCACCTGCCGGAAGCAGCGTCGATCCCCTTTCCGGAGGCCGATTTCGCGATCGAGCCCGCTTCGGTCACGCACGTCGAGTCCGCTCGATCCGTCGCCCCCGCGTCCGCGGCGTCACCTTCGGCGGCGGAGTCCCGGCCGCTCTTTCACGTCCGGCCGGATGGGGGACTCGAGATTGCCTCGCGCGGAGTCGTGTTCGTGCGGAAGGGCTCGGTCGTCTGGTACAGCGGAAAAATGCGGTTCGCCGCCGAGGCATCCTTTCGCGGCACCCGGCTCGAAAAAATCCTTCGCGCCGACGGGCGCGGATACCTCTTCGTGAACGACCCGGGGCGCCAGGCTTTCCGCCGCGACGTGACCGGCCAGTCCCTGTACCTCGAGGGGAGCCGGATCCTCGCGCTCGACAACGGCCTCTCCTTCCGACTCGAACCGATCCACGATTTCCGGATGAACCGCCGGGTCGACATCCTGAAGATCTTCGGACGGGGCAGCGTGATCCTGTCGGTCGGCGGCCCGCTGCTGGCTCACGAGGTGTCCGCCGAGTTCCCGCTGAACGTGTCCTCGCGCGATCTCGTGGCCTGGACGGGCGATCTCGTCCCGTCGGTCCTCGAAGATCGTTTCCTCGAAGAAGTCATGATGCCCGACGTCGGCAGCGCGCCCAAGATCCGATTCGAGGGCCAGGGGACCGTTCTCACGGAGCCGCCCCGCCCCCGCCGCCGCGCGTCCGATCTCGCCCGGGCGAGCGAGGCGGACCGGCGAAGCTAACGTCGCCTGCGCCGCGTTGTAGATCGCGGCTACGGGGAGATCGCGGTGCGCGGAGGATCAGCAGTGGCGATTGTTGCCCGGCTCGGCCGGATGCGGCCTCGACCGTCGCCTCCGCCGCGCGGATCATCGCGGCGGAAGTTGTCGGCGCGGTGCGCGGAGGGTCGGGAGTGGCGATTGTTGCCCGGCTCGGCCGGATGCGGCCTCGACCGGGCGCCTTATGCCTCGCTCCGGCTCCCGCAACGGGAGGCTCCTCCTTCCCTCCGGTCAGGAGACTCCTCCCGTTGCGAAAGAGGGGACCGAAACGTCGCCTGTGCCGCGATGATGATCGCGGCTACGGGGCGGGTCCGGTGCGCGAAGCTTCGCGAGGGGCGAGAGCTGCTCGGCTTGGCCGGATGCGGCCTCGCCCGAGCGGATTGTGGTTTGCTCCGGCTCCCGCAACGGGAGGCTCCTCCTTCCCTCC
>JBBSEW010000036.1:0-42327 GCA_038239305.1 Thermoanaerobaculia bacterium | reverse complement strand
GGTTCCACTTCGGGCCGATCTGGGAGCACTTCCACCGCGGCGAGTACGACCGCGCTCTCGAGCACGCCATGCAGGTCAACATGCCGAGCTGGTTCTGGCAGCCGCTCGTGATCGCGGCGATCTCCGGACAGCTCGACCGCCCGATCGAGGCGGCGTCCGCCGTCCGGGATCTCCTCGCGCTCGATCCCGGCTTCGCGGCGCACCTCCGCCGGGACATCGAGGTCTGGCACTTCGCGAGCGGCCTCCTGGAGCCGATTCTCGAGGGGGTCCGCCGGGGCGGGCTCACGATTGCAGACAGCTCATCGTCGCAATCGATCCCGGTCTCCTCGCCGGCACCTGAGGCGGGAGTGGGCGCGCGTCCCCCGTCCGACATCATCCGTGTCCGCCCCGGCGTCGATGAGGGATTCTGGGTCGCGGTGTTGCCGTTCAGATACCGCGGAACGGACCCGGGCCTCGAGGCGCTCGCCGAGGGATTGACGGAAGACATCGGAACCGGACTCTCGCGCTTCTCCTATCTCCGGGTGATCGCGCGCAGTTCGACCTCGCGATACGCGAATGAGGCAGTGGACGTGCGCATCGCCGGCAAGGAGCTAGGCGCCCGGTACGTGATGGAAGGCAATCTGCGGCAGGCGGGAGCGAAGCTGCGCCTGGCCGTGCAGCTCGTCGACGCCATCTCCGGCGCTCATCTCTGGGCCGAGAGCTATGAGCGCGGGTTCAGCACGGATGCGGTTTTCGAGCTGCAGGACGAACTGGTTCCGCGAATCGTCTCAACGCTGGCCGACATGAACGGAGCGCTGCCCCGGAGTCTGAGCGAAGCCGTGCGAGGCCGCGCTCCCGAAGAGTTGACTCCGTATGAGGCGGTGCTGCGCAGCTTCGGCTACTTCCAGCGAGTCAACGCCGAAGAGCTTGCCGCGGCGCGATCGACGCTGGAGATGGCGGTGCGCAAGGCTCCGGAGTATTCGGATGCCTGGGCCATGCTGGCGTTGCTCTGCGCGCAGGAGTACGGGCAGGGATATGGCCTCCTGGAAGATTCGCTGGCCGTCGGCTCGGTCGCGGCGCGCCGCGCGGTGGAAGCGGGATCATCCAATCACCTGGCGCATTCGAGCCTCGCCCAGGTGCTCTTCCTCAAGAAGGAGTACCAGGCCTTTCGCAACGCCGCGGCGCGGGCCGTCGCGCTGAATCCAATGGACGGCGCCACGGTGGCATTGAGTGGAATCCTGCTGGCGTACACGGGCGACTGGGAGCGAGGCTGCGCGATGACGGAGCAAGCCATGAGGCTCAACCGCCACTTCCCGGGCTGGTACCGGCTGGCGACGATCGTCAACGCGTATCGGATGCAGGACTACCGCGCCGCGATCGACGCCACGCTCAAGATCCAGATGCCCGGCTACTTCTGGACTCCTGTTTTCTGCGCGGCCGCGTACGGTCAGCTCGGCGAGCGCGAGGCAGCGCGAAAGGCTCTCGAGGAGTTGCTGGCCATCCGACCCGAGTTCGGCGCGACGGCGCGCTCGGAGTTCAGCAAGTGGCACGAGCCGGAGCTCGTCGAGCACTTCGTCGACGGCCTGCGCAAGGCGGGGCTCGAAATCCCCGGGGAAAAGGGGGGTGGCCGGATCTCCGCCGCGGTTCGAGCCGATGAGGGATTCTGGATCGCGGTCCTGCCGTTCAAGTACGGCGGCGGCGACGCCGACCTCACGGCGCTTTCGGGAGGGATGTCCGAGGAGATCGTCGCGGGACTGTCGCGCTTCTCGTACCTTCGCGTCATCACGGGCGGTTCGACGCAGCGATATGCCGCCGAGACCCCCGATCTGCGCGAGGTCGGCAGAGAGCTCAACGCGCGCTACGTCATGAACGGCAGTCTTCGGCAGGTGGGCGCCCGCCTTCGCGTGGCGGTTCAGCTCGTCGATGCCGCGACCGGCGCTCAACTCTGGGCGGAGACCTACGAGCGTCCGTTCCGTGACGAGGAAGTCTTCGAGCTCCAGGATGATCTCGTGTCCCGGATTGTCTCGACGGTCGGCGATCCGCACGGGATCCTGCCGCACAACATGAGCGAATCCCTCCGCGGCAAGTCCCCCGATCAGCTGACCCCGTACGAAGCCGTGCTGCGAAGTTTCGGCTTCGGTTACCGCAGCACCGCCGAAGAGCATGCCGCGGTCCGCGAGGGACTGGAGCGGGCCGTTGCGGACTCGCCGGGTTATGCCGATGCGTGGGCGATGTTGTCTCTCATCTACACGCACGAGCACGCGCACGGGTTCAACCCGTTGCCTGATCCGCTCGATCGCGCGCTCCAGGCCGCGCGGCGCGCCGCCGACGCCGGTCCCTCCAACGCCATGGCGTACGACGCGCTCGCGTGGGCCCTGTTTTTCCGCAAGGACATCCCTGCCTTCCGCGTGGCGGCGGAGGAGTCAATCGCGCTCAACCCGCTGAGCAGCCCCACTCTCGCCGGGTTGGGCACTCTGATCGCCTATTCGGGTGAGTGGGGAAAGGGCTGCGCGCTTGTCGAGCGGGCCGTGGAACTCAATCCGCGTCATCCGGGTTGGTACCGGTTCGCTCTCTTCGCCGGGGCCTACCGCAAACGCGACTACCGCGGCGCCGTAGATATCGCGCTCAAGCTGAACCTGCCCGACTTTTTCGTGACGCACGAGGTGCTCGCGGCGGCCTACGGACAACTCGGGGAGCATGAGGAGGCGCGCAGGGCAGTGCGCGACCTGTTGAGGCTGAAGCCGGACTACCCGGCGATGGCGCGCGAGAAGCTCGAGAAGTGGTTCGAATCGGACTTCGTCGAGCACTGGCTCGACGGCGTGCGAAAGGCGGGACTGGAGACCGCCGCAGCGGCGGAACTTCCCGCTTCCGCGGCGGAACGGGCCCGCACTTCCGCCCCCGCCGCCTCTTCCTCCGCCTCGGGGGCCGCTCGAGCCGACGAAGGATTCTGGGTCGCGGTCCTGCCCTTCAAGCACGGCGGCGGCGACGCCGACCTCGCGACGCTGGCAGACGGGCTGACATCGGACATCGTCACCGGGCTGTCGCGCTTCTCGTATCTGCGCGTCATCGCTCGCAGCTCCACGGCGAGACGCGCGGACGCCGACGGGCCGGCGGATGCGCGCTCCGCGGGAAGGGAGCTGGGCGCGCGCTACGTGATGGAAGGGACTCTGCGGCAGGCCGGGAGCAAACTCCGACTGGCCGTGCAGATCGTCGACACGGCTTCAGGAGCTCACCTGTGGGCCGAGAATTACGAGCGCGATTTCCGCCCGGAGGCCCTTTTCGAGCTCCAGGACGACCTGGTCCCGCGAATCGTTTCGACGGTTGCCGACATGAACGGGGCGTTGCCCCGGAGCCTGAGCGAAGCGGTGCGGGGCCGCGCTCCCGAGGATCTGAGCCCGTACGAGGCGGTGCTGCGAAGCTTCGGCTACTTCGAGCGGATCACGCCGGAAGAGCTATCCACCGCGCGGTCCGGCCTGGAGTCCGCCGTTCGAAAAGCCCCGGATCATGCCGATGCCTGGGCCATGCTGGCGCTCCTGTGCGTCCAGGACTATGCGCAGGGGTTCGGCCTCCAGGCGGATCCCCTCGGCAGCGGCGCCAACGCCGCCCGGCGCGCGGTCGATATCGCGCCCGCCCATCACCTCGCCTGGTTCGGTCTGGCCCAGGCTCTTTTTTTTCAGAAGGAATTCGAGAGCTTCCGCAATGCGGCGGAAAGGGCCGTCGCGCTCAACCCCATGGACGGCAACAGCATGGCGTTCCTGGGTGAGCTGTTGACCTACGCGGGCTTCGAAGAACGAGGCATGGAGCTGGCGGGTCGGGCCAAGCAGCTCAATTCCAATCATCCGGGATGGTACTGGTACGCGGATTTCTACAGCGCCTACCGGCAGGGCGACGACCGGGGCGCGCTCGGTTGCGTGCTCAAAGTCAACATGCACGCGCACATCGGCGCGCACTTCATGATGGCGGCCGCGTACGGCCAGCTCGGGGAAGCCAAAGCGGCGGGGAAGGCGCTTGGAGAACTGCTCAAGCTCAAGCCCGACTTTCCGAGCGCCGTACGCGGGATGGCCGCGAACTGGTGGAATCCCGAATATTGCGAGCGTCTGATCGACGGCCTGCGCAAGGCCGGGATGGAGATCGCCGAAATGCCGGCGCCGGCCGCGTCTCCCGAGGATGCGAAGTAAAAGGTAGGCGCCCGCGTCGATGAGGGCTTCCGGGTCGCCGTGTACCGTTCAAACCCGCTGCGGCAACACCGACCTCGATTTCTGCCCGGCGGACGGGGCCACATCCAGTACATGGCCCCTTGATTGGCTTTTCGGGCGACTGGGACCGCGCCTTCGACCTCGCGGAGCGATCGAGAGAATGGAACCCCAGTCATCCCGGGTGGCACTGGCCGTCGCAGCGACTCTCGGATACGCAGTGATTCAGCGCTAACCCCCCTTCCGAGGCGCCATTGCGAGGCGACGAAGCCGCGCGGCGGCCTAACCGATCTTGTGGCGCAACACGGCGTTGCCGGTCAAGAGCAGGAGCAGACCGAGCAGCCCCAGAACCCATGGCTGCAGCGTGGGAACGCTCGGACCCACGGGGATCGCAGCCACCGTAATGGTCGCCGAGGCAGCGCCGCCTGAGCCACCTTCGATTGAGGTCACTGCGCCGCTGACGTTGTTATCGATTCCCACGGTGGTGCCGGTCACGTTGACGCGGAAGCTGCACGAGGCGGAGGCTGCAAGCGTTGCGCCCGCCAGGGTGACAGCGCCTGACCCGGCGGTCGCCGTGATCGTGCCGCCACCGCAGCTACCCACCAAACCGTTCGGTGTCGATACGGCCAGCCCAGCCGGGAACGTGTCGGTGAAGCCCACGCCGGACAGGGATTGCGCAGCATTGGGGTTACTGATGGTGAAGCTGAGCGAGGTCGATCCGTTCAGAGGGATGTTCGCCGTGCCGAACGACTTCGAAATCGTCGGCGGCGCAATGGCCGCAGCCACGGTGACAGTCGCCGAAGCCGTGCCGCCGTTTCCGGCTTCCGTGGATGTCACCGCGGTCGTCGTGTTGTTCTTGACGCCCGCCGTCGTGTCGGTCACGTTGACGCTGAAGCTGCACGAGACGGAGGCTGCGAGCGCTGCGCCCGCCAGGGTGACGGCGCCTGACCCGGCGGTCGCGGTGATCGTGCCGCCACCGCAGCTACCCGCCAGGCCGTTCGGCGTCGAGACGACCAGCCCGGCCGGTAAGGTGTCGGTGAAGCCAATGCCGGACAAGGATTGCGCAGCGTTAGGGTTGCCAAGGGTGAAGGTGAGCGAGGTCGATCCGTTCAGCGCGATGCTCCCCGCACCGAACGACTTCGAAATCGTCGGCGGAGACAGCGCACCTCCCGTGGTAATCCGTCCGATCCGGTCGAGGCCAATTTCAGCGAACCACAGATTGCCGTCCGGGCCTGCCGTGATGCCGCGTGGGAACGCGCCGGCGGTGATCCCGGCGCTGAACTCGGTAATCACGCCGGCCGGGGTAATCCGCCCGATCCGGTTGCCATTAAATTCGGTGAACCACAGATTGCCGTCCGCGCCTGCCGTTATGCCGTTAGGGAACACGCCGGCGGTGATCCCGGCGCTGAACTCGGTGACCGCGCCGGCCGGGGTGATCCGCCCAATCCGGTTGCCGTTAGACTCGGTGAACCACAGATTCCCGTCCGGGCCCACCGCGATGCCGTTAGGGCTTGAGAAGGCGGCGATCCCAGCGCTGAACTCGGTGATCACGCCGGCCGGGGTAATCCGCCCGATTTGGTTGCTGGCAAATTCCGTGAACCACAGATTGCCGTCCGGGCCTGCCGTGATGCCGCGTGGGCTCGCGGAAACGTTGAGCCCGGCGCTGAACTCGGTGACCACGCCGGCCGGGGTAATCCGGCCGATTTGGTTGCCGTTAGATTCAGTAAACCACAGATTGCCGTCCGGGCCTGCCGTGATGCCGTCAGGGCTCGCGCCAGTGATCCCGGCGCTGAACTCGGTGACCACGCCGGCCGGGGTAATCCGCCCGACCCGCCTTTGCGATTCCGTGAACCACAGATTCCCGTCCGGGCCTGCCGTGATGCCGTTAGGGAACGCGCCGGCGGTGATCCCGGCGCTGAACTCGGTGACCGCGCCGGCCGGGGTAATCCGCCCGATCCGGCCGATATTATTTTCGGTGAACCACAGATTGCCGTCCGGGCCCGCCGTGATGCCAAGGGGATTCGCGGCAGCGGTGATCCCAGCGCTGAACTCGGTGACGACCTGAGCCTGTGCCGCCACGGCGAGGAGCAGTATGAGGACCGCTGGTGCAGTGAATCGCAGGACTCGGCGAAGCACGACCGCAAGCCGCATGCATCCCATGTGTCCTCCTGCGCTGGCGTTAGGGGTCTCGAGCGCCGGAAGGCTACCACAGCGAGCGGGAAGTCAAAGCTCCTTTTTCCGAGCTGAATCATTACGTGATCGACGTTCCATTCCGGCAGAAACGACAGCGCGATAGAGAGGCGCGCCCGATGACCGCACGCCCCTCCGAGGGTTCACTGCTTGTCGTAGACCGCCGTCTGGCTCATCTTCTTTCCGGCCGCATCGGTCGAGGTCGTCGCCAAGGTGCGCGACTTTCCGTCGGCCGCGATTACGATCTTTCCCGTCGCCGCCTCTTTGCCGGCCTTCTTGTTGATCAGCTTCATCGTATTGGCATCGACCTTCGTGTACGCCCGCGAGTCCGCGGCCGGATCGCCGACGAGCGGGTAATCCTTCCCGTCGAACTTGCCGGTCCACTCGTTGTGCGCCGGCTTGCCGTCCGGGAACGTGCCGTCGACCGTGACCTTCACGCTGTCTCCCGCCGCTTCGTACACCACGGTGCTGTTCTTGGTCGCCCCCGGGTTCAGCTTCGACTTCGCCTCGTTCAGCTTCCAGGTTCCCATGTTCGCGTCCGCCGCCATCAAAATCGCGGCGCCCGCGCCGAGCCCGGCCAGAGTCGCCAGAATGGTCTTCCGGTTCATCGAGTCCTCCTGTTGCGAATCGTCTCGAATCAATTCCGGGAGTTGGTTCCGCGCATCCTAGCCGAATTCGGACCGAGCCGCTGGCCGGGGGATCGCGCTCCCTCTCCGGGCGGGAGAGGCCTGGGTGGGGGACTCGAACGGACGGATGCCGCTCCTCTTGCTCGCCACCCGCGTATGATTTCCCGATGATGGAAAAGAACTCGCCGCCTCCATCCGCCGTCGCGTTCGAGGGCGTGACGCCGGTTCTCCGGGTCGAGAATCTTCCGGCGAGCATCGACTACTACGTCCGCGCTCTCGGTTTTCAGGTCGACTGGCAGGCTCCTGGAGTCATCGCTTCGGTGTCGCGAGGCCCGTGTCACATCTTCCTGTGCGAAGGCGATCAGGGCCACGCCGGCGGCTGGGTCTGGATCGGCGTCGAGGACGCCGCGGCGCTTCACGAGGAATACCGCGGCAGGGGAGCAAAGATCCGCCATCCGCCGACCAACTACGACTGGGCGTTCGAGATGCAGGTCGAAGATCTCGACGGCAACGTGCTTCGCCTCGGCTCGGAGCCGAAAGAGGATCAGCCCGTCGGTCCCTGGCTCGACATGCGCGGAGATCTGTGGACGGCGAATCCGGAAGGCGGCTGGCGGAAGGTCAACCGCTCCTAGCCTTTTTCCCGCGGCGGCGTGCCGCCGTATTCGGGTCCGGCTAGTGCACTTTCTCGGGCGGAACGGCGGCGAGGGGCGCGAGGTCCGCTGCCCGGCGCGCCATCCACGCCTGGTCGTCGAACAGGTTCGCCCGCAGGCGCATCCAGTTGTTCTGCAGGATGGGCGGAGGAGGCTTCTCCGCCAGGACTTTCGACACCTCGGCGAGACGAGCGATCTCGAGCGACTCGAGAGCGAGGAACCGGGATTTCGCCGCCTTCCCTTCGCCGGACACGCGGCGGGACAAATCGTCCAGCTTTCGGGCGAGGCCGGCGCGTCTGTCCTTCGTCACCCGCGCATTCTCGAACACGAGACGGCCGATCTCCTGAATATCCGCGCGATAGGTCTCCGCGGAAAGGGTCGTGACGCCCTTGATGGCATCCGAAAAGTCGGCGTCCCCGCGGCAGGACTCGAGGCCGGCAAGCATCATGGTGGCGAAGGCGAACGCGACCATGCTGCGCGCCGCTCCCCGAATCCGTCGCGCCTTCACTTCTTCCCTTCTGGACCGCTCCTCCGTAACCGCGCCACGATCGTTTTCGGACCGGGATGCATTCCGTCGGGCCGACCGTCGAGGTTGTCCTGAAAAGCGACGATGAGATCCTCCCTGTCCCGCATCCAGAGGATCCATCCGCTTTTCTGAGCCGCCGACGACGGCCCGGGTCCGCTCGCTTCGAGCCGGAGAACGCCCGGCTCCGTTCCCGAAGTCCGCGACGGACCGTCAGTCCGCGAGCGCCCCTCGCTGGAGAGCACGAAGGTCTGGCTCTGGCCCTCGCCGTTGGTCACGGTCAGCTCGCCGCCCTGGAAGGTCCAGGTCGAGTCGGTGATCTTGGCCTGCTGCATGGCGCGGCCGTTCATGCTCGCTTCCGCGACGCGCCACCGGCCCTGGAGCTCGGGGATGACAACACCGGAACGGAGAGTCGCAGCCGCGATGACGCCCGCGTGAGAGGCAGCTGGGGAGGGAGAAGGAGCAGGCGGAGACGGAGCCATCGCCGCGAGTATCAGGATACCGACTCGCATGTGCATGATTACGCGCACGATACCTCTCAACCGCGGATCTCCCGGTGGAACTCCGATTTCGCCTCCGGCCCGTCCGCCCTGTCGGTGACTGTAGAATTCGCCTCCGTTCCTTTCTCCGACCAGGTCCGTCTGACCGCCGGGCCAGAACACCGAGGTCATCCGTCGTGATCGGCCGCACGCTCGCCCAGTACCGCGTCACCGCCGCGATCGGCGCCGGCGGAATGGGGGAGGTCTATCGCGCGACGGACACGAGGCTTGGCCGCGAAGTCGCGCTCAAAGTCCTGCCGGCGGCCACGGCGTCTGATCCGGATCGCCGCCAGCGCTTCGAGCAGGAGGCGCGCGCGGCCTCCGCTCTCAATCCCCCGACCATCCTGACCGTCCACGACGTCGGCGAAGCCGACGGAACCACCTACATCGCCATGGAGCTCGTCGAAGGAAAAACACTGCGCGAGCTGATGGCGTCGGGCGCGCCGCTTTCGACGAAGCGGCTTCTCGACGTTGCCGTGCAGGCGGCCGACGGTCTCGCGAAAGCGCACGCGGCCGGCATCGTGCACCGGGACCTGAAGCCCGAGAACGTGATGGTCTCGAAGGACGGTTTCGTCAAGATCCTCGACTTCGGCCTGGCGAAGCTGACGGAAGAAGTGCCGCAGGACGCGACGGGACTGCCGACCGCGATCGCGGCGACGGCGCCCGGCACGGTCATGGGCACCGCCGGCTATATGTCCCCGGAACAGGCGAGCGGGTACCCGGTTGATTTTCGATCGGACCAGTTTTCTCTGGGCGCGATCCTGTACGAGATGGCGACGGGCAAGCGCGCGTTCCAGCGCAAGACGGGCGCCGAGACACTGGCCGCGATCATCCGCGACGAGCCCGAGCCGCTCGCGCAGGCCGCCGCGAAGGCCCCGGCGCCCGTGCGCTGGATCGTCGAGCGCCTGCTGGCCAAGGACCCCGAGGAGCGTTACGCCTCGACGAAGGATCTCGCGCGCGATCTGAAAGGCGTCCGCGATCATCTCTCGGAGACGTCCGCTTCGGGAGGCCTCGAAGCCGCGGAGCCCGCCCGGAAACGCCGGCGCGGCTGGCTGCTGCCGGCGATCGGCGCGCTCGCGCTCGGAATCGTTGCCGGATTCCTCGCCCGCAACCTGGCGGGCGGAAAGAAACGGAGCGTCGAGGCCGCCGTGCGGTTGACCTGGGCACGCGGAAATATCGTGTCCGCGCGATTTTCGCCAGACGGTCAGACCGTCGTCTACGCCGCCTCGTGGGAAGGTCTTCCCCTCGATATCTTCACGACAAGCGCCGGGAATGCGGAATCGCGTTCGCTCGGTATCGCGAACGCGAAGCTCCTTGCGCTCTCGTCGAGCGGCGAGATTGCGATCGCCGTAAACCGCCGCTTCCTCTTCGGATTCGAAACCGTCGGAACGCTGGCGCGGGTTCCCCTCTCGGGAGGCGCGCCCCGCGAGGTCCTCGAGGACGTGGAGGAAGCCGACTGGTCGCCCGACGGGAAGAGCCTCGCCGTGGCTCGCCTCGCCGGTAACCGCATCCGCGTCGAGTATCCGATCGGAACCCTTCTGTACGAAGCGATCGGTTGGGTCAGCAATCTTCGTGTTTCGCCGGACGGCCGGCTCGTCGCGTTCATCGATCAACCTCTTCGCGGCGACAACAACGGAAACGTGAAGGTGATCGACAAGAACGGAAAGGTTGTTCTGTCCGGCCCCTACGCCAACACCGGGCTCGCGTGGTCCGCACGAGGGGACGAAGTCTGGTCGAGCGCGAACAGCATTTCCGCGACCTCGCTCTCCGGAAAGACGCGCCTCGTCTGGAACACGCCGGGAGCGCGCCTCCACGACATCGCGCGCGACGGCCGGGTTCTCAGCGCCGTGTCCTCCTCCCGGCGCGAGATGGTGGGCCTGGCCGCGGGCGAAAAAAGCGAGCGCAATCTGACCTGGCTCAACTGGTCATTTCCATTGGACATCTCTCCGGACGGGAAGTCGGTTCTGTTCGACGAACAGAATATTCAGCCGACGGCGTATTACGTGCGCCGGCTTGATGGCTCACCCGCGGTCCGAATGGGGGAGGGGGCGGGTGGGTCCTTCTCGCCGGACGGACGTTCGGTCATCGCGTTGTCGGCGCCCACGGAGCTGACGATCATGCCGATCGGAGCGGGCGAGCCGAAGGTGCTTCCCGAGGGCAGCCTGCAGATCCACGCCGCGAGCTGGTTTCCGGACGGCCGGCGCATTCTGTTTTCCGGGAACGAGCCCAAGCACGGCCCTCGTCTTCTCATCCAGGACCTCTCCGGCGGCAAGCCCCGGGCGATCAGCCCTGAGTTCGTCACGTTCTTATTCGACGCGGTCTCTCCGGATGGAAAGTCGATCGTGGCCTGGGGAACCGATCGCCGGATCAGTCTGTATTCGATTTCAGGCGGTGAGCCTCGCCCCGTCCCTGGCATGGAACGGGACGACGTCCCCATCTGCTGGACGGCCGACAGCGCGTCGATCTTCGTGTACCGGCCGTCCCTGCCGCCTCTTCGAGTCGAGAAGGTGGACATCGCGACCGGCCGGAGAACTCCGTGGAAGGAGTTCCAGCCTCCCGATCCCTCCGGCGTCCAGCAGATGGGCCCGATCCAGATCGCACGTGACGAGACAAGCTACGTGTACTCGTATCGGCGCACCCTCGACGATCTCTTCATTGTGAGGCTGGAATAACGGCGTCGCGGATGCGGATCAGCGGGCGCGCACCGGCCCGCGGCGAGGAGCGCGCCCTTCGAAAGCTACTGTTTGTCGTAGACCGAGGTCTGACTGATTTTCTTCCCCGCCGCATCCGTCGCGCTCGTCGTCAAGGTGCGGGACTTTCCGTCCGCCGCGATCACGATCGTCCCCGTCGCCGCCACTTTGCCATCCTTCTTGGTCGTCAATTGCATCGTGTGGGCGTCGACCTTCTTGTACATCCGCGAGTCCGAGGCCGGATCGCCGATGACCGGGTAGTCCTTGCCGTCGAACTTGCCCGTCCACTCATTGTGCGCGGGGCTGCCGTCCGCGAGCGTGCCGTCCACCGTCACCTTCACGCTGTCTCCCGCCGCCTCGTACATGACTGTGCTGTTCTTCGCCGCCGCGGGATTCAACTTCGACTTCGCCTCGTTCAGCTTCCAGGTCCCCATGTTCGCGTCGGCCGCCACGCAGATCGCCGCGCCCGCGCAAAGTCCGGCCAGAGTCGCCATAATGGTTTTCCGGTTCATACAGTCCTCCTGTTGAGAGCTATTTCGAATCTATTCCGAGGGGTTCGTTGACACGCATCGTAGTCGAATTCATTCGTCTCTCGGGGGTGCCGCCGTCTCGGGATGGGACAAAGGGGACGGATCGACGCTCGCCTCCCACCACTGGTATTACGATGAGACCAGCTGGTTCGTTTTCGCTCCCATCGCGGTCTCGAGCCGCGCGTTGATCCTAGTTAAGTCCTTGTTGCGACACGTTTTTGACTCCGAAGAGGGGTCTGGCCTCCGATTTGCACTAGTAGAGACTGCGAAACGAACAACACAAGGAGGCTACGAATGAAGTCCACGACGAAGCGGAGCGGGACGAAGGCTAAGTCGACTCGGAAGGCTCAGGACCTGGCACCCCGCACGGTTCCTCCCACGAAGGCGGGAGCGGTTCGGGGCGGCATCCACTTCACCAAGAAAGTGGTGTCATCGAAGCTTATGTCCTAGTGTTCGGAAAATCCTGAGACGGCGCGGAGAATCTGCCGGGTCTAGCTTCCCCAAGGGCGCGCGAAATGAAATCCGGCGGGAAGCCGGTTAAGGGCGGCTTCCCACACCGTCGATAAGGCAGCCCCATTTCTCATGTAGAAGTGCGCCACGTGGCCCTGGAACCGATCGCCGGATCAACCTGTATCCGGTCTCGGGCGGAGATGCCTGTCCCGCACCCGGAATGGACCCGGACGACGTTCCTCTACGCCGGGCGGCCGACGGCGCCTCGATCTTCGTGTATCGACCCACGCTTCCGCCGCTGCGCGTCGAGAAGGTGGACGTCCGAACGGGGCAGAGGACTCTGTGGAAGGAATTCCGCCCGCCGGACCCGTCCGGAGTCCAGCAGGTGGGCCCGATCCAGATCGCGCCGGACGAGGGAAGCCACGTCTATTCGTACCGGCGCGTCCTCGACGACCTCTTCACGGTAAAGCTGGAGTGACGGTCGCGGCGCGCGAGAGGCGCGGTCTCTCTTCAGTCCCTCCCAGGGAATCTCTCTCACTCGGCCGTGACCGAGAGTCGATCGGCGCGCCGCCGCACAGGGTTGAGCAGCGCGCCGACCGAGCGATCGCCCGTTCCCGTTGTCCGACGCCCGAAGTTGTCGATCGCGAATCAGGGCCTCGATCGGGATGGATGCGCCTTCCTATGTGGATCGAACGCTGCGCCCGCCATATTCGAACCCGGCGGTCTCTTTGGGGCTCTCATCGGCGGCGAACGCCTTCTTCCCCACGGAGGCCACACCTCCCTTGACCACCCGGGCGGTCTTCGCGTTGAGCGATCGGCGGGAAAGATCCTTCACAGATTTGGAGGCCTTCGACTTCGGGGTTGTCTTCTTTTTCATGACCAATTCCTTTCTGTACTCACGCTCCCCAGTAACACGATATGTGCCAGCTTTCGTTCCGGAGCGGCAACGCCAGCGCCGCCGCCAGCACTTGAGTCTTACTTCGCCCGCACGACCTGATTCGAGGAAGTGTCAAATTCGAACCGTATGTCTCATTCTCGAGGGTGCGCGCCGATTGGATTCAGTGATCCGCTCTGCAATCTGCCATTTTCCCCGTTTCGGCGTAAAGCTCTTGATCTCGCGAGGCGAGGTCGAACGGGACCTCGACCGCGCTGTAACGAACACCACGAACGACCCTTTCCGGTTCCTATCTCATTTCACAAGGAGCCCGGGTGGTCCAGTCTCGAACCCGGGTGGTCCTATCTCGAGCCGGGTGGTCCTATTTCGAGTCCACCGGGATATACAACGCGCTTCTGTCATCCCCAGATCATTGTGGGAAAACGCCGTTTTAGTTCCGGAGGAGTCTGGCTCGCCAATTGCTGTTGATGAAATACGTAACGAAGGAAAAAGAGGAGGCAAGAGATGAAGTCCACCAGGAAGCCGAGCCGGTCCAAAGCGAAATCGTCCCGAACGGCCAAGGACCTGGCACCTCGCTCGGTGTCGCCCGCGAAGGCCGGAGGGGTTCGGGGTGGCCGTGCTGCGGGTAGCCACGACCTTACCTTCACCCACCCAATCGACAAAGCTAGCCCGGTCTTAATGAAGTAGGGAGCTCGTGGGGTCGGTCGTGATTGGACGACTTGGCTGTCCTTTCGCCACCAGCAGTGGGAGCTCTCTTTGATTCCGGAGAGACGGGAAACTTCCACGCGGTCAGGAAATCCCGACCGGCCCCCAAAGGTCCTTCCTATTTCAACCCCTGGGCCGAGTAGAGCTCGGAGAGCTCCCTCACGTAGCTGAAGAGGATTGTCTTCCCATCCGCCGAAATCGCGGAGGATTCGAACAGGGTGATGCCGGCCGGATCGGCCGGAACGAGCTCCCTCCAGGTGTCCCTTCTCCCCGTCGCGACATCGACGCGGAAGACTCGGGCTGTCAATTCTTTCTCCGTCGATTCGACGAACAGGGAACGTCCATCGGCAGCCCACCGTAAAGGCTTGTCGGCGGGCTGCAAACCCGGAATTGTTCGAGCCGGGCCGCCGTCCAGCGGCGCAAGGGCGAATTTCTGCTCCGCCGTGCGGACCACGAGCGACTGGCCATCCGGGGAAAGCAGGCGCGCGACGACACCCTCCGGGGTGATGGCATGCGGCGCTCCTCCCGCGATGTCCTGAACGAAGGTTCGCGGAGGACGGCCCGCTTCATTCCCGGCGAACACGATGCGCTTGCCGTCGGGAAAGAAGGCCCCGAAATCGCCGCTCCAGTGATCGATCGTGTCTTTCGGAAGTGTTCGCGGTTCTCCGGGGCCGGTCGGCAGCAGCATCATCTGCGGCGGAATCGTACGGACGAGGCAGGTGAGGACCCATTTTCCGTCCGGGGAAAGCGCCATCGCGGCGCCCTCTCCCAGCCGAACCGGTGCCGGAGCGTCGAACTTGCGCAGATACACGGAATAGCCGGAGCCGCCGGACTCCGACTGTTCCGTGAAAACGGTCATATTGGCATCCGCGGAGAGGTAGGGCTCAACCGAGGAATCGAGACCCGAGAGATCGCGTTCCTTTGTCTCCCCCGTCAGCAGCCCGAGAAGACCCATGCGCGTGGCGTCCTGGATGAAGAGTACGCGTCCGTCACGCGCGATGTCCTGAAGCTTCATACCCGACGGCGTCGTCGCCACGGCGCGTTGCCGCCCGGAAGTCGTCACGGCGAAGAGGCCGCGAGCACTTCCCGCTTGGGTCGCGGTGAACCAGATCTCTTTTCCCGATGGCGACCACGCGATTCCCTGCTCGCTCTCCCATCCCGACGAAAGAGTCTTCCTCTTCCCGGATCGGTCGACCATCGCGACCGAACCGCGATCGTCCCCGAAGACGGGATGGTCGAAGAATGCCACCGAGTCTCCGCCGGGGGAGACCCGCGGAGAGCTGATCCACCCGGTCGTCTCGTAGAGGACTTTGCCGACCGGAAACTCCAACCGGTAGTGCCAGCGAGGTGCTCGAACAACGGCGAGACTCTTCCCCGGTCCCCAGTCGGCGTCCCCCACGTCCTCGAGCAGCTCGCGGGGAGTGCTGCCCGAGAGCGGAGCCTGAGAGAGCGTGCCCGTTGAAGCGAATCCCGTTTCGAAATGGAGGAGATTCAGCACGAGCATCTCTCCGGCGCTCGAAATCGATTCGACTTGTCCCTCGGGCAGAGTCAGGCGCTGCGATTCGGGACTCTCCACCCGCACCGAGTAGAGCTGAGGTTTACGGGCGCCATCCCAGGCGGCGGAGTAGATGATCGTCTGGCCGTCGGGGGCGAAGCGGGCGGAAGAAACGGACCCGCGGCGAAAAGTCAGCCTGTGAAAAAGCGGCGGTGGGCTGGACGCCGCGTTCCAGAGGACACGGCCGGCGAGAGCCCCGGCCGCCAGCAGGCCGAGGACGAGCGGAATCCGAAGATGACGCCGCCATCCTGGCGCAAGCAATCGAGGAAGCCGTTCACCGGTGGCGAACGCGTCCCCCGACGAGGCTTCGGAGAGATGATCCCGAAGCGAGACGAGATCGCGCGCGAGATCGTCCGACGAGGAATACCGTTGCCGAGGCTCCTTGGCGAGGCACCTCTCGATGATCCACCGCAGAGGCGCCGGAGTCTGAGGATGCGATGCGGCGATCGGCGGGGCTTCGTCGCGGATGATCGCCGCGAGCGTGTCCACCGCTGTTTCTTTCTGAAAGGCCCGTTTCCCCGTCACCATCTCGTAAAGAATCAATCCGAAAGCAAACTGGTCGGAACGGAAGTCCAGCGGCTTCCCGCTCGCTTGTTCCGGGGACATGTATCCGACGGTCCCGACGACGACCCCCACGAGGGTCATCGTGGGCCGTTCGGAGTCCTGGGGCCCGCCCAGCATCGTCGGAGTCGGTTTGGCGAGGCCAAAATCCAGGATCTTGATCAGGCCATCGCGAGTCACCATCACGTTCTCGGGCTTCAGGTCGCGATGCAGGATCCCCGCTTCGTGCGCCCGGGCGAGGCCTTCACCCACCTGCGGCGCGATCTGCATCAGCTTCTTGATCGGGAGAGATCCCCCCGCGAGCAGCTCGCCGAGAGTCGCGCCGTTCACGAGCTCCATCGCGATGTAGGTGATCCCGTCGGCATGCCCGACGTCGTAGATCGTGACGATGTTGGGATGATTCAGGCCGGATGCGGACCGCGCCTCTTTTTCGAATCGCGCCAGGCGCAGGGGGTCCGAGGAGAACGCTTCCGGCAGGACCTTGATCGCGACCTCGCGACCGAGGCGGTCATCCTTAGCCCGATACACTTCTCCCATCCCGCCTGCGCCGAGAGGCGCCAGGATTTCGTAGGGCCCGAGCCGCGTTCCGGCCTGAAGTGTCATGGAGTGAGGTGGTCGATTCTAAACCGGGGATCCGACCACTGGCACGATCGGAAGGGCTTTCTCAGGCCGCGGAGAGTGGGCGCCGGGGCGTCTCGCGTTCGAGGTCTGCCGCCTCCTCGAAACGCCCCGCCATTCGAACACGAGCCAGGCCGCCGAGCGGCGCACGAGCTCCCGTTCATCGATCTCGAAGTACTCCCGGGCTCCGGCATCGTAGAGCGTGCTGGCCCCTCTCCATGCGCTCACGGAGACCTCTCGATCGTCGTTTTCTGTTTGTTGTGCTTGATTTCGAGACACCCATGCTCGTTATCGAACCAACGGCTACTTGCCGCGGCGTCTCGCGCGTTCGCCTAAAGCGCTGAGAACGCGGAGAATTCTGACCCTCCGGGCGAGTGGCACGGCGGGTGCTATTAGCGCCCGTGAAAGGGGAATGTCATGACTAAAAAGAAATCGGTTAAATCGAAGAAGGCGGCCCGTGTCGAGGCTCTTCCCGCCAAAGCAGTGACGGCTGAAGAGGCGAAGAGCGTCAAGGGCGGCGGGATTATCCAGGCCCAGAACGACATGAAAAAGGCCATCATCGCAAATTTCCGGGTGTGAGGGATCGGCGACGCGGAGTCGGGAACCGAGCGGTCCTGGGTTCCGGTCTCGCTCTCCCGAATCCGCGTCGCCCGTCCGACTCCGAAACGCCGCTCAAGCTTCACGCCTTTTAAGCCAGGGAGACCTCAGAGCGCGCGCGTTCGGCCGCCGCGATCACCGCGTCGAGGATCTCTGCCACGTCCTCCTCGGCCGCTCGCGCATTCACAATGCATGCCCGTAGCCAGAAGGTTCCGCGCAGCACGGTACTCGATAGGAACGCTTTGCCGCCGAGCTGGACATCCTGCAGCACGCGCCGGTTGAGAGCGTCGAGCGCAGCGGTCTGGCCCGTCATTGTCGCGGGAGCCGCTCGAAAGCACACGATTCCGAGGCCCTGCGGCTCCCACAACTGCAGGTCCGCCGTTTTCCGCACGCCCGCGGCGAGATGCCGGGCGAGCCTCACATCGTGCGCGATCATTTCCCGATAGCCGTCGAGGCCGAAATAACGGAGCGCCGCCCAGATCTTCAGCGCCCGAAACGGCCGGGTTTGTTCGAGGCCGTACTCGCTGAACCAGGGCGGTCCCTGGACGCCGTACTCATCCGCGTCCGTCCGGAGATATGGGGGGACGAGGCTGAACGCGTCGCGCATCGCCGCGGCGTCGCGAACCAGCACAAGACCGGCATCGACCGGCACCGAAAGCCATTTGTGCGGATCCATGGCCAGGCTGTCGCACCGCCCGAGTCCCTCGAGTGCCGCCCGGAATTCGTCGAGCAGGATCGCCGGCGCTCCATAGGCCCCGTCCACGTGAAGCCAGACATCGCGCGCGCCGCAGACGTCCGCCAGCCGGTCCAGGGGATCGATCGCTCCGGTATTGACGGTGCCGGCGCTGGCGATGACGGCGACCGGCAGATGACCGGCGGCGAGATCCTCATCCAGCATGTTCGCGAGCTCCTCGGGGATCATCCGCAGCTGGTCGTCGGACGGCACGATCCGCAGTTTCGCGCTCCCGATCCCGAGCAACTCGGCAGCCTTCTGGTGACAGGAGTGACCCTCGGCGGTCTGATAGATCACGGAACGCGGAGCGCCCTGGAGCCCGTTCGAGCGCACGTTCCATCCGCGCCGCGCGAGCGCCCGGTGCCGCGCCACGGCGAGCGCGGTCAGCGCCGCCGCGGAACCGCCGGCGACGAGCAGACCCTTGCTCTCTTCGGGGAAGCCGACGATCCGACGCAGCCATTCGACAACCTGCCGCTCGACGTGGATCGCCGCATGGTTTCCCCCGGCGCAACTGGGATTCATAGCCGCTGCGAGCGCCGTTGCGAAGATCGCGATCGGCGCGGGCGGCGAGTTCACCCAGGCGGCGAAACGGGGATGGCCGTTGCCGAAGGGATATGGCGAGATCTCGCGTTCGAAGAGGGAGAGGATCGCGTCGACGGACTGCCCCGCCTCGGGCGGCGCGGCGCTCCGCATCGCCTCGGCAACCGACGGCGGAAACGGCTCGAACACCGGACGTCCGGGTAGGTCCGTCAGGTGCGCCGCTACCAGCTCCGTCACGCGCGAGCCGACCCTCCGGATTTCCTCCGCACTCCAGACAAACGCCGCTCGATCCGCGGAGAGGGTCATGAAGTTCGCCGCCGCCCCCGGCGTCGCTCGAGGGAATCGGAAGAGGGGTGCGCGCCCCAGCCGCGGACATCCATCGCAAGGTAGTACACCAGGATGGAACGTCCCGGATTGACGAAGCCATGCCGGCAGTCGCCTTCGTAATAGGCGCTGTCTCCGGCGCGTAATGCGAGGGTTTCACCGTCGAGGCTGAGCTTCAGGATCCCGCGCTCGACAGCGACGTACTCGCGCGAGCCGGAAGCATGCGGCTGGAAGACTCCGGCATCCACCCCGGGACGGAGCGTCGTGCGCATGAGCTCGAACTCGACTCCCGGCAAAACCGGGGAGAGAATCCGCCGATCCCAGCCGGACGGATCCCGCACAACCTTCTGGTCCTTCGCCCGGAGAAGAATGACCCGGGCGCTGCGCTCCTGATCCACGAGGCGAGCGATGTTCGTGTCGAGCCCGGTGGCGATGCGGTCGAGCAGGAGAACGGTTGGAGTCTTCGCTCCCCGTTCGACCGCCGAAAGCATGCTCGGGCTCACGCCGGCGCGGCGCGCCAGCATCTCCAGTGTCTGACCCCGCCGGATCCTTTCCTCGTAAACACGCCGGCCCAGAGCCGCGACGTCGAGCTCCGATTTCCGTTGCCCGGAGCGAAAAGCGTCCATCACCATAGTGCATATATTACACTGAAGTGCAAAGGCTTTGGATAGGGCGGGGAGGATCCGGGCTCGTATCCGGAGTCAGGTTGGAGTTGAAGATTCCCGTCTGGCCGCGGAAAACAAGGAATTCCTGATTTCGCGGTGCTGCCCCTCGCCACCCCCGCCGATTCGAATCATCCCATCCCAATGAGCCCACCCATGGAACGAGGACAGTCGTTCCCGGCGGGCCCTCGATGGTTCAGAATCATCCAATCGCGACTGGCCCATCTCTCCGATAAGCTCGCCCCGACCTCCCATGGCATGAACCACCGAGTGTCCGCAGCCGGCATCACCCGCGGCGTTCGCCTGATCGCCGTGTTCGAGGCTTTGAAGGGCACTCTCGTGCTCATCGCCGGTTTCGGTCTCCTTTCTCTGCTTCACCATGACCTTCAGGCGACCGCTGAGCGTCTCGTCCGGCAGTCCCACCTCGATCCGGCCCGCCACTATCCGCGGATTTTCATCGAGATGGCGTCGCATACGAGCGACTCGCGCCTGAGGGCGCTGGCCGCGCTCGCGTTTTTCTATGCCGTCGTCCGACTCGTGGAGGCTTACGGGTTGTGGCACATGAGGGTCTGGGCGGAGTGGTTCGCCATCATCGCCGGATCGGTCTACCTTCCGCTCGAGGTCTACGAGATCTTCCATCGGGCGAGCTGGATGAAGGGGATGGTGCTTCTGGTGAATGCGTTCATCGTCGCGTACCTGGTGCGGGTGCGCATGGTGAGCCGCGACCGGAGGATCCGGGTGAAGTCGGGCGGAATCCTCGGGGATGAGTCGCACTCCGAGGCGCCCCGCGCGAGATCCGGAATTCGGGACTGATCCCGCCCGGATAGAGCCCGGTCGTCGAGCGTCTGATCTGGCCGACTTCGCGTCGAAACCCGAAAGATAGACTTTCCGCAACCATGAACGATATGCCGACTCACGACGAGGCCACCGACTCGTTCTCGAGCGAAAGCCCGACTATCTCCGGCGAGGGAATGCGCGTGCCTCCTCTCTCCGATCCCTTTCCGCGCGAGATCGGCGGCTTCCGCATCGTCGGCAAGCTCGGCGAAGGCGGGATGGGGATCGTGTACGAGGCCGAGCAGACGAACCCGAGCCGGCACGTCGCCCTCAAGGTCGTCCGCGGCGGCCACTTCGTGGATGAGGTCTCTCTTCGCATGTTCCGGCGCGAAGCCGAGACGCTCGCGCGGCTCGTCCATCCGAACATCGCCGCGATCTATGAGGCCGGCCGCACCGACGACGGGCAGCATTTCTTCACGATGGAGCTCGTTTCGGGCCAGTCGCTCGACGCGTGCGTGCGCGAACGCCTCGGCGGCTCCCGCCCGACGTCGGACCAGCTTCGCGAGCGCCTTCGCCTCTTCGACACGATCTGTCGGGCCGTCAACTACGCGCACCAGCGCGGAGTCATCCACCGCGACCTCAAGCCTTCGAACATCATCGTCACCGCATCCGGCGACGTCAAGATCCTCGACTTCGGCCTGGCGCGGATCACGGACGTGGACGTGGCCGCGGCGACCGTCCTGAGCGAGATCGGCACGATCCGCGGCACGTTGCCCTACATGAGCCCCGAACAGTCGCGCGGCGACAGCCGGGACATCGACCTCCGCACGGACATCTATTCGCTCGGGGTCATCCTCTACGAGATGCTCTCCGGCACGTATCCGTACGACACGCAGAGCGTCTCCATGGTCGAGGCGCTCGTGGCGATCTGCCAGCAGCCGCCGCGGGCCTTGAAGAGAGTCGCCGGCGCCGACGCGATCGACGCGGACCTGCAGACCATCGCGGCGAAAGCGCTCGAGAAGGAGCCCGACCGCCGCTATCAGAGCGCGGCGGCTCTCGCGGAGGACGTCGAGCGATATCTCGCGAGCCAGCCGATCCTCGCACACCCGCCGAGCACGATGTATCAGCTGCGCAAGCTCGTGTCGCGGCACAAGATCCCCTTCGCGGCCGCCGCCGGATTCGTCGTGATGCTCGTGGCGCTCGCGGTCACTCTGGCCGTCCAGGCCGAGCGTGTCCGGCGGGAGCGCGACCGTGCGGAAATGGAGGCCTCGAAGGCGAGCGCCATCAACGTCTTCCTGAAGGATGCGCTCGGCGCGGCCGACCCGTGGTCGAAAGGATCGCGGAACGTGACGTTGCTCGACGCCCTCAAGCAGGCGCAGGCGAAGGCACACGCCGCGTTCCGGCGCCAGCCCATGATCGAGGCCGCGGTGCTCCAGACAATCGGCGTCACGTTCTCGAACCTCGCCGAATATGAAGAAGGGGAGAGGGCTCTGCGCCGGGCGCTCGGGCTGCGGACCTCCGCCGCCGGGCCGAAGAGCTCCGAGGCGGCCGAGTCGTGGGCCGCCCTCGGGTCGATGTATCTCGGGCAGGGAAAGTACGACGATGGCGTGAAGGCCTCCCGAAAAGCGCTGGAGATCACGCGCAGCCTTCACGGCGCAAAGAGCCTGGAGGTCGGCGCTGCCGAGACGCTTCTCGCGGACGGGCTCCGGGCGGGGGGACGCTTTCCCGAGGCGCGGTCCCTGGGAGAAGTTGCACTCGGAACCGCGCGCGCCCACCGGGGCGATCCCGTCCAAGCGGAAGCGGGAGCGGTCGACCACCGGAGAGTCGAGATCGACGCCTTGCGCGTGCTCGGCGGAGTCGCGCTCGATGAAGGCGACTCCAAGCGGGAAGAGACGCTCATGCGGGAGCGGCTGGCCCTCGAGAGAGCCTTCCATCCCGACCGGCATCCGGAGATCGCGGAGGCCCTGGACGACTACGGCGTGGCGCTCACGAACGTCGCCGATTACAGGGGCGCCGAGCGCGCCTTCCTCGAGGCGATCGAGATCGAGCGCGCGGTCCTGGGAGACGACCATCCTTCGATCGCGACGACGCGCGAGAACCTCGGGAATGTCTATTTCCGAGAGAAGAAGCTCGACCTGACGGCGAAGAGCCTCGAGGTCGTGCTCGCGATGCGCCGCAAGGCGCTCGGCGACGATTCCGAGCCGGTGGCCCGAACACTCGCGAACATGGCAACGGTCTACATGATTGCCGGTAACCTGGACGCCGCCGACCGCACCTACCCCGAAGCACTCGAGAGACTGTCCCGCAAGCTCGGCCCGGACCATCCCGACGTCGCGCAGACGCTCACCGGCATGGGAATGCTCTACACGAAGGAACGCAAGTTTCCGGAGGGGGAGGCGGTCCTGAAGCGCGGCCTGGCGATTCGGGAAAAAGCGTTCGGCGAAAAAAGCCCGTTGACGCAAGTCACGATCAAGAGGCTCGCGGACCTCTATGCGGCGTGGGGCAAGCCCACGGACGCATTGGCGTACAGCGCCAGGCTCGTCCCTGCGGCGGTGAAGGAGGCGGCCGCGAAATAGGGCTTCCTCGCTCTCCCGACGGGATGAGGGCAGGGTGAGGGGTGCACTGGAGTACCGGAGCCGGGAGACCCTGAACGGAAAATGGAAGAGAGAGAACACGTCCTCCGATTCATCATCGCCTCATCGCCTCATCGCCTCATCGCCTCATCGCCTCATCGCCCGTCCAATCGCCGGATTCCCCGATCGATCACCCGATCGTCCGATTCCCCTCGATCTCCACCTCTCCGGAGGGTTCGATGGATCGCGAGATCAGGAGATCGCAAGATGGCGGATCATCCGATCGCAGGATCGCAAGATTCACCTTTTCCATCCGCTCGGACGATGCCGGAATCGAACGTGCGGCTCGTGCTCAGCGTGCCGGCGAGAGGGTGGGAGTCGCGGGTGCCGGTGGAGCCGGCGCCGAAGCCAGGGTTCGGTTGGCGGCGAGGAGCTTGGTAAGGACCTCGTCGTAGTAGGGCTTCTCCCGCATGCCGGCGTACTTGCCCGGAAAGAGAGAGGCCGTCACGTCCGCGACGCCGCGCTTCGCGTCGAAATTGTTCAATACGACCGCCAGCCTCTGGTCGTGCGGCAGCCTCGTGTTGTCGATCATCGGGAAGTCGAAATGCCCGACCCAGAATTCGGTCGAGCTCGTATCGATCCGGTTCGCTTCGGCGGTGCGGACCGTCATGCGCAGCTGAAGCTCCTCGAGCTCGGGATCGGCGGCGACGACTTCCAGTTTGACGTTGCGCTGAATGCCCTCTACGGAGAGGTCTTTTGCCACGGACGGTGCGGCCGCGCCCTCGCCGGCCGAGGGAAAGCCGAGCGCCCTCGTGTCGATCGTGGCGTCGAATGTCTGGCCGCCATCGGCGATCACGAGCATCTGCTTCTGGATCACGGTCTCGGCGAGCTGGTTCAGCCGCTTCCGATACTCCGCGTGCAGCGGATTGCCCCGCACTTCCCTCTGGATGTGCTGGAAGAGAGGCTTCAAATCGAGCGATTCGTGAAAGTTGTAAACGAGCAGCTCGAGGTTCAACATCTTCTGCTCGGGAGTCGCCGGGCCTTCACGGAGGAACGAGTTGATGATGGACGTGAACATGTCCTTGCGAAGCGCGCTGTCGGCCTCTTCGCGACGGCTGGTCAGCTCCGAGTAAAGCCGCGCGTTCGTGTCGCTCGTCTGCATCCGCTCGCGAAGAGCGGCCTCGCGGCTTTCTCGCTGACGCAGATAGCTGGACGTCCAGAAGCCGAGGACCGCGACCGCCAGGGCCGTGAGCAGCCCTCCCACAGGCTGGAGGATGATCGCGATCTTGTCCCAGTTGTCGCGGTGCGGATTCTGGCCGGCGTCGTCGGTCATGGTTCTCTCGTTCGCTTCGATTTCGGATTCGCTATTTTCTCGAGAGGGTCAGCTTGCCGGCGTCACCCCGGACGACGAGGTCGTACTTGCCCGGCTTCTCGTAGAGCGTCACCGGGAGGGACGGGTTCGCCCCCTTGTAGGTGAGAGTCAGGCGACAGTCTCCCGTGGCCGTCGACTTCAGGCTGTAGGAGCCGAACTGGTCCGTGGCGCCGGATACTGATGCGCCTCCGCCTCCGCTTCCACTTCCACTTCCACTTCCACAATCGAGCTTCACGGCGACGCCCGCCGGCAGCGCCTTGCCGTTTTCACTGATCGTGCCGAAGATCTCGGCGGCGCGAACGGCGGTGGCAGCACCCAGACTCAATAGAGCGATACAGACGAGCGTTTTCTTCATGGACACCTCCAGGTTGGGTGTGAAGCTGCAATTTTCGGGCCCCCACGGCGGCGCGAGCGGGAAGGTCCGGTGCGTCCCCGGTTGCCGCGGCAGGGCGATGTCCATCTTCGCGGAAAGGGTCAGTGCGGATACGCCCGTTCCGGACGACAGGAGGACTTCCGGACGGACTCCGTTTCCACTGCTCGTGCGACAAAATCTGCCCGGGATTCTCGCGAACGCAGGGGCGGCGAGGCAGTGGGGCGGCGGTTCAGTGACGACGCTGCCTCTCTCCCCGGAGACGACGGGTCGTTCGATCGCGATCCTGGCGACCGATCCCGTCCGACTCGGTCGACGCGCACGAGCTCGAGAAGGCCGGCCCGTAGCGAAGAGCCCTCGACGGGATAGCGTTTCGAGCACCGATTATCGTCTGCGCCGCCGGTCCAGCGCCGGCGCGTTAGAATCCGTCGCGAAAGGCGAACCGATGTCCACCGGCCGTTCATGATGGGGGAGACGGTCTCGCATTTCGAGGTCCTCGAGCGGATCGGCCAGGGCGGAATGGGCGTCGTCTTCAAGGCTCGCGACCGGAACCTGGACCGCTTCGTTGCGCTCAAGTTCCTCCCCTTTTACCTCAGTGCCGACGAAGCGGCGCGGGAGCGCTTCTCGCGGGAAGCTCGAACAGCCTCCGCGCTGGACCACCCGAACATCTGCACGGTGTACGAAATCGGGGAGAGCGAGGACGGGCGGACCTTCATCGCGATGGGCTATTACGACGGAGAGTCGCTCAAGGAGCGCCTCGCGCGCGGACCGATGACCCCCGAAGAAGCGATCCGCATCGCGGTTCAGGTCGCCCGCGGCCTCGCCGAAGCCCACGCCCGCGGCATCATCCATCGCGATATCAAGCCCGGGAACATCGCCATCACGCGCGACGGTACCGTCAAGATTCTCGACTTCGGCCTCGCCACGCTCGCGGGAGCGTCCCGCCTCACGCAGACCGACTCCACTTCGGGAACGGTTGCGTACATGTCCCCGGAGCAGGCGCGAGGCGATGGAGTGGATACGAGAACCGATCTGTGGTCTCTCGGCGTCGTGATGTTCGAGATGCTCACGGGCGAGCTGCCGTTCCGCGGCGACAATGCTCAGGCCGTCATCTTTTCTCTTTTGAACAGGGAACCGCGGAAGGTCTCGAGCGTCCGGGAGCTGTCGCCGGTGCTCGTCAGGATCGTCGAGCGGGCTCTCGCGAAGGATCCCGCGTCGCGATACCAGACCGCCGAAGAGATCCTGGCCGATCTGTCCGGAACGGCTCCGAGCGAATCGGTGACGCAGACGATGATCGTTCCGGCGCGCACGGGAAACCGGGCGGTGGCCACCGCCGCCCGCCGATTTCGATGGCCGGCTGCTGCTCTGGCACTGGTGGTCCTCCTCCTCGCCATCCGGGCGATCTCGCGCCGCAGTCTTCCTCCGGCCCGGGCGGATGGCCCTCCCGTTTCGACGAGCATCGCCGTCCTGCCGTTCCAGTACCGCGGAAACAATCAATACCGCTATCTCGGCGATGGAATGGTCGCCCTCCTGAGCGCCAAGCTCGACCACGCGGGAGAGCTGCGGACTATCGATCCGCGGGCGATCGCCGGGCTCGCCTCGCAGGAAAAAATTCTCGATCCCGTGCGCGGTCGCGCGGTCGCCGAGCGGCTGAACGCCCGCTACTTCGTCCTCGGAACGATCGTCGAGATCGGCGACCAGCTGCAGATCGACGCGGGTCTCTATCGTACGGATGCGGATGTCCCCGCGGAGGCCGCCGTCCGCACCACGGCTTCGGGAGAGGTCGCGAAGACGTTCGACCTCGTGGACACGCTCGCGATCGGCCTCCTGACGGAGCTCGACCGCGGTTTCTCGACGCACAGCCGCCGGGTTTCCGCCGTGACCACGTCCTCCCTGCCCGCACTGCGCGCCTATCTCGACGGGGAAAGCGCGTTCCAGAGCGGCGACTTCCGGACCTCCGTCGCGGCATTCCAGAGCGCGGTGGCGCTCGATCCCCACTTCGCCCTCGCCTGGTACCGCCTGAGCATCGCGCTCGAATGGCTCGGCACGCCGCAGGAGCTCCACAATCGCGCCGCGGAACAGGCGTATCGGAACGCGGACCGCTTGACCGATCGGGACCGCCGCCTGCTGGAGGCATCGCGCGTATGGCGGCAGGGAGCGAATCAGGAAGCGAAGCGGCTCTACCAGGAGATCGTCCACATCTATCCCGACGAGATCGAAGGCTGGTACCAGCTCGGTGAAGTGCTCTTCCACCGCAACGGCCTCTATGGCGCGAGCTTCACGGATTCGCGGGCCGCGTTCGAGAAGGTGCTCGCCTATGAGCCCAACAACTTCGCGTCTCTCGTGCATCTTGCGCGGATCGAGGCGTTCCAGGGGCATCTCGCCGAGACAGACTCGCTCGTGGCGCGATTCCTCGCGCTGGGGAAGGAGAGCTCCGACCACATTCTCGCGATCCGGGCGTTGCAGGCTTTCGCCCGGGGCGATCAGCCGAAACAGGATCAGGTCCTGGCCGAGCTCGACCGCTCCGAGGGCCCCGGCATCGCCATGGCCTTCCTGGAGGTCAGCCTCTATGCGCGCAATCTGTCCGGCGCCGAGCGCATCGCCCGACTCCTCACCGCGGAGTCGCGCCCTCCGCGAGTGCGCTCCTACGGACACGTTGCGCTGGCCCATCTCGCGCTCGCCCGTGGCCAGTGGGCGAAGGCGAAAAAGGAGCTGGAGTCGATTGCGTCTTACGATCCATGGACGTCTCTGGAGTACCGCGCGCTCTTCTCCTCTCTTTCGTTCCTCCCCGCCGGGAGCGAGCAGCTCACCGCGCTTCGGGATGGACTGAAGGCTCTCGATCCCGCGCGGCCGCCTGCCGTCGAGAGTCCCGCCGTTTTCATCGACGCGCACTACGACCTCCACCCGCTCCTTCGCATGTACCTGATGGCCCTGGTCAGCGCCCGTATGGGCGACGTGGATCGCGCGCGCGAGTACGCGGGGGAGATCGGACACCAGAATTTCCCGCCCGGTTACAAGAGCCTCGCCGCCGACCTGACCGCGAGCGTGGGGGCGCAGATCGATCGCATCCAGGGCCGGCCCGCCGAGGCGGCGAAGCAGCTCGAGTCCCTTCTCACCGAGACACGGAACCCGCTCGAATCTCCGGTCGTGTCGGAAGCCTACGAGCGATACACGCGGGCGGAGCTCCTGCACACGCTGGGCCGTGATCGGGAATCTCTCGCGTCGTTCGATCACATGGGTGAATCCTGTGTATTCGAATTCGTCTACCTACCCCTCTCCCGCCTGTGGAGCGCGGAGGCGCGGAGTCGCGCGGGCGACAAGTCCGGCGCCGCCAGCGACTACCGGGCGTTCATCGACCTCTGGAAGGACAGCGACCCGGAGCTCTCGCCGATGGTCGAGCTCGCCCGCCAGAAGCTCGAGGCTCTCGGGGGCGCTCCCGCCACTCCCGCCGCCGCAAAGGAGCTTTCCCGATAAGCTTCCGGCCGTGATCGGCCGGACCATCTCCCACTATCGAATCGTCGAGCGACTGGGAGCCGGCGGGATGGGCGTGGTCTACCGCGCCCGGGACCTGAAGCTCGATCGCGAGTGCGTCCTCAAGTTTCTTCCGCCTTTCGCGACGCCCGACGACGAGTCGAAGCGGCGGCAGAGACAGGAAGCGAAGGCCGCGTCCGCGCTGGATCATCCGAACATATGCACGATCTACGGGCTCGAGGAAAGCGATGGTCAGGCTTTCATCAGCATGGCCTACTACCCGGGCGAAGTCCTCACCGCGCGCATCGCCCGCGGACCGCTGCCGATCGAAGAAACCATCCGGATCGCGCGGCAGGTCGCCACCGGCCTCGAAGCCGCGCACGCTCGCGGCATCATTCACCGCGACATCAAGCCGGGCAACATCATGCTGACGTCCGGCGGCGTCGTGAAGCTGCTCGACTTCGGTCTGGCCCGGCTGGCGGGAGAGGACCGGATCACGCAGGCCGGCGCGACAGCCGGGACGGCCGCCTACATGTCTCCCGAGCAGCTCCGCGGACACGATCTGGACCGGCGGACGGACGTCTGGTCGTTCGGAGTCGTTCTCTACGAGATGGTGACGGGCGAGCGTCCGTTCCAGGGGGCACGCCTCGACACGCTGATCCACGCCGTTCTGTCGTCGGACCGGAGGCCGATGGCCTCTCTGCGCTCCGGGATTCCCGAGAGTCTCGAGCGCGTCGTCCGCAAGGCGCTGGCGAGGGATCCCGCCGGCCGCCAGGCGGACATGAGTCAGATGCTTCAGGAGCTTCCGTTGCTCGGAGAAGATCGCGGGTCCAACGCGGCGGCGCTTGCGGCGACGGCGTCCCTGCCGGTCCCGCCTGACCGGAGGGGGCGGGGCGTTCGGACGAAAGCGATCGCCACCGTCGCCGCCGTGGCCGCCGTCGTCCTGCTGCTGGCGGGGACCGGCGGGCTCCTGTGGCGGAACGGCCGCGCGAGAAACCCGAGCACGAGCTCTCGCTCGACGCCTCCTTCGGGATCCGAGGCGAGAGGCGCGGCGGCACCGGTCGCTCTGAAGCGCGTGGCAGTCATGCCGTTCGCGAACCGGCGACACGACCCCGCGACGGACTATCTCGCCTACGCCCTCGCCGATCGAATCACGGACCGACTCGGGTACGTACAGGGGATTCTCGTTCGCCCTTCGAGCGCCACGCGCGATCTCGGCGGAGCGGGCTTCGATCCGGCCTCCGCCGGGAGCAAGCTGCGCGTGGACTATGTCGTCACGGGCGGATTCGCGAGTGACCCTCACGGCGTCCATCTCGACGTGGAGCTCGTGAATATCGCGTCGGGAGCGCGGATCCCGCAGGAGAAGGTGACGGTGGGATCCGGCGAGATGTTCCGGCTCCAGGACCTCGTCGCGGACCAGGTGGCCCGGGGGCTTCGGCTCGAGCTCAACGCGCGCGGCGGCGCCGCCGTCAAGACCGACGTGCCTCGCAATCCGCTGGCGTACGAGCAGTATCTGCAGGCCCTCTCCTATCCCCACGGATACGCCGGCGATGCCCTGGCCTTCCCGCTCCTCCAGAAGTCGCTCGCTCTCGATCCCGAGTACGCGCCCGCGTGGGCGGAGCTCGGCAATCGCGCTGCGCTCGCCTCGATCTACTCGCTCGGCGGTGCGTCCAAGGCGAAGGAGGCGGAACGCGCCTTCGAGAAGGCGCTCGCGTTGAACGGGCGTCTGCTCTCGGCGTTGAGCGGCCTGGCGAAGGTCTACAACGAGGGGGGAGAGTCGGAGAAGGCGATCGGACTGCTGCGCGAGGCGCTCCAGATCAATCCCAACCATGCCGACAGCCATTTCGCGTTGAGCTACATCTACCGCTACGCCGGGATGTTGGCGCGGGAAGGGGAGCTCGCTCTCTCCCTCGACGCGAACAATCCGCGATATCGATCGGTGGCGACGACCTATCTGTATCTCGGAGACCTGGACCGCTCGCTCGAGGTCCACAAGCTCGATCCGGACAGCGGCTGGACGCTCGCCCGGATCGGGCAGATATATCTGCGTCGCGGCGAGAAGGATCTCGCCCTCGCGTCTCTCACGCGCGCGATCGAAAAGGAGCCCGCGAGCTCGTCCGGCCGCTGGGCCGTCGCGATGCGGGCGGCCCTGCTCGGTCGTCGGGAGGAGGGGCTCGCCGCCCTGCGCAGGAGCAATGAGCCGGCAATGGTGGACGGCGAGCAGCGGTACCACTTCGCGAACATCCACTGCCTCCTGGGCGACCGCGAGGGTTGCCTGACCGGATTGCGGGCAGCAGTGAAAGGCGGGTTCTTCAACTACCCGTTCCTGATGACCGATTCGCTGTTGGATCCCGTCCGCTCGGATCGCCGGTTCCCGTCGATCCTCGCCGAGGCGAAGGAGAAGCACGACGCCTTTCAGGCCAGGTTTTTCCCGGGTGCGGCGGACCGACGTTAGTCGGCTGTCAGCTCTCGGCTGTCAGCGTTCAAACCGTTAGGGAGACCTCGTGTCGTCCCCTTGACGGCCGGCGCCCGAGCCCCCCGATCAGGAAATCGCCCGCAGTGAGACGAGCTTCTCCAGGACGTCGCGGACGCCCTCCTTCGTGGCGGAGATCTCGGTGCCCCGAACCCGGATGACCCCGGAATACCGGGTGAGCAACTCGCCCACGATCCCGGGACGCCCTCGGTTGAGAAGCCGAACCATCCGCAGGATTCCGGGGTGGGCCGCGATCACGAAGGAGTGGCCGTTCGCGGCGCATATCACGCTTCCGGGCCCGGCGGGAAGCCACACGACCGGGTAGCGCGGGTCTCCAGTCACGCGATCGCCGTGATTCAGCGTTCGCCAGGCGAGGGGGGGAGGAACGTTTGCTATACCGAGCGAGGTTGCGCGCCGGAGCCAGTCGGCCGCAACGGCGTTCCGCGGTGGGGCGCCTTCCACCGAGCGGCGGAGAGATCGCAGTGCTTCAGCGGCGATCGCCCGGACGCGCCGCGCCGGCTGCTGGATCTTCGAGGGGCGCACGACGGGAGCCGAGCGCTTGCTCGGTGCCGCGTGCGCGCCTTTCCGGCGAGCCGGCTCGACGATGCTGTCGACCTCGACCGGAAGTCCGACTGCGCTTCCGACCGCGATGCTCAGGGTCGCGCTGAAACCCGCCTCCCCCTCGCCGACGTGCCAGCGATCCGAGGGCCAGTAGAGAATGTCGCCCGGTCCCCCCTCGAGCGTCTCGGCTGCGCCGATGCGGGCGCCATAGTCGATATCTCCGGTTGGCTCCGATTTCCCGAAGGCGGTCGGACGCCACGTCCGGAAGCGCTTGCGTCCCGCTCCGACGAACACGAATGTCCCGTGGTAGTCGCGATGCACGCCGAACGGGGTCGTCGCGTAGTCGCCCACGAACAGGACGGCGTGAGTGGGGCTGGCCGGAATTCCCACCCGCTCGAACAAAGGCCGCAGGAAGTCTCGAATCCGAAACCAGCTTTGCGGATCGAACTCCGCGTACTCCCGAAGCCGAATCGCGAAGCGCCGCCCCTCGAGGAGTTCGCCCACGCGCGCGAAGTAGCCTTCGAGACTTCCATCGGACTCGACGGGCAAGTAGGGGCGGACGCCTCCATAGAGCAGCGCGTTGTCGATGAAGAGCTGAAGGGGCCCCTGGAAGTAATCGCGACGGGCCTGCTCGCTGGCCGCGACGAGAGCCCGAAAAAAGGCCCGCGGCGAGGTCAGGCACGGCGCGGTTGAAGCGTCGATCCGAAGGGGGGACGTTTCCCAATGACGCCGCGCAAAGTTTCTCCAGAAGTCGGGGGAAGGGGATCCGGCGCTACCACCGCTGGACTCGCGCCTGGAAGATATTCTGCGTCTCGTCGCGGGCGAGGCGCTTTTTCGGCCGCCGGCTGACCGTTCCGCGCGCGGGCCGGCCCGCTTCCTGGAGGTGGTCGGCATGGGACCGAAATCCGCGATGTCAGCTCAGCCGAAGGTCAGCAGCGGCCGTTGACCGACGCCGGATCCGAGAACGCGCCGCGGCCCTTCTGGCCCCCGCGGACCTTCTCGGCCGAGCCCTTCGCGTCGAGGTTGCGCAGCGTGCCTTTCTTGACCGCCGCCGCCTTCTTTTTGCCGGCCTTGAGGCCCGCCTTCGGTCTGCTCTTTTTCATGACAGATTCTCCCGAGTCGCCGCGGCATCGGGAATCGAAACCGCCTGAGAATAGTAACGCGCTGGTGAGGGATCTCAAAATCGAAGTAGCCCGGCTCCTCGCGAATTGAGTCCATCTCTCCTTGCGATCGATAGTGAGGTCCGTAAAATCGAAAAGAAGGAACCGTGCGCCTCATCCATCGGTTGAGTGGAGTCGAAGTCCTGGCCGTTTTCATGTTCGCCCGCATGCCGCCGGCCAGTCGCTGCCCTGGTCCAGCACGTTTGTGCGAATGGACTTTCGGTCGTCGTCGGGGAGAATCACGCGACTTCTCTCGTGACCGTGGAGATCGTCTTCAAGTCGACTCCGGTGAACGTTCGAATGCTGCTCTGTCGCTCGGTCGCGACGCTCCCGGTCCTGTTCGGCGAGGCTGCGAGGCTGCAGAACGAGCCGATCGCCGCCCCCGACATGGGGGCGTTCGAAGAGCAGTACCGGACCGGACTCTTCGGGGAGATGGAATCTCTCGCCGGTCAGGCGCAAGCCCTCGCACGCGCGCAGCTCGTCCTCGGCGACTTCCGCGAAGCCCCCCGGTTCGTCTCGAGAATCCGGGCGGTCATAACTTCCGACGTTCAGGCTTTCGCGAAGAACGCCTTTGTGCATCCGCCGACCTTCGGCGTCGGCGATCCCGCTTCGATCGAAGAAGGCGGCTAAGTCCCCGCCCTGACTGCGGTTCACTCGAAGCCCTCGGCCAGGGAACGGCTGGCCTGGTTCGCTCAATTCGATTACATTGCTCGTCTCGAGTCACGTCGGGCCCAGAACACGGGTTGCTTTGCCTCGGTCTAAATTTCAATTTCGACTTTCAGGAGGTCACGATGGCGTCGACGGTCAAGATCCCGCCCGGTTATGAGGCTCTCACTCCGTACCTCATCGTGGACGGCGCCGCCGCGGCGATGGATTACTACACGAAGGCTTTCGGAGCGAAGGAAGTCATGCGGATGGAGGGCCCGAACGGCCGGATCGGCCACGCCGAGATGGTCATCGGCGGCGGGCATCTGATGCTCGCGGATGAGCACCTCGAGATGGGCCATCGCGGCCCGAAGTCGACGGGAGGGTCACCGGTCAGTCTCTGCCTGTACGTCGAGGACGTGGACAAGGTCATGAAGCAGGCGGAAGCCGCCGGCGGAACGGTCTCGCGCCCCGTCGCGGACCAGTTCTATGGAGACCGCACGGGAGGCCTCACCGACCCCTTCGGCCATGTCTGGTACGTGATGACGCACATCGAGGATGTCTCGAAGGAAGAGATGGACAAACGCGCCGCCGCGCTGGCCCAGACGAAAGACGTCTGATCGGATCGAGCGGGCCAGGAACCCTGGTTCGCCGCACGGACGGGTCGACCAGGCCGGCTCTTCCCTCTCCCGGCGGGAGAGGGAAGAGAGGACGCTTCCAACCGCGGCCGTGGATCCGAAATCAGGATTTCGGGACCGACCCCAGATTCCCCCAAATTCCCCTTCGGGTTTGACCGAGAGTCAGCTCAGTTCGGAAAATGAAGGCCGAGCGCCACCGCCAGGAAAACAGCCATCTGACCACGCGTAACGGGCTGAGTGGGGCAAAAAATGCCGGGTCCACATCCAGCCGTGACTCCTGCCGCGACCAGCGCTTCCACAAATTTGAACTGAGGACTGGTAGTCGGAACATCCGAAAACGTCGCGACCGACGGTGCGCTGCTCACCTGCAATCGGTATCCGAGGAAGGCACCGACGAGAACATTCGACCTTGTCCCCGAACTCACGTTTCCGACGACGATGAGCTCGCGCGAAGAATTGTCCACGGTGTACGCGCGGCTCGTGAGGTCCTGCGCAAGCGATGAGCAACCAGTTCCGGTTCCTGGAGGCGGGCTGAGCTGGCTCAGGATCTCGCAGTCTCCTCCCTGTAAATTACAGTTAAAGAGGTAGGTCATGCCGTGGTAAACCACGTCCGTATCGCAGAAGTCGTAACGATAAGAAGTCAGGAGAGCGCCGGCGGGTAGGTGAGGAACGGCGAAATAGTAAACGGGCTGGTCGGAGTAGAGCCCTTTGAAGTCAAGTTCCGTAGAAACAAAGTTGGTGGCCGCAGAGGTTCCCGGAACGAAATCGGAAAATCCGACGTGATAGAGAATCTGCGACGCGGTCCCGTAAGTCGGCGATTCCGGCTGTGAGGTTTGAGGTTGCCCGAGGGCCCAGCCGGAGAACGAAAAAGCGAGCGCCGCGCACAGAAGGGGACCCCCTCGTAGCCGTGAGAACATATGCCCTCCTCGTGGACACTCCGAGCCTTCATTATTTCCGCTGTGAGAAATCTTCTCACGGATCATGGTCGCCCGCGAGCCATGCGCTGGGCGGGCGCCAAGGCGAGCGTCCAAACAGCTTCTGAAAGCCTGCCTCCTTCTGTTCGAAGGCGGCCACTCGCGGCCCCTCCCGAAGGCAAAAGATAAGACTTTTTTCGCCCGCGAAACGGAGAAGAGCCCCTTTGGGCCCCTGCATCCATTGTGGAGCGGGCATGATCGTCGCGCCGGGCGATGCGACGTCTATCCCGGGGCTTCCGCGAAGACCTCCTCGCGATCGTGACGGCCGAGCTGGCGATGGCCGCACTGGCCCGGACGAAAACGTCTGATCGGATCCGGGAGATGGTGGCGCTGCTGATCAACGATTCAACCTCCCGGCGGGAGAGGGCAGGTACGGCGCGGGACTCCTGAATGGAAATCAGGATTGCCGGGCTCACCCGAGCTTCGCGCGGATCAGCTCTTCGACGTCGTCGATCTTGTCGCCGATCAGGTGCACCTTGCGGGAGAGCGCCTGGATCTCCGATTCCGCGCGGCGGTTCACGTCGAAATCCATTTCGCTTCGCAGCCGGTCCTTTTTGTCCTGGCGGTTCTGGCTCATCATGATGATGGGCGCCTGCAGCGCTGCCAGCATCGAGAGAAAAAGGTTGAGAAGAATGAACGGGTAGGGATCCCAGGCCTTCTGGTGAAGCCCGATGTTCAGTCCCGTGTAGGTCACGAGAACGATCCCGAACGAGATGATGAATGTCCAGGAGCCTCCGAAGGTGGCGACGACGTCCGCGATGCGCTCGCCGGTCGTTTCCTCCTCCTCGATGACCTCGTTCGGATCGCGCGCGGCTCGCACGCGCACGAGCTGCTGGGCCGCGTGGAACTGGCGCCCAAGCACGGCGAGCATGTCCATGCCCGCATGCGGCTTGCGCTCGAGAAGCACCGTGATGTCGTGGCGATCGAGCTCGACGCAGACGGTCTCCTCGCTCGCCGTCGCATTGGTCTGGTGAGGCGTCTGCTCGAGCATCGACGCAAATCCGAAGAATTCTCCGAGGGCTGGCTCGTCGACGAGCACCTCCTGGTGATCCTCATCGATCGTTGTCACGCGAACCGCGCCCGAAACGATCACGTAGGCCCGTTCGCCGGGATCGCCGATCTTGTAGATGCGCTGCCGGGCGGCGAAAGTTCTCATTTCCACCTGCGCGGCAAGCAGCGACGTCTCCTCCTCGTCGAGCAGGGTAAACAGCGGCACCTGGTGCAGGATTTCGGGCGAGCAAGGCATCGGCCCCTCCAAGGGAATGGGCGATGAAAGCACGATTCAGTCGGATGAGGAAGTCGATCGTCGGGGCCGTGTCGGAGCAGGGGTGTCAGGCCTGCGGAGCAGGTGTCAGGCAAGTCAGCTGGCAGGCATTGCCGGAAGTTACGTCTTCTCGACGATCTCATCTTCGGCCTGGCGCGCTCGCTCCTCGGCCTCCGTCTTTTGCCAGGAGGACGCGAAGTCCTCGCCGCCCGTTTTGCCCTTTCCGCCGGCGCGGTTCAACGAACGCGACATCCAGGCGGGCGCCTGATTTGGCCGCCACTGCGGGGTGTGGGCGCTGATGTCGGCCAGGAGCTTCAAGCCGACGAACACAGTGAAGAGAGGCCTCGCGCGATGGAAGAGCATGGCCCCGATCATCCCGACGATGATCGTCATGTGCACAATGATGATGCGGGAAAAAGCGCCTTCGGCCATGGAGCGGATCCACGCGAAGGGTCGCCGGCTCAGACCGACGAGATCGAGGAGAAAGCCCAGAGCGAGGAACGCGCCCGTTGAGAGAACTCCCTGCCGAAGGGCCTCGCGATCGACGGTGCCGCCGTCGGGCGTCTGTGGCAGCACGATCGCGACCAGCGCGAAAAGAAAGAGGCCGTGCACGAGAATGAAGCCGAGCGCTCCGACCAGAAAGCCGGTGATGTAGCGCAGGTGCAGCTGTTTTGGAGCGCCGCCCGAGGTCGACACCGCGATCGTCGCGGGTCCCTCCTCGATCTTGTAGCCGCGCAAATGCGTCCGATGCCGGTGAATCTCCATCCGCAAGGCGATGAGCAGCGTTCCGACCAGCGTCTCGAACCAGTAGACGACGAGGGTCGTCGCCGGAGACCAGCCCCGGCCGAGAAAACCCCAGACCGGGATCGCGTTGCGGGCGATTGCCACCGCGAACTGAGCCACGGAGGCCGCCGGCGAGGGGGCAGGTGGAGGGATCGGCTCCGCGCGAGTCGTCGACACGCCGGCAGTCTAACCGGGTCGGAGTGATCCATCATCGCCGGGCCCGAAGCGCCAAGAGCCTCTTCGCGGGAAAGCGCAGGGTGATCGGCGCACCGGAGCGCCCGGCCGGGAACCTCGCGGCCCCGACACGCGTATGACATCGGCGGGGGACCCTCTATGGCAACCTGGCGGCAAGACCTTGCTCACGCGCTCCGTCGCTTTTCGAAAACTCCCGGCCTCACGTCTGCCGTCCTTCTTTCCATTGGCCTGGGCATCGCGGCCAACGCCACGGTCTTCTCGATCGTCAGCCGTTTCGTGCTCCGACCCGCACCGGTCGGCGACCCTGGCACGCTCCTCTCCCTGCACACGACGACGCGGGGCGAGAGGTGCTGCAATGAGTTCTCGTGGCCCCTCTTCACGGATCTTCGCGGGCAGTCGCGCTCTTTTTCCGGCATCGCGGCCTACTACGAGCTCCTCCCCGCCTCGATCGGCGGCGCGGGCGAGCCGGAACGTGTCTGGGGACAGGCCGTCTCCGCCGACTTCTTCGACGTTGCTCGGATCCGCATGGAGATCGGCCGCGGTTTCGCGCGGGACGAGGAACGGATTCCGGCGATCGTCCTGAGTCGTGCCCTGTGGGAGCGCCGCTTCGGCGCCGCTCCCGGGATCATCGGCAAGCCCGTCAACCTTTCCGGACGTCCCTTCACCGTCGTGGGCGTGGCGCCCGCGTCGTTCCACGGCATCGATCTCGTCCTCGACTCCGAGTTCTGGGTGCCTCTCGGAAACGTCGAGCAGCTCGCGGCGAACCTCCCGAGCCGCGACTCGCGCTTCCAGCACTGGCTCGCGGTCGTGGGACGGCTTTCGCCCGGAGTATCGCGGGTACAGGCGGCGGCGGAGCTCGATGTTCTCGCGCAGAGGTTCGCGCGCTCGTATCCCGACGCGGAAAAGAACGGCGCCTTCCGGTTCGAAACGGCGGGTTCCCTGCCGCCGCGCGACCGGTCCGCCATCCTCGTGTTCCTCGCGGCGCTGACGGGAGCCGTCCTGCTTCTCCTCGGCATCGCATGCGCGAACGTCGCCAATCTGCTTTTCGCGCAGGTCACGTCCCGCCATCGCGAGATGGCGGTGCGGCTCGCCCTCGGCGCGACTCGCGGTCGGCTGCTGCGCCAGATGCTCACGGAGAGCGTGCTGCTGTCGGTCGGCGGCGGAATCGTCGGGATCGCGCTCTCCCTGTGGGCGACCCGAGCCCTCTCGGCGTTCCGGCTTCCCGCTCCCGTTCCACTCGATCTCCGCGTCGGCGTCGATGCGAAGGTGGTGCTCGCCACATTCCTCCTGAGCGTGGGCGCCGGAATGCTGTGCGGCCTCGCACCGGCATGGGCGGCTTCCCGGGCCGCTCTTTCCGGCGGCTTGAAGGGCGAGGATGCGCTGGCCCGGCCGGGCCGTTTCTGGACCCTGCGCCACGTCCTCGTCGTTTCGCAGATCGCGATGTCGCTCGTCCTGCTCTGCGCGACCGGCCTTTTCCTCCGAAGCCTCCAGAACGCCGCCGCCATCGACGTCGGCTTCCGATCCCGCGGGGTCGTGATGATGGCGGTCGATCCGCGGGTCCACGGGTACACGGCCGAGCGGACCGCCCGGCTCTTGACCCGTCTGCGAGATCGCGTCGTGGTTCTTCCCGGGGTCGCTTCGGCCGCCTGGACCGACATCGTGCCGCTGTCGCTCGGCGGACGCCGCGACGGATTCCGGGTCGAAGGCGCGCCGCCGCGGGCGGGTCCCGACTCGAGCGACAGGCCGGTCGACCTCTACATGGTGACCCCGGGCTATTTCGAGACGATGGGCATTTCCATCGTCGCCGGCCGGGACTTTTCTCGCGAGGGATCGTCCGCTCCGAAGGTCGCCGTGATCAACCAAGTTCTCGCGCGTCTTTTCTTCGGAGATGAGCCGGCCATCGGCCGCCGCGTCGTCGGCGGGGGAGCGACATACCAGATCATCGGCGTCGTGAAGAACGTCAAATCACGAACCCTGGGGGAGGACTTGAGTCCCGTTCTGTACCGCTCGCTCACCCAGAATCTCGAAGGCGACCCGTCGCTGATGGGGTATTCGTTGCTGGTGCGGTCAGTCACGGCGCCGGCCGGTGTCGCGACGTCCATTCGTCGCGAGATCCACGCCCTTGACCCGGACCTCGCCGTCTTCCACTCCGAGACGATGGACCAGCACCTCGGAAAGGCCCTGTTTCTCCCGCGGCTGGCGGGCACGCTGTTCGGAGTCTTCGGCCTTGCCGGCCTCGTACTCGCCGCGATCGGACTCTATGGCGTGATGAGCTATTCGGTCAGCCGCCGCACGCGCGAGATCGGCATCCGCCTCGCGCTCGGCGCTCAGCGCGGCGGGATCCAGCGCCTCGTGGTGCGCCAGGGCATGCGTCTAACGGTTCCGGCCATAGGTTTGGGTCTGGTCGGCGCGCTGGCGAGCGCGAAGGTCTTTGCGAGCGTCCTCTACGGAATCCGCCCGCACGACCGGATGACCTTCGTCGTCGTCCCTCTATTTCTGACGGCTGTCGCGCTTCTGGCGTGCTGGATACCCTCTCGCCGTGCGGCGCGACTCGATCCTCTTGCGGCTCTGCGGGAGGAGTGAGAGTCGAGGAGAACGGAAAACGGGAAACCGCGAATAGGGAGGTCAACACTGAATCGCTGATCGATCGAGCTAATCGACTCATCGAGGATCGTGAAGGTACCGCCCGCAAGGGCGAAGGTTCGAACCGGCACCCGGCCTCCGTCTCGGCGCCCACCAAGCATATAGACTTCCCCGCTCACGGCACGCTTGGCGTGTCACACCCGATCCAGTTCGGATGATCGTCCTCGGTGCTTCGGCAAAGCGCGTTTTGCGGCGACCGGATTCGCGGGAGGTCTCACACGAACGCGAACGTGTCCCTGAGGTACGGGCGATGATCCTTCTGGTCCGGTTCATGAGTCTGAATCCGCTGATCCGTGTGACGCGAGCCATCCGCGTGCGGCCGCTCGTCGTCTTTTTGGTCATATCGGCCGGCTTTTGGCCGGCGCCGGCCTCCGCGCTCAATCCGGACATCGCCATCACCCAGTACGTCCAGACCGTCTGGCGCGCGCCCGTCTATTTGCCCCACGACGACGTTTCCACGATCGCCCAGACGCGCGACGGCTATCTCTGGATCGGCACCGTGGAAGGACTGGCCCGATTCGACGGCGCGCGCTCCGTGGTCTTCGACAAAAGCAACACGCCAGCCATCCGGAACAACTGGATCCGGGCGCTCCGTGAAGATCGGGAGGGCCGGCTCTGGATCGGCACCTTCGGCGGAGGCCTCGTGTGCCGCGAGAAGGGACGGTTCGTCGCGTATGGAGAGACTGCCGGCCTTCCCGCCGACGTCATCTTCGTCGTCTTCGAGGATCCGCTCGGCCACATCCTCGTGGGCACGCAGGGCAAGGGCCTCTTCCGTTTCGAAGCCGGACGGTTCGTGCGCGAGCCCGGGAGCGAGGAGCTCGCCGCGCTCAGCGTCCGGGCGATGGCGATCGATTCCGCGGGGACGCTCTGGGTCGGCACCGAGATGGGCCTTTTCCGCCGCGGAGACGGTGGCAAAAGCGAATACGGAAACAGGGCGAAGGCGAAGACGGCGCCCTTCGTCCGGCAGGAAGGCGTTGAGACCGACGCGGTTATCTCGCTCGCCTCGACGCCGGAGAAACTCTACGCTGGAACGGAGTCAGGCGGTCTCGTCGAGATCGCCGCCGCTCGTGTCACACGGATCACCCCGCGCGAAGGGCTCGCGCATGAGCGCGTCTGGTCGCTCGCCGTGGATCGGGACCAGAGCCTCTGGATCGGGACGGATGGCGGCGGACTCCAGCGTTTGAGCCACGGACGGCTCAGCACGTTCTCGACTCAGAACGGGCTTTCCAACGACTACGTGTGGTCGATCGTCGAAGATCGCGAAGGAAACCTCTGGATCGGCACCAACGGCGGCGGGATCAACCAGCTCCGCAGCGGACGGGTCGTCTCACTGACGACGCGCGAAGGGTTGCCGAGCAACTTCATCTGGTCGATCCTGCGGACTCAGGATGGCAGCCTGTATATCGGCACCGAGGACGCGGGGCTCGCGCGCCTCCAGGGGGGAACGATCACGACGCTCGGCCCGCGCGAGGGGCTCGAGGGTAGTGCGCGCGCTCTTCTCGAAGACCACCGCAAACAACTCTGGATCGGCGGAAATCGCGGTCTCTTCCGCGAGGAGGGTGGCCGCATCCGTCCTCTTCTCCTGCCGGGCCTCGACCGCGTTTTCTGCCTGGCGGAGGACGGCGCGGGTGTCGTCTGGATCGGCACCACGAACGGTCTCAAGGCGCTCGACGGCGGGGTGCTTCGCGACTACTCGCACGAGGACGGTCTCTCGCCCGCGGCCGTGAACGATCTGCACGTCGCGCGGGACGGCTCCCTCTGGGTCGGCACGAGCGTCGGTCTCTGGCAGAAGCGCGGCGATCGGTTCGTCACATACGCGAAGGAGCAGGGTCTTCCGAGCCTCTACGTGACGACGGTGCTCGAGGGTCCGGACGGAGCGATCTGGGCTGCCACCCGCGGCGGCCTGGCGAGGCTGCACGGCGGCCGCTTCCAGTCGCTGACTTCTCGAGACGGCCTCGCCGACGACGCGATCATGTCGGCGCTCTTGGACGACGAGGGCGGGTTGTGGATGGGAGGCAACCGCGGTCTCTTTCGGGTGCTGTTGTCCGACCTCGAGAGCGTTCTCGCGGGCACCCGGAGAACATTCCGCTCCCGGATGTTCGGCCTCGAAGACGGCATGCGGAGCGTGGAGGTCAACCATGAGGGCTCGAGCCGGTTCAAGGATCCCGATGGGCGGCTCTGGTTCGCGACGCGCGGCGGGGCGGCTTCGATCCCTCCCGGCCAGATTCCTCCGAGCCAGCCGCCGCCGGTCGTGATCGAGGAGGCTCGCGCCGACGGACGGCGCATCGGCGCGGAAGGAGCGGGCGCGGAAGCGGTGGCAGGCGCGGATGCGGGCGCTGGACCCTGGCGCCTCGAAGCGGGAACGCGCCGCCTCGACATCCACTTCACCGCTCTCACGTTCCGGGCGCCCTCGTCGCTCCGGCTCTGGTATCGGCTCGAGGGCTTCGATCCCGACTGGGTGGCAGCCGGCCCGGACCGGATTGCCCACTACACGAATCTGCCGCATGGCCGGTACCGCTTTCAGGTCGTTGCGGCCCGGGATGACGCCAACCGGGGCGAGCCGGGGGCCGTGGCGGATCTGCAGATCGCGCCGCGCTTCCACGAAACATGGTGGTTCCGATCCCTCGCCGTCGTCTTTCTCGTGCTGTCGGCGCAGCTCTTTCAGCGGCAGAAGCTTCGCCGGCTGGGCCGGCAGAAGGCCGAGCTGGAGCGGTTGGTGGCCGCGCGCACCGCTGAAGTGGCCGCGACCAACGCGCAGCTGGCCCAGCTCGTCCGCGAAGACTCGCTCACCGGCGTGGCGAACCGGCGGCGACTCGACGAAGCTCTCGACGAGGAATGGAGGCGGGCCGTCCGCCTGGGGACGACTCTAGC
>JBBSEW010000035.1:0-42610 GCA_038239305.1 Thermoanaerobaculia bacterium | reverse complement strand
GCGCGCGAAAGCCGCCGGGTCGGCGCGGGTCTACTGGCACACGCAGGAGACTAACGGGGCAGCGATGCGGCTCTACGACAAGGTGGCCGAACGGTCCGGTTTCATCGTCTACCGCGCACAGCTGCTCTGAGTCGCGCCCGGGATCCGAGGCACGACACTCTCGCCCTGTCTCTATTTCAGCGTCCCGACTGTGGCCTTGAACGTCGCGGTGTATTCCCATTTGTCGTTGCCGTAGGCTCCCTGCCCGGCGAGCTTTCCCTCGGCGTGGGAGTCGTCGAGGACCTTCGGCTCAAAAGTGTGCTGATCGGCGCGATTCATCCCCGCGCCGCCGAATTCCTTCGCGTATGTAAAGCCGGTGTCGGCGGGTTTCCGGTCGGCCCCGATTTTTACCGAGACGCCGTGGATCTTGCCTTCCCGCGCGAGATCCGTCAGCGAGAGACGATACCGGTCGTCCAGGACGTTCTTCGGAATCGGGTTGTCGGTGAGCAGCACGACGACCACCGTCCGGGCCTGGTCGTAATTCGAAGGCTCACGCCGGACATAGACGTGGCTCAGTTTGTATGTCGTCCCTCGGGCGGTGAACGAACCCGAGACGGTGTCCTCCGCCGCCGCGCGAGAGGCCGAGAGAAACGGGATGGTGAAAGAGACAGCGAAAAGGAGAGAAAGACGAGCGACGCGATCGGCAATACGCATGTCGAGAATACGCATGATGCCTCCTTCGGGGCGGTCGCGGCTTCGGGGACCGCACGGCCAGAATAGCGGAAAGGGCAGGTGTTGGATCGGCCGGAGCGGCGACCAAACGAGCTCCGCGGGCGGACTCCGCGGCGGTTCGGGGGCTACCGGGTCGTCATCCCGATCTCCGCGCGCGCCGGCATGGAACGATCACGGAAGATCTCGAGGAATCGGGCGCGGAAGCCGTGCTTCGTCTTGGACGTCCCCATTTCCATGATCACGGAGACCCCCTCGGAGAAGACTTCCGTGGGTGATCCTGGAATTCCAGAAGGCACGATGAGGTGCGTATCGGCCGGGATCGAAACGCCGGAAGGCGCCGCTCGAAGGTCGTTTCCCGCTTGATTGTGGAAGCTCATCTTGGGCAGCATCGGGGCGTGACGACCACGATCGATGACCTCCGGCGCTTCGCGGTTTCCCGAAGCCTGTTTCCGCCCACGACGTTGAGGCGGGCGATTGACCGGATGGGCTTCGTCCAGGCCGATCCGATCCGCGCGCCGGCGCGGGCCCAGGACCTGACACTGCGGCATCGCGTCAGGGGCTACCGGGCCGGCGACCTCGATCGGCACTACGCGGAACTGGGGCTCGAGGAGGACTTCTTTCTGACGTACGGCTTCCTGACGCGGACCCTCCAGGCGCTGATGCATCCACGCTCGAACATCGGTGTCCCGTCCGGGGCGCCCATGCCATGGCCGGCGGCCAAGAGGAAGAAGGCGGACCTTCTCCTGGAGTTCGTCCGCGAGCGAGGAACGGCTCACCCGCGTGAGGTCGACGCCCATTTCTCCCACGGATCGGTGACGAACTACTGGGGCGGATCGTCGAACGCGACCACGCATCTTCTCGATGCGATGCACTACCGCGGCGCGCTGCGCGTCGCCCGGCGGGAGGGCGGCGTACGCGTCTATGCGGCACGAGAGGCGGACGCCGGGGCGGCGGATTCGGCCGTCACGCGCGAGCGGATGGATGCGCTGGTCGACGCGGCGGTCCGCCTCTACGCGCCGTTGCCCGGCAGGAGCCTCTCTTCCCTGGTGCGCCGGCTGCGCTTCGCGGCGCCGCAGTGGCGCCCGGAGCTGACGGAGGCACTGCGGCGTGTCCGCGGGCGGCTCGCGCATGCCCGGGTGAACGGCGTCGACTGGTACTGGCCGGCCGGCGAGAAGATCCCGGGCGCCGAGCCCGAGGATCGAGTCCGCCTCCTGACGCCGTTCGATCCGGTGGTGCACGACCGTGACCGGTTCGAGATCTTGTGGGGCTGGGCCTATCGGTTCGAGGCGTACACGCCCGCTCCCCGGCGCCAGCGGGGCTACTACGCCCTTCCCCTCCTCTGGCGCGACCGCGTCATCGGCTGGGGGAATCTCGCCGTTCGAGAGGGGAAACTCGTATCCCAAATTGGCTACGCCGGGGCGCGGCCGCGGGATGGCGGTTTCCGGCGGGAGCTCGAGGCCGATCTCAATCGCATGCGAGCGTTTCTGAGCGCCGAAGCGTGAGTGGTCCGGTCTCGCACCCACCGAGAGCGATCGAGGGACGGGAGATGGCCGAAAGGGCCACCGCGCATGGGATCGCTTCGGCGTCCTCCCTCCCGGCGAGGGCCGTGCTCCAGCGCCCCCTCGTGGGATAGCGTCTCCCTCGGGAGGTCTGAACATGTCCTCGACCGGTTTGCGGGAATACGAAATCCACGCGCGGACCACGGACACCTTCGGGCGCGTTCTCTGCGGCTGTCGAACGATCCATTTCGTGGCGGACGGTCCGGTGCAGAACAATTGCCCGGGGGAGGCCATCACGCCGGCGGAGCTCTTCCTGTCGGGCGTGGGTGCCTGCGGAATCGAGCTCCTTCAGGTGATCGCCCGCGAGCGCGAAGTTCCGCTCCAGACGGCGCGCGTGGGGATCACCGGGGTGATCGACCGCGCGAACCCGGTGCGACCGGACGTCTCGCTCTTCAATTCGGTCCGGCTGAAGTTCGTGCTGTCCGGTGTCACGCCCGCGCAGGGAGCCGAGATCGTCGGGGCGTTTCAGGCGCGCTGCCCTCTCTTCGGCACCGTCAAGGTCGCCACTCCCGACGTCCGCGTCGAGGTCGAGATCGAGCCGGCCCCGGCCCGTTGAGCTCCGGCGAGGTCCGGCGCTTCACGGCCCGGCGCTCTCCGGCCGCGAGGGGGGAACCCCGAGGGTGCCGGGGACGACCTCCAGGAAGGTCCTTTCTTCCCGGAGGATGGAGCGTTTCGTGCGTGCCTGCTCGAAATTCGCGACCGACTCGGGATCTTCTCTGAGGCGCGACCGATAAGAATCGTACGCGGCGAGGCCGTCGAAAGCGATCAAGCCCCACGCCACCGTGTTCCTTCCCTCCCAGGGAAGGAAATAGCCGACGAGATGTCCCCCGCATCGCGGGATGAGTCGGGCCCAGGTGGCGGCGTATTCCGCGAAGGCATCCCTCTGGAAGGGATCGATCTCGTATCGGATGAAACAGGTGATTGTCATCGAACCTCCGATCGTGTGTTGCGCCGACGCTGGCTCTGCGATCGGGAGTTTCTCCGGGCTGGAGCGGCAACGCTTCGTCCGGCGACGAAGGATTCGACGCGATCGATAGCGGAACTGTCGGCAGGCGGCGAAAGACTACTTCCCGAGCGCGGCGTGGAGCTCCTCGAGTACATGGAGCTGCTAGCCGTGTTCAGACCTCCAACCGCCGCTTTCTTCCGAGCAAGTACTCGTCGATGGCCCGCCAAGAGCTGGACGCCCGGCTGAGGCTGCTTCGACTCGCCATCGGGAGCCGGCGTTAAGAGCCGCGTCGGTCTCGGCGCCGTCGGACTGTTCGGTCGTCAACCCTTCGAGTGGAGGCGCGACTGGATGTAGGCGTCGATCCGACGCTCCAGGATCGGCATCGTCACGGTTCCTCCCTCGAGAATCCGGTCGTGAAATTCGCGAACGTCGAAGCGATCGCCAAGCGCGTCCTCGGCCCGGTGTCGGAGCGAGCGCAGCGTGAGCTCTCCCATCTTGTATGCGAGGGCCTGGCCCGGCCACGAGATGTAGCGGTCGATCTCGGTCGTGCACTCATGGAGCGAGAGCGCCGTGTGGGAAGCGAGATAGTCGATCGCCTGCTGCCGCGTCCACCCCTTCGCGTGGATCCCGGTGTCGACCACGAGCCGGCACGCGCGCCACATCTCGTATGTCAGCCGTCCGAAGTCGTTGTAGGGATTCGCGTAGAGCCCCATCTCGAGGCCGAGGCGCTCCGCGTAGAGCCCCCATCCCTCGCCGAACGCGTCGATGTAGAGATACCGGCGGAACGCGGGCAGGCCGGAAAGCTCGGAAGCGAGCGCGATCTGGAGATGGTGGCCGGGGACCGACTCGTGAAGAGTCAGGGAAGTGAGCGAGTAGAGGGGCCGGCTCTCGAGCGCGTAGGTATTGACCCAGTACGTCCCCGCTTTTTTGCCGCCGATCGGGGCTCCGACATAGCGGCCCGCCGTGTATTTCGGCGCCATGTCGGCGGGCACGGGCTCGACGCCGTAGGGCTCCCGGGGAAGCCTTCCGAAGAAGGCGGGGAGCTTGCCGTCGATCGTCTTGGCGATCCAGCAGGCCTGTTTCAGAAGCTCCTCGGGGGTCTTCGCGTAGAAGCGGGGATCCGTCCGGAGGAACTTCAGGAAATCGGCGAAGCTGCCGGAGAAGCCGGTCTTTCGGATCACCTCGTCCATCTCGGCGCGGATCCGGCCGACCTCCTCGAGGCCGAGAGAATGGATCTGTTCCGGCGTGCGATCGAGCGTCGTGAAATGACGGACGAGGTACTCGTAGTACTCCCGACCCCCCGGCATTTCGCTCGCCCCGATCGTCTGCCGCGCGTGGGGCATGTAGTCCTTCGCCATGAATTCGAGAAACGACCGGTAGCCCGGGATGACGTCTTCCCCGATCGTGCGGAGGCCCGCGGAGATCAGGCGGGCCCGTTCCGATACGGGTACCCCGGAAGGAAAATTCCGGAAGGGAGCGAAGAACTGGCTCTGCGCCGGGTCGGCGACCACGTGCGCCTCGATCGTTTTCTCGTAGCCCGTCAGCGCGACCTGCGGGAGGGTCCAGCCCGTCGCGAGCCCCTCGCGCAACAGCGCGACGTTCTCCCGGAGGTATTCGGGAAAAGCGTGCAGGCGCGCGATGTAGTTCTCGTAGTCGCGAGTCGTTTCGAGGGGGACCTCGTGGGGCAGCCGTGCGAAGCCCATGTGGAATCCGCTGTCCGCGTTGATCGGGAAGCGGTCGTGATGCAGCTCGAAGTCGCGGATCGAGTCCTCGAGGTGGCGCCGGAAGAGCTCATAGCTGTCGCGATCGGTCTCCTGGAGGCTCGCCGCGTCGATGCGGAGGAGGCGGTCGCGAAACTTCCGATGCGATTCCGCTCTTCGGGCGAGATCCTGGGGGCGGAGGGAGGACAGTTGGTCGTCGAAGCGATGGTCACCCACCGACGTCGCGAAGAGCGGGTTCTCCCGCAGCGTGAATTCCCAGGCTTCGTCGAGGAGCGCACGGAAGCTCGTCTGCGAGTCGGAAGAGTACTGTCGCGCCGGCGCCGGCCGCGCCAGGGGGGTGAGGCCGATGAGCCCGCAGAGGAATGCGCGAGCAATCACGTGTGCTCCTTTCGGATGGGGTGATGATATCCACGCGGGAGCCCCGCACGGCCGCGCTCGGGATCCCCGCTGATAGCCTTCCCGGCGCGGGATGGGAATCGCCCGTCACCTGTCGCCTGTCGCCTGTGAATCCCACGGAGGCGTTGCCTGCCCTTCGAACTTTTCTGTTGTTCGTTTCCCCCGGCGCCCGAGCCTTCGCGCCGGCAGGCTCACCGTCTCCGGGCGCTTCGCTTCCGGACGGGCGCGATCGTCATCGCCGTCGGCCTGGGAACCGGCGCGGCCGGCCTGGCGACCGAAACTGCTGCAGCGCCCGCCCCGGCGCCTTTGGGCCAGTACGACGACCGGGCAAAGCTGATCGGCGGCGACGCGGCGCGCACGATCCAGATTCGCCAGGATTTCTTCACCCGCGCGACGGGCTGTCCTCTGTACCTCGTGGCCTTGCCGTCGGCGGAGGGCGCGGACCCTCGCGGCAGGGCCGCGGATCTGTTCGCACGGTGGCAGGTGACGGACCGGGCCCTCCCGGAGGAGACGATTCTCCTCGAAGTTTTCGCGGCGGAGAAGACCGGCGCCCTCGTCCTCGGTCCGGGCGTCCCGAAGGAGTATTCCGATGCGATCGCCGATCTCCCTCCGCCGGGCTGGACGGATGCCGGCTCCGCGGGCAAGGCGATCGACCAGTTCATCTTCGATCTGGACGCCCGGTTGGCGGAGCCAGCCCTCGCTCTCCACCGGCGGAGCGCCTCTTTTTTCCCGCCCGCTCCCCGCTCCTTCCTGTTCGACGGGAGTGGTCGCTTCCCCGACGCGGCCCGCGCCCGGGCCGAGCAGGATCTCGCCGGTCTCGCGCGGACGACCGGTCATACCGTTCTCGTCGTCATCGATCCGCCCGGCCTGACGCTCGCGCTCGGCGACTTCGGACCTGCCGAGATCGACCGGTGGACCTCGGGGGCGTTCGCGCAGTGGCGCCGCGAACGACCCGAGCTCGAGAACGGCGCCGTGCTTTTCGCCTTCATGTCGAAGTTCGCGGGGGCGATCGCCTGCGGCAGCCAGGTCGAGGGAAAGATCCCCCCGGGAGTCGCCCGCGATCTCGTGAAGGATCTGACGGACGGACAGATCGACGGAAGCTTCGACCGCGCGGTCGTCCGGGTCGCGGATACCCTCGATCAGTGGTTCGCGGGCAAGAAGCCGATGTCGGTCCGTTCACCCTGGTGGATCGTGCTGCATCCGTGGCGCCTTATGGCGCGAACCGACGAAGAGATTTCGACGACTTTCGAGGTCGTGTCCGTCTGTTTCTTTCTCCTGTTCGCGGGGCTGACTCTCTACCTGGTGATCACCCATCCCAGAATGGTGCTGGCCGAATTCGCCGGGATCGCGCTCGGCGGCCTGATTGGAGGCGCGCTTTCGAGCGTCGCGGGGGAGGCGGTGGCCAGCGCCGCGGGGAAATTCGTCGGCGGGCTCGGAAGCTCGGGCGGCGGCGGCTCGTCGGGAAGCTGGTGAGATCCTGATGCTGGGCCGCCAACGAAGACGATTTCTCTCGACCCTCGACCGGGTCAGGCTCGAAGAGGCGATACGAGCGGCGGAAGGAAGGACGAGGGCGCCGATCCGGGTGGTCGTCCTCCCGCATGTGCGCGGCGAGCTCTCCCGCGTGGCCGAACTGACCGCCGCCCGGCTCGGGATGACTGCTCTCCCGGCGCGCAACGGAGTCCTGATCGTCGTCGTTCCGGGCCGCCGCGAGTTTCACGTCTGGGGCGACCGCGCGATTCACGAGAAAGTGGGCGCACCACTCTGGTCCGCGGTGGCCCGCACCATCGCGGGGCACTTCCGCTCGGGAGACTTCACGGCCGGCCTCGAGGCGGGAGTCGAGGAGCTGAGCCGTTCCCTCGCCATCCATTTTCCGGTGCTCTCCGGGCCGACGGCGCGACCGGTCTCCGGCCCCCTGACGGACGAGACCTAGGTGGCGTGCAGAGTTTCTTTCTTCCCGGCGGCCCGGGCCTGGCCATCGTCTCCAACCCCTTGATTCTCATATCTTGACAAACAAGAGGAGCGCGAGATAGCGTTCGCGCATGGACGAGCCCACCACCGACGTCATCCAGGGCACCCTGGACATGTTGATCCTGAAAACGCTGAGCCTCCAGCCCCTGCACGGATTCGGCATCGCGCGCCGGATCGAGCAGATCTCCCGAGGAGTCTTCAAGGTCAATCCGGGCTCTCTTCTCACCGCGCTGCAGCGTCTCGAGCGCGCCGGATGGCTGGATGCGGAGTGGCGTCAGACCGAGAGCTCGCGGCGCGCCCGCTATTACAGCCTGACGCGCACGGGACGCCGGGAGCTCGAGGCCGAGTCGGCGGACTGGGCGCGCCGGGTTTCGGCGATCGCGCGCGTCCTGAAGACGGAGGCCTGAGGTCGTGTCGGCGTGGCGCCAGTTGACGCGCGGTCTTCGCGCGCTCACCCGCCGATCGGCCGCCGACCAGGATCTGGCCGATGAAGTCGGGCACTTTCTCCAGGAGTCGGAGGCGGCTCACGTGTCGCGCGGGCTCTCGCCCGACGAGGCGCGGCGCGCGGCGCGGCGGGAGATCGGCAACGCCATGATCGCGCGGGAGCAGGTTCGCTCCTATGGATGGGAGAACGGAGTCGAGGAGCTGGGCGCCGATTTCCGCTATGCGGTCCGCCGCCTGGGGAAGCAGCCGGCATTCACATCCGTGACGGTTCTCACTCTGGCCCTGGGGATCGGCGCCACGACCGCCATTTTCAGCGCCGTGAACCCGGTCCTGTTCGAAGCGTTGCCGTACCCGCGGGCGGAAGAGATTCTCGTGATCGCGGATCACGGCGCCGGGGACTCGATCATCGATGTGACGTTTGGAACCTACCGCGAGCTCACCGACCGGAACCGCGTCTTCGACGCTCTGGCGGTGCTGCGGCCGTGGCAGCCCACCCTGACGGGGGCGGCCGCGCCGGATCGCTGGGACGGACAGCGCGTCAGCGCCGGTTATTTCCGAGTGCTCGGAGTTTCTCCCCTGATCGGACGCGACTTCCTTCCGGGTGAGGACCGGGCCGGCGGCCCCAGGGTGACGATCCTGAGCCACGCTCTCTGGACGGAGCGATTCGGAGGGGACCGGGGGATCGTGGGCCGCCCGGTGACGCTCGACGGAACCGCCTTCACCGTTATTGGCGTCATGCCTGCCGCGTTCGAAAACGTGCTCTCGCCTCAGGCACAGGCATGGGCTCCGCTGCAATATGACGCCTCGCTCCCGTCGTTCGATGGAAGAGAGTGGGGCCACAACCTCCGCCTCGCCGCTCGGCTTCGCCGGGGAGTGGGCATCGAGAAAGCGCGGCGGGATCTCGATCGAATCGCCCGCGATCGGGTTCCGGAATTCGCCCGGCCTGCGTGGGCATCCCTCGAAAAGGGATTGAGCGTTCTCCCTTTGAAAGACATCGTGACAGCCCCGGTCAAACCGGCGCTGCGGGCGGTCGTCGGGGCGGTGATCCTGCTCCTCCTCATTGCCTGCGCCAACGTGACGAATCTTCTGCTCGCCCGGGGAGCGGGGAGGCGCGGCGAGCTCGCGGTTCGCGCCGCCCTCGGCGCTTCACGCGGCCGACTGGTCCGGCAGCTCCTGATGGAGAGCCTGGTGCTGGCGGTCGTCGGGGGCGCGATCGGAATGGCTGTCTCGCAGGCGGGAGTCCGCGCGCTCGTCATGCTCAGCCCGCCGGAATTGCCTCGCACCGGCGCGATTCATCTCGATGGCGCCGTCTTCGCCTTCGCCCTCGGACTGACCGCGGTTGTGGGAATCGTGGTCGGGCTGGTGCCGGCGCTGCGGGCGTCGCGGAGCGACCTCCAGGGAGGACTGCAGGAGAGCTCCACCCGGACCATGGGGGGGAGTCGGGGCATGCACGCCTCCCTCGTCGTCGGAGAGGTCGCGCTGGCGCTGGTTCTGCTCGTCGGCGCGGGACTGTTGCTCCGCAGCCTCGAACGCCTGTTCGCCGTTTCTCCGGGATTCGACTCGTCGCGACTGCTCACCATGCAGGTCCAGGTGTCGGGAGTCGGACTGGACGACGCGAAGCGGTATCGATTCCTGTCGCGCGCGCTCGAGGCAGTCCGCAACGTTCCGGGTGTGGACTCGGCAGCGTTCACGAGCCAGCTTCCCCTGAGCGGCGACCTCGACGAATACGGCGTCCATCCGGAATCCGGCGGAAGCGAGAGTCCGGACGGGGATGGGAGCGCGCTTCGCTATGCGGTCAGTCAGGGCTACATCGAAACGATGCAGATCCCTCTCCGGCGCGGAAGGGTCCTCGATGAGCACGACACCGCTGCGGCTCCGAAGGCGGTCCTCGTCAGCGAATCGTTCGCGAAGCGCGTCTTCCCCGGACAGGACCCGCTCGGCCGCCGCATTCAGTTCGGTCCCGACAGGTCGTGGGACACGATCGTCGGGGTCGTCGGCGAGGTGAAGCAGACGTCGCTGGCACTCAATCGAGCCGATGCCGTGTACGTTCCCTCTCCGCAGTGGACGTGGATCGACAGCCGGGTGTCCCTGGTCGTGCGCGCCCGGGGGGATGCGGCCGCGCTGGCCTCCGCCGTGCGCCGTGCCGTCTGGTCGATCGACAAGGATCAGCCCGTCGTGCGCGTCGCCACCATGGAGGCTCTGCTCGCCGCCTCTGCGGCGGAGAGGCGTTTTGCGCTGATCTTGTTCGAAGCGTTCGCGATCGTCGCACTCGTGCTCGCCGCCGCAGGAATCTATGGCGTCCTCTCCGGGAGTGTCGCCGAGAGAACGCGCGAAATGGGAGTTCGCGCTGCTCTGGGCGCCACCCGCCGGGACCTTCTCGCCATGGTCCTGGCGGAGGGAATGCGGCTCACGGGGCTCGGCGTCGCGATCGGAGTCCTGACGGCGGCGTTCGGGACCCGGGCGCTCGTCGGGATGCTTTTCGACGTGTCGCCTCTCGACCCCGGCACCTACGTCGGCGTCATCGCGCTTCTCGTCGGCGTGGCCATCCTGGCTTGCGCGGTGCCGGCCAGGCGCGCCGCCCGCGCCGATCCGGCGGGCAGCCTGCGATCGGAATAGCCCCTGGCGGCGGATCCCCGCCGGCGGGAAGAGCGCGGCTCGAACAGCCTCACGAACGCGTTCGAGGCGTCTCGCCGTGGAAACGGCGTGTCGCCAGAACGGCGAGCACGACGAGGAGAAGCAGAACGATCGACTGGGCGATCGCGAAGGGCGGTTCCTTCTGCGTCGGAGCCAGCGCGTGGAAGGCCGGCACCTTCTCGAACAGCTGAACGACGAGCACGAACGTGTTCAGGTAGAGGGCGAGGGCGGAGCCGATGACGTAGACGCGCCGCCAGCCGCCGGACAGGTGGAATGCGTAGAGCGCCGGGATCACGAGCGCAAGGATGACGAGCGAAAGGATGCCGACCTTGTGCGACGGGAGCAGATGGTCGAACGGGAAACCGAACCCGGTCACGCTGGTCAGCACGGTCGTCAGCAGGAACAGACCGGTCCAGTACGGAAGGCGCCGCCCGCCGATCAGGCCGAAGATCACGACGAAGCCGGTGAGGATGCCGACGAGACTGATGAGCGTGTGCACTGTGGTGAAAGCCGACGTCGAAAGTCCCCAGATCATCGCGTCCTCCGTTTCTGTGATCCGCGGATGTTATGACGAGCCGGAACCGGCCTCGTGTCCAGCAGGGGAGACCCTGGCCCCCGCTCGTCGTTCGGTCGCACCAGCCCAGCAGCCCAGCAGCCCAGCAGCCCAGCAGCGCAGCAGCGCAGCAACGCAGCAGAGCAGCAGCACAGCAGCGCTGCAGCACAGCCGCGACAGCTCGAGCTCGGCATGCTCCCTCGCTCATCGCGGCTTTCGGCCGCGGCATTCGCTGCGCGAACAGGCGGCCGAGAGAGCGCTTCGCTTAGAACAATCCGAGAGGGTTCGATTTCCCTTTCACGGACATGATGACGGCACCGATTTCTCGGGGGCGCGACTGCCATTGCTCTTCTTTCGCATCCAGAGTCGCGCCGTGTCGACGGAGCGGAGTGCGGACGCACCCGGGGGTCTCGTCGAGGCGCGGCTCTCCGGGAGCCCGGGAATTCGATGGATGTCGAGCATCGGTCGATGCGACCGGGGTCGCCCGAATATCCGGAGGACAAACGTGCTCGTGTCGGCGGAGCTCAGGCGGCCGGTTCTCCGAGGGCCAGAGCTCGCGGCAGCAGCCTCGGGTTTCCGAGGCGCTCGGCCTGCGCGGCGAACGAAGCCGTCGGGCCGCGCCAGCGCAGATCGTCAACGTCCCGGAACAGGGGCGCGTCCGTTCGCAGGGTCGCGAGGTCCTTGAACCGGAGAGCGAGCGGGCCGTTTTCCCCGAGCACTTCCGGCGGAAAGGATTCGATCGGGCCATATTTGTTGAGCAGCCGCGCGGCCGTCACGGCTCCGATTCGGGGGATCCCGGGATAGCCGTCCGCCGCATCGCCGACGAGCGCGAGGTAGTCGGGAATGAGCGCCGGGTCGACGCCGAACTTGCGGCGGACCTCTTCGGCGTTCCGGATCTTGTTGCTCCGCCGGTCGACCTGGACCACGCGGTCCCCGCGGACGCACTGCGCGAGGTCCTTGTCCGGCGTCCAGATGCAGACCTTGCGGACGCGGGAATCCGCGGTGGCGAGAGCCGCGGCGGACGCGAGAGCATCGTCGGCTTCGAGCTTCACCATCGGCCAGACGGCGACTCCCATGGAGGCGAGGGCTTCCTCGAGCGGGTGGAACTGGGCGAAGAGCCCGGGATCGATGCCGTCGCCGCGTTTGTAGCCGGGCCAGAGCCCGTTCCGAAACGATTCGATGACGTGGTCGGTGGCGACGCCGACGTGCGTGGCGCCCTTCTCGAACATTTCGAGCACCGTGTGGAGGACCCCGGCGGCGGCGCCCATCGGGCGTTGCTCGTCCTTCGGCGCGTTGCGAAGGCCGTAGAAGTGGCGGAAGAGCTCGTACGTTCCGTCCACGAGATGGACGATCCGTCCGCCGGCCGGCGCGGCGCCGCCACGAGACTCCTCCGTCACGTCGCCTTGCGCGCGGCGAGCGTCCAGAACCGTTTCTCGTCCAGGAGGACGATGGGGAATCCTTTTTCCCGCAGTCGCTTGATCTCCAGAAGCTTGCGTCCGCCCTCCTTGCCCGCCGCCTGCAGCGGGTTCGGCCGGCCCCGGACGATGACGCTCGTGCGGGCCGATGGCGAGCCGTGGACGGTCGCCCCTGCGCGCCGCGCCGCCCGCACGGCCTCGCTGCGGTGCCGGGTGAGGATCCCGGTGAAAGCCAGGTGAACCCCCGCGAGCGATCGCACCGCGCCGGCCTCGAGAGCCCGGGGCCGATGGCGAAGAGCCTGGATCAGCTCGTCCGCGCTCTCATAGCGTTTTCGGCGCTCGCCGATGCAGCGATAGACGATCTCCTTCAGGTGGTCGGTGCAGCCGAGACCCCGGATCTCTCCTGTCCGGACCCGGGCGCGCGCGTCCCCCTTGACGAGCATGCCGAGAAGCTGGCCGACCTGGTAGACGTCGTCGCGCGCCTGCCATTTGGGGGCGGAGCCCTGCAGGATCTCGAGCGGCGCGGTCAGGCGGTTGAGGGTTCGCGCGCGGACGCCACGCCGGTCGCGCTGGTGCCGGACGATTCCGAAGTCACCGAGCTTCAAGGTCTGACCTTCGCAGACGAAGACGTTCATCGGCGTCAGATCCCGATGCAGCATCTGTCCGCGATGCAGCTTTCCGAGCACTCCCAGGACGCCCGCGATCTCCCTCCGCGCATCGGACTCCTGCCACTTCTTTCCGGTGCGCTCGAGAAATGCGCGCAGATCCCCGTGGCGGGCGTACTCGAGGACGAGGCAGTAGAGGACCGGGTGGCCCGGACGCATAAGGGGGAAGGCGTCGAAGACGCGGATCGACCTCGGGTCGCCGTCGAGGATCTGTCCGAAGTAGGCCTCCCGCAGCCATCCGTCGATGTGCTCGCTCGCCTTGATGCAGACGACTGCCGGGACTCTTCGCGAGCGCCCGAGGCGCGTCGCCAGAAAGGCCTGTCCGTAGCCTCCCTGGCCCACGATGCGGTCGACCCTGTATTCGAGGCGCGATTCCGGGCTGACGACGACCTCCGGCGGCACGAGAAGGTATCCCGATCGCGCGAGAAGGGTGCGGCGGGATGCGGGTGCGGTCGTGGCCTCCGAAACAGGCTTCATCTCGAGCGCTTCATCAACGTCCTTCCACAGGGAAGGCCGAGCATAACGTGCCCTTGCCAATTTCTTTTTCCCTCCGCCCACTCGGCAAGCTCCTCGCCCTCCGGGGAAGCAGTCGCTCGGCGTCGTTCCGGGCAAAACGTATCTGCGGATTCGGAATCTCGCGATTTCCCCAAGTCGGACGATCGAAGAGTCGAGTATCGGTGGGGCGCGAACCCCGAAAAGCCCTCATCCGAACCCCTCCCGCCGGGAGAGGAAAAAGCGGCGCTTCGAAAACGGGGAACGTGCGAATCCTCCTCGCGACGCCCTTTCGCCGTGCCACTCGACCTTCCCGGGAGCCTGAAGCCGTCGAAACCCGCGAAACCGACAGTCGGGTGGTACGCTACCGATCGCCCGACCTCCGGCGGACCCACTCGAACAGGAAGCCCGCCGCCGGACTTCGGTAGAAAGTGAGCCTCCGGTGGCCCTTCGCCTTTCGGTGCGGTCGTCCCGCGTTTCGACTCGACTCACCCCCGCCGATCTCTCGCGATTGCCCCGTCCGGTCCTCGAGCGGCCTAGGGTTGACCTCGTCCGGATCCTCGCGTCGCGAGGGATTCTGGTGGCTCTCAGTGTGACAGCGATCGCTTGCGGGAAGAACGATTCGTCCCCGTCGTCCTCCTCGTCTTCCTCGTCTTCGGCGTCTTCGGCGTCTTCCCGGCAGACCGTTTCGAAGGTCTCGTCCGGTGCCATCCAGGCCGCCACCCTTCTGACCAGGGAGGAGGTCTCGACGGTGCTCGGCGTTCCGGTCGTGGAGATCGAGGCGAGCGGCAACGCAAGCGTCAACTACAAGACCGCCGATCCGATGATGTACGCGAGCCTCGAAGTGGAGAGAAAAGACAGCGACGACGACGCCCTGGGGGAGATGGAGGGAGCCCGCAAGGCGACAAACCTGCTGGGAGGAACGCCTCAGCCAGCCGCGGGGATCGGGGACGACGCTTTCTTCGGCGCGATGTCGATCCTGTACGTGCGGAAGGGAAACGTTGTGCTGAACATCACTCCGCCGAATCTCATGCAGGTGGCGCAGGGGCAGGCGTACAACAGGGTGATCGCCGCCGGAACGGATGTCGACGCGGCAAAGAGCGCGATGGAGAACCTGACGGCGGTGTCGAAGGACGATCCGAAGATGGCGGGAAACGCGGAGCGTGATCCGATGAAGGCAGCAACGGACGTGGTCGCGGCGGCGAGCAAGCCTCAAGGCACCGAGTACGAAGCGAAAGCGCGAGCGATGGCCGTGGGGATCGCCCGGGCGGCGCTCGCACGGCTGTGAGATCTGGCGCAAAATGAATCGTCCGGTACACTGGGAGCGTCATTTGAAAAAGGCACCCTCGATGGCTCTTCCCGCCGCGATCGCGCTCGGGCTTCTCGCCGGGCTTCCGGCGCCGCTTCGGGCTGCCGACCGGCTGCATCCCGGGATGTGGGAGTTCACGATGACTTCCGGCAAGGACTCGAACACCTTCCAGCAGTGCATCAACGCGGAGAAGGCGAAAAGCGTCAACGGAGACGCGAAGTCCGCTCGCGAGCACGCCGAGAAGGAATCCGCCGGCCGATGCCAGATCACCGACTACAAGGTCGCCGGCGACTCTGTCTCGTTTTCGATGATCTGCGGAACCCGGACGCTGCGATCCACGGTCCGGTACCGCGGAGACACGGCCGAGGGAGAGCTCTCGTCGAAGAATGGCACGGAGCCGGCGGTCGTCCAGCAGGTCCAGTCGAAACGAATCGGGGATTGTCCGTAGGAGCGCTTCCTTCGGGAAGCCGAGCGGCGAAAACCGGACGGTTATGGCAACGATCCTGATCGTGGACGATCTGCGGGCGAACCGGGCCTATCTGGTCACGCTCCTGCGTTTTCACGGACACCGGCTTCTGGAAGCCTCAAACGGAGAAGAGGGGCTGACCCTGGTGCGTGCCGAGCGGCCCGATCTCGTGATCACCGACGTCCTCATGCCGGTGATGGACGGCTACGAGCTGGTCCGGCAGCTGCGGCTCGACCCGGCGACGCGCGGGGTTCCCGTGGTGTTCTACACGGCGCAATATGGCGAGCGGGAAGCACGGACTCTCGCGCTCGCGAACGGCGTGGCCTACGTGCTGATCAAACCCGCCGACTCCTCCGAGGTCCTCGCGGTGGTCGGCCGGGCTCTCTCCGGCGCGTCGGACACGTTCACGCCTCCCGATCCTCCGCGGCGCGTGGAGGCGTTCGACCGCGAGCATCTCCGGCTCGTCACGAACAAGCTCTCTGAAACGGTCGACGACCTCCGGGGAACGAACGCGCGGTTGAGAGCGCTGGTCAACATCGGGCTGGAGCTCGGGTCCGAACGCGACGCCGACAAGCTTCTTCACAGTGTCTGCGCCGCAGCGCGGGATCTCTTCGGCGCCACGTACGTCACGCTCGGCATCGTCGATCTGAACGACCGGACCGTGCGGCGATTCGCCACGTGCGGTACGGAGCCGGGTGAATGGGTCAAGGCAGGAGACTCGGTCTCCGGGATTCTGGGAACGGTCGTTTCGGAGCGAAAGACGTTGCGCGGTCAATATTCCGCGGGCGAGTCGGCCGTGGTCCAGTTTCATGCGTCGCACCCGCCCGTCCAGGCCTATCTCGCTGCGCCCGTCGCATCGCCGTCTCATGTCTACGGCTGGGTCTGTCTCGTCGGAAACGAGGGACGGGAGTTCACGGAGGACGACGAGGCTCTCGTGATCGCCCTGTCGGGACAGGTCGGACGCGTTTACGAGAACAACCACCTCCACGGCATAGCGGCGAAGCACGCCGAGGAGCTCGAGCGGGAGATCGTCGAGCGCAAGGAGGTGGAGTCCGCCTTGCGCGTGGAGCGGGATCGTTCGCAGCGTTACCTCGATACCGCCGAAGTGATCCTCCTCGCTCTCGACGTGGAAGGCCGCATCACGCTGATCAACCGCAAGGGAGGCGATCTCCTGGGTTGGGACAAGGCCGATCTGCTCGGCCTCGACTGGGTCGAGACCTGCATCCCGACCCGTTTGCGAAAGACTCTGCGGGAGACTCTTCGCGGCGTGCGCCGGGGCGAGCTCTCGGCCTCGGAAAACCTCGTTCTCACGCGTGCCGGAGCCGAGAAGATGATTCTCTGGCGCAATACCGTTCTGCGGGATGAAACGGGGAACGTTGTCGGCACCTTCAGCTCCGGTACGGATACGACGGAGCAGAATCAGGCCGTCGAAGCGCTGCGTTCGGCGGACGAGAGGACGCGATTCGCGCTCGAGGCGGCGGGCGTCGGGATCTGGGACATGGACGCGGTGACGGGGGCTGTGCGCTGGTCCGAGACGCTCGAAGCCCAGTACGGCCTGGCGCCGGGGACGTTCGGCGGAACGATCGAGGCATTCACCGAGAGGGTGCACCCCGCCGATCGGGAGTCCGTGATCGAGACGATCGGAAAAGCGATGCGAACCGGGACCGATTACTCGGTGCTCCACCGTTCCACTCGTTCGGACTCCGGCGTTCGCTGGTTGAGCGGAGCCGGCCGCTTCCAGCTCGACGAGAAGGGCCGGCCGCTGCGGGGCGTCGGCATCTCTCTCGACGTGACGGAGCGCCACACGCTCGAAGAGCAGTACCAGCAGGCGCAGAAGATGGAAGCCATCGGGCGGCTCGCGGGTGGCGTGGCGCACGATTTCAACAACCTGCTGACCGCGATCCTGGGGTACTGCGAGCTCATCCTGTCCGACCTGGACGGGGGAGACCCGCTCCACGCCGATGTTTCGGAGATCCAGAAGGCGGGCGAGCGCGCGGCCAGTCTGACGCGTCAGCTCCTGGCGTTCAGCCGCAAGCAGATCATCGAGCCCACGCTCCTCGACCTCAACCTCATCGTCGCCGACATGAAGGTCATGCTCGAGCGCCTGATCGGTGATCAGGTGAAGATCATCCACAAAACCCTTCCGGAGCCTGCGCTCGTGAATGCGGATCGGGGGCAGATGGAGCAGATCGTCCTGAATCTCTCGGTCAACGCGCGGGACGCGATGCCGGACGGGGGCACCTTGACGATCGAGATTTCGAACGTCGACCTGGACGAGACGTACTCCCGTTCTCACGTCCTCGCGAAGGCCGGGGAGTACGTGATGCTCACGGTCTCGGACACGGGAACCGGCATGACTCCGGAAGTGCAGGACCGTCTCTTCGAGCCGTTCTTCACCACCAAGACGCCCGGAAAGGGCACTGGGCTCGGCCTGGCGACCGTTCACGGCATCGTCCTGCGGAGCGGGGGAAGCGTTCAGGTCTACAGCGAGGTCGGCTGGGGGTCGTCGTTCAAGTTGTATTTCCCGAGGGCGGATCCTCTCGAGCAGGTCGTGGGCGCGGCCGCGGATCCGGCTCCCCGGCCGCGATCGGAGCCGCACACGGTGCTCCTGGTCGACGACGCCGAGATCGTCCGCGATCTCGCTCGGAGACTCCTGTTGCGTCAGGGCTACACGGTGCTGGCCGCCGCGAGTGCGGAGGAAGCCCTCGAGGTCTTTTCCCAAAACTCGTCGATCGACCTCGTCCTGACCGATGTGGTGATGCCGGGCGGCAGCGGAGCGGACCTCGCCCGGAAGCTGCTCGAGAAGCGCCCGGACCTGAAGGTCATCTACATGTCCGGATACACGGACGAAGCGATCGTCCAGCACGGGGTCCTCAACCCCGGCATCGCCTTCATTCCCAAACCGTTCTCCTCGGAGTCGCTCGAGCGAAAGATCCGCGAGGTCCTCGACCGATAGTCAGGTCGCGCAGGAAGATCTCCGTCTGGCCCGTCGCATCTCCGTTTCGGGGTCTGTTAGCCTCGACGCGATGCGATGTCTTGCGGCGGTCCGCTCGCGGACGCCGGCGCGTGCCGGTTTTCTCGCGATGCTTCTCACGGCCGGGCTCGGAACCTCGGACCTCGGGGCGGATGACATCGCGAAGGCGGTTGCGGCTCCGCTCTCACCGGGGACCGTCGCCCTGCTCGCCCGCTATGGATCCGATACCCGAGTCGTGCAGCGGCTCCGAGAGGCGCTGGCGAATCCGGACTCGCCCGTGCGGACGGTGGGGGCGCGCGCGGCGGCGGTAGGCAACATCGGCGGTCTTCTCTCGGATCTCAAGGACGTTCTCGCGAAGGAAACCGATGCCGAGGCGGCGAGGGAGGAGATCCGAGCGCTCTGCACGATCGGTGGTCCGGCGGCGGATCCCGAGGCGCTGACCGCCGCGAAGCGGTTCTCGCCGCGGCTCGACGCCTTCTACGTGGCCGCCATCGCACGCCTTCGGGGCGTCGATGCCCTGCCGGTTTATTTCGCGAGCCTGCGGGAGCTGGCGCTCTCGGCGCACGACCGGGAAGTGTTCTTTCAGATCGCCGCCATCCGCGCCGGCCCCCAGATCCTCGGTGCGGCGGGCTCGCTGGCGCTCGCGCGACATGCGACTGCCGACTGGAGCGCGATCCTCGCCGTGGCGTCCGAACGGAACGTCGCCCTGGATGAGGGCCCCCTCATCGCCGCGCTCCGGGGAGAAGACGTGATTGTCCGGGGAGAGGCGGCGTGGTATCTCGCTCGGGCGCAACGACGCACGCCGATTCTGAAATCGGCAGAGATCCTGGACGCGGTCACCTCTGCCGCGACTCCTCCTCCCGATCCGGAGCTGCGCTTCGGGATCGAAATGCTCCGCCGCGCCCTCGGCAGTCCACCGCAGGAGGACGAGGGATGGATCTCGTGCCTGGAGACGAATCCCCGGTGCCACCTCGACTCCGACCTCGGGGAGAGCCCTCTCGTCGATCTGCTCACGGAACGTGAGGGCGAAGCCGTCCTGCGCCGGAACAAAAAGGGCGAGCGAAAATCACGTTCCGCGCCCGAGGGGACGGGCCCCGCGATCGGTCTTCGGCTGGTCACCGGTCTGCCCCCGGGAATGGTGTCGGACCTCATGGCGGTGAGCGGATGCAAGTCGTGGACGAGCCCTCTCACTTCCTACACGGTCGCGGAGATCGACTTCGCTCCCAACGGATTGCCTCGCCAGGTGCATGTTGCTCCGTTGGGCTCTTCGCGGTGCGAAACCGCGGCGGAAGCGATCTTCCTCATGACGGTGGAATCCGACGAGAGCCGGCGGAAGGGCAAACGCGAATTTCTGATGGCAATCCTGGACCCGGGCGCGGTCTGCGACCATGAGTTGCCGCCGGCCTTTCCGGTCTCGACGGACGTTCAGATGGTTCGCGGCGCCGTGACGGCGCCCCGGCTCGAAAAGAAAACCGAGCCGACGTACCCGATGGAGTCCCGCCGGCAGCACCATCAGGGTGTCAGCATCGTGGAGGCGATCATTTCGGCGACCGGTTGTGTCGGAGACCTGTACCTTCTTCGAAGCTCTTCTCCGGAGCTCGATGCCATGGCGATGGTAGCGGTCGCGCACTGGCGCTATGCGCCGGCTACCCTGAACGGACGTCCTGTCCGCGTCTACCTGACCGTCACCATCACCTTCGCTCTGCACTGACGCCCGCCGCCGAAAGCCGGAACGCGGGCGGCGAAGGGCGAAGGGAGCGCGAGGATTGCGCCGGCACGCCGATTGATGACCGGTCCCTGTGCCGATCGATGGTCCGTCGCGGGATTGCTCGGAAGTCCGTCGAATCGAGTCCAATGGAAAGGAGAGGCGATGGCCCGGTACGGAAGAAAGCTTCGGAGAAGGTCGAGAGAGTCATGCGCGAGAAGAAGAAGGGCACGCTCGAGAGCGGCCGGTCCGGCAAGAAGGTGACCAGCCGGAAGCAGGCGATCGCGATCGGCCTCTCCGAGGCGCGGAAAGCGGGAGGGAAGGTTCCGAAGAAGAAGCCCTCCTCTCCCTCGCGGACGCCCTCCTCGTCCCGGAAGAAGAGCCCGGCGAAGAAGAGCCGGCCGAAGAAGTAGAGGCATCTCCATCCGCTGTCGTCCTTCGCGGGATCGGTTTCTCCCGAACTAGAATGTGCCGCCGGGTTTCTCCGGCATCCGGGAGAGAACCGATGAGCGTCGATGTCCTGGCTCGCAACAACGTCCGCGTCCTGGGCCGGGGCAGCCGGACGATGCTCTTCGCGCACGGATTCGGCTGCGATCAGATCATGTGGCGGTTCGTCACCGCGGCTTTCGAAGACGACTTCCGCATCGTCCTGTTCGACTACGTCGGCTCCGGCAAATCCGACCTGCGCGCCTACAGTCCCGAGCGTTACGGGCGGCTCGACGGGTACGCCGAGGACGTTCTCGACGTCTGCCACGCCCTCGACCTCGAGAGGGTCGTCTTCATCGGCCACTCCGTGAGCAGCGTTATCGGGATCCTCGCCGCGATCCGGGAGCCACGCCTCTTCGAACGTCTCGTTCTGATCGGCCCTTCGCCGCGGTACGTCAACGACCCTCCCGACTACGTCGGAGGGTTCGAGCGCGCCGATCTCGAAGGTCTCCTGGACGTGATGGACAAGAACTATCTCGGCTGGGCGAGCTTTCTCGCGCCCGTCGTCATGAAGAACGCCGACCGTCCCGAGCTGGCGCGGGAGCTCGAGGAGAGCTTCTGCTCGACCGACCCCCGCATCGCGCGACGTTTCGCGGAAGTCACGTTCTTCTCGGACAACCGGGAAGACCTTGGCAAGCTGACCGTGCCCTCCCTCATCCTGCAGTGCGCGGACGACTCGATCGCTCCGGCGACAGTCGGCGCCTATCTCGAGAGCCATCTTCCCGGAAGCACGCTTCGGTACCTGCGGGCCACGGGGCACTGCCCCCACCTCAGCCATCCGGCAGAGACGATCGACGTCATCCGCGAGTAGCTCGAACAGGCCCCGGCGCCAGTCCCGGCGGCGTTCGGAAATGGCTGAGTCGGGCGAGCGGAAGGACGCGACCCTAACCTCCGGCGAAGCGCTCGAGCCCTCCCCCGCCGGATTCGTCGCCTTCAGCGACGAGGGCCGGGTTGTCCGCGTCAACGGCACCCTCGCCGGCTGGCTCGGAGGCTCCCGGGCCGACATGGAAGCGGGAACTCTCGATCGCCTCCTGACGCCAGGCTCGCGCGTCTTCTTCCAGACCCACCTGTTCCCGCTCCTCAAGCTGCAGGGGGGCGCCGAAGAGATTTACCTGTCGCTCCGGCACGCGGACGGCCGCGACGTCCCCGTGCTCGTGAACGTCGTCCGTCACGAGGACGCAAGCGGCCCGCGAAACGAGTGCGTGGTCGTGCGGACCCTTCAACGCAATCGCTTCGAGGAGGAGCTTCTCCACGCGAAGAAGTCGGCGGAGGCCGCGAGCGACGCGAAGTCGCGATTCTTGTCGATGATGTCGCACGAGCTGCGAACCCCGCTGCAGTCCATTGCGATCTTCTCGGAGATTCTTTCGACCGGACGCCACGGTCCGATCTCGGATCGTCAGTCGGAGGACGTCCGCAGCATCCAGGCGGCCACGCAGAACCTCGTGACGCTCATCGACGACATCCTGAATTTTGCCCGGCTCGAGTCGGGCCAGGTCGAGGTCCGCCTCGAAACGGTCTCCCTGGGTGCGGCGCTCGCTCGCGCGGAGTCGCTTCTGCGGCCGCGCTTCGAGCAAGGGGGCCTCGGTTTTTCTTCGGATCCACGCGCGCTGGCGGCGGACGTTCGTGCGGACCCCGATCGCCTTCAACAGATCCTTCTGAATCTCCTGTCCAACGCGATCAAGTTCACACCGGAGGGCGGGCGGATCCGCGTCGAAATTGAGCTCGAAGCCTCACGCGTGCTGGTCCATGTGCACGACACGGGCTCCGGCATTCCGGCCGATCATCTCGACCGGATATTCGACCCGTTCGTCCAGGTCGATCGCTCGAGGCTGCCGGCGAGCAAGCGCGGCGTCGGGCTGGGCCTCTCCATCAGCCGCGAGCTGGCGCGGGCGATGGGCGGCGACCTGACCGTCCGGAGCCGGTTGGCGGAGGGATCGATCTTCACGATCGTGTTGCCTGCGGCCGACTCCGCGTCGAGGCCGTGAGCGTGACCGTGACAGTGACCTTGACGGAGTAAAGACATGGCGCTCGCGGACGATCGGGACGACTGGAGCGGCGTTCGCCTGTTCGGGGATCGCTCCGAGTCTGAGCGATGGGTGATCCGACCGAGCGCCTACGGTCTGCTCGAAGACGCGGCCGGCCGGGTAGCGGTGGTCCGCTCGCGGGACGGATTATTCCTTCCGGGCGGCGGCATCGAAGGCGGCGAGTCTGTGGCGGACGCGATCCGGCGGGAAGGCCTGGAGGAATGCGGCCTTCTGCTCCGGCCGGAATCATGGGACATGCGCGCGGTGCAGCTCGCCTGGTCCGCAACGGAGGGCGCATATTTTGAGAAGAGAAGCACGTTCCGCGCGTGCGTGATCGAGCGCTCGGACGCGTCCCGCCGGCAACCCGGACATGAGACTCTCTGGCTGGATTTCGCGGCGGCAGCGCAAGCCCTGACGCATCCGAGCCACGGCTGGGTGGTCGCGCGATGGAGGGAGCGAGTCCCGACGGACTCCTGAACCCTGGTTTCCGGCGCCGCCTTCGGATGGTGGGCCGTTCCGCTGCCTGCCTTTTCAGCGCGCCTCGAGCATCCGCCGGGCGTGCGCCTGCAGGGCACTGCGCAACGCCGCGGGATCCCGGATCCGGAACGGAAACGGCAGCCTCGCAAGCTCCCGGGCGAACCAGTCGAGGTCGTCGACCTGGCTTCGCAGCAGAACGCCGTCGCCGACCCACTCGAGCAGTCCGGCGGCGGGAAAAAGCTCTCGTTGCGCGGTCACGAGATCGGTCTCGAGCAGGACGGCGACGGCGAATGCTCGCGGAAGCGTCGCGACGGAGAACTCCAGGTGACCGAGCGCGTCGAAGCCGTCCGGTCGGGAGAACCCGACCTCGCGTGCGCGCACCGACCGGATGCGATCGAGGCGGAACGAGCGTACGCCGCGGCGGAGGTGGCACATGCCGACGGCATACCAGCGTCCTCCGCGCCAGGCGAGGCCGTAGGGGTCGAAGTCCCGCTCGGTCTCGGGTCGATGGGGCGAGCCGTATCGGAGCGTGACGCGCAACTGGCTCCGGGCGGCGGCGGCGAGCGCGGCCAGCGCGGAGTTGTCCGTCGAGCCCGCGCCGCGGGCGATGTCGAGTGTCACGGTCTCATCGACGGCGCGCACGCGCTTCTTCAAGTTGGCCGGCATCACGCGCTCGAGCTTGGCCTGAGCGCTCGCGACGGCCGGCGCCGCTCCCGCGAGGCCGAGCCCTCGCGCCGCGAGCAGGCCAACCGAGACGGCGAGCACTTCGTCGTCGGTGAACATCATCGGGGGAAGCTTGTATCCGGCAACCAGCATGTAGGCGCCGTCCCGTCCTCTTTCGGCGGTGATCGGAATGCCGAGGTCTTCGAGCTCGACGACGTAGCGCCGGATCGTGCGGCGGTCCACCTCGAGCCTCCGCGACAATTCCGAGCCGCTCATGCGCCCATGCGTCTGGAGGAGCTCGAGCACCGCGAGGAGGCGCGTCACGGGTCGGGACATGGAAAACGAGTCTAGGCCGAATGAGGACCGATTTCGTCCTATTAACCGCTTAGCGTCGCTCCATGATTTCCCCTCACATCCGCGTGGCACTCGTTCTGGCTGCGGCGGGAGGATTTATCGCCCCCTCATTCGGAGCGGGCGGGAGAGCGGCAGCGGTGATTCGGGAAAGCAAGGAGGCGGCGATGGCAACGAGCGGACCGGAGCAGGCGCAACCGGAAACGAACGCGCGCGCGGACGCGGACGGCGCGAGGGACTTCGACTTCTGGGTGGGGGAGTGGAGAATCCACAACCGGCGTCTGCGGGAGCGGCTCCAGGGCTCCACCGAGTGGGTCGAGTTCGAGGCGACGTGCGTGGTGCATCCTCTCCCGGGGGGACTCGGCAACGAAGATGAATACCGCACGGATTTCGGGGGCGGCTTCGTCGGAATGTCGTTCCGGTTCTTCCAGAAAGCGACGAAGCAGTGGGCGATCTACTGGGCCGACAGCCGCTTCGGAACGGTCGATCCGCCGGTCATCGGATCCTTCCGGGGCGACGTCGGCACTTTCGAAGGAGCGGACACGTTCGAGGGGCGTCCGATCCGGGTCCGGTTCATCTGGTCGCGGACCCGGTCGGGCGCGCCGCGGTGGGAGCAGGCCTTTTCCGACGACGGCGGCAAGACCTGGGAAACGAACTGGGTGATGGACATGACGCGAATCGACGCGAACAGCGGAGTCATCCCGTCCGACCACGTGGAGCACCTGCAGGACTTTCCGGTCGTGGAGCTTCGCCGCTACGCGCTCCAGCCCGGCCGGCGCGACGAGTTCGTGCGGTACTTCGAGAGCTTCTTCCCCGACGCTTTCCAGCAGCTCGGGGCGATCGCGTTCGGGCAGTTCCGCGAGCGCCAGGACCCGAATGCGTTCACGTGGATCCGCGGATTTCGGAGCGCCGAGGCCCGCGGGATCTGTAACTCCGCCTTCTACTACGGCCCCCTCTGGAAGGAGCACGCGGACACGATGAACGACCGTCTCGTGGACTCCGACAATGTGCTCCTGCTTCGGCCATGGAAGCCCGGCCGGGGAATCCCGGTCCTGCCGGTGGTCGACCCGGCCGGCGCGGCGGCCTTTGGCGGATCCGGCCGGGGAGTCATCGTGGCCGAGATCTTTCCCGTGAAGGCGGGGAGCGTCGACGCCTTCGCGGAACGGATGGAGCCGGTGTTCGCGCGGTACCGGTCAGCCGGAATGCGCGAAGCCGGAGTGCTCGTGACTCTGGACGGCCGCAACACGTTTCCGCAGCATCCGGTCCGCACGGACGGCCCGTATCTCGTCTGGCTCGGCGTCGCCGCGGATGACTCGACCGTCGAGACGCGATTCGCGCCCGTCGCGGAGGCCTCCCGCCAGTCACTGGACGCGGACCCGCTTCTGCGGGGAAAACCGGAGCTCATCCTCCTCGATCCGACCGGCCGTTCCCGCCTGCGCTGGCTGCCGGCGCGCTGATCCGGAGGATGTCGGCGGCTCGCCGGCGGCCGCGCCTTCTATAATCGAAGAAAGCCGGCCCCGGCGTCCTATGACCGCGAGACTCAGCGAGAAGACCGTCGTCGCGCTGCTTTCCCAGTGGAGCGGCGGGGATCGGGATGCGCTCGAAAAGCTGCTTCCGCTCGTTTACGACGAGCTGCGGCGGAACGCCGCGAGCCTCTTTCGGCACGAACGGCCGGATCACACGCTCCAACCGACCGCGGTCGTGCATGAAGCCTGGCTGCGCCTGTCGCCGATGGGGCCGTGGACGAGCCGGGCCCAGTTCTTCGGCGTCGCCGGACGCCTCATGCGGGAAGTGCTCATCGATCATGCGCGACGGCGGGCGGCGGTCAAGCGGGGGGGAGGCGAAGAGCGCCTGACGTTCGATGACGCGCGGGAGACTCCCGGCGGCGAAGAGAGCGTCGAGCTGCTCGCCCTCGACGAAGCGCTGGGCAGACTGGAGATCCTCGACGGGCGACAGGCTCGCGTCGTCGAGCTGCGCTACTTTGCCGGTCTCTCGATCGAGGAGACCGCGGAGGCTTTGAACGTCTCCGCGGCGACCGTCAAGCGCGAGTGGCAGATGGCCCGGGCGTGGCTCCGGGAAGCGCTCGGTGGCGCCGCATCCCCATGACGCCCGCCGACTACGCGAAGCTAAAGGAGATTTTCTTCGCCGCGCTCGAGCTCACCGGGGAGGAGCGCGCGGGCTTCGCCGACTCGGCGTGCGGAGGCGACGCCGAGCTGCGGGAGCGACTTCTCGCGCTCCTCGAGGCGGCGCGCGAAGGCGACGGATTCCTCGAGCAGCCCCCGGTTCTTGCGGCCGAATCCGCGGAGTGGGGAGTGATCGCTTCCGGAACACGCCTCGGTCCCTGGGAAATCGTGCGCGAGATCGGACGCGGCGGGATGGGCACGGTCTATGAGGCCCGGCGCGCCGAGGGGGATTTCGTGCGGCGGACCGCGGTCAAGGTCGTCCGGCCCGAGATCGCCACCGCCTTCTTTCTCCGGCGTTTTCGGGCGGAGCGTCGGATTCTCGCGGGCCTGGATCATCCCCACATCGCCCGCCTGATCGACGCGGGAGCGACATCCGGCGGCCTCCCGTACCTCGTTCTGGAATTCGTCGAGGGCGAGCCTCTTCTCACCCACTGTGCGTCGCGCGGCCTCTCGCTGACGGACCGACTGCGGCTCTTCCGGAGTATCTGCGCGGCCGTCGAGCACGCCCACCGGAATCTCGTCGTCCACCGCGACCTGAAACCGGGCAACGTCCTCGTCACCGCGGACGGAGTGCCGAAGCTCCTCGACTTCGGCATTGCCAAGCTGCTCGAGCCCGAGACGGCCGGGGGAGCGGAGGGCACGGCCACGCTTCTGCACCTCATGACCCCGGATTACGCGAGCCCCGAGCAGGTCGCCGGCGGGCGGATCACGACGGCGACCGACGTTTACTCGCTGGGCGTCGTTCTCTATGAGCTCCTGACCGGCGAGAGGCCTTACACCTTCGGGACTCGGAATCCGCGGGATCCGCACGAGGTCGCCCGCATCATCGGCGAGCAGATTCCCCCGAAGCCGTCGGGTCGCGTGACCGCGTCCGATCCCGAGCTCCCCGCCGGGGGCCGTCCGCGCCGCCTGCCACCCGTGCCGGCGCGGCAGCTGCGGGGCGACCTGGACAACATCGTTCTGATGGCGATGCGGAAGGAGCCAGATCGCCGGTACGCCTCGGTCCAGCAGCTTTCGGACGACGTTCTCCGGCACCTCGAAGGGCGGCCGGTTCTCGCGCGCCGGGACACATTCGGCTACCGGACCGGCAAGTTCGTCCGGCGTCATCGGGCGGCCGCGGCGGCGGCGGTTCTCGTCATGGCGGCCCTGGGCGCCGGGTTCGTGATGACCGTGCATCAGAAGCGTCTGGCGGAAATACAGCGCGGCCGAGCGGACCGGCGATTCAATGACGTGCGGAAGCTTGCCGGATCCTTTCTCTTCGAGTTCCATGACGCGATCGAGAACCTTCCGGGATCGACGCCGGCACGCGCCCTCGTCGTGAAGAGGGGCCTCGAATACCTGGACAGCCTGGCGGAGGAGAGCGGGGGAGATCCCGGTTTGCGGCGGGAGCTGGCGACCGCGTACCAGAAGGTGGGCGCCGTACAGGGCGATCGGGGGTCCGCCAACGTCGGCGACACGAAAGGCTCGCTGCGCAGCTTTCGCAAGGCTCTGGCGATGCGCGAGATCCTCGCCGCGGAGTCGCCGGGCAACAGCGAGATCGCGGGGGAGCTGGCCGCTTCTCTCGACTCCGTGGGCGACGCGCTGGCGCAAACGGGCGACGAGGCGGGTGCCTACGCCGCGTTCCGCCGCGCGCTGCGAGTGCGCGAAGCGATGGTGGCGGGGGACCCCCGGGCGGCGGCCACCCGGCGGGCCCTCGCGACCAGCTATCACCGGATCGCGGGTCACCTCGCCGATCGCGGGGAATACCGGGAGGCGCTCCCCGTCTGGCGAAAGGAAGTCGAGATCTTCGAAGCGCTCTGGAGAGAGACGCCCGCGGACGCACGGGCGCAGCGTAACGTGGCGCTCGGCTACAAGTACCTCGGCGGCACCCTGGAGGCTCTCGGCGACACGTCCGCTGCGCTCGATCTGTACCGGCGGGCGGTGGCGCTCGACGAGACGCGCTCGGCCGCCGACCCGACCAACGCCCAGGCGCGCCTCGACCTGTCCTACAGCTACGGGGCGATGAGCGTTTGCCTCGGTAACCGGAACGATCTCGACGGGGCACTGGCGACGTATCAGAAGGCGTTCGTCATTCGCGAGGCGCTCGCCAATGCCGACCCGAAGAACGCCAACGCGCGCGCGGCGGTTTTCCGAGCGCACTTCCGGATCGGCGAGATTCTCGAGATGAAGGCGGACTGGAAGGCCGCCCTCGACAGCTATGGCCGCGCGCTCGCGACCGCGGAGACGCTCTCCCGGGCCGACCCGTCCAACGAAGAGGGTACCGAGCGAATCGCTACGGCGTTGGGGCGCCAGGCTCGCGTCGAAACACTCATCGCCGGTTCGAACCGAACGCCCGTTCGGGCGCGCGCGGGGCACTGGCGGGAGGCCCGTGCGATCTATCGGAAGAGCCTCGCGGTCTGGCAGGACATGAGCCGGCGGGGCGTCCTGCGGGCCGGGAGCGCCGGAGAGCCGGAGCGTGTCGCGCGGGAGATCGTGAAGTGCGAGCAGGCACTCTCGTCGCCGGAGCCGCGATGATCATCGCGGCGCGAGGCGGTTGCCGTTGCGCGGAGGGACTTTGCGTCGTAAGGGTGCTCGGCTCGGCCGGGGCCTCGACCGAGCGGAGCGTGGTTTGGTCCGGCTCCCGCAACGGGAGGCTCCTCCTTCCCTCCGGTCAGGAGACTCCTCCCGTTGCGCGCATCTGCTTTCGCCGGGCTGGGGAGAGAGAGATCTTCCCCCTCTCCCGGCGGGAGAGGGCGGGGTGAGGGGCGGCCACGTACTCCGATCCTCCTTCACCCGATTCTCCTGATTGATCACCCGATCATCCGATCCTCCGCGCCCGCGCCCGCGGCGGAGAACGCGGCTGAGCCGACAGCGCAGGAGCGTCTTTTCAGTGACGTCCGTGGCTCGAGCCGGAGCTGTGGCCCCCCGAGGTCCCGGTTCCGCTGCTCCGGCCGTCAGAGCCTGAGCCGCGGCTTCCGCTCCGGTCGCGGTCGTCTCCGCGCCGCGTGCCGCCTCGATCGTCGCCGCGATCCCGGGAGCGATCGCCGGACGGCTCGTCCCGGTCGGCGGTGCGGTCGTTCTTTCCTTCGATCGCCCGATCGCGAGCGGAGCGCCGATCCCGCCAGTCGCGCCGGCGGCCACCCGCGCCGTCGAAATAGATCGCTCGCGGCCCGCAGTCGTAGGGAGCGAGCCACGCCGGCCAGCACGGGTATCCGCCGATCGGGAGCGGATCGTACACGCCCATGATGAGACCGGTATCGCCGGGATCGGGCTCGATCGGCCTCGACTCATCCGGGTCGACGGAGCCGGGAGAATCCGGGGTACCCGGGGCCCGTCCCTCTGCGTCGGGCTGGTCCGCGTCGTCCGCGGACGGGGCGTCGATGCCGCTCTGCCGGGCGACGAATTCGACGACATCGTCGCTGACTCCCTCGCGGCGGAGAGCGATCAGGTCCGGGCCGGTGACCTCGCTCTCGAGGCGCGTCCGGCGGACCCGGAGGTAAGCCAGGATGGTCGCGTCCGGGATCTCCGCCTGCGTCATCTGGACGACGTCGTCCAGAAGGGGGTTAGCGAAACGGTGGGCCGCCGGCGGGGAAGCCTTCGCGAGCGAGCCCGATCCCATCAGGCAGGCAGCGGCAAGGGCAAGGGCGAGGGTCGCAGCGGTCCGGGCGAAGGGTCTCATGCTGGACATGAGAACACATCCGGCGGCGAATAGAATCCCGACAGACCCCCGTCGGGAAACGGAACCGAGACGAAAGCCGACAGTCCGGGGTCCGTGGGCTGTCTTCGGTTCCCATCTACCGCCACAGTCACGGCGGGGAACCGACAGATCGTCGGCGCTCGCCTTCAACCCGTGTACACCGTGCCGTCTTCCACGAAGCACAGCGGGTTTTTCCACGGATCCTCCACGTAGAACGACCGTTCGCCCCACGGCCGCACGACGATTCCTCCCCCCGGCGCGTCGTGGACGTTTTCCGAGGAGAGGCAGCCGAGCTCCCGGGCGCGCTCGAACGCCGCGTCGAGGTCTTTCACGGTGAAGTAGAGGGCCTTCGCCGCCGGGTGGGGGCGTCGCGCCGCCGAGACGTCGAGAACGGAGAGGGTGACCGCACCGCATTCGAAATAGCAGCGGGAGCCGGCCTGCTTTCGGCCCTCCATCGCGAGAAGGCGGCGATAGAACTCGACTCCCTCGTCGAGATTCCCGACTTCGACGCTGAGCCGGAAAAAGCGGGGCACGTCTTCGCTCCCCCGATCCTTCGCGCTCGTCCGTCGCGCCGGAGCGGCGGAGGCGGAAGCGGGGGCGGAGGCGGAGCTTTTCGCTTTCGATGTCAACTTTGGAGCCGGAGCCTTCTCTTTCGCGGTCATGTGTCCTCCTTCATTCGTCCTGCCTCCCACGTCGCTTCTCGCGCTTCACGGCTTGCGGGAAAACCACGCCAGCCAGTCCCGCACCAGCTCCAACCGCCGGACTTCGATTCGATAGATCCGTTGGCGTCCCTGTTTTTGGTGCGTGAGGAGGCCGGCCGCCTCGAGGACCTGGAGGTGGCGCGTGGTCGTCTGCCACGCATGGGCGAATACGCCGGCGATTTCTCCGGCCGTCATCGAGCCTCGGTGGAAGTGAATGGTCAGGAGAACCCGCCGTCTGGCCGGATGAGCGAGGGCTCGGAACACGGCCTCGTAGGCGTCGAGCCGGGCGGCCGAATCCCGCTTCACCGCCTGTTGCCACCAGATAAATCCATCTTCCATTATTCAGCCACACGGCTGAATAACTGTCAAGGGCGGACGAGAGGGGATCGGGTGATCGGGTGATCGGGTGATCAATCAGAGGAATCGGGTGATCGGAAAATCGAAGAGAAGCCTCTCGTTCGTTTCCCGTTTCCCGTTTCCCGTTTCCCGTTTCCCGATCTCTCCTTCCGCTCGGAGTGGACGGCCTATGGCTGACGGCTCCATCCCTCTGTTCTAATTCCCGCGTGGCGACCGACGAGACGCATCGCGCAATCGACGCCGTCTGGAGGATCGAGTCGGCCCGGCTTATTGCCGGCCTCGCGCGAATCGTGCGCGACGTCGGTCTCGCGGAGGATCTCGCGCAGGACGCGCTCGTCGCGGCACTCGAGCGATGGCCGGAGTCGGGGGTTCCGGACAACCCGGGGGCGTGGCTCATGGCGACGGCGAAGCATCGCGCGATCGACCGGCTCCGCCGGGTCGCGGTCGCCGGACGCAAGCACGCCGAGCTCGGCCGTGAAGCCGACTTACGGCAGGAAACTGCCGTCGCGGACCTCGAGGCCTCTCTCGACGACGACATCGGCGACGACCGGCTGCGCCTCATGTTCGTCTCCTGCCACCCCCTCCTCGCGACCGAGGCGCGCGTGGCGCTCACGCTGAGGCTGCTCGGAGGTCTGACGACGGAGGAGATCGCTCGCGCCTTCCTCGTTCCGGAGCCGACGGTCGCCCAGCGGATCGTGCGGGCCAAACGGACCCTCGCCGATGCGCGCGTTCCCTTCGAGGTCCCTCGGGCCGCGGACCTGTCCGAACGACTCTCCTCCGTGCTGGAAGTTCTCTACCTCATCTTCAACGAGGGCTACTCCGCGACGGTCGGCGACGACTGGATGCGACCCGCGCTCTGCGAAGAAGCGCTCCGCCTCGGGCGCGTCCTGGCCGAGCTCGCGAGCCAGGAGCCGGAAGTCCATGGACTCGTCGCGCTGATGGAAATCCAGACGTCGCGTTCCCGGGCCCGAATCGATCCTGCCGGCGAGCCCGTGCTCCTTCTCGATCAGGACCGCGGACGCTGGGATCGTCTCCTGATAGGGCGCGGGCTCGCGGCGCTCGAGCGGGCCGAGCGGCTCGGCGGCTCTCTCGGCCCCTATGCGCTCCAGGCCGCGATCGCCGCCTGCCACGCCCGGGCAGGCACGGCGGCCGCGACGGACTGGAAGCAGATCGCGTCTCTCTACGGCGACCTCGTGCGGATCATGCCTTCCCCGGTCGTGGAGCTGAACCGCGCGGTGGCGATCGCGATGGCGTTCGGTCCGGCGGCGGGGCTCGAGATTGTGGACCGGCTGACGGCCGGGAAGACCCTCGAGAACTACCACCTCCTGCCGAGCGTTCGCGGAGATCTTCTTGTCAAGCTCGGCCGCTCCGGAGAGGCACGCGTCGAGCTCGAGCGCGCCGCCTCGCTCACGCGCAACGCCCGCGAACGCGATCTCCTGCTCGAGCGGGCGCGTTCCTGCGCCGGTCCAGGGTCCGGCGGATAGCCGGTAGCGTACAGAAATGTTAAGCTGAAACGCATTTTCCGTCTCAACCGACCGAAATCATCACGTCCTGACATCCTGGAGAAATCATGGGTGCGCGCGAGCCGCGCTCCCCTGATTTTCCCTAACACTCGGGAGAGGAATACATGAGCAGAGCGGCAATTCCCTCGCGACGCAGAAGCTCGCGACTTCTTCGCGGGCTTCTCGCCGGCGGAATTCTCTCCCTGGCCGGCCTGGGCGTCGCGTCCGCTTCGACGACCATCAACCACCAGTTCACCGCCGCCACGATCAACCCGGGCGATGTCTCGCAATATCGGATCACGATCGCCAACAGCTCGACGGTTCCCCTGACCGCGGCCGCGGTGACCGAAGTCCTGCCGTCGCAGATCACGATCTCGTCTCCGGTGAACATCCTGAACACGTGCGGATTCACCGTCAGCGCGGCGACGCCCGGCACCTCCACGGTTTTCCTGACGGCGGGCACGATCCCGGCGGGCACGGGAGTCGTGGACGGCCAGTGCTTTTTCCAGATCGACGTGACGGCCACGACGCCCGGCAACTGGGTCGCCGTGATTCCCGCGAACACGACACCGAACGCCACGACCAGCGGTTACACGGCGAAGGAGAGCGGCGTCGTCATCTTCAATACGACGCCCGCGAGCGCGACGCTGGCCGTGAATACGCTCAACCCGCCCACGGGAAGCAAGACCTTCTCGCCCGCCTCCTCATTCGCCGGCGACCCGGTGACGCTGACCATCACGCTCGCCAACCCCAACGCCGCGGCGACGATGCCTCTCACCTCTTTCACGGATACGCTCCCGGCGGGCATGCAGGTCGTAAGCGCGAACGCGCTCCCGGTCTGTTCCGGCACCGGTGCGGTGAACGGCGCGGTGACCTTCAACGCGAGCTCGGTGACGCTGACCGGCGGGACGATCGGAAGCGGCGGATCGTGCGTGATCACGTCCGTCGTGACCGTGCCATCGATCACGACGCTTCCCCAGGTGTTCGCCAACGTCGTGGCCGCCGGCGCCATCGGGAACACCCGCGGTCTGACGAGCGCGTCGTTCAACAAATCCATTTCGATCAACACGCCGATCTCCGTCACCAAAACCTTCGCGCCGGTCCTCATACCCGGGGGACAGCCCTCGCTGATGACGATCACGATCAACAACGCGAGCCCGGCGAACGCGTTGACGATCTCGAGCTTTGCCGACAACCTGACGGGCCTCTCGCTGAAGATCCTTTCGACGGCGAGCTCGCCGGTCGTCGCCCCCGCCAACCCCGCTGTCGTCTGCACGGGAACGGGCTCGGTGAACGGGACGCTGTCGGCCCCCCCGGATCTGCTCGACCAGACCATCACCCTGACAGGCGCGACGGCGGGCCCGGGCGGCAAGTGCACGATCACGGCGTACCTGACCTCCAACGTGGACGGCGCTCACGTCAACTCGATACCGGCCAACGCGGTCGTCAACCCGAACAACTACCAGAGCAACGGTCCCGTCACCGGGACGCTGACCGCGAACGCGCAGCTCACCGTGGCGAAGACGGCCACGCCCTCGAGCGTTGCGCCCGGACAGTGGACGCGGTTCGACGTGGCGATCAGCAACTTCTCGGGCGGGCCGGTCACGGGAGTTTCCTTCCGGGACCTTCTTCCGAAGACCGGGACCGACCAGATGACGCTTTTCGACTCGGGCAGCGGCGTCTTCACGACGTCCGCGGGCTGCTCGGGCGGCACCTTTACGGGCCTCACCCCCCTCGGCGCCTCTACCGGGGTGGCGCCCGTCGTCGGTGACGCGGGCCTCCAGTGGGCGAGCGGAACGATCGTGGCGGGCGTCGGCGCCAGCCCTGGGCTCTGCACGATCTCGATCTATGCGAAGGTGCCGGCGACAGCGACCTCATCCCCCGTCGAGACGTTCGTCAACAGCATTCCCGTGGGCAGCATCACGGGCACGGGGCCCGGCGGACCGGTGTCCAACGTCGCCCCGGCCGGCACCGTCAACGTCGTCACGATCGCCTCCGGAGCCATCACGAAGGCGATCTCGCCCGCCTCGATCCCCCAGGGCGCCACCACGACGATGACGCTCACGATCTTCAATCGGACGGTCTCTCCCCTGACGAACGTTTCCCTGACGGATAACCTGCCGTCCGGCCTGACGCTGGCGGCCAATCCCGCGCCGTCGAACACGTGCGGCGGCAGCCTCATGGCGTTTCCGAACGACACGAAGCTCGTGCTGACCGGCGGCACGGTCGCGAAGCGCCCCGATGCGAGCGTCGAATCGTCGTGCGTCATCACCGCGAAAATCACGGGGAACACGATCGGCAGTTACACCAACACGATCCATCCCGCCGACTTCTCGGATACCGAGCTCGTCACGATCCCGGCGAACGTCACGGCTCCTCTGACCATCACGACGGGCCTGTCGATGGGGACCAAGGCCTTCAACCCGACCGCCGTGGCCTTGGGCGGAGTCGCCCGCGCGAAGATCACTCTCTTCAACACATCGAGCGGTGCACTGACCAACGTCTCCGTGGACGACAACACGTTCAGCGCCGGCCTGTCCGTCGCGAATCCGGCGAACGCGGCCACGAGCTGCGCGGGTTCGCCGACACTGGTCGTCAACCCGGGCACGACGCGCGCGCAACTGCTCGGCGCGACCATCGCCGCCGGAGGATCGTGCGACTTTTCGTTCGACGTCGTGACGTCCTCCGGAGCAGGCTGGACCAACACGATTCCGATCGGGAAGATCACCAGCGCGGAGGGCGTCTCCAACACGGCCGCCGTCACGGGCACGCTGAACCTCGCGGCCGCGGCGATCAACATCAACAAGTCGTTCACTCCCGTCGTCGTCACCGGGGGAGTTCCGTCGACCCTGCAGATCGACGTGATCAACACGGCCGCCATCGTGATCAACGGGGTCGGGTTCACCGACACGTTCCCGGCCGGCATCGAGGTCTATTCCGTACCGAATGCCTCGACGACCTGCGCCGGCGCAACGGTGACCGCGATCCCCGGAGACGGCAAGGTCACTCTCTCGGGCGCCACACTCGCGGCCTCCCAGACTTGCCGCGTCACGCTGTCGACGACGGCGACGCGGTTCCTGAACCTGACCAACACGATTCCGGCGAGGTCGGTCGTCAGCCAGCAGGGCTACACGAACCCGTCGCCGACCTCCGCGACTCTCTCGACGCTGCAGGGTCTCGGCGTGATGAAGGCCTTCTCGCCTTCCTACGTCGTGCCGAACCAGGTCTCCACCCTCAAGATGCGCCTCGTCAGCACTTTCGACCCGAACGCGCCCACGCCGGTCACGCTGACGGGCGTCAGCTACACCGACACCCTCCCCAACGGGGTATTCATTTCCGCGACCCCGAATCCGACGACGACGTGCTCCGGGACGGGTCCCGGCGGCCTGGCCGTGGTGTCGACCGCGAACGGAGGTGCCTCGGGCTCGGTGACCGTCTCCCAGGGGACGATCCCGGCGGGGACCAACTGCTCGATTACCGTCGACGTGGTGGCGAGCGCCCTCGGCTCGTACGCCAACACGATCCCGGCCAATGCCGTGACGAGCGACCAGGGCATTCCCAACGCGACGGCGGCGAGCGCGACCCTCTTCGTGGTCGCCAGGCCGACGGTGAGCAAGGCGTTCGGGACCCTGACCATCAATCCGGGCGGGACGAGCCGGCTCACCGTGACAATTTCCAATGGCGCGGCGATTGCCCTGACGGGCGTCTCGTTGACGGACACCCTGCCGTCCGGGCTCGAGATCGCGTCGACTCCGGCGACGGGCGGGACCTGCACGGCGGGAGGCGGTGTCGTGTCGGCCAGTGCCGCCGGCAGCACCCTGGGGATCTCGGGTGCCTCGATCGCGGCGGGCGCCAACTGCACGTTTTTCGCGAATGTGACCGGAAACACTCCCGGGACCTACATCAACAACATCAATCCAGGCGCCATCGCGGATGACCAGACGCTGACGAACCCGGGGTCCGCGCAGGCGACACTCCGGATCAACGGTCCTCCGTCCGTGACGAAGGCGTTCAATCCGGTGTCGATCGCCGCCGGCGGCACCTCGACGCTGACGATCACGCTCGTCAACCCGAACGCCGCTCCGGCGCCCACGCTTTCAGCCGCCTTCGTCGACGCGCTACCCGGCAACGTGTTCGTGGCAGCTACGCCGAATCTCGTCACCAACTGCACGGCCGGATCGGTGACGGCGATCGCGGGCGCGACCAGCATCACCTATGCGAGCGGGGCGTCGATTCCCGTCGGCGGATGCACGATCTCCGTCGACGTGACGTCGTCCGTGCCCGGAACGTACACGAACGTGATTGCGGCGGGACAGCTGAGCACCAGCGCCGGCGTGAACCAGCAGCCGGCGGTGGCGAGTCTCGCGGTGGGCCCGGGAGCCCTCGTTCCGCCGACGATGTCGAAGACTTTCGCGCCGGGCACCATCCTGGTCAACGGCATCTCCTCGCTCACGATCACGCTTGGCAACTCGAACGCCGGACCTCTGACGCTGAGCTCGACCTTCACCGACAGCCTCCCCACGAACGTCGTCGTGGCCACGCCTCCGAATGTGGGCGGTTCCTGCACGACCGCCAGCGTCACCGCCTCGGCGGGCGGGGGAACGATCGCCTATGCGTCCGGTTCGGCGATCCCGGCCGGCGGCTGCCCGATCACCGTGGACGTCACGTCGAGTGTCGCCGGGAGCTACACCAACTCGCTCCCGGCGAGCGCCCTCGTCACGGACGGCGGCAGCCCCTCGCTGGGCGCGACGGCCGGCCTGGTCGTGCAGGCGCTCACCCCGCCCACGGTCGTCAAGTTCTTCAATCCGGGAACGATCAATCCGGGAGCGGTTTCGACGCTGACGATCAGTCTCGGGAACTCGAACGGCTCGGCTGCCGCTCTGACCGCCGCGTTCACCGACACCCTGCCGGCCAACGTGGTAGTTGCGGGAACGCCGAACGCCGGCACGAGCTGCTCGGGCGGGACCGTCACGACCGGCGGGGCGAGCGTCACCTTCACGGGCGGCAGCATTCCGTCCGGCGGATGCGTCATCACCGTCGACGTCACTTCGAACGTTCCGGGCGGGCCTTATACGAACACGATCCCCGCGGGCTCTCTGCAGACGTCCGTCGGCAGCAACACGGGGGCAGCGACGGCAAACCTTTTCGTCAATCCGTTCCAGCCGCCGAGCGTCTTCAAGTCGTTCGCGCCGACCGTGATCGGCGCTGGCGGGACTTCGCGGCTCACGATCTCTCTTTCGAACGGGAATGCGTCCGATTCGACGCTCACGGCCGACTTCGTCGACACGTTCCCGGGCCCGGGGCTGGTCATCGGGACGCCGTCGAACCTTGCGTTCTCGGCGGGTTGCACGGCGGCGAGCATCGTGGCGGTCTCCGGCGCGAGCACCGTGACTTACAAGAGCGGGGGGGCTCTCCCCGGAAACGGGGGCTGCACGATCCAGGTGGACTTGACGTCATCGACCGTTCGCTCCTACGTGAACACGATCGCGGCCGGAGCGCTCGTGACGACGGCCGGCAGCAACGCCGTCGGGTCTTCCTCGACGCTGCAGGTTCTTGCGCTGCCGACGGTTTCGAAGGCATTTTCTCCGGTGTCCATCCCGCTCGGCGCCAACTCGTCTCTCACGCTCACGCTCGGCAATACGAACGCATCGGCGCTGACACTGAATGCGAATTTCATCGACACGCTTCCGACCAATCTCATCCTCGCCACACCCGCGACCCTGACCGGGAGCTGCACCGCGGCGAACGTCGTCGTGACGGCGGGCGGCTCGACGATCCAGTACAAGAACGGCGCGTCGATCCCCGCCGGCGGCTGCACGATCACCGTTCCGGTGACCTCTACGCTCGCGGGCTCCTACACGAACGCCATCGCGACGGGCGATCTCAGCACCACCATCGGCTCCAATCCCGCGCCCGCCTCCGCCACTCTCACGATTCTCCAGGCGGACCTCTCGATCACGAAGACGGACGGCGTCGCCGCGGTCGTGCCGGGCACGTCGACGACGTATACGATCGTCGTGTCGAACGCGGGGCCGAGCGCGGTGACCAGCGCTCCGGTCGTGGACACGCTGCCGGCGGCCATCGCTTCGGCCACGTGGACCTGCTCGGCGACCGCCGGATCGAGCTGCGCGGCGCCGGGTGGAAGCGGGTCGATCGCGTCGACGGTATCGCTGCTGTCCGGCGGATCCGCCACATACGTCGTCGTCGCCAACATCGGTCCCGCCGCGACGGGCAGCGTCGTGAATACGGCGACGGTGACGGCGCCCGCCGGCGTGGCCGAGCTCAATCCGGCCAACAACTCGGCGACGGACACCGACACGCTGACCCCCCAGGCGGACATGCAGGTCGTCAAGACGGGCCCGGCGACGGTCGTTCCCGGACAGAACGCCACCTACACGATCACGGTCACCAACGCGGGCCCGTCCACGGCGCTCGCCGCGAATCTCACCGACGCGTTACCGGGAGTCCAGACCTTCGTTTCGCTCGCTTCGCCCGGCGGCTGGTCGTGTACGACGCCCGCCGTCGGCGCCGGCGGAACGATCAGCTGCAACCTGGCGACATTCGCGTCTGCGACGCCCGCCGTCTTCACGCTCGTGGTCAAGGTGCCGGCCTCGGTCCTGACGGGAACGGTGTTCCTGAATACGGCCACCGTCTCCTCCTCGACGGCTGATCCGACGCCCGGGAACAACTCGAGCTCCACGTCGGCCACCGCCGCTCCTTCGGCCGACCTGGCGATCGTCAAGACCGGCCCCGCGACGGCCGTTCCGGGCGGACCCAACGTGGTCTTCACGCTCGTCGTCACGAACAACGGGCCTTCGGACGCGCAGGGCGTCACCGTGACGGATCCGACGCCCGCGAACCTCGTATTCGTTTCGAACGCCGGAGCCTGCACCGGCGCGTTCCCCTGTTCGCTCGGCACCCTGGCGCCACTGGCGACGCGGACCATCACGACGACGTACCAGATTCCGTCCGGATATCCGGCCCCGACCCCGATCTCCAACACGGCCACGGTGGCCTCCACGACCACGGACTCCGTTTCCGCCAACAACTCCTCGACCGCGACGGTCGCGGTACCGGCGGGCGTCGCGGACGTCGCCGTCACGAAGACCGTTACCAATCCCGCGCCGGCGGTGGGCTCGAACGTCACCTACACGATTACCGCTTCGGATCTCGGGCCGAGCGACGCGACGCTGGTCGCGATCACGGACGTTCTCCCGTCCGGCCTGACCTTCGTCTCAGCGCTTCCATCCCAGGGCACGTACAGCGCGGCGACGGGCGTGTGGACGCTCGGGACGGTGACCTCCGGCGCATCTCAGACGCTCTCGATCGTCGCGACCGTCACGCAGGCGGGCACGATCGTGAACACGGCCGCGAAGACGGCCGAGCGCGAATCCGATCCCAATTCCTCGAACAACGCAGGCTCCGCCGTGATCAACGGACCCGCGGCCATCGCCGACATTCAGGTGCAGAAGATCGTCGACGTCGCCGCCCCGACCGTCGGCTCCAACGTGACATTTACGGTGACGGTCGTCAATGCGGGTCCCTCGGCCGCGACGAACGTGGTGGTAACCGATCTCCTGCCTCCGGGCCTGACCTTCGTATCCGCGGCGCCGGCGACGGGCGCGTATGCGTCCGCCACGGGCGTGTGGACGATCGGTCCGATGGCCAGCGTCGCCACGACGACTCTCGGCATCACGGCGACGGTCACGGCGACCGGGACTTTCGTCAATGTCGCTCGCAAGACGGCCGAGACGGAGTTCGATCCGAACACGGGCAACGATCAGGCGAGCGCGGTGGTGATGGCGGGAGGCGGCGGGGGAGCTCTCGCGGATCTCTCGATCCAGAAGACCGACTCACCCGATCCGGTGTTCGCCGGTCAGCCCCTGACCTACACGCTCCTCATCACGAACCACGGACCCGCCGGGGCGACGGGTGTGACGGTGGCGGATCCGCTTCCGGCGTCCGTGGCCTTCGTCTCCGTCCTGCCGAGCCAGGGGGTCTGCATCGGCTCGACGACGATCGCTTGCGCCCTCGGCAACCTCGGGGCCGGAAACTCCGCGACCGTGACGATCGTGGTGACGCCTTCCGCGGCGTCGGCGCCTTCGATCACGAATACGGCGGCCGTCACCGCGGCCGAAACGGATCCGAATCCGGCGGATAACTCGTCCACGGCGCCGACGACCGTGACGCCGCTGGCGGACGTGGCGCTCTTGAAGACGGTGTCGAATCCGGCGCCGCGCGTCTCGGAGGCGTTCACGTTTACCGTGACGGTCAAGAACAACGGGCCCTCCACGGCCACAGGTGTCGCCGTCACGGACGTCATCCCGGCGAACCTTTCTTTCTCCTCCGCCGTCGCGAGCCAGGGCTCCTATGTTGCGGGGACCGGAATCTGGACGATCGGCACCCTCGTGAACGGCCAGACGGAGACGCTCGTTTTGACGGTCGTCGCGGCGGTGCCCGGACCGTTCACGAACACGGCGACGAAGACGAGCGAGGTCGAGCTCGACCCGAATACGGCCAATGACACGGCGTCGGCGGGAGGGACCGTTCTGGTCGTCGCCGACCTGACGATTGTGAAGTCCCACGCGCCGCCGACCTTCTTCCGCGGATCGACGGGAACGTTTACGCTTACGGTTTCGAACGTCGGCACGGGCCCGACCGCCGGTCTCGTGACGGTCTCCGACACGCTTCCGGTCGGTCTGACGCCGACTCTTGCCTCCGGGTCCGGCTGGGGCTGCTCGGTCGCGGCCCCGACGGTCACGTGCACGCGCAGTGACGTTTTGCCGGCGGGAAATGCGTATCCCGGCATCTCCGTGACGGCTTCGGTGGCTCTCTCGGCGGCGGCCAGCGTGTCGAACACGGCGACGGTCGGCGGCGGCGGAGACATCACCCCCGGAAACGACTCATCGACTGACGGCGTTACCGTCACTACGCAGGCCGATCTGGGAATCACGAAGTCGGATGGTGTCGCGAGCGTCGTACCCGGCGCGACGACGACGTACACGATCGTGGTCACCAATGCCGGCCCGAGCCCCGTGACGGGCGCGCCCGTGACGGACACGCTTCCGGCCTCGATCTCTTCCGCGACGTGGACCTGCACGGCGTCCGTCGGCTCGAGCTGCGGCGCTCCCGGCGGCAGCGGTTCGATCGCGTCCACCGTCTCGCTCCTGTCGGGCGGATCGGCGACCTACGTTCTCGTCGCGACCGTGGCGCCTTCGGCTTCGGGCTCTCTCGTGAATACCGCGAGCGTTACCCCGCCCGGAGGAGTGACGGATCCGAACCCCGGCGACAACACCTCGACGGACACGGACACCCTCACGCCGCAGGCGGACATGCAGGTCGTCAAGACCGGTCCGGCGACCGTGGTGCCCGGGCAGAACGTTTCCTATGCGATCACCGTGACGAATGCAGGCCTCTCCACGGCGAGCGCGGCGAGCCTGGCCGATACGCTTCCCGCGGGCACGACCTTCGTGTCGCTCACGTCGCCCGGCGGCTGGTCCTGCACGACGCCCGCGGTCGGCGCCGGCGGAACGGTCAACTGCACGCTCGCGACGCTCGCTTCGTCCGCACCCGCGGTGTTCACACTCGTCGTGAACGTGTCGCCTGCGGTCCTGACGGGGGCGACGGTCGCCAACACGGCGACGGTCGCTTCCTCGACGCCCGATCCGACGCCCGGCAACAACTCGAGCACGACGACCGGCACGGCGGCTCCGTCCGCGGACGTCTCCATCGTAAAGACCGGGCCGCCGACGGCCGTTCCCGGCGGACCGAATGTTGTTTTCACGTCGGTCATCACGAACAACGGACCCTCCGACGCTCAGGGCGTCACCGTGATCGACCCGACTCCCGCGAATCTCGTCTTCGTCTCGAACTCGGGGGCCTGCACCGGTCCCTTCCCGTGCTCGCTCGGAACGATCGCTTCGCTGGCGACGCGGACGATCACGACGACTTACCAGATCCCGTCGGGCTATCCTGCCCCGGCTCCCATCAACAACATCGCGTCGGTCTCGTCGACGACGCCTGATCCGGTGCCGGGGAACGATTCGTCCACGGCGACGGTCCTCGTCCCGACGGGCGTCGCGGATGTCGCCGTGGCGAAGACCGTCTCGAATCCGGCGCCGGTCCTCGGATCGAATGTGACCTTCACGATCACGGCATCGGATCTCGGTCCGAGCGACGCCACCGGCGTCGAGCTCACCGACATCCTGCCGTCGGGTCTCACGTTCGTGTCG
>JBBSEW010000034.1:0-42762 GCA_038239305.1 Thermoanaerobaculia bacterium | reverse complement strand
CTCGGCCGGAGTGATCTTGTTCGTCACGTCGGCGGCCGTGTATCCGAGCATTCGCTCGGCGCCGACGTTGAAGATCTGGATGACGCCCTTGGCGTCGGTCGCGATGCTCGAGAAGTTGGCGCTGTTGAAGATGGCGCTCTGCAGGGCGCCCGTCGTCAGGAGGGCCTCGGCGTGACGCAGTTCTGCGGTGACTCCCGTCATCGGATTCGCGGGGTTCTTGCCGGTGAGCATCGTCAGTTCCTCTTTCCGGTGGCGTTTCGCGATCAGGAGCCGGCGGCCGCTGCCTGGACGGCGGGCAGCAGGGTCGACAGGCCGAATGCGCTCTCGTGGCGCTTCGCGTTGATGAAAAATGTGGGCGCTCCAGCCACTCCGTGGCGGGCACCGGCCCGGCGGTTGGCGCGCACCTTCTCCAGGTAGGTATGAGCGCGCATCGAACGATGAAAACCGGGCAGATCGAGGCCGACGTCTCTTGCGCATCGCGCGAGGGCGATCTCGCTCGTCGTGCAACTGTGCTCGAAAAGATGATCGTGCATTTCCCAGAACTTCCCCTGCGCGGACGCGCACTCGGCGGCCTCGGCGGCCTCCTCGGACTCTCCGAACCGGGACGGCTCCGGGAAGCAGCGGAAGACGTAGCAGAGCCGGCTGCCGAGCCTCTTCTGGATCTTCTGGACCGTCCGGTAGGTCTTCGCGCAGTCCGGATTGGCGTAGTCCCCGTAGCCGATCAGAGTGACGACTGCGAGGGGAGAGCCCCGGACGCGGTCGGCCGGGAAAACGCGGACCCTGGGCTTCCGAACTAAACTCCTGGCTGGCATCCGTCGCCGTCCTGTCACCGGGGCGCTCGCGAACTCCCGGTGTTGGCTCGAGTGAGTCCGGTCGGCAGTCGTTCAGGGGGCCCGGACAAGGAGCATGAACCTCTTTACCGCCCCCGTCCAATCGTTTGTTTCGATACAATTGAGATCGACCAACGATGAAAGAGGTTCAGCATGGAGCTACGACATCTTCGATATTTCGTCGCGGTCGCTGAGGAGCTTCATTTCGGGCACGCGGCGAACCGGCTCAACACGTCCCAGCCGTCGTTGAGCCAGCAGATTCAGAATCTCGAGGCCGAGCTCAGGGTGGAGCTGCTTCGGCGCTCCAAGCGGCAGGTGACGCTGACGGCCGCCGGCCGCCGATTTCTGCAGGAGGCGCGCGCCATCCTGGCGGCGGCCGAGCGCGCCGCGGCGCTCGCGCGAGAGACCGCGCGCGGTGAATCGCGCAAGGTCGTGCTCGGGATTTCCCCGGAGACCGACTGGCTCTTTCTTGGCAAGGCTCTTCGCCTCTTCGCGGAGCACGTCCCGTTCGTCGAGGTCACCTTCCAGAACCTGACGCCGGAGGCCCAGGTCGACGCGCTGCGAAGCGGCCAGATCGACGTCGGGTTCGTCGGTCTTCCTCTCGAAGCGGACGGCATGGTGACGGAGAAGACCGGGCGTGTGCGCCTCATGGTCGCCCTTCCGGAAAAACATCCCATGGCGCGGACGAGCCCTCTCCGGCTGGAGGCGCTCTCCAAAGAGGCTTACATGCTCTGGCCTCGACATCTGTCGCCCGGCAGCTACGATCAGCTGCTCGGAGTCTTCCGGGCGGCGGGCTTCGAGCCGCCGATCGCGATGGAGGGAGGGATTCCCTCGACCCGGACGGTGCTCGGAATGGTCGCGTCCGGTCTCACGATCGCGCTCGTCGATCCGGCCCTGCGCCTGATGGCGCCCGCGGGAGTCGTGTTCCGGCCGCTCGCGGGGCGGGGGATCTACACGGAGAACGGCGTGATCTCCCGGCGAGCGGACCCGTCACCGGTCCTGGCTTCCTTCCTCCAGGAGCTGCGGCACACGCCGCGGGAGCGGCCCCGCTATTCCGTTGCGGATCTCCTGCCTCAGGCCGAGACGGTGCGGCGCGAACGCGGATCGGCAAAGGGCCGCCGCTGAGTCGCATCCAACCAGGTTCTCGTCCCGCGCCCGCGCGGAAACCCTCGTCAAAACCGTAGGCCGGAATTCGTGGCGAACCGGCTCGTCGTCTTCGATCTCGACGGAACCCTGATCGACGGTTACGCCGGGATCACGGATGCGCTCGGCTTCGCCATGGAACGTCTCGGGAAGACGCCGATACCGGAGGCGCAGGTTCGGCGGATGGTGGGGGAAGGAATCGAACGCCTGCTCCAGAAGGCCGTGGGATCCGCGGATGCCCCGCGAGGCCTCGCCTTTTTCCGCGAGCGATATGAACAGGTGGCCGTGAGCGGATCCCGGCGGATGCCCGGCGTGCCGTCGGCGCTCGTGGCGATTGCCGCTGCCGGTTGGACGATGGCGGTCGCCTCCAACAAGCCTTACGAATATTCGAAGACGATCCTCCAGGCACTGGATCTCTCGCGCTTCTTTTTCGCAGTGGCCGGTCCCGGTCCGCTCGCGCCCCCCAAGCCGGACCCGGCGATGCTGCGGCGCCTCGTTGCGGACGCGGGGGTTTCCGCGGCGGACACCGTGGCCATCGGCGACATGGAGATCGACGCCCGGTTCGCCCGCGCGGCGGGCTGCCGGATCGTTCTCGTTCCCGGAGGCTCGCGCACTCCCGAGGAGCTCGCGGCGGAGGAGCCGGACGCGCTTCTCGCGAGCCTGGAGGAGCTGCCGGCATGGCTGCGCCGAATCTCCCGGCGGCCTCCGGCGCGGGGAGGACTCGCCGGGCGGGCATGACCCGTCCCCGCTACAATCCCGGCCGAGGTGTCATTCCTATGAGCCGAGTGATCGTCGCGGAAAAAGTCGCCGCCGCCGGATTGGATCTATTGCGGCGAGCCGGCCACGAGGTGGTCGATCTCGCGGGGGCGCCGCGGGAGAAGCTTCTCGCCGAGCTGGCCTCCGCGGACGCTCTTCTCGTGAGAAGCGCCACCAAGGTGGATGCGGAGCTCTTTGCGGCCGCCCCCCGTCTGTCGGTGGTCGGTCGGGCCGGGGTCGGCGTCGATAACGTGGACGTCCCCGCCGCTACGGCCCGCGGCGTGCTCGTGCTGAACGCTCCGACCGCCAACGTCGTCTCGGCGACCGAGCACACGTTCGCGATCCTCTTCGCGCTCCTGCGGCAGGTGCCCGCCGCCGCCGCGTCGATGGCGCAGGGGAAGTGGGAAAAGGCGAAGTTCGTCGGCTCCGAGCTCGCCGGAAAGACGGTGGGCATCGTGGGGCTCGGACAGGTCGGCTCGCGCGTCGCGCTGCGGGCCCGCGCGTTCGAGGCGAAGATCGTCGCGTTCGATCCGTATCTCCCGGCGGCCCGGGCGAAGGAGATGGGTGTGCCTCTCCTGGATCTTCCCGAGCTCCTCGCGGCCTCCGACATCGTGACGCTCCACGCGACGGCGGGGGAGAAGGGCAAGACACTTCTGGGTGCCCCCGAGCTCGCCCTCATGCGGAAGGGATCCATCCTCGTCAATGTCGCCCGCGGAAACCTCGTCGATCGGGCGGCGCTCCTCGCGTCGCTCGAGTCGGGGCATCTTGCCGGCGCGGCGCTCGACGTCTTCGATCCGGAGCCGCCTTCCGCCGACGAGCCCCTCCTGCGACTGCCGAACGTCATTGCGACCCCGCATCTCGGCGCGTCGACCGTCGAGGCGCAGGAGCGCGTGTCGCTGCAGACGGTCGAGTCCCTCCTCGAGGCGCTCTCCGGTGCGTCGTACGTTCCGGCGGTCAATCTTCCGTTCCGCGGCCCGGCGGATCCGTCGGGAGCCGCCGTGTGGATGGGCCTGGCCGAGCGCTCGGCGCACTTTCTCGCCGCCCTCGGCGACGGCCGCGTGGCGTCCGTCGCGGTGGAGACGTGGGGATTGCCGGCGGACCTGCTCCGGCCGATCGCCGTCGCAGCCGTCAAGGGAGCCCTCCAGGGCCACGCCCCCGAGACCGTCAACTACGTCAACGCCTTCCATGTAGCGCAGGAACGTGGCCTCGCCGTCGCGGAGACCCGTCACGAAGGGCCGGGCACCTACGCGAGGTCGATCCGCGTCACCCTTTCCGGTTCCGCGCGCTCCGCGTCGGCCGACGGAACTCTCTTCTCCGATTCGGACGCGCGCGTCGTGACGGTGGACGGATTGCCGCTCGAGTTTCGCCCGGAGGGAACGGTCGTCTTCCTGCGCAACCGGGACGTCCCGGGAGTCGTCGGCAGCGTCGGCTCGATCCTCGGAGACGGTGGCGTCAACATCGCCAACTTTTCGCTGGCGCGGGGAACGGGCAATCAGGCCGCGGCCGTGCTCGCCGTCGACTCGGCGCCGTCGGCCGGGGTCCTGGAGAAACTGCGCGACGCACCGGCGGTCGAGGACGTGCGGGTGGTCACCTGGTGAGTCGCCTCCGGGTAGTGGTCCTCTTCGGAGGCAAGTCAGTCGAGCGCGACGTCTCGCGGATTTCCGCGCGCACAATCGCGGCCGGCCTGGACCCGGAGCGGTACGAAGTCATCCCGATCGCGCTCGGACCGGACGGGCGATTTCTCGCCCCGGCAGCATCGGCGCATCTGCTGGAGGGAGCGCCGCCGGAGAGATTCCAGGGAACCGCGGAGACGCCGGCGACCGAAGCGCTGGTGCCGGCGGAGATTGGGCCGGGTCGCGTCGACGTCATCTTTCCGATTGTCCACGGGACATTCGGCGAGGACGGGGCGCTCCAGGGACTTCTCGAGATCCTCGACCTGCCGTTCGTCGGCGCGGGTGTCACGGGTTCGGCGCTCGGCATGGACAAGGCTCTCTTCAAAGCGGTCCTGCGCGACGCCGGCATTCCCACGACGCGGGCCGTCGTCGTGCGCGCGCCCGGGGAGATGACCGAGCCGCCCTTTACGCTGCCGCTCTTCGTCAAGCCGGTCAACGGGGGCTCCTCGGTGGGCGTCTCGAAGGTCAAGCGCGCGGAGGATCTGGACGGGGCGATCGCCGCGGCGCTGCGCTACGACGACCGCGCGCTCGTGGAAGAAGGCATCGACGCGCGGGAGATCGAATGCGCCGTGCTGGGCAACGAGGAGCCGCAGGCGTCGGTCCCGGGAGAGGTGATTCCCGGAAACGAGTTCTACGACTACGACGATAAATATCGGGAGGAGCGCGCGCAATTCCGGATTCCCGCGGAGCTCGCCGCCGGGACTGCCGAAGAAGTGCGCCGGATCTCTCTCGCGGTCTTTCGCGCGGCGAACCTCTCGGGGATGGCCCGCGTCGATTTCTTCGTCGAGCGCGGCACGGACCGCGTTCTCGTCAACGAGGTCAATACGCTTCCCGGCTTCACCGCGATCTCGATGTACCCGAAGCTCTGGGAAGCCACGGGCGTCCCGCTCCCGGCCCTCCTGGACGAGCTGATCCGGCTGGCCCTCGAGAGGCACGGGCGAAGAGCAAGGCTGTCCCACGAGCCGCCGGCGGAGTTGAAATGAGAATGGCGAGGTTCGGTAAACGGGAAACGAGACGGAACGACCTCATTTCGATTTCTCCGATCACCCGATCTCCCTGATTGATCACCCGATCACCCGATTACCCGATCGCCCGATTCTTCCATCCGATCACCCGCTTTCGTCCAGCTCTCACCAGATCTTGCGCCACCAGGCTCCGTCGTCGGCGGGCGCGTCGAGCTTCATCGTCCGGCGGATCTCGTCGAGGCGCCAGCCTGTCAGCGTCGCCAGCGTCCTGGCTTCCTCCTCGTGGCGTTTCCGGACCGAGTCGATGTAAGGCATCGCGTCGCACGCCAGGTCGCCGGACCAGGCGTGGCGCAGAACATAGCGGGCCTGGAAGTTCTGCCGGTCGGCAGTCTCCTGGAACGCGAGGTCCTCGGGAAAATGCGCCGCGTCGTAGCGGACGTGAAGGCGCGTGAGGAAGACCTCCGATCCGCCGCCGCGCGCGTCGCCGGCCGCGACCCAGAAGACTCCGAGCCCGCGCAATTCCTCGCGCGAGAGAGGATCCGCCGCGCACGGGTCGCACCAGGCCATGTCCCAGGCGTACTCGGTGAAGACGGCCTGCCTGTTCTCGCGAGCCACCTGCTTCGAGAAGAGGGCCCGGTAGAAGTCGGCGAAGCGGTCCTTGACGTAGATCGGGACGTCCGCGTCCGACGGGAGGCGCACCGTGCGGTAGTTCGTCGTCTCGACGCGGCCCTTGCGCGTGAGCGCGTACACAAAGAGCTCCTGCGGCCCGTTCGCGTTGGCCATCCCGAGACGGATCGGAAGCATGAACTTCGGCGAGTCATACGCGATCTGGATGGGACGCAGAGTCGAGAACCCGAGCTTCGTCTTCTCGCCGAGGTTCACCTTTGCGACGAAGAAGCGCATGTTCTGGCGGACGTAGCTGTCGAGCACTTGCGCCGCGCCGCGGGGGATTCGATATCCGTTCTCGCGCAGCCACGTAGCGAGCCCGCTCGACTGGCTCGCGGAGAGGATCAGGATGTCGTACTCGCCCACCGTGTAACTGGCCTCGATCGTCACGCCGAGGCTTCGCGCGCGATCCTTCTCCGAAGCGGATTTCCGTTGGATCATCCCCGCGGCGGATGGCGCGGCCGCGTAGTCGTGGGGAACGCACGGATCCGGGTCGTGATACTCGACGAGCCGCGGAGACGAGTACGCGTCGAGGCGCTCGAGAAGCTTCGGGTCGCCGATGTGGATCTGGCCCTTCTCGATCGGCCGGGGCACGGGGATCACGATCGCGAAGTCTTTTGGATCTCCCTGGTAGTCGCTCCCCATCGTCATCACGGTGTGGTCGCCGTCTCGGACGAGGGCGACCTGCGAAGAGCGGTTAAAGAGCTTCGTGTCCGCCTTCGCGACGTAGAAGCCGCAGAAGGCGCGCCCCGGCCGCGCGGCGAAAAACCCGGCGGACAGGCAGAGCGCGAGGGCGAAGGTCGAGGCGGAGGATCGGCGCATGGAAGGCTCCTTTCGGCTGCGGCTGAAACGCTGTGGCTCCGAAGACCGGCGCCGCGCGCCGTCCGGGCCACACGAGATCGAAAAGCGGAACGAAGAGGGAGAAAAGAACGAGCGACCAGAGCGCGCCGTTTGGCCGGAAGAGGCGGAACTGGACGTACGCGGCGCCCGTCGCGACGAGCGCTCCGAACACGATGCGGCCGGTGCGGGAATCGGGGGTCGTCTTCGGGTCCGAGATCATGAAGAAGGCGAAGAGCAGCAGAGCGCCGCTCTCCAGGCGATGGAAGGGAATCGTGAGCGGCTCGTGGAGCTGGAGGGAACGGCCGACGACGAGAGCGAGCGACGTTGCGAGATAGGCGAGAGTGACGTCCCCGCGGGCGGCCCGATGGACGACGAAACGCCCGGCGCAGACGAGGAGAAAGCCGAAGAAGGCGACGCTGCCCCACTGGCCGCTGGATACCCACGCGTCGTTCGTGACGACGAGCACCAGGACGAGGGCGAAATTGGTGGGGTTGAAGAGGTGCTTGCCGTGAAAGCGAAGGAGGAACTTGCTTCCGATCGCCGCCGCCGCCGCGAGCATGGCGACGAGCGGCGCGTTCGTGCGCAGCAGCAGGCAGAGCGACAGTGCCGAAATGAGAGAGCTCCAGGGATCGAAGAACGGAAGCCGTGCCGCCAGCGTCCCGGCGAGCTGCGCGAGGAGAGCCGTGACGACGATCAACCCCGCGCGCGCGGCGGTAACGTCGAACCCGAGAAACGCGGTGCCATATGCGAGAAGACACGTGAGAGAAGCGATCTGCCACAGTCGAGGGTCGTGACGGGAGAGAGGCGCGAGAGCGGGCATGCAGTCAGGGACACCGGGGCGGAAGGGAAGTTCCAGTGCTGCAGGGGAAATCGGGTGATCGGGTGATCGGATGATCAATCAGGGGGAATCGGATGATCGGAGGATCGACCAGAGACCCTCTAGGGCCTCCCCCTCTCCCCCGGACCGGGGGAGAGGGCAGGGTGAGGGGGCCTCCGCAATCCCCCGCATTTCCGCCGATCACCGATGATCCGACAGTTCGATTGATCGCGAGATCACGAGATCGTGGGATCGCGAGATTCGTCAATCTCGCTAAACTCCGCCTCATGCCGATCCTCCCCCTCACCACCCCCGCCCAGGCCGACTCTTGCGCCCTCATGATGTCTTCCTCGGAGCCCTGGAAGACCCTCGGCCGGTCGTACGACGCCTGCCTCGCCCGGATGAGAGACGAGACGAAAGAGCGCTACGCCGCCGTCGGGGAGGATGGCGCGCCGGACGGATTCATCATCGTCAACATGCAGGGCCCTTTTCCCGGCTACATTCAGACCGTTTGCGTCGCTCCCGAGGAGCGCGGCCGCGGGCTCGGGGCACGGCTCGTCGCCTTCGCGGAAGAGCGGATCTTCCGCGAGTCGCCGAACGTCTTCCTCTGCGTCTCGTCCTTCAACCCGGGAGCGCGGCGGCTCTACGAGCGCCTCAGATACGGGGTCGTGGGCGAGCTCACGGACTACCTCGTGAAGGGTCACTCCGAGATCCTCATGCGCAAGACCGTCGGTTCCCTCGACGAGTTCCGCCGGCGCGAGTGGGAGATGCGTGACGAGCGGCGGTGAAGAAGCGCCGGGGCCGGAGCCTTCGGTGCGCCTGGCCCGGATCGACGAGACGGACGCCCTTCGCGAGGTCATCGAGGAATCCGTGTTCGGGCTGGGCCCCGCCGCCTACACGCGCGCGCAACTCGAGAGCGCGATGCGCCACGTGTTCGGAGTCGATACGCGCCTGATCGAGGACGGAACGTTTTTCGCCGTCGAGGAAGAGGGCGGCCGACTGTTGGCCTGCGGAGGCTGGAGCCGCCGCCGCACCCTCTTCGGCGGCGACCAGAACGCCTCCCGATCCGACGACCGCCTCGATCCCGCGACAGAAGCCGCGCGCATCCGGGCATTCTTCGTTCGTCCTTCCGCGGCGCGCCGGGGCATCGGACGAAGACTGCTCGACGCCTGCGAGAGCGCGGCGAAAGCGGAGGGATTCCGGCGGCTCGAGCTGATGGCCACGCTCACCGGCGTCGCACTCTACGAGCGCTGCGGGTTCCGGTCAGTCGAGCCGTACGAGCTGGAATTTCCGGACGGGTGAAGTTTCCATTGCTGAGGATGGAGAAGGAGATTTGAGAGAAGCGGTCCGCTATCGGGTGGTTCTTTCGTCTCTTCCTCCTTTGAGGTCAGGATCAACAGTCCCGGCCTTCGTTAACTCATAGACAACTTAGGTGTCGACATCATTGATCAGGACAGAATCGCCCGGGTTCAAGCGTTCACCCCAACACCTGCTTTCCCACATCCTGCTGCGTTGAGAAATCCCGTGATTCCGAGCGACACCCTAGATGATGCCGCGCGGCCCAGCCGCGGCCGTAAGGCCTTTATTGCAGCCCGGTGATCGCCGGCCGACTCGAGGGCTGATCAAGGCGGGAGTCACCTACGATGAAGGGTTGCCAGACACTTCGTAATTAGTCCCCTGTCCACGGTTCGGTACCGCTGAACATAAGATGCGAGGCTCCCGCATTTACCAACGAGCGCTCAGCACTCATCATCGGTACGACCGTCCGATCAAAATAAGACCAAAAACGCAAGTTCAGCTCGGGATTCGCGGCAACGACAACCTTGTTCAACAAATCGCGACTGACATCCTTCCAGTGCGGTCGCTTACTCACGGCCAACGCAAGAATACGCTCAGCGAGAGGACGGGGATGCATAACGCCGAGCGCACGCCATGCGGACACAGTCCATGGCCCCTCAGGCTCGCTCGCCGCGATTGACAAGAGTAAGTCGCCAAACACGGAACTGTCACGCGCCCGAAGAAGCATGAACGCTTGTTCGCGATCCACACATAAAACCGGTACACGCTCGTTGCCCATCGGAGGACCACTCTCACCCCTCAAAATCTTTGTTAGCAATGCGATTGCTCCGCTGTCGCCGTCCCGGCTCAGAGCGAGGAGCTCGGGAACGCCAAGCCCACGCTGAGAACAGGTTGTCTTAGGATTGTAATGATCCTTATACATATTCCACAGAATTGCCTTTGCGCCATCATCACCACCGTAGCCCAGCGCTTCAGCAAAGTCGGAAGCCCGGATCGAGGCGACAATATCCCTCACAAGAGCGCGATCCTCGGGACGCCGCAGTCTTGCCATGGCAATCGCGCCATACTTTAGGAGGGCCCGATCTTCGGGAGACACGGCCGAAGCATTCGGTGCCAGCGCTCGTCGAGCAACCTCCTGAAGGATCGGCGCCATAACCTCCGCGTCTCGAGTAGACCCTCTGGCTCCCAACAACCGAGCAGCAATGTGGGATCCATCTCCACCACCGCCCTTTTTCAAGATCTCAGCTTCAACGTCGAGACCAGCTCGATCTCCAAGAACGGCCAGCCATTTTGCCGCCGACTCTCGAAGAGGTCCAGTCGGAGTGGTTTCCATCACGTTTCGGAGCCTTGTCCAGGCGCTTTCTGCATCCAGCATAACTAATTGGTCAAGGCGAGCCTGGATTTCCGTTATCGATATTCCCGGCCTTTCCAGATCTAGCACCACAGCCGCCACCTGTGGCGCGTCGAGATCGACGATCCGCGGCTGTGCAGCCTCTTGACACCGTCCACCTTTCCAAGCGCCCGACCAGAGAAGCGCAAAACAGGCTATCGTGGCACTAGTTCTGATTTGAATCGGCCGGATTGCGTAAGAAGAGTATGGGGTCATGCAGCTGCTCCAAAAGAGGGTTGCCCTGCGCGAGCGGAAACTGACGAATCGTGTCGAGGCGATCAGAGAGTAGGCCGAGTCTTCCAACGGGACGCGGCGGCCCCCGCGGTCGGGAGCATCTATCGCGATAGGTCTTTCAAGAGATTGTGCGTTGGCAGCAAAGGGTCGCCCGCGTTCCCGGCTATTCGAGCGACCGGAGGAGAGCGCCCAGGTTCCAGGAATCCCAGCCCTCGACGACGATGCCGTTCTCGAAGGTGAGCCAGGTCATTCCTCGGAACGCGACCCGGCGTCCCGTGGCCGGCATCCCCAGGTTGTTACCGAGGTGAGTCGCGGTCGCGCTCCAGCGGACGACCACGTGGTCGCCGTCGGCGGCGGTGTCTTCGATTTCGACGCGCATGTCCGGGAACGCCTCGAGAAAACCGGCGCGCGCGGCCTTGAAGTCCTCGGCGCCCTGGTCACCGCCCTCGGTGTGGCCGATCGCGTGTGCCGCGAAGAGCTCGTCGATTGTTTCGGTCCGGCGTTCGTTCCAGACATCTCGAAACCAGCGGATCGCGAGATCGCGGTTCGATGCGAGCTCGAGCGTCTTCCCCCGCATCGTCTCGGGCTCGGGCGGGAGCGGATGCTCGGCCTCGGTTTCATCCTCGCGTTCGCGCTCGGGGGTGTCGCTCATAGTCCCCTCCGTGAGGGATCAGGAGATCACATTTTCGGCACAGGAGCCGGAATGGGGCGGCGAATCGAGGTCCGAAAACGGCCACTTTGGATCCCCGCAAGGGGGTAACCTCGATGCGTGGGCATGAGATGGATCAACCTCGACGCGAGACTCCGCGACCGCGCCCGCCTGGCGGGCGACACGCGCGTCGACGGCCGGTTTTTCATCGCCGTCCTGTCGGCGGGTACCTCGAGCCGGCGGTCCCGATGAAATTCTGCCATTTCGAAACTCCCGTCGGTCGCCTGCGGCTCGCCGCCGACGAAGAAGGGCTGCGCGAAATCTCGTTTCCGAACCGGGATCTCGTCCCGTCCGGTCCCGGGTGGACCGAGGATCGCGTATTCTTCCGGGACCCGATCGCGCAGCTCGAGGAATATTTCGCCGGCCGCAGGCGGACCTTCGATCTGGATCTCGCTCCCGCCGGCACGCCATTCCAGCTGGACGTCTGGTCGCAGCTTCGCGGGATTCCGTACGGCGAGACGGTCTCCTACGGCGAGATCGCGCAGCGGCTCGGCCGGCTAGCGGCTTCACGCGCCGTCGGGGCGGCAAATGGCCAGAATCCGCTGCCGATCGTCGTTCCCTGCCACCGCGTGATCGGCTCCAATGGATCGTTGACGGGCTTCGGAGGCGGGCTCGACGCCAAGCGCCGCCTCCTCGCGTTCGAAAGCCTTCACCGCGAGCCGGATATGCGGCCCGGGAGAGTCCAGAACGAGCTCCCCTTTTTACCGGCGCTCGAGGAGGTCCGATGAGATTCCGTGCCCCGTTGCCGCTCTTCGCCGCGATTCTTGCCGCCGGGATCTCTCCGGCCCTGGTCGCCGGGCCGGAGACGCCGCCGCCCTCGCCGAAATGCACGAGCTCCGATCATCGTCAGCTCGACTTCTGGGCCGGAGACTGGGACGTGTACGACGTGGGGGAAAAGAAGCCCGCCGCGCGGGCGCATGTCGATCCGATCCTCGGCGGTTGCGCGCTCCGGGAAACGTACGAGCAGGTGGACGGGCTCGTCGGCCAGAGCTTTTCGATCTACGACGAGTCCCGCAAGGTCTGGCACCAGACGTGGGTGACGAACAGGGGAGCGCTCCTCCAGATCGACGGCCGGTTCGAGGGCGGAAAGCTGACGCTCCAGGGCCCGCACATCGGAGCCGGGGGGAAAGCGGAGATCATGCGAGGCGCCTGGAGCCAGGAAGGCAAGGACGTCCGCGAGACGGCGCATACCTCCGACGATGGCGGCGCGACCTGGAAGCCCCTGTTCGACATGGTTTTTCGCCGGCATCAATCGTAGGCGTAGGAGGCGCAGATATGACGAACCCGATCGGGACCGACCGCGGCGGCGAGAGCGAGCCGACGGCGACACTCCTCCGGCTCAACCAGGAATACATCGACGCGTTCCTCAAAGCGGACGTCGGCTGGTACAGCGAGCACCTCGTGGACGACTTCGTCTGCATCGAGCCGGACGCGTCGCGCATCGGGCGGGACGAGTTTCTCCGCGAGACCGCTCGCGGAACCGACGTCGTGACGTACACCCTGAAGAACGTCCAGGTGCGGACCTTCGGGTCGGTCGCGCTGGTGCACGCCACCGGGGACTTCGTCCGTCGCGACGGATCGACCGGGACGAGCGTCTATACCGACGCCTGGGCGCAGCTCGGCGGAAAGTGGAAGGCCGTTTCGGCCCAGATCACGCGCGTTCCGGTTCCCGCCTAGGAGCGCCGCCTCTCGTTCTCCGATTCCGTAGCGTTCGAAGCCACGCGGGAATGTCCGCCGGCGCCGGCGGGTTCGCAAGCCCGAACCCGCTACGGAAAAGGAGCGCCGATGAAAGTCCGGATATCCTCCCTCGCCGCGTGGATCGCCTGTTTCCTGTCCGCCGCCGGCGGCGTCACCGGCCTTCATGCCCAGACCGTCCCGGCGCCCGGCACCCCGGCCGCTTCCGAAGCGGCGCCCGCTCCTGCCCCAACTCCTGCGCCCAACATCGACGTGCGGATGATCCGGCTCAAGATCTCCGCCGGAGACCTTCCGAGCGCGGAGTCGATCCTCGATTACCACCGCGCGGAAAAAGGGGAGGACGGCGACTACACGATGGGCGTCGCCTGGGTCGCTCGCGGCGCAGCGCTCCTCGGCGACTGGCCCGCGGCGTCGGCTTACGCGAAGTCGGCTCGCCGGATCGCCGAGGCGAAGCTGAAGACCGCCGCCGACTACGAGTCGGAGAGCGAGGCCGTGTACGCGCTCGGAACGGCGATCGAGGTCGAATCCCAGGCGCTCGTCGCAGCGGGAAAAAAAGAAGAGGCGATCCGGCTTCTCGACGCGAGCGAGAAAGCCCAGGAGTCGGCGCACGCCCCGTACAACATCCGCGCCCGGATCTGGAAGCGCCGGAACCTGATCGAGCTGGCCGGACAGAAGGCTCCCGCGTTCCGCGTCGATGATCACGTGGGCGCGGAGCCGCCGACGCTCGCGTCCCTGCGCGGCAAGCCCGTGGTCCTCTTCTTCTGGTGGGAGGCGTGCGGCGACTGCCGGATGGAAGCCGCGCAGTTTCGGAAGGTCGTCGCGAAATATGCCGGCAAGGGCGTGGCGTTTCTGGCGCCGACGCGCTTCTACGGCAAAGCGGAGGAGCGCGTCGCGGAGAAGCAGCGGATCGAGAAGTCGTGGAACGAGGTGTACGGGCTCTCCGGCCAGGTCCCGGTCGCCATCAGCGACGAAGCGATGCTGCGCTACGGCGTCTCCGCCACCCCGACTTTCGTGCTCATCGATCGCGCCGGCGTCGTGCGACTTTATTCGCCGACGCGCATGACCGACGAGCGCCTGTCGGCGGAGATCGACAAACTGCTGAAGTAGCGGAGCCGAGCGGGTGGGCTCGTTCCGGGATGGCTACCGCGGCTTCCGCGGCTACTGCGCTACTGCGGCTATTGCGGACTAACTTCCAGCGAGAACGTGACGACGCACGCCTGATCCGCCGGGACCTCCAAGGTGGCTCGCCCTTTCCGAAAGCCGGCGACGCCAACATCGACCGTCCATCGCCCGGGCCGCAGCTCGACGTCCGCTCGTCCCCGGCGGTCGGTCTGACGCTCCAGCGCCGATCGCTCTCCGGCAGAGCGGAAAACGGCGAGCACCCCGGGGATCTCCCCTCCCTCGAGGTCCCGCACGACGAGCTCGACGGCAGTCCGGGTGGCGCCCGGCACGGCGCGGCAGACCGCGTTTCCTTCGGTTCGGGGCACCGCCCAGGCAGGGTAGAGCCGGCCGCGATACGTCTCGCAGGCGGCGAGAGCCAGAACACCGAAAGCGACGCTGGAGGCGCGAAGGACGATCCGGGCGCGGTCTCGCCGGGGTCGCGGCTCCTCCCGGCGTGCAGGCGACAATGACGGAGGAAACATCATTTCGGAGTTCCTACAATATTCGCGCCGCCCGTCCGTCTACCGGGAAGTGAGAGCCGCTGCCATGATCCGCGACCGTATCCCCGAAGCCCGAAACGGGGAAAGCCAGGAGAACGAACGGATCGCCGACGCGATCGAGCGAGAGGGCTCCCGGCTGCGCGGGTTTCTCCGGAAGCGCCTCTCCCGCGACGCGGACGTCGAAGACGTTCTGCAGGACGTCTTCTCCTCCCTCGTCGAGGCGTGGCGGATCGAGCCGATCGAGCAGGTGGGGGCGTGGCTCTTCCGAGTGGCGCGTAACCGGCTCACCGATCTTTTTCGAAGGAAGCGGCCGGAGGAGCTCGACGCGCTGCGGTTGCCCGGCGGATCCGAAGACGACGGCGGCCGGCGGCTCGCCGACATACTTCCATCGCCGGACGCCGGCCCGGAGGCGGTGTACGCGCGAAACCTCCTGATCGAGGCGCTCGCGGACGCGCTCGATGAGCTTCCGGACGAGCAGCGGGAAGTCTTCGTCGCCCATGAGATCGAGGGGCGAAGCTTTGCGGAGATCGCGGCCGAAACCGGAGTCGGCGTCAGTACGCTGCTTTCCCGGAAGCGTTACGCGATCCGAAGACTGCGGGAGAGCCTCGAGACCGTCTAAGCGGATCTGATGACCGATTGAACACGGAATTTGGAATCAGAACCCCGAACAGCTCCCGGAACCCGGAACTCAGAACTCGGAATTCGGAACTCGGAACTCGGAACACAGAACATGAAACTCGAACACGAAACACGAACACGGAACGCGAAACACGAAACACGAAATACGGAACACGAAACACGGAACACGGAACACGTGAGGAGCACGACCATGAGACATAACTGGATGGCGAGAGTCTTTGGGATCCTTCTTTTTCTGCTGATCGCGGTTGCGGGATTCGGCGAGGCGGTCCTGCAGCTCTGGAATCTGCTGATGCCCGCGATCTTCGGCTTGAGGCCGATCGGCTTCTGGCAGGCCGTCGGCTTGCTGGCCCTCTCCTGGATCCTCTTCGGAGGCTGGCGCGGCTTTCCCCGGGGCCGCGGCCGGCACTGGAAAGAGAAAATGACACCGGAAGAGCGCGCCCGATTCGTCGAGGGCATGAAGCACCGTTGCCGCCCCGCCAATGCCGAGGCCGATGCGAGAAGCTGATCGGTAACCCTCCCTTTCGCGCGTCCACGGCGGGCGCGCGAGGGAGGCGGTCGGAGGGGGAATCGGATCGGGTGATCGGGCGATGGGGACGTGGAGAAAGGGAGAGCACGAGGACGGGGACACCCTGACCCCCTCTCCCGACGGGGAGAGCGGGAGGGACGAGGGCTCTCGGATTTCCCGGTCCGGGTAGCCGCGCGCCGGGGGATTGAGATTTTCGAAACCTTCGGTCGGATGCATCGTATTGCAAGGTATGGTGCGACCGATAGAACAGGGCACGGCCGATAACGACAACTGGGACAGCCAGATTCGCAAAGGATGGCTGGAGCTCGCGATCCTCGCAAGTCTCTGGTCGGAAAAGCTTTATGGCCTGGACATCCTGCGGCGGCTCGAGGCGGATTCGGACCTGATCGTCGCGGAGGGCACGATCTATCCCATCCTGAACCGCCTCAAACGCGACGGCCTCGTGGATTCGAAGTGGGTCGAGTCGCAGGGGGGCCATCCGCGCAAGTACTACTCGCTCACGACCTCCGGTCGCCGCCGCACGCTCGTCATGGCCCGCCACGCCTCGCAATTCCTGACTCGCATCCAGGGGCTGATCGCGCCGCTCGTGGCGCTGCCCGAAGAGGAGAAGCGATGAATCACCCGGAACGGCTCCAGACCCGCATCGACGCGTACCTCATGCGGCTGCGACGCAGCCTGGGCGAGCTTCCACCGGAGGAGGTCGCCGACATCCTGCGTGAGATCCGGGGCCACATCCTGGAACGCGCGGAGGCCACGGGGGCGATGACGGACGAGCGCCTCGCCGCCATCCTGAAAGCTCTCGGCCGCCCCGAAGACATCGCGCCGCTCTACCAGGCGGAAGCGCTCATGGCTCGCGCGCGCACCAGCTATTCCCCGACGCTTCTGCTGCGCGGCGCGCTGCGCTGGGCGATGCTCTCGGTGAAGGGGTTCGCGATCTTCCTCGCCGGCCTCATCGGCTACGGAATCGCCATCGGCTTTCTGGGCGGCGCCATCGGAAAAGTCATCGCACCGGACCAGGTCGGCGCGTGGGTTTCACCGGGAAGCTTCAGCATCGGCACATCGTCGAGCGACGTCGCCCGCGACATTCTGGGTTGGTGGCTGGTGCCCATCGGTCTCGCCGTCGGGGCGCTCGGTCTCGTTGTCACAACCCGGGTCCTGCGCTGGGCCCTCGGTTTCGCGAAGGTGCGGAAGGCTCTTCCGGGCGAGGAGACGGGCACTTAGAAGCGGAAAATCAGCCCGGGCCCGGAATTGGTCTTCCGCGGAGGAGTACGGATGGCTCGATGGCTCGATGGCTCGATGGCTCGATGGCTCGGTGGCTCGGCGGCTCGGCGGCTCGGCGGCTCGGCAAGACGGCAATGGGGCAACACCGGTTGCTCCGGAGGCCCGTTTCTCCTTTAGCATGGGGCAGAGTTTTCGCCGCCAACGGGCAACGGCCGAACGCCAGAGGCCGCGCGACGGACGGGAGGGCGCCCATGATGCATTCCGAGTACGTGAACGCTGCGAACGCGGCCATCGCCGAGGTGAAGTCGAGCGTCCGGTATCGCGGCCTGAACACGCCCGGAGGATGGATCCGCAACCCGTCCGAAGCGCCCGAGAAGGCAGTCGCCCGCGCCGACTCCGTGATCACCGGCATGTCGCGGAGCGCGGACTACAAGGGTAAGTTCAGCGGCGAGCACTACATCAACGAGGTGGACCGGTTAGCGCGCGACACCCAGACCGGCAACTGCTCGGAGCTTTCGGCTGTCGCTTTCAACTACCTCAAGAGGCTCGGGACCAGGCCCCTCGACTACTTCGGCGTGTTCCGCGGGAGCTGGAACCACGCGTTCGTGATCCTGAACCGCGACGCGGCGATCCCGATCGGAGACTTCGCCAAATGGAGCTACGACGCGGTGCTGTGCGATCCGCTCTACGACCGCGTGGCGGATGCGGGCTTCCTGGCGACGTGGTACCCGAAGGTGTATCCGCTCTCGGCGAGGGACCTCGTTCTCCGCATCGAGTGAACCGGCCGGTTCCGATCCTCTCCTCGCCGGTGGAGGAGAGGATCGAACGGCGGGCGGGTGGCGATCGAGCGGCTGGAGAGGGAAGCTCGATGCCCCGCCGGCTCGTTCAGCGAGACGCGGTCGAGGGCGTGAGCCGCTCGATGCGCCTCTTGGCGAAATACCGAACCATGCCGAAGAAAGCGAACGTCACGTTTCCAACGATGACGAGGAGCCGCAGGTCCGAATCGGGGGTATTGGAAAACAAGACGTGTCGTTCGCCGATGAAAAGCGTCACGGCCAGAAAGAATGCCGAGCTGCTCAGCCACAGATAAACCCGGGGAGGCGTCGTTCGGTCGACCTTCGGGATGTTGAATACCACGAGGCTGAACAAGATCGCGAGGAGCATGAACCCCTGTCCGACGAACGATCCAATCATGATCCCTCCCATCACTTGTGTGACACGCCTCCGCCCTTGTCGGGCGATCCGTCAGCGAAGCACTTCGCACAACCCGAGGCAAAACTATAGCCCGACGCGAAGTAGGCGAAAAGGGCTCCCACGCACGCCAGTCCGAGGGTCAGGGCGCAAGCAGAAATGACGCCGGCTCCCGCGAGGCCAGTCGTGATGACGCTGAAAGCGCACTGAACACAGTGGTCATAGTGGTCCGAATCCCGGTCCATCATCTGAATCCGGCCGCCGGATGAGCCGTGCTCGACCACGTCTCCCGTCAGGCGAAAATTGCTGGACGCGAGTGCTTCCGGCGAGTCGAGGGCGGCCGAGGCTTCCTGCCAGAAAGCCCGAAGACTCTCCTTGTGGTCGTCCTGCAGCTGATCGGGAACGGCCATCAGGCTGCGTTTGGATTCCTCGGTGATGTTCGCGAGATCGTAGGACTGGGTGACGGTCCGGCGCTCGCCGTCCGCGTAGTAGACCGCCGAAAAGGTTCCCTGGGATCCGGCCGGCTGACCGACCCATGCGGCGGAGGTGAGGTCGGAGGAGAACTCCGTCCCGTCCGCCCACTGAATGGCTCCGGTTCGATCGACGGTAAACGACGTGTTGCCGACGGCGGGATCGACATAGCTGACGGTGGCGGTGTGCCCGGCGCGACCCCAGACGTGGGTGACTTCGAGCGTCCGCCCCGAACTCGGATCGGAGATCGAATAGAACGATGTCTTGGCGGGAGCGCAGTCCGACCCCTTCACTTCGCAAGGGATCTTCGGTTCGACGCGAGAGAGGGCAAACGACGCGGGAACGTGAGAAACCATGATCAGGACGATGAGTGCTGTGATGCGTTTCATAATTCTCCCTTTCTAGAGAAGGCGTGATGGCGGCGTCGCGTCGAACCTCCTTCCGTTCGCCGGTGGAAGAGCCTTCTTGCTCCTACTTGTCGCCAGGGAGAGCGCGTGCGAAAACGCTCACAGAGGGCTTTCGCCGGCGGCGATCCGGGTGCCGATCGCCACCTCGGGCGATCCCCGATGCCGTGCATCGAACCGGGCCGAGGCCACGGGCAGCTACGAGGTTCGGGCGTGGATCGAGCGCGAGGGGATCGAATCGGTCGCCGGACCGCGGGTCGCCCGGACGAGAGGCGGGTGGAGGATCGGAGTTACTCCACCCATCGCGCGATGAAGAGATTCGTCTCGTGGCTCGCCGGGTCGGCGCGATTGCTGGCCCAGACGAGCCACTTGCCGTCCGGTGAGAAGTGCGGGAATCCGTCGAAGCCCGGCGCCGTCGTGACCTTCTCCGCCTCACCGCCCTGCTTCGGCGCCATCCAGAGATCGAACTCCCGGCCCTTCGGATCGCCGACGTTCGAGCTCCACATGATCCGCCTGTTGTCGGGCGTGAAGAGAGGGCAGAAGTTCGCGGCGTGGTTGTTCGTGATCTGCCGCACGTCCGTCCCGTCTGCGCTCATCGCGTAGATGTCGAGCCGCGTCGGCTTGATCAGCCCCTGCTTCAGAAGCGTCCTGTACTCCTCGAGCTCCGCGCCTTCCGGTCGGCTCGCGCGCCAGGTGATCTCCTTGCCGTCGGGGGAGAAGAACGCGCCGCCGTCGTAGCCAGGCGTGTTCGTCAGGCGCTGGACGTTGCGGCCGTCCTCATCCATCCGGTAGAGCTCGAGGTCGCCGTCGCGATCGGACGTGAAGACGATCTGTCCGCCCTTCGGGTTCCACGTCGCCTCGGCGTCGTAGCCAGGGGACTGGACGAGCAGGCGCGCGTCGGAGCCGTCCGGCTTCGCCGTCCAGATGTCGTAGCTCTTGTAGACCGGCCAGACGTAGCCGTGCGACTGGTCGGCAGGCGGCGGACACTCTTCCCCTCCACCCTCCGTCGACGAATAGATGATCCGGTCGCCCTGGGGATAGCGGAAGTATCCGCACGTCGTGCGGCCCTTTCCGTCCGAGACCCGCGCCGAGACGCCGGTCGTCAGATCCATGACGAATTCCTGGTCGCACTTCGCGCCGCGGGGGCTGGCCTGGTAGATGACCTTCCGGCCGTCAGGGGACCAGTAGGCCTCGGCGTTCTCGCCGCCGAACGTGAGCTGGCGGATGTCGGCGAGGTGGCGCTCGCCCGGGAAAGTCGGGCCGAAGGGTTTGCCGGCGGTGGGGTGCCAGTCGGAGGGGGATGAAGAAGTCCCCACCCCCTCACCCTTGCCCCCTCCGCCCGGCGGCGGGAGAGGGGAGCCGGCGCCGCCGTGCGGTGAGCCGCCCGGTGTGGCCGACTGCTCCGGAGGAGTGCCGCGGCGTTCTCCCAGCGTGGCCTTCAGTGTTTTCTTCTCGCCGCCGCGCTCGATGACGACGTCGATTGTCTCGCCGGGCTTGTGATCCTCGAGGGCGTAGGTCATGTCATAGAGATTCGCGATCTTCGTTCCCGCCATCGCGACGATGCGGTCGCCTCCCCGGATCCCGGCGAGATCCGCGGGGCCGCCCGTGCGGACGTCGCCCAGCAGCACCCCTCCCTCCGCCGATTCCATCGCGCGGAAATCGGGCACCGTGCCGAGATACGAGCCGTACCCGCGGCGATCCCCTTCCATGGGCGGCGCGGCGGCGCTCTTCGCATACGTTGGCGTGACGCGGCCGAGCGCGAGCGCCTCGCCGACCCGGGCGGTGAAATCGACGACTTTCGCCGCACCCGCCGAATTGACGGAGTCGGACGTGTCCTCCGGCGTGTGGTACCGCTCGTGCGCGCCCGTGAAGAGGTGCAGGACGGGGACCTGCTTTCCGTAGAAGGAGGACTGGTCGGAAGGACCGTACCCGTCGCCGCGCCCCAGCACGTGGATGCCCGCCTTCTCCCCCATGGGCGCGATCGCCGCCGTCCACTCCTTCGCGGACTCGGTGCCGAAGACGATCAGCTCGTCGTTTTTCATCGCGCCGACCATGTCGAGATTCACCATCGCGCGGACGTTCTCGAACGGAAACGGCGTGTGGCCGACGAACCAGGACGAGCCCGCGAGACCGACCTCCTCGCCGGAGAAGAGGATGAAAACGACGGTCCGGCGGTCCGCCTGCCCGGACAGGGCCGCCGACATCTTTTCCGCCGCGAGCAGGACCGCCGCCGTTCCCGACGCGTTGTCGTCTGCGCCGTGATGGATCGCCCGGACGTTCGGCTTCATCGAGCCGGCACCGCCGTATCCGAGATGGTCGTAGTGCGCGCCGATGACGACGACTTCCTTTGCGAGCGCTCCCTTCCCGGGAAGTACCCCGGCGACGTTCGACGCCTTCGCATAGGACGCCTGGAGCGCGACCCTGCCCGTCAGGCGGACTCCGGTGGAGGCGACGGATCGCGGCCTCACGTCCGCGTCCACGGCCTTCTGAAAGTCGTCGAGCGAGATGCCGGCCCCCGCGAGCCACTTCTTCGCGACGGAGAGGCGAACCTGGACGACCGGTAGTCCCGCCGGGCTCTCCGGGCCGTCGTTGCGCAGGGCCGGCAGCTTGTCCTTGCCCTCGTCCTGCAGCGGACCGTCGACGAAGACGACGGCGACCGCACCGCGCTCGCGCGCCTGGAGAACCTTGTAGCGGGGGGCCGACCATCGGCTCGGGCGCCGCCCGTCGAACTTCGACGTTTCGTCCTTCTCCTGCGGCTCGTAGCGCAGCATCAGGGCGATCTTGCCTTTCAGGTCCACACCGGAAAGCTCGCGATAGTCGAGAGGCGCCGCCTCGATGCCGTATCCGACGAAGGCGATCTCGCCGGCGAAGGCGCCGGAGGATGAGAACCCGAGCGGCGACCAGTCGCCGTCCGCAACGCCGGAAAGCGCGTTGCCCTTTTCGAGGGTCACGCCCGTTTTGACGTCGAACGGCTGCCGGTAGATCTTCCCGAAGGCGGGCTGGAGCTTCAACGCCCGCAGCTGTCCCTCGATCCAGTCGGCGGCCTTGTCTATCCCCTTCGTCCCGAGCCCTCGGCCTTCCATGTCGTCTGCGGCCAGGACCGTCACGTCGCGGGAGAACTCCGCGGCGACCGGATCGGCGGGAGGCGCCGGAGCCGCGAGGACGAAGAAGGCAGCAAACACCGCGGCGAACGCCGCGAGAGAGCGTCGAAGGGTTTTCATCCGGGCGATTCTACCGGGCGCGAGACTCCGAGACGATTCTGGCGAACCGGAACACACGGTGGCTGCTACGCGATGTGAGGCTACCTCTCTTACTTCGACGGCTCCAGCGTGACGAACGAGATGAGCCCGGTCGGGTCGTCGCGCACGGCGAGGCTCCATGTGAAAGCGCCAGGCAACGCACCGAGGTCGAGGGCCGCCGCGTACGCTCCAGCGTCTCCCGCCGGACCCGCGGTGCCGGTCCAGCGGATCGGCTGCGTCCGCGCTCCCTGCGCGTTTTGGCCGACCGCAATCAGGGAGACGTCGCGCTCGTGGCTCGGGTCCGTCTCGCGGGGAGGCGTGTAGCGCAGCGAGAGCCGAGTGACACTCCGGCCGCTCTGCGAGATCGCCGGCGCCGCCGATGCGGCCACCGCGAGCGGATCGTCGCCGGCTCCAGGCTGCAGGAAGCGTGCGACGACGCGGTCGAGCGTCCGCTCCTCGGGCGCCGCGACACGATAACCGCGCCGGTACGTGAGCTTCACGCCGGGCCGGCTGCTGGCGAGCGACACGCTATGAAACCCCTTGTCTCCCGTGTGTGGGTCGCGGAACGTGAGGGTGAACCCTGCTCTCTCGGTTTCCCGGGAGGCCAGGATGGCAGCCGCCTTCCGAGGAACGAGAATCGCTTCGGCCCCCGTCTCCTCGGCGATGGCGGACATGGCCTGGCCAACGCCGAGGCCGGGGCTGATCCAGCCGTCTCCGATGTTGTGCGACCGGGGCGGATTCTTCTGATCGACGCCTTCGAAAATTCCGCGGTCGAGCGCTTCGGCCGCGATCGGAACGATCTGGATGTCGCGCTCCGCGGCCTTCGCCGTGATGTCTCCGGTCCAGAGTCCCTTCCGCTCCGAGCCGGTGGCGACGGACCAGAGAACGAACGCGTCCGCCGACGCCCGGGAGACTGCGTTATTCGTCTGGTCGAAGCGTGCCCGGTTGTTTTCCGATCCGGTCGTTCCGCCCGGCACCGCCGCCGGGAAGTTCGTCAGATCCTTGGGTTGATCGAGGGGCGACTCGAGTGAAGTGCCGCCGCTCACGAGAAGGATCTGGCGCATGGCGGGCCCATCCGAGAACGCGGCGATCGTTTCCAGGAGCGCCGCATAGAGATGTCGCCGGACGGACTGGAACTCGAAGAGGCTTCCGGGTCCCCCCTGGAATTCCGCAGGGCTTCCGATGCGCTCGATCCGCGGATGGGCGCGCATCCGCGCGATGGCCGCCTTCGCGAGCGCGGGATCCGATGTCCACGGGCACTCGACCCGGAGGACGGCGCCGGAGAAGCGGACGACGAGATACCGCCGGGGCTCCGGGGCGGGCGCGTCGAGAAACCTCGTGAGCTGATCGTAGGCGTCGGCCCGATCGAACGACTTCGTTTCCACTTCGTCGGCGAAGATGGCGATCTCCCGGGGACGGGCAGGCGCCGGCGCGACGGAGGCGGCCGGGACATCCGTCGGGGCCACAGCCGGTCGCGACGAAGCGCTGCCCGCGACCACGATCCCCGACTCCGCGGCGAAGGAGTCGATCGGGACGGCCCTTCCGTCCACCTTGAGCATGAGATCCGACTGGCGGAGATCGCGTACGGCGCGCCCGGAGCCGTCGTGCGCCTCGACCGTCAGCGTGACGACGTCGACGGACACCTGTTCGCGAACGGTCTGGGCGGAAGCTGTAAAAGCGAGAAGGAAGAGGGAGGCGAAAGCGACGGCCGATGCGGAGGCGGAAGCGGAGGCGAGGCGGCGGGGAGGGCATTCCAGGTGTGGCACGGTGTGCCTCCATTTCTGCTGTCCGGCTCCTTTTGTCCCGTGCAATTCTCCCGCCGTCATCCTGTCGGCCTCGAAACCCGGCCGTCCGAGCCATCTTCCCGGGAATGTTGGGGACCGGAAAAGAGCGAATATCGCCGTCCCGGGCACGCCGGCGCTTCGGAGACTCTCCCGCAGCTCGGTCCGCGCGAGGGTAATGTCATACGGGGGAAGCCCGTTCTTTCGCCACCCGTACCGTCCTCGTTGCCGGACAACACGACCGCTTTCGCGTACGCCCGGTCGACCGGCGTGGGGCCGGATCAAAGGGATGAGAAGCCCACGCGCGGCGAGAGGAGAGAGGAGAACCGAGAACGGAGAACGGAGAACGGAACGCACAAAGCGGAAGGTGGAGAGCGGAAGCGGATCGCAGAGCACCGCTCACCGCCCCTCGTCCGTTATCGTCTTCCAGAACTTGATCCATGCCCGAGCTGCCTGACATCGTCGCGTACCTGAAGGCGCTCGAGTCGCGCGTCGTGAGCCAAACGCTGCTCACCGTGCGGCTCGGAAGCCCCTTCGTTCTGCGCTCGTTCGCTCCGCCTCTTGCGGAAGCGGACGGTCGCGTCGTCGTCGGCCTGCGGCGGATGGGAAAACGCATCGTCTTCGCGCTCGAGGGCGACTACTTCCTCGTCGTGCACCTCATGATCTCCGGGCGGCTCCACTGGAAGGCGACCGCCGTCGGGCTGAAAGGGAAAATGTCGCTGGCCGCGCTCGACTTCGACACGGGGACTCTTCTTCTGACCGAGGCGAGCTCGCAGAAACGGGCCTCGATCCACATCGTGCGGGGTGAGGCCGGGCTCGCGGAATTTTCGCGTGGCGGTCTGGAAATCCTGGAGTCCGATCGGGAGGCGTTCGGCGGCGTCCTGCGGCGGGAAAACCACACTTTGAAGCGCGCGCTGACCGACCCGCGCCTTTTCTCGGGGATCGGCAATGCCTACTCGGACGAGATCCTGCACCGCGCGCGTCTCTCGCCTGCGAAGCTCACGTCCCGCCTGACCGAGGAGGAGATCGATCGCCTGCATCGCGCGACGGTGGACGTGCTGGAGACCTGGACGTCCCGGTTCGTGGCCGAGGCGGAGAAGGCTTTTCCGGAGAAAGTCACGGCGTTTCGGGAGGGCATGGCCGTGCACGGCCGCTACGGCAAGCCGTGTCCCGACTGCGGCTCGCCCGTCCAGCGGATCGTCTATGCCCAGAACGAGGCGAACTACTGCGCGAAATGCCAGACCGGCGGAAAGCTCCTGGCCGACCGCGCCCTTTCGCAGCTCCTCCGCGGCGACTGGCCGAAGACGCTGGAGGAGCTGGAGGAGAGGAAGACGACTGCAGCAGGCGGAGCCGGTTCCCCCGCGCGCCCGCCCTTGCCCGCGAGAAAAACAAGTCGAAAGAACTGAGGCCCGCGGACTCGGCCCGCAGGCAATGACGGTTGAGGGCCTTTCATCCCCCTCTCCCGGCGGGAGAGGGCCGGGGTGAGGGGCGGTTTCTTCGCATCTCGATCGCACGCGACCCTCTCGCGACAATTCAGAGGCCATGACGAGCGAGGTCCTTCGTCCCCCTCGCCCGGCGGGAGAGGGCCGGGGTGAGGGGTCTCCCTCCGAGACAGATCGTGCCCGACGCCTTCGTAATGCTTCGACCCGCCCCGAGCGACTACTCTGGAGAAAGCTCCGCGATCGACGCATGTGCGGCGCCAAGTTTCGGAGGCAGCATCCGATCGGTCCGTTCCTTGTCGATTTCTGCGCGGTGGATCACCGGTTGGTCGTGGAGCTGGACGGTGGACAGCACAACCTTCCGGAGAATCGGATTTCCGACGAGTCTCGGACCCGGATAATCTCGAACTGCGGCTATCGCGTGATTCGTTTCTGGAATTCGGAAGTCTCGACGAATCTTGCCGGTGTTCTCGAGCGGATCGCGCGGGAGCTTTGCCGGGATGCCCCCTCACCCTGACCCTCTCCCCCGTGAGCGGGGGAGAGGGGAGACGATCTCCCTCGTTACCCCGCGAGTATCTCCGCCAGCTTCGCCGGGTCGATGTTTCCTCCCGAGACGACGCAGACGATCTTTCCGGATCCCGCCTTGCCCGTCGTTGCGGCGGCGACGGGCGTTGATCCCGCTCCCTCGGCAACGACCCGCGCCCGCTCGACCAGGGTACGCACCGCGGCGGCGGCTTCGGCAGGCGAGACGACGATCGATCCCGCGAGCACCGATTTCGCGAGCGGCCACATTTCCGCGAGAAGCGTCTTCGCGCCGATTCCGTCGACGAAGCTCGGCGAATATCCGACTTCGACAGGCTCTCCGGCGGCGAGCGAGGCCGCGAAGGGCGCCGCGCTCTCGACCTCGCAGGCGTAGACTCTCGCCGCCGCGCCGCTTCCCCGGATCGCGCACGCGATTCCGCACGAAAGCCCTCCGCCGCCGTACGGCACGAGAATCGTGTCCACGTCCGGAAGGTCTTCCAGGATCTCGAGCCCGATCGTTCCGTTGCCCGCGATGACGGCCGGGTCGCTGACGGGGTGAACGAAGAAGCCGGGCACGTCCGGGTGCCCGTGTTCCACGACGGTCTGCCACCAGCGGTCGAAAGGGACCTTCACGACCCTGCCCCCGAGCCGCTCGATGGCCGCAAGCTTGGTCGCCGGGGCGTGGTCGGGAACGATGACCGTGCACGGAACGCCCATCCGCCGCGCGTTCCAGGCGACCCCCTGTGCCATGTTGCCGGCGCTCGCCGTCACGACGCCGTGCTGGAGCGACTCGCGCGACGCCTGCCGCATCGCGTTCGCGGCGCCGCGGAGCTTGAAGGATCCGATTGGCTGCAGGTTCTCGAGCTTCAGCCAGATCTCCCCCGAGGGAAAGGGCACGTCGAGACGAATCAGCGGCGTGCGCAGAACCGCGTCCGCCACGCGGTCTCGCGCGGCCCGGATCTCCTCGATCGCAATCGGCTCGATGGGCTTCACGTCATTCTCGCAAGCGTTCCTCGCCGGAACATCTAATCCGCCTCGTACCGAGCTCCTCCGAGCTCGATGCGGAGGAGCTCGGGCATGGCTCGCGCCTTCTCCAGGATGATGCGAGCGGCGGCGACGTCTTCGACGGCGAGCCCGACCGACTTGAAGACCGTGATCTCGTCCCGCGAACCGCGACCTGGACGCCTCCCGACGAGGACCTCGCCGATTTCGGCGACGATGTGGTCCTCACCGATCGCGCCCTCCTGGAACGGGATCACGAAGTCCCCCGCCTCGTGGATGGCCGACTCGCGGCGATCCACGTACAGGCGAGACCGGACGACGGCGGCCGTGTCGAGCTCGCGGGCGGCGGCGACGCTCGATCCGACCGCGTTCACATGCGCGCCGGAGGAGAGCCATTCGCCCCGGACGACGGGCTCGCGCGACGAGGTCGCACAGCAGACGATGTCGGCTCCCGAAACGGCCTCGCGCGCGCCGGCGACCGGTTCGATTGCAATTCCGTGCCGGCGCGACTCGCGCTGCGCGAAGCGCGCCGCCCGTTCCGGGCTCTGGCTCGCGACCCGGATGCGGCGAAGTTTTCTCACGGCGAGCATGGCCGAGAGATGCGTGCGTGCCTGGACGCCGGATCCCACGAGCGCGAGGTCGCCCGCGTCCTCGCGCGCGAGAAGCCTCGTCGCGACCCCGGACACAGCCGCGGTGCGGATTGCGGTGACGGCGGTCGCGTCGATGATCGCCCCGAGAGCTCCATTCGTAGCGTCGAAGAGGAGCACGGCGCCCTGGTGGGAGTCGCGCTCCGTGCCCTCATTCTTCGGAAAGAAGGTCACCGCCTTGACTCCCAGGAAGCCCGCCGCGGCCATCTGGGCAGGCATCAGCCCGAGCGCGCCGCTCCGATCCGGAAGCCACACGATCGACCGCAGCGGCAGCGTCGCTTCTCCGAGCGCGAGAGAACGGAGCGCGCCATCCATGGCCTCGATGCACTCCGGCATGGTCAACAGGCGTTCAACCTGCCGCTGGTCGATGATAAGAACGGAAATGGGAGCCTCCGAGAAAACGGATTCTGCCACGCGGTGAAACACCGCGGCGGGGCGCCGGGACAATTCGTCCCTCTCTCCGAACCTTTTGCGCCGCAAGGAGCGATTCCCGGCGAAGGTCCGAATCTTTTTCCGGACCGATCCGTATCGGGATCGAAACGCGCGCGCCCGCGAGCGCGGCATCATTCGATGGGAGACTGGATGAAAAAGAGATCGATCTTCCTCCTCCTGACGCTGGCCGGACTCGCGGCGATCCCGGGCTTCCGGGCCTCCGCAGCGGACGCGGCCGCCGCAGAGGGCAGCACAGGCGCCTTCGAGGCGACCCTCTTTGCGCCCGGAGTGGTTTCGACGCCCGACGACGAATTCGGCTCGGCGCTTTCTCCGGACGGCAAGACCGTGTTTTTCGCCCGACGGTCGCCGACGACTTCGACCACTCCCGTCCAGGCGATTTTCTTCTCGCGGCTCGAAAGCGGCCGTTGGACGACACCGGAGATCGCGCCCTTCTCCGGAGTGTGGCCCGACTTCTCGCCGGCCCTGTCCCCGGATGGTTCGAAGCTCTTCTTCGGCTCGCTGCGTCCTCGCGAAGGATCCGCTATCCGCGCCGACGCCGACATCTGGGTCGTGGAGAAGAGCGGGAGCGGCTGGGGCGCGCCGCGAAACCTGGGCGCTCCGGTCAATACGGACCACAACGAGTCGAGCCCGTCCGTGGCCGCCGACGGCACCCTGTACTTCGGATCCGATCGCAAGGAGGAGCCGGAAGCGTCGACATCTGGCGGGCCCCGCTGCGGGATGGAATCTACGGTGCGCCCGAGCACCTCGACGCCGCCATCAATACCGCCGCCTACGAATCCCAGCCCGCGATTTCACCCGATCAGAGCATCCTCGTGTTCACCTCGGTCGGCCGGCCGGAAAACGCGACGACCGGGGGCGCGATCTACCCGCGCGCGGATCTCTACGCCAGCCGGCGCGTCGACGGCGCCTGGCAGCCGGCGCGCAACCTCGGCCCCGCGGTGAACACGACGGCCTCCGAGTCGAATCCGAGTCTCTCGCCGGACGGGACGCGCCTCTTCTTCACGAGCGAGCGCGGTTTCACGCAGATCCCCATGCCCGAGGGACTGACGATGGATGCCTTCGAGAAATCCTTGAGCTCCGTTCTCAACGGAAGGGGGAACATCTACGCGATCGGTCTCGACCGAGTGGGGCTCGGAGCGCCAGAGGGAGGCGCCCGATGAGCGCCGGACGCCGGATCTGCTTGGCCGCCGCGCTCGCGATCGCGGCCTGGGTCGCCGCCGGACGATTCGCCCCGGTGGCATCCGCGGATGCTCCCGGGGCCGCGGCCATCGCGCTTCCGGCCGGGGATCCTCCGGGCCCCGAGCCGCGAATGCTGGGGGAGGGCGTGATCTCGACGCCCGCCGACGAGTTCGGCGGTACCTTTTCGCCGGACGGCAAGACGCTGCTCTTCAATCGGTCTATCCCCCGGTCGCAGTTCTATGTGGTGTGCGAGTCGCACTGGGAGAACGGGCGGTGGGGCCCCCCGCGAGTCGCGTCGTTCTCCGGACGGTGGCGCGACTCCGATCCCGTGTACTCGCGCGACGGATCCCGGGTGTACTTCGCGTCCGATCGCCCCGTCGGCGGCGTCGACCGCCACAACTTCGACATCTGGTCCGTCGCCCGCCAGGGAAACGGGTGGGGCGAGCCCGTGAATCTCGGTGCGCCGATCAACAGCGACCGCAACGAGGACTTCATCTCCTTCGCCGCCAACGGGACGGCCTATTTCACGTCGGCTCGCGAGGGCAGCGCCGGGTACATGGATGTGTGGCGCTCCCGTCTCGTCGGAGGCCGGTACGCCGAGCCGGAGAACCTGGGTCCCGCGATCAACAGCAAGGACTGGTTCAACATCGAGTCCTGGATCTCGGACGATGAGAGCTTTCTCCTCGTGGGAGCGTTCGGCCACGCCGACGGCGCCGGCGACCAGGACATCTTCGTGAGCTATCAGAAGGATGGCGTGTTCGGTCCGCTCAAAGCCCTCGGCCCGAAGGTCAACACGGCGGCGCGCGAGTACAGCCCCCGGATCTCCCTCGACGGCAAGTCGTTCATTTTTTCGAGCGAGCGGGGAATGCCGACGGAGGTTCGGGCCCGGCCGTGGACGCGGGAGGAATTCGAGAAGGCGGCGCGGGGGGTTCGCAACGGGCTGGGGAACATTTACCGGATGTCGCTCGAAGCGGCGCTGGAGGGGACGAGGAAATAGAACGGATGGGAGGCGTTAGCGTTTCGCTGACCCCTCCATTTCGCGCGCGAGGCCGTCTCGACCAGCCCGGATTTCAGAGCGGCAGGCCGTACCGCGCCCGCGTGTTCCGAACCCCGAACCCCGACCCCGATCTCCGGATCACCCGATTCCGTTGCTTGATCACCCGATCGCCCGATTCGTCCTCGAGCACGGGTCGCACTCTCGAGTTCACTTCTTCCCCTCCGCCGCCGTGACGATGCCTTCGAAGCCGGCGGTCTCCAGGAGACCCAGAGTCTCTTCGGCCTTCTGCCGCGACCCGTACGGTCCGACCTTGACGCGCGTCAACCCTCGATAGGGCTCGAGGTAAACGGAACGGCCCGTCGCTCTCACCCGCTCCGCGTGCCGCTCGGCGCGGCCCGGTTCTCCGAAGGACCCGACCTGGACCGCCCACTGGCCGTTCGCCGGGAGCGGCTCGGGCTCGACCGCCGGGATCGGCGCCGGCGCGACGACCGCCAGTCGCACCGTGCCGGTGCCGGGACCGAGGATCGCGAGCTCGCGTGCCGCGGCGCGGGAGAGGTCGATGATGCGGCCCTTCACGAACGGGCCGCGGTCGTTGATGCGCACGCGGACGCTCCGTGAATTCTCCACATTGGTGACCTCGAGGAGCGTACCGAGCGGAAGCCTTCGATGGGCCGCCGTCATCTTCTCCGAGTCGTAGATCTCACCCGACGCCGTAGGCTTGCCCTCGAATCCGTCGTTTCCTCCGTACCAGGAGGCCACCCCTTCCTCGATCCAGCCCGGCCTGGCCTCAGATCGGGGAACGGGCTGGACGGGCGGGGGAGTTCGCGACGCGCAGGCGTCGACGAGGCCGAGCAGTGCCGCGGAAAAGACGACGACGCCGACACGGGTGAAACGGCGGGATCGTCCGGGCAGCGTCACGAACCGAGTCAGACGCGGACCGCGGAGGGCTTGGCCTCGCCGGCTCCCTCGAGCGCGGGGTCGAGCTCCTCCCGGAGGAACGCCTCGACCTGCTCCGCCGACCGGCCGACGAGCCGCGACGGGCTCGCGGCGTCCGCCACTTTCGCGGCGTCCAGTCCGAAAGCGGGATCCGCGGCGATGCGGTCGAGAAGATCGGCAGCCTCGCCGTCGACAGCGCGTTTCTCGGCCGATGCCCGCGCGTGGACGCGCAGTTTCTCGTGCAGCTCCTGGCGGTCCCCTCCGCGTCGGACGGACTCCATCAGGACGTCCTCCGCCGCGAGGAAGGGAAGCTCCGCCGCGAGTCGGCGCCGACAGACGTCCGCGTGGACGACGAGACCCGTGAAGACGTTCTCGAGGAGGATCAGGATCGCGTCCGCCGCGAGAAACGCCTCGGGAACCGCGATCCGTTTGTTGGCGGAATCGTCGAGGGTGCGCTCGAGCCACTGGTTCGCGGCGGTCATCGCGGTGTCCATCGACAGCGCGAGGACGTGCCGGGCGAGAGAGCACACCCGCTCGGCGCGCATCGGATTGCGCTTGTAGGGCATGGCGGAAGAGCCCACCTGGGTCTTCTCGAAGGGCTCCTCCATCTCGCCGTCGTGCTGAAGGAGACGCAGGTCCGTGGCCGTCTTGTGGGCCGACTGGGCGAGCCCCGAGAGGGCATGCACGACCCGGTCATCCTGCTTGCGGGAGTACGTCTGCCCGGCGACGAGCTGCCGCCGGGCAAATCCGGCGCGGGCCGCGAGCGCGCGGTCGAGCTCTTCGACGCGGGGGGAGTCGCCGTCGAAGAGCAGGAGAAACGACGCCTGCGTGCCCGTCGCTCCCTTCGCGCCGAGGAACCGCAGATCGGCGCGCGCGGACCGAACGGCCTCGAGATCCATCAGGAGCTCCGAAGCCCACAGCGCCGCGCGCTTGCCGACGGTCGTCGGTTGCGCCGGCTGGTAGTGCGTGTATCCGAGAGTGGGGAGGCCCTTGTGCTCGAGAGCGAAGGCGCGGATGCGGCGCAGGAGTGACACGAGCCGGCTCTCGATCAGCCCGAGAGCCTCACGCATCTGGATGAGGTCGCCGTTGTCCGAGACGTATGCGGAGGTGGCCCCCCAGTGGATGATGCCCCGGGCGGCCGGCGCCGCTTCGCCGAAGACCCGCACGTGGGCCATGACGTCGTGGCGCGTTTTCTCCTCCTCGCGGGCGGCGGCCTCGAAGTCGATGTCGGACAGGTGAGCTTCCATGTCGGCGATCGCGGCGTCCGAAATCGGGAGGCCGAGACGCTTCTCTTCCTGCGCGAGCCAGAGCCACAGGCGTCGCCATGTCTGAAACTTGAATCCCGGAGAGAAGATGGCCGACATCTCAGCGGAGGCGTAGCGCTCCGCGAGGGGTGTCCGATACTCCGTCTCAGGCGTCTTCACTGCCCGCGTCTTCTCCCAGGGTGAACTGCGAGATCGCGTCGTTTCCGCAGACGAGGCAAGTCGCGTCGACGATCCGGCTGCCGTCCATGTCGAATACGTAGCAGGGTGTGCTGCACTGCGTGCAGATCAGGTAGTCGACTTCCCGGTCTTCCTTGCTCGAGGTCTTCGGGGGCGGCGGTTTCTGGACCATGCCGGCATTGTCGCACGGAAGCGCGGAACGAGATCCTCGCCGGCGCTCTGCTCGGACGCCATCTGTCCGCCCGGCTGTTATTCTCTGAAATGGAGATGTCGTCCCCTGGAATCGTCATGGCCGGCCTGATCGCTCTTGCCGCGATTGCGGTGGCGGCCGCCGCAGCGGCCTTCGCGGCCCTCGCCCGGGAGAGGTCGCGGCGGGAGGCGGCGTCCGGCGGCGAAGCGAATGCGCGGCAGGAGCGCCTTCTCGCCGAGCTCGCGGCGGGCCGGGGCGCGTCCGAGTCTCTCGATCGGCGATTCGACGAGCTGCGCCGGTCCGTCGATGACCGCGTCTCCGGCGTCGAGCAGCGTCTGGTGGATGGCCAGAAGAGCCTGTCCGACCATCTCGGCGCCTCCGGGCGTCTTCTCCAGGACGTCGGTCAGAAGATGGGCCGGATCTATGAGGCGTCGCAGAAGATCGAAAAGCTCGCGGGCGACGTGACGCGGCTCGAGGACCTCCTGAAACCGCCCAAGCTCCGGGGCGCGCTCGGTGAGGCGTTTCTCGAGCAGACCCTCCGCCAGGTTCTGCCGGCACAGGGATTCGAGATGCAGTATCGCTTTCCGGACAACGTCGTGGTGGATGCCGCGATCTTCGTCGGCGAACGGATCGTTCCGGTCGACAGCAAGTTTCCTCTCGAGAATTTCCGCCGCAGCCGCGAGGCTCCGGACGAAGCGGACCGCCGCCGGGCGCAGCGCGATTTCGCCTCGGACGTGAAGAAGCATGTCGATGCGATCCGTACGCGCTACATCCGGCCGGAGAGCGGCACACTCGATTTCGCGCTCATGTACGTTCCGGCCGAGGCGATCTACTGCGAGATCGTGGGGGAGGAGGAGCAGGGCGCCGCGCTCGCGGACTACGCCCTCGAGAGGCGGGTGGTTCCCGTCTCCCCGCGCCTTCTCTATGCGTATCTGTCCACGGTCTCGATGGGCATGCGAGGCCTGGAGCTCCAGAGAAGCGCCCAGGAGATCCAGGAACGGCTGTCCGATCTGGGGCGTCTCTGGGAAAAGGTCGAGGACCCGTTCGGGAAGGTCCGCGTCCACCTGTCGAACACGCAGAAGCAGTATGACGAGGCGGCCAAGGCCCTCGGTCGCTTCGGCGAAAAGCTGTCGGGGATCGCCGAGGTCGCGGAAGAAGCCGCAGTCGCCATCCAGGAGAAGCCCGGCGGAAAGCCGGAAGTCCTGGAGCCGGTGCTGGCGTCGTTGTTTCCGTAAAGTCCGTCGCCTGCGCCGCGATGTTCAGCCGGACTCTGGCGGAAGCGCCTTGCGCAGAGACTCTTTCGTGGCGACAGCCGCTCGGCTCGGCCAGATCGTCGCCTGCGCCGCGATGATGCTCGCGGCTTCACGGCTCTGTGTCCTGCGCGGAGTTCGGCCGTGGCGGCTGTTGCTCGGCTCGGCCGGATGCGGCCTCGACCGAGCACAGTGAGGCTGGCTCCGGCTCCCGCAACGGGAGGCTCCTCCTTCCCTTCGGTCAGGAGACTCCTCCCGTTGCGAGCGGATGTGTTCGCCGGGCTGCTGATACGCGATTGGCAGCTTCCGTCCATCCGGAAACAACTCCGCGCGCGGTCTCGATCCCGTCCTGCGTCGCGCCAGGGGGCAGATCGCTCCGCTGGTCAAGGATTCCTGATGGGTGGGCGCGGTTTGTTCTTTCCCGGAAGGGCCCCAGATTTTTCGATGAATCGATGGTTCGATTGATCGCGAGATCATGAGATCGCGAGATCGCGAGATTATCGCTCGATCGGAAGGCGCGTGCTCATAGCCCCATCATCCGATCTCCCGGACCCCCCAGGTCCTGTGCCACCGCTCGGTTAGAATGCCCTCCTCGCCGGTGCGCCTATGACCCTCAACGTCACTTCGGAAATCGGCAAGCTCTCCTCCGTGCTGATCCATCTGCCGGGTCCGGAGATCGATCGGATGATCCCGGCGATGATGGAGGAGCTGCTTTTCGACGACATCCTCTATGGCGCGCGGGCTCGCGAAGAACATCGCCGGTTCCAGCAGGTCCTCGGATTCGTCGCCGACGAGGTCCTCGACGTGCAGACCCTCCTCGCGGAGGTGCTCCAGACGCACTGCGAGAAAATCCTCGAGGATCTCGGCCGCAATCTCGACTGGGGACCGGACATGGACTACCGGCTGCGCGACCTCCCGCCGGCCGCCCTCGCCGCGACCCTCGTCGCCGGCGTCGAGAAGCCTTCGCTCGAGAGCTCCGTTTCGTCGGACGATCTCTACTGGCTGCCTCCCATCCCGAACTACTTCTTCCAGCGCGACCCTCTCGTCGTGGTGGGCGACCGCGCGATCCGTAGCTCCATGGCCACTTCCGCCCGACGGCGCGAGCCGCTTCTCTCCGGTTACGTCTTCGAGTATCACCCGCGTTTCGCCCGGCCGGACGGCGTCTTCTGGTTCGATGAATTCCCCGCGAGCTACGCGCCCTCGACGTCGTACGCGCGCATGCGGCCGACTCTGGAAGGCGGCGACGTGCTCGTGCTTCGCGAGGACGTGATCGCGATGGGCTACTCGGAGCGCACGGAGAAGACGACGATCGAGCGGCTCGCGGAAACGCTCAAGGCGAAGAAATCGCCCGTCAAGCGTATCTTCGTCGTGGCGATTCCTCCCGCGAGGTCGTACATGCACCTCGACACGGTCTTCACCATGGTCTCGCGCGACGAGTGCCTGGTGTATGCGCCCATGATTCTCGCCGGAGGCGTCGAGGAGGCGGACGTGTACGAGGTTGATCTCACAAAGCGCGAGGTGGCGTGGACGTCGGAAAAGGACCTTCTTTCGGCGCTGAAAACGCAGAAGATCGACCTCGCTCCGCTGCGCTGCGGGGGCGAGGATCCCATCGCCGAGCGCCGCGAGCAGTGGACCGATGGCGCGAACGCTTTTGCGCTGGCCCCGGGAGTCGTGCTGCTCTATGACCGCAACGTCAAGACGGCGGAGGAGCTCGCGAGCCACGGTTACACGGTCGTCGACGAGGCCGACCTTCTCCTGGGCAAGAGCGAGCTCGATCTGCGGGAGGGGAAGAAATCCGTCATCCGTCTGGCCGCGCACGAGCTCTCGCGCGCCCGCGGCGGCCCCCGCTGCATGGCCATGCCGCTGGTCAGAGAGGCCCTTTGAGACGGAGTCGGGGAACCGAGACGGGGCCGGAAACGGGAAACGGGATAAGAGAAAAGGCAATCGAACGGAAGCCGGAACGCGGGAACCGGAACGGGAACGGGAAGTGGAAATGACAACGGCAGACCGGAATCGAAGAACGAGGGGGACGAGAGGCGATCAGGGATGAGGGATGAATGATGATGCGCGAGTCGATGAGGAGAGCCCGATGATGGTCCGCCGCCCGGACGTCCGGGAGCCTTCCTTTCGGCGTCGTTTCCTGTTTCCCGTTTCCCGTTTCCCGATCCCCCAATGACGTCCCGCTTCTTCTCCTTTGTCCGCCCGCTCGCCGTCGTCGCGTTCGGCGGAAACGCTCTGCTTCCGCCCGGCGACTCCGGGACGACCGCCGAGCAGCTCGGACGCGCTCGCGAGGCCGTGCGGCGGCTGCTTCCGATCCTCGCCCGCGGCTACGAGCTCATCGTCGTCCATGGCAATGGCCCGCAGGTCGGGAGCATCCTGATCCAGGCCGATTGCGCGTCCGATCGCATTCCGCCGCAGTCTCTCGACTTCTGCGTGGCGCAGACCGAGGGATCACTCGGATTCCTGCTGGAGCTCGCCTTTGCGAACGAGCTGCCGAAGGCGGGATTTCGCAAGGAAGTGGTCACGTTCGTCACTCAGGTCGAGGTGGACGCGGCCGATCCCGCGTTTCTCGCGCCGTCGAAACCCATCGGGCCGTTCTTTCCGGCGGAGCGCGCCCGGGCGCTCGAGGAATCCCACGGCTGGAAGATGGTGGAAGACGCGGGCCGGGGCTTCCGCAAGGTCGTCGCGTCTCCGCGGCCGCGCTCGATTCGCGGCGTGGATGTCGCCGCGGCCCTGATCAATCGGGGCTTCATCGTGATCGCGGCCGGAGGCGGCGGCATTCCCGTCGTCGTCACGGAAGACGGCGAGGTCCGCGGGGTGGAGGCCGTGATCGACAAGGACTACTCGGCCGCGATGCTCGCGGCGGCCCTGTCCGCCGATCTCTTCATCATCCTGACCGGCGTCGATCGTGTCTCGCGGGATTTCGGGAAACCGTCGGAGGCCCCCATCGACGAGATGGATCCGGCGCTGGCGCGAAAGCTTCTCGCCGAGGGACAATTCCCTCCGGGCAGCATGGGCCCCAAGATCGACGCCGCGATCCGCTACGTCGAGGCGGGGGGGGCGGGAAGTCCTGATCGCGCGCGCGGAGACACTGACCGACGCGCTCGACGGGAAGACAGGAACGCGAATCCGGGAGAGAACATGACTACGAAGCGCGACTACATCGACGAGAGCCGGTGGGAGCCGGCGGAGATCGAAGCCATTCTGAGCCTCGCTGCGAAGATGAAAGCCCGGCCCGGCGACTACCGGTCGGCCCTCGCGGGGAAATCGCTCGCGATGATCTTCGAGAAATCCTCCACGCGGACGCGCGTGTCGTTCGAAGCGGGCATGTTTCAGCTGGGCGGCCTCGGAATGTTCCTGTCGTCGCGCGACCTGCAGCTCGGCCGCGGCGAGCCGATCGAGGACACCGCACGCGTTCTCTCGCGCTATGCGGACGGCATCATGGCGCGCACGTTCGCCCAGGCGACCGTGGAGGGCCTCGCGCAGTTCGCGTCCGTCCCCGTCATCAACGGCCTCACCGACCTCCTGCATCCGTGCCAGGCCCTCGCTGACTTCCTCACGATCCAGGAGAGATTCGGGGGCACTCGCGGATTTCCCCTCTGCTATGTCGGGGATGGCAACAACGTCGCGCACAGCCTGATGCTGACGGGCGCCAAGCTCGGGGCCAGCGTGGCCGTCGTGACCCCTGAAGGCTTCGAGCCGGCGGAGCGGATCGTCGAATCGGCCAGGCAGACGGCCGAGCGGACCGGCGGAAAGATTCTCGTGACGCATTCGATCGAAGAGGGGCTCGCCGGGGCCCGCGCGGTCTACACGGACGTCTGGGCCTCGATGGGGCAGGAGGCGGAGGCTTCCGATCGCGCGCGGAAATTCGAGAGGTACCGCGTGACGGCGCGCGTGTTCTCGATGGCCGCCCGGGACGCGATCTTCCTGCACTGCCTGCCGGCGCACCGGGGCGAAGAGGTCGAGGCTGCGGTGATCGATTCGCCGGCGTCCGTCGTCTTCGATGAGGCCGAGAATCGGCTTCACGCCCAGAAGGCGTTGCTCGTCATCCTGATGGGGAGCCCCGCCTGAGTCCGGAGCGCAAGCGCGCGGCCCTTCTGGCGGCCCGCTGGTCCCGCCCCGCTGGAATCGTCCTTGCGGCCGGCGCTCTCGTTCTGGCGCTCATCGCCCTGATCGTCGTGGCGCGCCCGCGGAAGGGGCTGCGAACGGGAGCCGGAACCGCGGCGTCAGCGGAGCAACCCGCGACCGTCACTGTCGAGAACGCGACGATCCGGCGGGCGGCCGCCGCGCAGGCGCCGCTCGTGGCGACGCTCTCCCGAGGCGGCCGAATCACGATCCTCGAGGACCAGGGGCCGTGGATGCGCGTGCGGTCCGTCCAGGGCGAGACAGGTTTTCTCGCGTCGGAATCTGCCGAGCGGGACGCGGACCGCGATGCGCGCGGCCGGCGAGCCTCGCGGATCTTCTCTTTTCCACCGGTGTTCGGGGTCGTCGCGGAGGACGCCGCGGTCCGCCTGGCGCCGTTTCCCTTCGCCCCGCGGGCCGGACGGCTCGCCCGGGGCTCGGCGGTTTCGATCCACGCGGTCGACCACGACTACTATGCGTTCCGGATGCCGGACGGAAGCCTCGGCTTCGTGGATTCGTCCTCCGTCGATCTCGTTCCTCCCGACCCGCGGAAGCCCGCAATCGTGGCGGAGGGCGTGCGGGAGCCCTCGGACGTAAAGCTGACGGACCTCGCGGCGAACGGGCCGACACCGTCGGGAGGCGCCGACGACGGCGTGTCGAGCTCCGAGCCTCCCGAAACGACCGACGAGGCGCTCGAGCCGGCGACGGTGCAGTCGAAGGTGGATCCGGTGTACCCGGAGTCCGCCCGGCGGGCGGGAGTCGAGGGGACCGTCGTGCTCGACGCCCTCATTTCCGAGAGGGGTCGCGTCGAGGACGTCCAGGTCCTCCGCGGGCTGCCGATGGGGCTCTCCGAGTCGGCCGTCGAGGCTGTCCGGCGCTGGCAGTACAAGCCCGCCCGGGGCCGCGCGGGGCCGGTTGCGGCCCACAAGACGGTGCGGATCGTTTTCACCCTGGGATCCGGGCGGTGAGCCACCGCGGGAGTTCCCGGCAACCGCCATGCCCGAAGGCTTTATAATTTCCATCCCCATGCTGCAGGTCCTCTACGAAACCGAAGGTCGGCCCCAGGTCTTCAACCTCTCCAAGGGCGAGGCTTCCATCGGCCGGTCGAACGACAACGACATCGTCCTGAACGATTTCTCCGTCTCCCGACGCCACGCCTTTTTGAAGCTCGAAGGAATGAGCTGGGTCATCTACGACAACCAGTCGACCAACGGCGTCAAGATCAACGACCGTCCCGTTCCCCAGGGCGTCATCGCGGACGGCGACGAGGCGTCGATTGGCACTTTCCTTCTGCGCTTCCGTGAGGAGGCCGTCGCTTCTCCGGCCAAGCGCGCGCTCGACTCGACCTCGACCTGTATCCGGCCGATATCCGAGTTCAACCTCGACTTCGGGCTGGACAAGTCCGCGGACGCGCTGCCCGAGTCGACCGACCACAAGAAGCGCGCTGTCCTCGACGTCGCCTACAAGAACAAAGTATTCGAGATTCTCGTGCAGGTCGCCAAGACGCTGATCTCCGCGGACGACGTCGAGACCGTGCTGGACAAGGTCATGGACCTGATCTTCGAATACCTCCCCGTCGATCGCGGATTCCTGCTCCTCGAAGAAGGAGGCGCGCTCCATCTGCGCGTGACCCGGATGAAGACGTCGAGCCGCCTCACGAAGGACGGCTCCGCTCCGTACTCGCGGACGATCGTGGACATGGTGCTTCGGCAGAAGGTCGCCGTCCTCACGTCGGACGCGCAGACGGACGAGCGTTTCGACGCGGGCATGTCGATCCGGATGCAACAGATTCGCAGCGCGATGTGCGCGCCGCTCTGGAATCGCGACTCGGTGATCGGCGCGATCCACGTCGACTCACCGCTTCACGTCGGGACGTTCACGGAGAAGGACCTGGACCTGCTGACGGCGCTCGCGAACTTCGCGGCGGTCGCGATCGAACGGGCGCGTCTGCATGAGCGCGTCGCCGAAGAGAAGAGGATCCGCGGCCGGCTCGAGCGTTACCACTCCCCGCAGGTTATTGAAGAGATCATCGCGGACGCCGCGACGACGGGCTCGTTCAAGGCCGCCCTGACGAAGACGGTCACCATCGTATTCGCGGATCTCGTCGGCTTCACGTCGTGGTCGGAGAAGATGAGCCCGGAGCAGCTCGCGGCACTGCTCACCAAATTTTTCACTCTGTCGTCCGACGCGATTTTTTCGCAGGATGGGACGATCGACAAGTTCATCGGCGATGCGGTGATGGCTTTTTTCGGAGCGCCGATCGACCAGCCGGACCATGCGGCCCGCGCCGTCACCGCGGCTATCCACATCCGCGAGGGGGTCGCCGCATGGAACGCGGAGCGCGTTGCCGGCGGGGAGCCTCCGATCCAGGTGCGGATCGCGATCAACACGGGCGAGGCGATCGTCGGCGAGATCGGCTCGGAGAGACGCGTCGATTACACCGTTCTCGGGAATGCCGTGAACGTGGCCGCCCGGATGGAGGAATTTGTGGCCGGACCCGGCGAGATCTGCATCGGTCCCGCGACCTACGAGGCGACCAAGACCCTCTTCCGCCACGCGCAGATGGGCCACTTCTCGTTGAAAGGCCTTTCGACCCAGGTGCCGATGTACAAGGTTATCGAGGCCGTGTCCCCGGACGACACCGTCGGTGTATCTCCCGCCGGACCGGGATCCGGAACGGGTGTGTCTCGAAAGGCGCTCCCCTAGCGCTTTCCGGAGTTCCTTCATGCGCAACCTGTTCGATCCGGCCGATCGCGCCGCCATTCAGAAGAGGCTCGAGCAACTTGCGCCGGACGCTGCCCGCCAGTGGGGCAAGATGATCGCGGCGCAGATGCTGGCGCATTGCTCGAGAGCGCTCGAGGTGGCCACGGGCGACACCCCGCGAAAACAGGCTCTGATCGGGCGGATCTTCGCTCCCTTCGTCCGGGCGTCCCTCATCGGGGAGAAGCCCTTCGGCCGGAATTCCCCGACGGACCCGACGTTCGTCGTGACGGATCCAAAGGATTTCGCCGAGGAGAAAGGGCGGCTCGCCGGTCTCATCGAGCGTTTCGCTTCGGCAGGCGCCGCGCACGCGGCGGCGCAGACGCACCCCTTTCTCGGCCGCATGACCGGTCAAGAGTGGGCCGTGATGATGGAAAAACATCTCGACCACCACCTGCGCCAGTTTGGAGGCTGAGCCAGGAACCGGGCGGCGTGGGGAGGAGGGCCTCGGGCGAGTAAAGAGGACGGAGTCAGGGAAATCCGTCTACTCGCGGGGCGCTCCCTCCGTTCGGCGTTTTCCCGTCCGGATCCGCCCCCGGAGGCTCAAAACGCGCCGCTCCATCTCGGAATCCGCGGGCGCGAACGAGAGCTGGAGATAGGCGGTCGCGAACTCGAGCGCGATTCCGAAACGGGGCGGTGTCGAGTGGAATGCGGAGTCGGATTCAAGCCGGAGCGTGCCCGGGAACGATTTCGCGAGCTCGACGGAAAGGGCGTCGGCGGGATACGACTTCACCCACTGGTTGACGACGTAGGCGACGCGTACGGCCTGAAGCGCGCGCCTTTCGACCGGCCTGGCGGTCCATTCGTCGACGATCCGGCGAACCTTTCGCGCGTTGAGCTCCCCGACGCCGGGAAGCTCCGGCGGAGCCTCCGGAGACACGGTTGCGGCGGGACTGGCGCCCGCCGGAACCGGCGTCGGCGGCACGACCGTCGGCGCCACAACCGTCGGAGGCACGGCGGTCGGAAGGACGTGCGTCGGCGTGCGCCGCGGTGTGGGAGGGGGAGGCGGCGGGGTGACCTCATCCTCCAGGATCCGGGGCTGGATGACGACCGCGTCCGCCGCATCCCTTTTCGTCGGTTCGGGTTCCGGGCTCGGAGACGGTGCCGAAACCGGAATCACAGGCGTATGGACGGCCGAGGCGGGACGATGGAGAACGAGAGCAAGCGCTACGGCCGCCACGGAGATCGTGATGGCGCCGCCGACGAGCCAGCTCCAGCTGCCGCGCGCGGCGTTGCCGGGGAGGAGCGCGGTCGGAACCTCGTTCGTCGAACTGGAAGCGGCCGGAAGCAGGCGCGCGAGCGCGGTCGAAAACTCGCGCGCATCGGCGAATCGCCGGTCCCGCTGTTTCTCGAGAGCCTTCGTCACGATCGAGGCGAGACCGGGAGCGAGCAGGACGGGGATTCGCGCTGTGTCGAGCGGGGGTGGGGCCGTGTGCAGGTGCTTGCCGAGATAGCCCTCCGGCGTCTGCGATTCGAAGGGCGGCTTGCCCGTGAGCATTTCGTAGAGCACGACGCCGAAGGAGTAGAGGTCGCTTCGCCCGTCCACGCTCTCCCCCGGCGGCAGCGAGCCTGCCTGCTCCGGCGAGCAGTACTTGAGCTTGCCGACGAACATGCCGGTGCCCGTCATGTGGTGAAGCGTCTCGGTCGCCACGCGCTTGGCGATGCCGAGG
>JBBSEW010000033.1:0-42884 GCA_038239305.1 Thermoanaerobaculia bacterium | reverse complement strand
GTCCGCGAGACGAACGCCGCTCGCGTCAACGAGCAGCTCGCGGCTCTCGGCAAGCGCGCGATCAGCGCGTTCCATCACGAGGCGCGGATGCTCCCGGACGGGCGCACGGTCGTGCTCGCGGACGTCGAGCAGATCCTGACGGACGTGCAGGGACCCGGGCCCGTCGATGTCATCGGCGACATGGTCATCGTCCTCGATGCGGATTTCCAGGTCGTGTGGACGTGGGACACCTTCGATCATCTCGACCCGTCTCGCGCCGCGACGCTCGGGGAGACGTGCCTCGCCGCGATCGGATGCGCGCCCTATTTCCTCCGCGCCGACGCTCACGACTGGACGCACGGAAACGCCGTGGCGCAGACTCCGGACGGCGCGCTGCTCTACTCGTCCCGCCACCAGGACTGGCTGATCAAAATCGACTACGGTTACGGCGCGGGAGGCGGCGCCGTGCTGTGGCGCCTCGGCAGGGATGGCGATTTCACGCTCGATTCCGCCGATCCGCTGCCCTGGTTCTCCCACCAGCACGACGCCGGATTCGAGCCGGGAAGCTCCACGACCATCACGCTGTTCGACAACGGGAACGGGCGCCGCGCGATCGATTCATCCGCCGACAGTCGCGGCCAGGCCATCGAGCTCGACGAGCGGAGCCGGACCGCGCGTCTCGTGCTGAACGCGGATCTCGGCGTCTTCTCGCAGGCCCTCGGCGCCGCTCAGCGGCTTTCCGACGGAACGTTCCATTTCGACGCGGGCTTCGTCTCGGACGCCGGAGAACAGGAGGCGTTCTCGCTTCAGATCACGCCAGCCGGAACGGTGCTCTCGTCCGTGGAGTTTCCGTCGCCGGTCTACCGCTCTTTCCGGCTCGACGACCTGTACGGGCTGCCGGGCGAATCCGCGAGGCGGCCTCCCCGTCTCATTGGATTCCGACCTCCCGCCCGGCCCTGAGACCGTCCCGGCCGCGCGCGGCCCGGGCTTAGAATGGTCCGAAACCAGGGAGGGATCGATGCGGACCAAAATCCGCGTCGGACTGGTGACGCTCGCTGTCGTGATCACGACGGCGGCCGCCTCCGGTTCGGCGCACGCGGCGACTTACTACGTGGCGCCGGGCGGCGCGAATGCCAACCTCGGCACCTCCGGGAGCCCCTGGGCGACGCTCCAGTACGCGGCGGACCACGTCGCGGCGGGCGACACGGTGATCGTGCACGCCGGGACCTACGTCGGATTCGACATGCGGACGACCGGCACGGCCGCGCTCCCGATCGCGTTTCTCGCGGATCCCGGCACCGTCATCGGCACGCGCAACGCGGTGACGCCGGACGGGATCAACGTCGAGGAGGCGAGCTACATCGTCATCGACGGTTTCACGATCAACGGGATGCCGCGGGCGGGGATCCGCTCGGCGGTCAACGATCACGTCACGATCCGCCACAACACGGCCGACGGGAACGGTCACTGGGGGATCTTCTCGGGCTTTTCCGACGACCTGCTGATCGAGAACAACGTCACGAGCCACTCGCAGATCGAGCACGGGATCTATGTCTCCAACAGCGGCGACCGGCCCGTCATCCGCGGCAACCTCGTCTTCGGCAACCACGCCAACGGCATCCACATGAACGGCGACATCAGCCAGGGAGGCGACGGGATCATCTCGGGAGCGCTCGTCGAGCGAAACACGATCTGGGGCAACGGCGTCGCCGGCGGTTCCGGGATCAACTGCGACGGCGTGCAGAGCTCGCGGTTCCAGAACAACCTGCTGTACGACAACCACGCGAGCGGCATCTCGCTCTACCAGATCGACGCGGGCGCGCCCTCCATGAACAACATCGTCGTCAACAACACGATCCTGGAGGCCTCGGACGCCCGCTGGGCGATCAACATCCAGGACGGATCGACGGGCAATTTCGTGTCGAACAACATCCTCTACGACGCCAACCCGAATCACGGAAGCATCTCGATCTCCACCGACAGCCTCTCGGGATTCGTGAGCAACCACAACGTCGTGATGGATCGATTCACGCTCGACGGCGGCGACTCGATCCTTTCGCTCGCGCAGTGGAAGTCGGCGACGAGTCAGGACGCCGCGTCCGTCATTTCGGCGCCCGCCTCTCTGTTCGTCGACGCGGCCGGGAACGACTATCGACTGCGGGACGGCAGCCCGGCCATCGACGCCGGGTCCGCGACGAACGCGCCGGCGACGGATTTGAACGGGTATCCCCGGCCGCTTCTCGCCGCCTTCGATATCGGGGCGCTCGAGCGAGCGCGCTTCCTCGACGTGCCTCCCTCGAATCCGTTCTGGCTGTCGGTCGAGAAGATCGCTCGCGACGGCGTGACGGCGGGCTGCGGCGGCGGAAACTACTGCCTCTCGAATCCCGTGACGCGGGCGCAGATGTCGGTATTCATCCTCAAGTCGGCGCACGGCGCGGCCTACACGCCCCCTCCCGCGGCGGGGACGGTCTTCACGGACGTCCCGGCGAACGGCTTCGCGGCGGCCTACATCGAGGAGCTGCACGCGGAGGGGATCACGAGCGGCTGCGGCGGCAACAATTTCTGCCCGGGAGATTCCGTGACCCGCGCGCAGATGGCGGTGTTCCTCCTGCGCGGCGAGCACGGGCCGGCCTACAACCCGCCGCCCGCGACCGGGGCGGTTTTCACGGACGTTTCCGCGGGCTCGTTCGCGGCGGCATGGATCGAGAGGCTGTCGGCCGAAGGAATCACCGGCGGGTGTGGCGGGACGAACTTCTGCCCGTCGTCGTCTGTGACGCGGGGGCAGATGGCGGCGTTCCTGTCGGTCACGTTCGCGCTGCCCTGAGCGCGAACGTTTTTGTTCGTCTTAGCGATCCTCGATTCTTGGGCTAGGGCAAGGCAAACGTCGTCACGAGGAACACGGCTGCCTGGGCGCGCGATACGGCCGCTCCCGGGCAGAAGTTTCCTCCTCCGCACCCGGTCGTGATTTCCCGAGCCGCCAACTCCTGGATCCACGGGGCGAGCGGGCTCGAACAGGGAACGTCATTGAAGACCTGCGTCGTGCAGGGGGGCGGCGAGTATGCGGATCCCTCTTTGGTACGCAGAAGAAGAACCGCCGCCTGGCCGCGCGTCACCGGATCGGCGGGGCAGTAGGTCGTGGGCGTGCAACCCGCCGTGACGCCTCGGGCGTGCAGCTCGTTGATCCATGGTGCCACGCCGAGCGAGCACGGCACGTCCATGAAGAATGGAGTGCAGGAGGGAGGCGCATATGCGGGCCCTTCCTTCGAGCGCAGGAGAAACACCGCCATCTGACCGCGCGTCACGGAGTCGAAAGGACAGAAGTCCCCGCTTCCGCAGCCGGCGGTGACGCCATCCTTCGCCAGCTTGAGAATGAACGCGTGGAATGGACTCGCGACCGGTACGTCGGCGAATTCGACCGTCACGGATGACAGGTTGGACGGCGTCGAAGCACAGGAGTCGGTGACGAGGACGTCGTAGGCGCCCGCATCTGCGATCGACGAGGGGTCGATCGTCAGCGTGCTCGTGGTCGAGCCATGGATCGGGCCGCCGTCGGCGAGGGGTGTACCGTCCTTGCGCCACTGATAGGTGAGGAAGCCGAGCCCCGACGCCACCGCATGGAGAGTGATGGGTTGGCCGACGATCACGGTCAGCGACGAGGGTATCTGCGTTGTCCGGCTCGCGCTCAGCAGGATCGCGAAACCACCGCTGCCGAAGTCCGTGTTGCCCACGACGAGGTCGGGAGTCCCGTTCCGGTCGAAGTCTCCGACCCCTAGGGTGCCGGACCGATCGGTGGCGAAGTAATCCTGTGCTGGCTGAAAGGTTCCATCGCCATTGCCCGGCAGGAGGAAGGCCTTTCCGCCATCCCCATTGGCGGCGATGTCGAGGTGTCCATCGCCGTCGAAATCCGCGACGGCAAGAGAGCTCGGAACGGCGTTCAGATTCGTCTCGCTCCAGGACTGGAACACGCCGGAGTTGTATCCGCGAAAAACCGTGAGCTTCGAGTTGGCGCCAAACGAACCGCTGTTCGCCACGGCAATGTCGGTGACCTGGTCCTCGAAAAAATCTCCGAGCGTAATCGCTGTAGGCGCGTCACTGATCGCATACGAGGCGGAGGCGTCGAATGTCCCGTCCCCGCGTCCTCGGAAAATCAGAAGCTGTCCCGGAGAGCCGAGCTGACCTCCCGCGACCGCCAGATCGGGCACGCCGTCGCCGTCGAAGTCCGCCGCGGCCAGGGCTGCCGGCGGAACAAAGAGCGGCAGCGAATCGCTGGGGCGAAAGGTCCCGTCTCCGTTGCCGAGATACACGAAAACAGATCCCACGGTCTGCGACTGATTCCGGGTCGTGATCGCGACATCGGGAAACCCGTCACGGTTGAAGTCGGCCACGGTGATTCCGGTAAGAAACGGCTGTGACGGAGCGGGCGAAGCAACCGCGGGCCGAAGCGTCCCGTCTCCGTTTCCGAGCATGACTTGAAAAGCTGATGTGTCCGATCGGATGGAGAGGACGTCCAAGTGCCCATCGCCATTGAAATCGGCCACCGTGAGAGTCGTGAGGAAAGCGGGGTACAAGTCCGGGAAGACGTATTCGTGCGTTGCGGCGACCGTCACTCCAGGCCCGCCGATTTCCAGAAAGATCGACTGATAGTGAAGCTCCACGAAATCGGGATGACCGTCTTCGTCGAAGTCACCGACGGCAACTGCCTGTGCCGGGAAGTTGAGGCCGAGATATTCGATGCTTCCCCGCAGCGTTCCGTCCCCGTTGCCTCGATAGACGATTAGCTCCGCGTTGGTATTTCCGCCCGTCAGGGCGACGTCCAGCCGGCCCTTGGCGCCGAAATCCGCAACGGCGGCGAACAGAGGGCCCGCCACGGGGGTCCCATAAGTTCTAGGAAAAAGGAAGGAACCGTCGCCGCGCCCGACCAGAACGTTCAGGTTGTACCCCCCGCCCAGACCGACGTCTGTCTGTATATCGACGATGTCCGGAAATCCATCGCCGTTGAGATCGGCCGCGATGAACTGCTCAGGTGAGAGCGAGGCGAACGAGTCGATCGGAGGTCCAACAGTTCCGTCGCCGTGGCCCAGAAACACGGTCACATCGAAGTTTCGCGCTACGGCAATATCGAGAAATCCGTCCGAGTTGAAATCCACGAGGACGGGCTCCGGGACGGGCACCCGCGGACTTTCTCCGAGGACCACGGTCCCCGGACCGAACGTTCCGTCGCCGAGGCCGCGATAGGTGACGAGGCCGTCGGCCTCCATCACTGCGAGATCGGGGTAGGGATCGGCGTCGAGTCTGCCGAGCGCGAATGGGCCGTTTCCGGCGGGTGTGGACTGTACGAGGGAAAATGACCCGTCTCCATTGCCCAGGAAAACATTGAAGACGCCGTGGGAGTCGAAGAACGCGAAATCCAATTTTCCGTCGGCATTGACATCCGCTGCGGTAGCTTTTCTCGGCGGCGCCGAGTTTCCATCGATGAAAGCGAAAGGCGCCGGATCTTGAAAGGTGCCGTCTCCGTTCCCGTGGAGGAAGACCAGGCTGAAACCGGAGCGGGACACGACGTCCACCTTCCCGTCCCGATCGAAGTCACCTATTACGATAAGAGGATCGACCGCGGGGCCTGCGATAGGGCTCCCGAACCCGCCGCCGAGTTGGCCCAGGAGCACCGTGATATTCGAACCGTTGTAGGCCACGATATCGGGCCGGCCGTCGGAATTCAGATCCGCGACCGCCCAGACATTCATGTTGCCCGGCAGCGGATAGCGGTCCGGGGCTACGAATCCCGGCGCGGCGCAGGACGACGCGTGGGCCGGACGCGGTAGCGCCGCCAGCGCGCAGAGGGCGACGACGACGGCCACTTTGTCGAGACGTCCGAAAAAGGAACGGAAGCTTCGGTGTGCGATGCGAAAGGCGAAACCCCATCGACGCGAGAGATGCGCGATCGTCATCAGGCTCATGACCAGGGCCCTTCTCGTTGGCACGTAGGACTTGTTGGGTGCGTTCGACGGCGGCAACGGCGAGAGCCGGGCCGTCACATCAGGTCGGATATTCAGTTTATCGCATCCGGCAGGGGGGATAATCGGACCACGCCACCCAGCCCATCCCCCCAAGGAGGTCGCATGCGAATGTTCGGAGCACGCACCGTATCGCTCTTCGTGGGAGCATGGCTCTCTGGCGCTTTAGTGCACGCCGGAACGATCTTCGTGAACGCCTCCGCGACCGGGGCAAATAACGGCAGCTCCTGGGCGAACGCCTATACGACCTTGCCGCTGGCGCTCTCTGCCGCCGCGTCCGGCAGCGAGATCTGGGTCGCCGCGGCGACTTACAAGCCCACCGCGACGACGGATCGCACGGTCTCGTTCGTCCTGAAAAACGGGGTTGGCGTGTATGGCGGATTCGCCGGTACGGAGACCCTGCGCACGCAGCGCGATCCCGCGGCGCACGTGACGATCCTGAGCGGCGATATCGGCGTCGCGGCGGACTTTTCGGACAACAGCTACCACGTCGTCACGTCGGACTCGACGGTCACGGTGACGGGAGTGCTGGACGGATTCACGGTGACGGGAGGCAATGCGAACGGTGATCCCGGATCGAGCCAGGACCGCGGAGGCGGCATGTGGGTCAACATGGGCAGCCCCACGATCGCGCACTGCGTATTCACGGGGAACGCCGCCGCCGAGCGCGGAGGCGGAATCCGCACGACGACAGCATCTCCCGTCATCGACGGATGCGTCTTCACCTCCAACAGCGGCGCCACGGGAGGCGGAGGCGTCTGTGCCGGCACCGGCAGTTCCTTCACGGTGCGGAACTCGGTCTTCCGCGGCAATTCAACGGTCTCGACAGCGGGCGGTGGCCTCGAAGCGACGGCAGGCGTGACGGCCGTCAATTGTGTCTTTCAGGGGAACAGCGGCAACGGCGTTTATTTCTTCCAGGACGGCGCCGTCGCCGATTCGACGGTCACCGGGAGCGAGTCGTACGGAGTCGCCCTGATTGAAAGCGGCACGATCGTCAACTCGATTCTCTGGGGCGATTCGATCGACGAGATATTCATCGGGTCCGGCACGATCTCGGTGAGTTACAGCGATGTCGGAGGTTCCGGTTTTGGCGGTCCCGGGAACAAGAACGCCGACCCCCTTTTCCGCAACCCCGGCGCGAACGACCTGCGGCTCGGCACGGGATCTCCGGCCGTGGACGCGGGGAGCAACTCGTCGGTGCCCGGCGGGACGACGACCGACATCGCCGGCCTCCCGCGCTTCTTCGACGATCCCGCGGTTGCCGACACGGGTGCCGGCACGGCGCCGATCGTCGACATGGGCGCCTACGAGCGCGTGCCGCTCACCGTCACGGCGCCCTCTCCGGCGTCGCAGACGGTGTGCGCCGGCAGCTCGGTCGTGTACTCGGTCACGGCGAGCGGGAACGGGCCGTTCACGTACCACTGGCGGCGCAATACGGTGAACCTCTCGAACGGTTCGGAGATCTCGGGCGCCACCACGTCCTCTCTCACGATCAACCCGGCCGGAACGGGCGACACGGGCAGCTACGACGTGGTCGTGACGGACTCTCTGGGACAGGCGGTGACCTCGGCCGCGGCGGCGCTGACGGTCACGGCCGCGCCCGCGGCCCCGACGGCGGGGAATGACGGGCCGATCTGCGCCGGGCAGACCCTCCACCTGACCGCTTCCCCGACGGTGGCGAACGCGACGTATGCGTGGACGGGACCGAACGGGTTCCTCTCCTCGCAACAGAATCCGATGATCGTCGGCGCGACGACCGCGGCCTCCGGGATCTACAGCGTGACGGTCACCCCGATGGGCACCGCCTGCGCGGCGTCTTCCGCGGGGACGACGACCGTTTCCGTGACGAGCTGCTCGGCTCAGCCGATCGCGCTCTCCGTCGACGGCGCGGGCAACGGGGTGCTGGAGCCGGGAGAGACCGTGGCGATCGCGCCGTCGTGGAAGAACGCGACCGGCTCGAGCTTCACGCTGACCGGGGCAGCGACGGCCTGGACGGGTCCCGTGGGCGCCACGTACGCGATCACGGATGCCGCCGCTTCCTACGGCACGCTGGCGGCGGGAGCTACGGCGAGCTGCACGGTGACGTCCAACTGCTACGGCGTTTCCATCAGCAATCCGGCGACTCGCCCGGCGTTCCACTGGGACGCGACGTTCTCGGAGTCCCTGAGCTCCGGAGACACGAAGGCGTGGACGGTGCACGTCGGAAAGAGCTTCGCCGACGTGCCGGTCACCGTCGGTTTCTACCGGTTCGTCGAGACACTGCTGCACAAGGGCGTGACGGCGGGCTGCGGCGGCGGCAACTACTGTCCCGGCGCCAACGTGACGCGCGGACAGATGGCGGTGTTCCTCCTGGTTTCCAAGGAAGGCGCCGGCTACACGCCGCCGGCGTGCACCACGGCGGTGTTCGCGGATGTGCCGTGCTCGAGCGGTCTGGCGCCCTGGATCGACGAGCTCGCGGCACGCGGCGTGACGGCCGGCTGCGGCGGCGGGAACTACTGCCCGACCGCGAACGTGACGCGGGCGCAGATGGCCGTCTTCCTGCTGACGACGCTGCAGGGACCGGCCTACACGCCGCCCGCCTGCGTGACGCCGACGTTTCCGGACGTGCCGTGCTCGAGCGGTTTCGCGAAGTGGGTGGATGAGCTCGCGCTGCGCGGAATCACCGCCGGCTGCGGCGGGGGGCTCTACTGCCCGAACAGCCCCAACACGCGCGGGCAGATGGCCGTCTTCCTGTCGACGACCTTCGGATTGACGCTGTACGGTCCCTGAAGCCGGGAGGGGCGCGAGCGGCAGGATGCCGGAGCGCGCGCCCCTCGCGTGGCCCGAGAGGGCGGGGCGCCGGACGCTCCCAATCCGGCTCCTTGCCGTCCTGACGCTGCTGGCCGCCGGCGCGGCGGGATACGAGGCGGCGCTCGTGAACGATGCCTGGCTTCTCCCGGAACGAGAGAAACCGGAGGAGGAGGTGTTCTCCCGCGCGATGGGCCGTGCGAACCGCAACCTCGTGGAGGCGGCCGCACGAAGAAGCGTCTGCTCCTGGACGCAGGCGACCGTGGCGGAGATGTGGCGCGAAGCGACCTCCGTGATCGAGGACGAGCCCATTCAGCAAGTAATAACGGAAATTCTGCAGCCGAATCTCACGAATGGGCTCGTGCGCGCCGGCCGCCTGGCGATCGATTCCGAGCTGACCGCTCTCGTTCTCGATGCCCGGGCCGAACGCGCGGCACAGCGGCGGCCGCGTTTTCCGGATCGTCTGATGACGCTCGGAGTCGGGGTGTGTCCCGAAGCCCGATGGTCCTACCGGGTGAATTCGGACGGCACGGTTCGCATCGCCTTCGAGGACCGCCTCGAGGCTTCCTCGGCCCCCTTCCAGCTGCCGACGGAATTCACGGCCGGAACGGCGCGACTCCGGCTGAAATTCGTTCCTCCTCTTCCGCTCGTGCGCGGCCGATAGCCGGCAGGGTCGATAATGGCGAGGTGATTGATCCGAGCCTTCCCGGAGCGGACCTCGTGAAAAAGGGGATCGAAGATCTCGACCGCGGGGAGGCGACCGTCGAAGCGTGGCTCGTCTCGATCGGCGCCTGCCGAATCCGGGCCGCATCGGGAATCGAGATCCCCGGCGCTCTGGCCGAGCCCGAATCCGGGTTGTACGACCTGCTCGCGCGGGAAGATTCGGATTCCGCCCACTCGCGATACAACGCCTTCCTTCGACGGCTGGTCAGTTTTGAACGGGCGCTCGAATGCGCGAGCCGGTAGACGCGGAGGCCGTGCATCGGGTGATGCGCGCCTTCGGCACCCACGCGCGCGGCGAGGTTCGGGTTTACTTGACCGGCGGAGCGACGGCCGTTCTCGAGGGCTGGCGCGCGAGCACCAAGGACATCGATTTCCAGATGGACCCCGAGGACGCCGGAATTTTCGACGCGATCCCCCGGATCAAGGAGGAGCTTCGGGTCAACCTCGAGCTCGCTTCTCCGGCCGATTTCGTGCCGCCGCTCCCGGGCTGGCAGGAGCGAAGCCGGTTCATCACGAGAGAGGGATCCGCGACCTTTCTTCACTATGACTATTACGCGCAGGCCCTGTCCAAGCTCGAACGCGCGCATCCCGTGGATCTCGGCGACGTTCGCGAAATGCTTTCGCGCGGCCTGATCGAGCGCGGGAAACTTCGGCAGCTATTCGACGCCATCGAACCGGGGCTGAATCGGTATCCCGCCATCGATCCGAAAAGTTTCCGGCGGCGGGTCGAGGAGTTTCTTCTCGACTGAGCGGCGCCTTTATGCCTCGAAGCCGTAGGTCGGCAGCGTCGGCGTCCGGCCGGCGGCCCAGGTCGTCATCTCGGTCTCGCTGCGCAGCAGGTCCTTGAGGGACAGGCGCGCGAGGACGTCGTCGATGGCGGACTGGATGGTCTTCCAGACGAGGCGGATGGAGCAGTCGGAGTCGTGGGCGCAGGAGACCGAGACGCCCGTGTGGGAGCCGCAGAACTTGGCGTCGAAGATCCGGCCGCCGAGGACCGCGAGCACGTGGCCGACCGCGATCTCTTCGGGAAGGCGGGCGAGCGCGTAGCCGCCCGAATGGCCGCGCGTCGAGCGCACGAAACCGCCCTGGCGCAGCATCCGCATCATTTTCGCGACGTTCGGCTCCGACATGCCTTCGGCGCGCGCGAGCTCGGGAATCGTGACGCTGCCCTCGGGGGCGATTCTCCCGACGCGCAGGAGACACCGCAGCCCGTACTCTTCCTGTGTCGACAGCTTCATGACCGGCCTCCGGTGGACGTTTCCCGTTTCCCGTTACCCGTTTCCCGCGTCACAGCATCCCCAGCTGGAGCTTCGCGGCGTCGGACATCATGCTCATGTTCCACGGCGGGTCGAAGAGGACCTGCACGTCCGCGTCGTCGATCCCGGGGACCGTCAGGAGCTTCCCCTTGATGTCGTCCTTGAGCACGTCGCCCATGCCGCATCCGGGCGCCGTGAGCGTGAAGCGGACCTCGGCCTTGTTGCCGCCTTCCGGGCGCGGCGCGACGTCGCACTTGTAGACGAGGCCGAGATCCACGATGTTGACCGGGATCTCCGGGTCGTAGCAGGTGCGCAGCTGATCCCAGGCGAGCTCGGCCGGCGTCTTGTCGGAGACAGCCGCGGCTTCTTCCGACGCCGTCTCCTCGCCGATCGCGTCGGCGTCCTTGCGGTCGACGCGCGCCATGTAGCCGTATGGCGTGAGCACGGTGAAGCTTCCGCCGAGAGACTGCGTGATCGCGAGCGGAGTGCCCTCGGGAATCTTGATCTTCATCCCGCTGGGAATCTCGGTCGCCTCGAACTCGCGGGTCGTCGTGACTTCTTTTTGCATGCGCATGGTGGTTCCGTTCTGAAATGGCTCGCCGTCAGCAGACCTGGGCGGGTGGCAGGGGGCTCGACTCGGGTTGATCGGACGGAGATGCCTCGGCTCCGCCTTCCGTGGAGACGGTCGCGTCCGCGCCGTTCAGCGCCGAGCGCATCGTGTGCCACGGGAGCGTCGCGCACTTGATGCGGACCGGGTACTCGCGGACTCCCGAGAAGACCTCGAGCTTTCCGAGAGGCGGGGCGTCTGCGGGGGCGTTCGTCTGTCCGGTGATGAGATCGTGGAAGCGCGCGAACAGCTTCTCCGCGTCCTCGCGGCTCTTTCCCTTGAGCGCCTCGGTCATCATCGACGCGGACGCGGTCGAGATGGCGCAGCCCGCGCCCTGGAACGCGGCGTCGGCCACGGTGTCGCCGTCGAGCAACAGGAAGACCGTCTCCCGGTCGCCGCAGAGCGGGTTGTAGCCCTCCGCCTTGCGGTTGGCCGCGGGCAGGTCGCGGAAATTCCGCGGCTTCCGGCCGTGGTCCAGGATCACTTCCTGGTAGAGGTCGCGCAATTCCGAGGACATGGTGTCTGCTTCTCTCTTTTCCGCGTCAGCGGAACATGCCGATGACGTCGTGGACGCCCTCGGCCAGCGCGTCGACTTCCGCGCGCGTGTTGTACAGGCCGAACGAGGCGCGGGCCGTCGCCGGGACGCCGAAGAAATCCATGACGGGCTGCGCGCAGTGGTGGCCCGTGCGCACCGCGATGCCGCGGCGGTCGAGCACGGTGCCGATGTCGTGCGGATGAACGCCGTCGATCGTGAAGGACAGGACCGCGGCTTTCTTCGCCGCGGTGCCGATGGCGTGGACGCCCGGGATCTCCGCGAGCTTTTCCGTCGCATATCCGAGCAGCTCGTCTTCGTGCGCGCCGATCCGGTCGACCCCGATGGCCTGCACGTAGTCGATCGCGGCGCCGAGGCCGATCGCCCCGGCGATGTTCGGCGTGCCCGCCTCGAACTTGTAGGGGAGCACGTTCCAGGTCGTTTTTTCGAAGGTGACGGAGCTGATCATGTCGCCGCCGCCCTGCCACGGAGGCATCGCCTCGAGGAGCGCCGCGCGACCATAGAGGACCCCGACGCCCGACGGCGCGTAGAGCTTGTGGCCCGAGAACGCGTAGAAGTCGCAGCCGAGCGCCTGCACGTCCACGAACATCCGCGCGACCGCCTGGGCGCCGTCGACGAGGACCGGGACGTTTCGAGCGTGCGCCAGGTCGACGATCTCGCGGATCGGATTCACCGTGCCGAGAGCGTTGGAAACGTGCGCGACCGCGACGAGCTTCGTGCGCGGGACGATGAGCTTCACGAGCTCGTCCATCCGGACTTCGCCCCGTCGGTCGATCGGCGCGACCCGGAGAACGGCGCCCTTCTCCTCGCAGAGCATCTGCCAGGGGACGATGTTCGAGTGGTGCTCGAGCGCGGTGATCAGCACCTCGTCGCCCGCGCCAACGTGGCGGCGGCCATAGGTCTGCGCGACGAGGTTGATCGCCTCGGTCGTGCCGCGGACGAACACCGTCTCCTTGACCGACGCCGCGTGGATGAGGCGGCGAACCTTCTCGCGAGCGGCTTCGTAGGCGTCCGTCGACTCGACGGAAAGGAGGTGCACGCCGCGGTGGATGTTCGCGTAGTAGCGCTCATAGACGTCGCGCTCGGCGTCCAGAACTGCCCGCGGCTTCTGGGTCGTCGCGGCGTTGTCGAGATACACGAGCGGCTTGCCGTGGACGGTCCGCTCCAGGATCGGGAAATCCCGGCGGAGCTCCTCGACGTCATAGGGACGCGGCACGCTCTCGGGCGACCGCGGATCGACGGCTGCAGCGCGGCTCATGACGCGATCCCTCCTTCGGACGGAAGGACTCCCGGAAGCTTCAACCCGAGCGCGGCTTCGACTCCGGCCCGGATCTCGGGGATCCGGATGCGGCGCGCGACGTCCTCCGCGAAGGCCCACGTCAGGAGGGCGCGCGCTTCCTCCTCGCCGATTCCGCGCGAGCGCAGGTAAAAGATCTGCGCCGCGTCGAGCTGCCCGATGGTCGAACCGTGCTTGCAACGCACGTCGTCCGCGAAGATCTCGAGCGCCGGCGTCGATTGGACGAGCGCCTCTCGGGAGAGGAGCAGGTTCTTGTTCGTCTGGATTGCATCCGTCTTCTGCGCATCCTTGCGGACCAGGATCGTGCCGTGGAAGACGCCGCGCGACTTCTCGTCCAGGATGCCCTTGTAGAGCTCGCGGCTCGAGCAGTGGGGAACGGCATGGTCGATCCACGTGTGGTTGTCGAGATGTTGCGTGCCGGCGCCCACGAAGAGGCCGTTCAGGACGCACTCGCCGCCCTCGGCGGTGAAGACCGCCCGGATGTCCGTGCGGGCGAGGGCTCCGCCGAGCGCGACGTTCATCGACTCGAACCGGCTGGCGCGCCCGATCCGGGCGGCGATCGTATGAACGTGGGCCGCGGCGAACGACTCGCGCTGCACTTTGGAGTGCTCGAGGGCCGCGCCGTCGCCGACGTGGACTTCCGTCACGGAGTCGGTCAGATAGTTCCCGTCCCCGACGTACCGCTCGACGACGGAGGCCTTCGAGCCCGGCTCCGCGACGATGAGAACGCGCGGATGCGAGACGGCCGGCTCGGACGCGCCCTCCGAGAGGAAAACGACGTGGAGGGGCGCCTCGACGTGGGCGTCGCGGGCGATCCGGACGAATGCTCCGTCCTCGAAGAATGCCGTGTTCCACGCCGTGAATGCGCTGTCTTCCCAGGAGGCGGCGCGCGCGAGATGCGGCTGGAGCCAGTCGGGTTTCCGGCGAAGCACGTCGGAGAGGGGCGTGAGCCCGACTCCCTTCGGCGTCGCGGATGGCTCGGACGAGAGCGTCTTCGAGAATCGCCCGTTGACGAAGACGAGCCGGACCGGAGACGAGAGGTCGATCGGCATGGACGTCGAGCGGCGTACTTCCAACCCGCCCGAGGCCTGCCGCCATGCCACGCGGGAGATCGGCGCGGGGTTCGTGTACTTCCAGGCTTCGTCGTGCGGGGAGGGGAATCCGAGCTCCTGGAACCGCGCGAAGGCCGAGCGGCGCAGCGCGAGGAGCCACGCGGCCTCGCCGCCCACGCGGCGTTCGACGTCCGCGAACGCGGAAGCGTAGAGGTCCGAGTCACGGGTCAGGGCCGGGGTCAACATGGGTACTGCGCCTCGCCGCCTATTTCGCGGCGCCGGCCGGGACCGGTTCCTTCTCGAGCCACGCGTAGCCGCGCTCTTCGAGCTCCAGCGCGAGCTCCTTGCCGCCGGAGAGGGCGATCTGCCCGTCCACGAGCACGTGGAGGAAGTCCGGAACGATGTAGTTCAGGAGCCGCTGGTAGTGCGTCACGACGATCATCGACCTCTCCGGAGTCCGCAGGGCATTGACGCCCGATGCGACGATCCGCAGCGCGTCGATGTCGAGCCCGGAATCCGTCTCGTCGAGCACGGCAAGGATGGGATCGAGGACCGCCATCTGGAAGATCTCGTTGCGTTTCTTCTCACCGCCGGAGAATCCCTCGTTGACGGGCCGGCGCACGAGCTCCTCGTCGATCTCGACGAGCTTCGCCTTCTCCTTCGTCAGCGCGAGAAGATCCATCGCGTCGAGCTCCGGGAGGCCGCGATGCTTGCGGACGGCGTTCAGGGCGTTCTTCAGGAAGTAGACGTTCGAGACGCCGGGCACTTCGACGGGATACTGGAAGGCGAGGAAGACGCCCTCGCGCGCCCGGATCTCCGGCGCCATGGCGAGGAGATCCTTGCCGCGGAAGAGCACGGTTCCTTGCGTCACCTCGTACCCGGGGCGCCCCGCGAGGACGTGCGCCAGCGTCGATTTCCCGGAGCCGTTCGGCCCCATGATCGCGTGCACTTCGCCGGGGTTCACGGTCAGGTGGACGCCGCGCAGGATGGCCTTGCCGGCCACGGAAGCGTGGAGGTTTTCGATCTGAAGAAGGGGGCCGTTTTCAGTCATCGGTTTTCAGTTCTCAGTTCTGGATTTTCCTCAAGAGCTGTCAGCTGTCAGCTCTCAGCTCTGAACTGAAAACTGAGAACTGGCAACTCTCTCTCATCCCACCGATCCTTCGAGGCTGACCCCCAACAGTTTCTGCGCCTCGACGGCGAACTCCATCGGGAGCTCCTGGAAGACCTGTTTGCAGAATCCGTTGACGATCATGGACACGGCGTCCTCCGCGGAGATGCCGCGCTGCTGGAAGTAGAAGATCTGGTCCTCCCCGATCTTCGACGTCGAAGCCTCGTGCTCCATCTGCGCCGTGGAGTTGTTCACCTCGATGTAGGGGAAGGTATGCGCGCCGCACTGGTCGCCGATCAGGAGGGAGTCGCACTGGGAGTAGTTGCGCGCGTGGTCCGCCTTGCCGTTGATCTTCACGAGGCCGCGGTAGGTGTTCTGGCCGTGGCCCGCGGAGATTCCCTTCGACACGATGGTCGACTTCGTGTTTTTCCCGATGTGGATCATCTTCGTGCCGGTGTCCGCCTGCTGGTAGTTGTTCGTGACGGCGACCGAGTAGAACTCGCCGACCGAGTCGTCGCCGAGCAGGATGCAGCTCGGGTACTTCCAGGTGATGGAAGAGCCCGTCTCGACCTGGGTCCACGAGATCTTGGAGCGCGCGCCCTGGCACTTGCCGCGCTTGGTGACGAAGTTGTAGATCCCGCCCTTGCCGTTCGCGTCGCCGGGGTACCAGTTCTGGACGGTCGAGTACTTGATCTTCGCGTCTTCGTGCGCGACGAGCTCGACCACGGCGGCGTGGAGCTGGTTCTCGTCGCGGATCGGCGCGGTGCAGCCCTCGAGGTACGAGACGTTGGAACGCTCGTCCGCGATGATCAGCGTGCGCTCGAACTGGCCCGTATTCGCGGAATTGATCCGGAAGTAGGTCGAGAGCTCCATCGGACAGCGGACGCCCTTCGGGATGTAGCAGAACGAGCCGTCGGAAAAGACGGCGGAGTTGAGCGCCGCGAAGAAGTTGTCCGAGGAGGGAACCACCGAGCCGAGGTACTTCCGCACGAGATCCGGATGGCTCTTCACCGCTTCGGAGAACGAGCAGAAGATGACTCCGACTTTTTCGAGCTCGGCGCGGAACGTCGTCGCGACCGATACCGAGTCGAACACGGCATCGACCGCTACGCCGGCGAGCTTGCCGCGCTCGCGGAGAGGAATGCCGAGCTTCTCGTAAGTCTCGAGCAGCTTCGGATCGACGTCCTCGAGGCTCTTCGGTGCGTCTTTCTTAGACTTCGGCGCGGAGTAGTAGGCGAGCGACTGGTAGTCGATCGGCGGGTAGTGGACGTTCTGCCAGTCCGGCTCCTTCATCGTCGTCCAGTGGCGGTAGGCCTTCAGGCGCCACTCGAGCAGCCACTCGGGCTCTTCTTTCTTGGAGGAGATCAGGCGGACGACGTCTTCGCTCAGTCCGATCGGGATCGTTTCGGACTCGATGTCCGTCACGAAACCCGCGTTGTATTCGCGGTTCGTCAGCTCGACCAGGGAAGCGTTTTCGGTTGCCATTTCGGTCTCCGGACCCGCAAAGATATGCAATCTGTACCGAAATGTCAACTTTCCGATATCAGGCCAACAGACTTGTATTCAGTGTTTTAGGTGCGGAGGGTCGGATCACGCGGGAGAAAAGGGACCGGGGCGGCGGGAGCCGCCCCGGGAGCGAAAGGAAAGAAGAATTCAGTTCTTCTTCTCTTCCTTCTTGTCCTTGTCGTCCTTTTTTTCATCCTTCTTGTCGGTTTCCGGTTTCTTCTCGTCCTTGGGCTTGTCGGGTGCCTTCTTCACTTCCGGGGTGCGATCCTGCGGGTGATTGGCGCGATCGCCCTGCGATTGACCCTGACCCTGGCCCGGGTCGCGGCGGTCGGGAGGCGCGGCGCCCGCAGCCGGCGGAGCGGCCCGCTGGCGTTCCTCAGCCTGGCGTTTCTGATCCTGCTGCTGTTTCTGATCCTGCTGCTGTTTCTGGTCGTTCTGCTGCTGCTGCTGCTGTTTCTGCTGCTGCGCCTTCTGCTGATCCGTCTGCTGCTGGCGGTCGAGCCGCTGTTTTTCGTCGGCCTGCCGCTTGAGGTCCTGCTGCTGTTTCTGCTGATCGTTCTGCTGTTGCCGGTCGAGCCGCTGTTTTTCGTCGGCTTGCCGCTTCAGGTCCTGCTGCTCCTTCTGCTGCTGGTCGTTCTGCTGCTGACGGTCGAGCCGCTGCCGGTCCGCATCGGTGCGCCGCGTGTCGCCCTGGGGATTCTGAGAGGGGGCCTGCGGGACGGCCGTCGGAGGAGCGGCCCGGAGACGGTCGTTCTGCTGCTGCTTCTGCGCGTCGCTCTGGCGCTGCTCGTTCTGCTGACGCTGGAGCTGCTGGCGCTCGGCCTCCTGACGCCGCTGGTCGTTCTGCTGGAGCTGGGAATTCCCCGGAGCCTGGCCGGAAGGAGCCGCGGGAGTGGGACGCGCTGTGCCCTGATCGAGAGCCGGTCGCGGCTGCTCGGTCTGCTGGCCGCGCTCGACGCGGCGCGGCTGCCCCGGGGCCTGTCCGTCGCTCGACGGCTGCGAAGCGGCGCCCGTCGCGGCGGCGGGCGAGTTCGCTCGCTCGACGGGACGGGATGACGTGGCGAGCTCGCGTCCGCGCACCGGAGCGACAGGGACCGCCTGGGCCGGAGCCGACACGGGCGCGGGACGCCCTCCTGTGTTCTCCCGGACACGGCCCGGGACGAGCGTCATCCGACCCGAGTCCGCCGCGACGGGACGGACATTCGTGACGGTTGCCGGGCCGCCCGGCCGGCTTTGAACGATCCGAGCGGCCGCGTCCGCGGCCACGGGAGCGCCGCGATTCTCTCGGATGATGCCGAGCTTTGCCTCGAAGCGCGGCGGAGCCGGCGGGGGAGCGATGCGGGCGACCACGGTCCTCTGGATCGCGATCGAGGGCGGCCGGGGAGGCGCCGGAAGACCGGTCCTCACCGCAATGCGCAGGGACGCCTGCGTCGGGACGAAGGGCAAGGGTCCGCGCATCACGGGCGCCTCAACCACACGCTGGAGCACCGCCCGGTCGGTAACGACGTTGCGCGTCACGAGAACGCCGGAGACGAACGTGTTCTGGTTCACAACGGTGACGTAGTTGCGATTGACGTAGGTCACGTTCGCGGACTGGCGGTTGTCACGGTAGTCGCGGTTATCACGATTGTCACGATTGTCACGGCCCCACCAGCGCACGAACGGATCGCGGGGCGCGAGCGGAAACCAGCCGACGAAGCCGCTGCCGCCGCCGTCCCGTCCGGAGAAGCCCGGACCGCCGCCGACGAACCCCACGAGGGCGGGCGAATACTGCACGTGCACGCGCGGGCCCTCGGGTACCCAGAACCAGCGTGCGGAGGAGGTCACCCAGCGGCCGGAGTGATACGGCGCCCAGCCCCACGGCTCGCCCGAAACCCACGTCCAGCCCCAGGGATCCTGCCAGACCCAGTGGCCGACGCGATAAGGCGCCCAGCCGGACTCGACGGAGGCCGGGGCCCAGACGCGTCCGTAATCCGGAATGTCCTGCCACTTGCCGTAATCGTCGAGGTCCGCGACGCCGACGACGTCTTCACTGACGTACTGGCGCGACCGGGAACGCGTACCGCGATCCTCGCGGCCCTGCGCCCAGCGATCGAACCCGTCCTGCGGAGCGAGCCCGACGATGTCGTACCGGGGGGCTTCGAGGCCGTTGATGTCCATTTCGTCGCCGGCGTTGAGCGTCACCTGGCCGCCTCCGGCCGCCACAATCGCTCGTCCGCGCCGCACGGCCACGCGGCTGTTGCCTTCATTGTCGACGTCGATGCGGTAGTCGCCGATCGCGTCGAAGGTGACCGCGGCGTTCGGCGTATCCACCTCGAATACTTCGTCCGGGCCGAGGCGCCGGATATGGAAGGCGGCGGTGCCGAGAGTCTGGGAGAACTGCTTCGTGTCGTCCGTCAGGTTCATGGCCGCGAGATCCGTGTTGGCGCTGACCCGGATGGCCCCGCCGCCATGGACCTGGAGCTCCGCGCGAGCGCGGTCGCCCGTGAAGATCCGGTCCCCGAGGGTCAGGGGAACGTTCAGATCGGCGTTCTGCCAGTTGTCCGGATCGTCCCCTCGCGCGTACGAAACGGCCCCGTTCAGGTACGAAACCCGGGCGACCGTCTGTCGCACGTCGTCCCCGTTATCCTGGGCCCGAAGGGCCGTCGAGAGGAGAAAACCCAGTGAAACGGCCCAGAGTGACCGGGCGATGCGAGTTGGAAAAGTTGTTCTCATGCTGCCTCCGTTATTGCTGGGTACCAGAGCCTGCAACGTTCGTTCCCGGTTTTTCAGTATCCGTCGTCCGGTATCCGCGGTCGGTTCTCAGACCGGGGCTGAGAGAGAGTCAGCCCTTCCCGAGCAGGCACCGGCAGGGTGAACGGAATATGAACGGAGAGTCAGAACCAGACGACGAACCGCTAATCGTTAGCGGATGCGGATAGCGGACCACTCTCACTCTCACACCCCATACCTCTCCGCCTCCCACTCGAGCCCGAGCTCCTCCGGCGGCGCCATGTAGCCAATGAGGGCGGATGAGGCGACGACCGCGGGGCTCGCGAGGTATCCCTCTCCGCCGAGGCCCATGCGGTTCTGCCAGTTCCGGTTGAACGATGTGATCGCGCGCTGCCCCTTCTTCAGGGAATCCGGTCCCTGGCCGAAGCAGGGGCCGCACCAGGACTGGCGGATCTCCCCGCCGGCGGCGCGGAAGACCTGCGCGATCGACTCGCCGCCGAGCCGGGGATCGGCCGCTTCGATCTGCCGCCCGACGCCCCCGGAACCGGGAAACACGGTGAACTCGCGGAGCACCTTCGCGAATCCGCGGTCACGGGCGCCCCGCATCACGAGGGCCGCCTGGAGCAGATCGCCGTAGCTTCCGTTCGTGCACGATCCGATGAGCGCCTTGTCGAACGAGATTCGTTCCTTCGCGACGTCGTCCGCGGGAAACGCGTTGCCGGGAGAGAACGGCTTGGCGATCATCGGCTCGATCTCCGACAGGTCGAGCGACTCGTCGATCTCCCAGGCGGCGTCTGCTCCCGGCGCGAGCCGCGGATAGGGAAAGGCGAGCCCTTTCTCGCGGTACCACGCCTCGGTGATCTCGTCCTGCGCGAAGATCCCGTTCAGAGCCTCGGCCTCCGCCATCATGTTGGCGATGGTGTTCCGGTATTGCATCGGAAGCTGCTTCTCCGGATCCATGAACTCGACGGACATCCCCTGCGACTGCTTCGCGCCCCAGCGGCGCAGGAGGTCGAGCACGATGTCTTTGCCGCTCACCCAGGGTCGAAGGCGGCCGCGGAACGTCACCCGACGCTGTTTCGCGAGCGTGAAGTAGATCGCGCCCGTCGCCCAACCGAATCCGAGGGTCGTCGATCCGACCCCGAAACCGACGGCGCCGTAAGCGCCATAGGCCCGGCTGTGCGAGTCCGCCCCCGGAATGAACATCCCGGGAAGGACGAGACTCTGCTCCGGGAAATAGAAGTGGAAGATCCCGTCCCCGGGATCCGCGTAGTACGGTTTCCCGATCGCGTGGATGCGGGCGAACTCGCGGCCGATCGACGTCTGGCGCTCGTCCGCTTCCTTCCCGGTGAAGACGAAATGATCGTTAGCCACGGCCGCCCGCCGCGGAAAGATCGTATTTCCGCCGGTGATCTGGTTGAACGTGTGGATCGAGAAGGGCGCCGTGCCGTCGGAGGCGGGAAGAAGGTCCGCGAACACGCGCAGCGTAGCCCCGGGCCGCACTTCCGCGTCCTTGTCCACCCGGTGGGCCCACACGATCTGTTCCGTCGTCGACATCCGCCGTGCGGTCTCCGCGTCGGGCCATACGACATCGGGCACGCGCCGCACCGAGTCGGGGAACTCGCGCCGCCCGACGACGAAGATGCCGCCCGTCGAGCGGATTTCCTCTTCCTTCGGCGAGAGCGGGACGGGGTCGTAGGTTCGGGCGCGCGTCTCGTTCACGAGCCGGCGGGAAACGGGATCGAACGAAAAGGCGTCGCCATCCTGCGCGTCCGCGACCGCCTCGGGGCTCTGGGCCACGTGCAACCCCAGGTTGAACGCGTTGCGTCGGAAGATGTCGCCCATTCCGTTTCCGCACACGACGACGAGCTCGCGGCCGACCTCCTCGGCGACGCCCTTCAGGCCGGCGGGGCTCATCTCGCGCGACGAGCCGATCGCGAAGCGGTCGCCCGCGATCACGAATGTCTGACCCGCGTGCACGCGCCTCCGAAAGTCGGGCATCAGGTACCGGAACGATCCCGCCTTCCACCGCTCGTCGAGCGTCTCGAGGCTCTCCGAGACGCAGTCGGCGGCCGGGGTGATCTGGTCCGTGTCGATCGCGTCGAGCTTCTTGCCGGGGACCTTCGGATCCCAGAAGACGAGCGCCGTCCCGCGGATCGGCTCCGACGCCGAAGCCGGCGGAGCGGGCGCGGCCTTGCCCGCGACGATGTCGTCGATTTCCACGCCGGGTTTGAGTCTGGCTCTGTCAATCGTTTGCATAGAGGTTGTCAGTTCCCGTTTCCCGTTTCCCGTTTCCCGTTTCCCGTTTCCCGTTTCCCGCGCCCTTAACGCATATCATGCCGGCCCGTGCTGCCAGCCTCCAGAACAGGATCCGGGTCCAGGGGTTTCCCGGCCTCCGGAGAACCTCCGTCCCGGCTCGCCAACCTGCTCTTCGGCGTTACCTGGAGAGACGTGCCGGGGATTCTTCCCGGCCTGGCGCTCGCGGTCGCCGTGATGTTCGCCGCGCACGAGCTGGCCGGCTGGATCGGCCGCGGAGTGCTGGCGCTCCAGGGCATCGATCCGACCGGCCGGCCGAGTCCCGTGTCGGGGATCATGGTCGCGATCCTGCTCGGCATGGCAGTCGTGAACACGATCGGCGTGGCGCCGATCTTTTCGCCCGGCCTCTCTTTCGCCATGAAGAAGCTGCTGCGGCTCGGCATCATCCTGGTCGGCATCCGCCTTTCGGCGCTGGACGTCGTGGCACTGGGCGCGCTCGCCGTTCCGCTCGTGGCGACGATCGTCGTGGTGGCGCTCGTGGTGACGATCGCGTTCGCGCGGCGGGTCGGGGTTTCGGACAATCTCGGCACGCTCGCCGCCGCTTCGACGGCGATCTGCGGCGTCACCGCGGCTCTCGCCGTCGCTCCCGTGATCGACGCGGACGACCGCGAAGTCGCTTACACGCTGGCGAACGTCACGCTCTTCGGAGCCCTCTCGATGTTCGTCGATCCCTATCTCGCGCACGCGCTCCTCGGAAAGACGTCGGCCGCGGTGGGGTTGTTTCTCGGGACCGGCATTCACGACACGTCGCAGGTGATGGGCGCCGCACTCTCCTACAAAGAGCTCTTCCATGACGAGGTCGCGTTGAAGGTGGCGACCGTCACGAAGCTCACGCGCAACCTCTTCCTCGCCGCGGTCGTCCCGCTTCTCGCTTATCTCCACGCGCGCCGGCGCGGGAACGAGACGGGCGGCCGCCGCGTCCGGATCGCATCGCTCTTTCCCCTTTTCGTCCTCGGTTTCGTCGCGATGGCGGTCGTGCGGTCGATCGGAGACGGAATGCTCGCGCACGGCCATGCTGCGTGGGGACTGTGGAACAGCCCCGCGTGGGCGGGGCTCGCGAAAACGCTCGGCGAATCGTGGGCGACTGCCGCGCTCGCGACGGCGATGGCGGGCGTCGGCCTGACTACCCGCTTCTCCGTCTTCCGAGGCCTCGGCGCGAAGCCGCTCTACGTGGGTGCGGTCTCCGCGACGATCGTCGGAGCGCTCGCGCTACTGCTGGCGGCTCTCGTGGGACCGCATGTGTGACAACCGCGGGTTGTCAGTTTTTCAGTTCTGAATTCTGAGTTCTGAGTTCTGAGTTCTGAATTCTTCAGATCTCCGATAGTTCGATCCATCGATTGATCGCGAGATCATGAGATCGCGAGATCGCGAGATCCTGACAAGGCCGTCGGCCGTCTGTCGTCAGTCCTCGTCCGAGCGCTGCTCCACGATCCGTTCCGCCTTCCGGAAGCGGGGGTCGCTGTGCAGACTGTCGAGGTCCTCGTCGTCGCGGAGTGTCGAGCTCTCGTCGAAGCCCGCGTCGAGCGCCTGGAACAGCCGCTCGAATGCCTTGTCCTTCTGTCCCGCCTTCGCCAGCGAGCAGGCCAGGTTGTAGAGCGTCGTCGGTTTGCGGTACGAGAGCGCGAGGGCCTTCTCGAAGGCCTCGGCCGCGGCCTCGGGCCGCTCTCCCTTGAGCTCCGCGAGACCGAGGTTGAACCAGGTGCGACCGAGGTTCGGATATTTCGCCGCGATCACCCGCGCGTCCTGAGCCGCTTCGCGCCACTGCTGCCGCTCGGAGGAGCGGAAGATCTTCGAACCGATGCTCGTGCTCGGCATCTCGAGGTCCCGCGCGAGCGAGGCGAGCTGGCGGAACCGGGCATCGCCGTGGAGGGACTCGAGGTCATCGTCGGACTTGAAAAGAGAAGGGTCGTCGAATCCGTTCTCGAGTGCCCGCTGGAGCGAGTCGAGCGCGCCCGTCTTATCGCCGCCGAGAGCGAGCGCGCAAGCCTCGTTGTAGTAGGAGGTGCCGGCGCGATAGCCGATCTCCGCGGAGCGCCGGTACGCCTTCGCCGCCAGCGCGTACTCATGAGCGTTCAGGAGGTCCCGGGCCGACGAGAAGTAAGCGTCCTTCGGGGCTTTCGCGCGTTCCACCAGCCGCGCGTATCGCGTGCGGGCGCCGCGTGCGTCCTCGATCTCCTTGTTGCCGCGATGGGAGCGGACCTCCACCTTCAGCGTCGCGTATCGCGGGTCCGAGCGGAGCGAGTCGAGATCGTCGTCGTCGCTGAGATAGCTCGAGACGGAAAATCCGGCGTCCATGGCCTTGCGCAGCCACTCGAACGCGTGGTCCTTGTCACCCTTCAGCGCGTACGCACAGGCGGTGTTGTAGGTCGCCGCGTCTTCCCGATATCCGCCCTCGATCGCGCGGGCGAAAGCGGCGATCGCGGCATCGTAACGGCCCGAGTGGTGCAGGGTCATGGCGCGGTCGTACCACTCCTCGCCGGAGTGCTCATGCCGGTTCGACGCGAGCACGATGCCGGCCGGCATCGGCGCGGAGACGGGAGCGCGCTGCGGAGCGGGGACAACTTCCACCGCCGGGCGGGCGTCGGCGGGGCTCGGCGCGGGCGACACGGCCGCGATGCGCGCGACGGCCTTCACGAAGCCGGACGCATCGAGCAGCGGTGGCGCGAAAGCGATCGAGACGGACGGGGAAGGCGCCGGCGCGGGCTTCTTCACGCACCGGACATTCGTCGTGTTCGCCGTGTCGGTCGTATCTGCCGCGTGGGCGGCGTTCTGCCGGCATTGCGCCTTCGTCCGCGTGGACGCTCCACTGGTCGGCGACATGCTGGCGGACATCTCGAATCCGGGCATCGCGGCGCCTTCCGCCGTGCGCGGAGCCCACGGCTGGAGCGCGGAGAGCGCGAGCACGGAGGTAAAAAGGCCGAGGGCCGCAGCGCGGATCTGCCCGCTGCTCGGCCCCCGGCGATGGAGGCCCGGATCCAGGATGGCCCGCATCCGTCCCTCGAACTGGGAAGGCCGGGCCATCGCCATGACCGGGAGCGCCGTGCGCGAGCCCGGTGTGAAGGAACGCACGATGCCGAGCAGGTGCGCGGCATACACCGACGGCTTCGTGCCGTCGCCAATGACGAGGTCGTCGCAGGCTCGCTCGCCGTTCAGGCGGATTTCGCGGCGCGCGATCCAGGCGAGCGGATGGAACCAGTAGACGGCGAGGGCGAGCTCGGAGACGAGGAGCGTGATCCAGTCGCCGCGCCGCACGTGCGCGAGCTCGTGAAGGAGAACGACGCGGCGCCGGTCCGCCGGCCACTTGCGCGCGGCCGCGCTCAACATCAGAACGGGGCTTCGCGCGCCGGCGGTCATCGCCACGGGAACCTCGGGGCTCGTCACGATGCGCACCCGGCTCTTCAGCGAGAGCCGCCGCCCGATGTCGTCCGCCGCCGCGAGCCACTCGCGATCGCGCATCGGCTCGCCTTCCCGGGCGATCGTCCGCACCCGAAGCGATCCGAGGAGCAGCCGCGACGATGCGATCAGCGCGCCGGCTGCCCAGATTCCGATCGTCCAGGCCGCCCAGGGAAAGGGAGCCGCGGGAGCCCTGGCGGGAGCGGTGCGGGCCGTCGATATCGTCACCGCGAGGCTCGCTCCGGTTGCCGCCCCGTCCGCCGGTGAGGAGAATGTGCGAGTGACGGCGGTCTGCCGGACCGGGACCGCAGCGCGCGAGACGCCGGTCCGAATCGGTAGGTCCGGAGCCGTGTCGCTGCCGACGCGGGAGAGCGGCGGCGCCGAAGCCGGATCGACGGAATTCGGAAGGATCGACGGCACCAGCGGGATCGAGACGCGCGGAACGAAAAGTCCCACGAACGGCAGGGCCAGCGCGCCGGCGAGCCCGAGCACCGCCGCCATGTGGCGGACGGCGGCCGACGCGCGGCGGAGTGCCACGACGAGGCACAGCACGAGGGCAAGGAGAAGCGTGGCTTTCAGCGTGGCATCGAGACCGAAGCGGATGATCGAGAGCATGGGTGTGTCCATGTCAGCGTCCCTCCTCGCGAGCCTTGTCGATGAGTCGTGAAATCCGGTCGAGCTCGTCAGCCGAGATGTCGGAGCGCGAGACGTCCAGGAGCGCCGCGACCGCCTTCTCCGGCGAGCCTTCGAAGAATGTCTGGAGCATGCTCTGCATCGCGGAGCGGCGGGCCCGATCGGGCGCGAGCGTCGGCAGGAACACGTAGCGCGGCCCCTCGGCCACGTGCCGCAGGTGACCTTTCCCCTCGAGGATCCGGAGAAGCGCCCGAACGGAGGAGTAGGAGGGCGGGTCGGGGAGCCGCTCGAGAACGTCGGTCGCCGTGGCCTGGCCGGCGGCGTAGATCACTTCCATGATCTGCCGTTCCCTTCGCGAGAGCCGATCGAGAGCCTTTTTTGCCATCGGGGCGCCTCCTTCGGGAGTGCTAAAAAACTAGCAGATGCTAAATTTTTAGCTCTTCGCCGTCAAGTACGTCCTGGTACGCAAAAGGTTCTGCCGGGTCGTCCAAGAACCTCGATTGGCGGGAAACCGGTTCGGCTCCAACCGCCCATCTCGCGATCTACCGATCTCATGATCTCGCGATCAATCGTTCGATCTATCCATCGGTCGATCCGCCGGAGCCCTTTGGGGGGTCTTCCGGCGATGGGGGCTCCCGATTTCCCGATAATTCGACAATTCGATAGTTCGATCGATCGCGAGATCGCGAGATCGCGAGATCGTGAGATTGGGACCGGGTCACCCTGCTCGAGTCTGACGCCTCCCGAGCGCCTCAGACGATCAGTTTGGCAATCGCGTAAGCCGCTCCCGCCGCCAGCCCCCCCACGACCAGGGTCTGCATCGCGCTTCGCAGGGGTCGGCGCACCGTGAAGTGACCCTTGACCCACCCGAACAGGAAGAGCGCGACGAGCGTCACCGCGACCGACGCCAGGAGGGCGGTGTGGTTGTCGCGGATGAGGAAGTACGGGGCGAGGGGAACGAGGCCCCCGGCGACATAGGAAGCCGCGATCGTCATCGCGCTCGTGCGCGCCCGTTTGGGATCGGGCTTCTCGAGGCCGAGCTCGAACTTCATCATGAAGTCGACCCATCGCTTGCGATCCTTCCGGAGCGAAAGGGCGGCTTCTACGGAGGCCTCGTGGGGGAGCCCGTACTCCTCGAGGAGCTCGGCGACCTCGCGCGTCTCCTCTTCCGGGATCTCAATCGTCTCGCGCTTCTCACGCGCGAGCTCCGCGGCGTAGTGCTCGGCGTCGGTCCTCGCGGCGAGATAGCCCCCGAGGCCCATCGCGATCGAGCCGGCGGCGATTTCCGCCAGGCCGGCGGTGATGACGAGGTGCGTCGAGTCGACGGCTCCGGAGAGACCGGCAGCGAGAGCGAAGGGGACGGTCAGGCCGTCCGACATGCCGATGACGATGTCGCGGACCATTTCCGACGCGGTGAAGTGTTTTTCGATGTGCGGCGTCTGCGGCAATCAGCCTCCTCGATCCGGCCACTCTACGCCGGGCTCCCCGCTTCTTTGAGCAATTTCTGTACGGAAACGTACTTGTGCGCTCACGTACCGTTAATGCCATAGCGCTCGCTTACTGTCGCGCGGACCACACATTGAGTGCGTGGCCGGTTCGGAAGCCCGGCGCCCGAAGTACCCAGGAAAGGTGCCATGGCCAAGCCAGCGACCGGTCGTAACTTTTTGCTCGCGGCGCTACCACCGAAAGATCTTCGCCGCCTCACTCCCCTGCTCGAGCAGCATCCGTTGAAGTTCCGGGAAGTCCTGCACGAGCCGGGCAAGCCGATTTCGTGGGTCTATTTTCCGGTGACGGCCATCGTCTCGCTCGTCACGTCGATGGAAGACGGTTCCACGGTCGAAGCCGCGACCGTCGGAAACGAGGGGATGGTCGGCCTGCCGATGTTCCTGGAGACGGGCACGATCCCGATCGAGGGCTTCGTGCAGATTCCGGGTCAGGCGCTTCGCATGAAAGCGGCCGCGTTCCGCTCCGAGGTGCGCGAGGGCAGCGTGCTCTACGCGTCGATCCAGCGGTACACGCAGGCGCTGCTGCGTCTCGTCGCCCAATCGGCCGCCTGCAATCGACTCCACTCTCTCAAGCAGCGATGTGCGCGATGGCTTTTGATGGCACACGACCGCGTGGAGGGGAACCACTTTTTTCTCACGCAGGAATCGCTCTCGCAAATGCTCGGAGTCCGGCGCGCGACGGTCACGGTGGCGGCAGGTGAATTGCGGGACCTCGGCCTGATCCAGTACCGGCAGGGAGCGATCGACATCGTGAATCGCGCCGGTCTCGAGAAAGAAGCGTGCGAGTGCTATCGCGTGATCCGGGCCGAGTTCGATCGGGTCAATGGCAACGGCAACGGCAACGGCAACGGGAACGGGAACGGCAACGGGAACGGGAACGGCAACGGCAACGGGAACGGCCACGGCAACGGGAACCTGAGCGGCACGGGAGACTGACCGCTCGCCTACTTCTTCATTCCTCTGAAGAAAGCCTTCCCGGCTCCTCCGAGATTGGAATTTCGTCGGACTTTCGGAGGGGCCCTTCTCGAAGCGCACCGGACGCCGCGAGCAGACGCTCTATCGTGCTTCCCCGGATCTCCTGGCGTGCGGGAGTTGCGCGTCGCAGTCCCCGCAGTCCCCGCAGTCCCCGCAGTCCGCCAGACGCCGGCCGCGGAGACGGGGCCTGTCCCCGCGGCGTCCCCCGGACAGGTGGCTCCGTGCCGCGGAGAGGCCGGCGCTCTCCCGCTGACGGAAGAAAGGGACTCCGACGCGGCCGAGCAACCGGGGGGGGCTTTCGTCCGAAGATTTCGGCTGGAACAGACGGGGGAAATTCGTTTTAGAATTTCCGCGCCCCAGAACTCGAATGCCGAAACCGACGTTTTCGGGGAAACACCCGAACCGCCTGCTGGCTGCGCTGCGGCCCGACGAGTTTGCCCTGCTCGTGCCGCAGCTGCAGAGGGTTGCGCTCGAACGGCGCCAGATTCTCGGATCGGACGGCTCTTCCGGCCGCGTCTATTTTCCCTGGAGCGCCGTCGCCTCGATGGTCACGACGATGCAGGATGGATCGAGCGTCGAAGTCGCCACCGTGGGAAACGAAGGGCTCATCGGACTTCCCGAGACCGTCTCCATGGACGTCCGCGTGCAGGTTCCCGGAGAGGCCTCTGCGCTGGCGGATGCGTCCTTCCGCGAGGCCCTCCGCGAAGGGGGCTCTCTACGGCGCGTCGTCCGGCGCTACAGCCAGGCCCTCCTCGGTCACATCGCGCAGTCGGCCGCGTGCAACGGTTTGCATTCGGTCGCCCAACGGTGCGCCCGCTGGTTTTTGGCGACGCATGACCGGATCGTGGGAGACGAGTACCCGATCACACAGGAGTCGCTGTCGGAGATGCTCGGAGTGCGGCGCGCCAGCGTGACGGCGGCGGCCACTTCGCTTCAGCGGGCCGGTTACATCCGGTACGGCCGCGGCGTCCTGCGCATCGTCGATCGGTCCGGTCTCGAGGCCGCGACGTGTGAGTGCTACCGGGTCATCCGGGTCGGGCACGACAGGGTGATCGCGGAAAGAGTGATCGGCTGAAACGATTGGTTCGATTCCGATGCAAGACGCCGTTCCGAGCGGAGCGGAGAATCTTCTCCCGGTCTTGCGCGGGAGAAGTTCTCCGTCGCTCCGCTCGGAACGACGGGTCTGCCTAGGGTTTCCAGAGCTCCGCGACGAGCGGATCGAGCTTGCCGGAGTCCGCGTTTTTCCCGCCGGACACTTCGTCGATGTCGAACTCGAGGCTCGTGAGGGTCTCGTCGTCGTCCAACGGGTGAAAGCCTTCGCCCGGCCGAAAGCCGCCGAGCGTGTGGCGCCTCGGATCGTCCACGAGGTCTTCGACCGCTTGTTCGGATTCCCATTCTTCGATTGCCATGGAGCACCTCCTGGGGTTGCCCGATAAGAGTGCAATGACCGTTCCCCGAGGCTGCCGGACGCGGAAATCGCGCTCCGAGTTCGTTAACACATTGACGCATCGAGCTTTATCGGTCCGGATCCCTCGTGAATCCCTGCGAGAAAGGTCCGGTCACCAGTGCGCCCGTGACGAGAAACGGCAGAAGCGGGTGGCGGAGAGACCCTTCTTTGTCTCTCGCGACTCGCGCGGCCTGGTCTCCCGCGCTCGCGCAACTTGATCTCACGCGCTCGCGCGGCGTGCGGCTCTCGGCCGTGGCACATCGCTTGCTCCGTCCCGATCGGAGGTCGCCATGCCGCGCTTTTTCCTGCCGCTCCCGCAGCTTCACCGCCTCGTTCCCGTGCTGGCCCTGATTTGTGTTGCCGGCGTTCTCACTTCCTGCCGGCCCAGCGAGACGGTCGAAGGGCAGACCAACGACACGAAGCTGAAGGCCCAGATCAAAACGAAGCTTGCCTCGGACATCGGGGCCTCGACGCTGACGAGCCTTTCGGTCGACGTCACGAATGGCGTGGTCACGCTCGCCGGCCCCGTGCACAACGAGGACGAGAAGAGCCGCGCCGAAGCGACCGCCAAATCGATCACGGGAGTTGTCCGTGTCAACAACGCTCTTCAGGTTCAGGCGGCGTCGGCGCCCGCATCGACGGGCATGACCTCGTCTTCCGTGAATCCGACACCGGCCGCTACGCCCGATGGACGCTGACGCCGGATGGAAGCGAGGAGCGCCTACCGAGAATCGGGGATGAGAGGTTGGCGATGCGGCGAGTGGAAATCTTCGAACTATCGGAATCGGGAATCGGGAATCGGGAATCGGGAATCGGAAGCGAGGGGGCGAGGGGGCGAGGGGGCGCGTCTCACGCGCGTCCGGGGGCGGATCGGGCTAGGCGAGCGCGCCGAGCTCCACCGGGCCCGTAGAGTCATCGTTCGACTCGCCTCGCGTGCGTCGCGACGGGCGGGTGCTCTCGAACGGCTCTTCCGGCTCCCGGGGTGAAGGCGGCTTCTCGTCGAGAATCGGTTCTCCCGGATCGAGATTTTCCTCGTCGTCTCCTCCGGCGGCTTCCCAGAGAGCTTCGAGCGATACGCCGTCGAGAACGTCCGCCACGAAATCCGAGAGCGAGTACGCGTCCGAAAACGGATCGCGGCGAGAGGTGACCGCGGAGAGGTTTTCGGCGTCTGCGGGCGGGATGTCGTCCTCTACGAAACGCGGGGGCGGCGGAGGAGGCGGCGCCGTTTGAAGGGGAACCGTGTCGTCGAGCTTCATCTCGAGGCGCTTCAGGATGTTTCCGAAGTGCCGCGAGATGGGACGGCCGTAAAACTTCTCGTGCGCCTGCATCAGGCGCAGCTCGGAAGTAACGGCCGCCTGGACCCGAAGGCCGGTGACGGCGGCGACCTCGTCGTGCGCGGCGATGTTGGACGGGTCGAGAAAGGCGACGCGCACAGTCTTCTTCTCGAGCCCGAAGGGAATCGCGCCGAGCCGGTAGGCGCGCGCCGACGACAGCAGCGCGACGGCGGCCGGATCGGCGGCAGACAACTCGGTAAATCCCACCGCGGGGCACGCGTACGCCCGCGCGAGCGCGCCGAGGAGATTTTCCTCCGAGACGACGCCGAGCCCGACGAGGACGCTCCCGAGCCGAATCTCGCGCCCGGTTTTCCGCTGGGTCGCGAGCCCCCGCTCGAGAGCGGGCTCCGAGAGGATCCCGTCCTTCTGCAGGAGATCGCCGATACGGGGGCGGCCCTTTTTCGTACCCATGGGACCTGACATTTTAAACGCTCCCGGTCCCGGCGAGGCAGCAAAAGACGCGCCTAAGTGGAAAAAGGGCCGAAAATGCTCCTAACCAGCCTTCTCGGGTCCTGATCCCGAGGCCAGCTGCTCGTAGATGGTCAGGAGAGCCTGAGTGCCTTCGTCCGACCGGCCCTGACCCTCCAGGGCTGTCAGGAGCTGGTGGACGAGGGATGCGCCCGGAAGCGGCAGTCCATGCCGGCGAGCCGTCGACAGAAGGATCGCCAGGTCCTTCTGTTGATGCTTTACGGCGAAGGCCGGCGCGAAGTCCCGATCGATCATCTTGCGCCCGAGGACCTCGAGTGCCCACGAGTTGGCTGCCCCGGCGGTCAGTGCTGCGTGCAGCGCCTCGAGGGGAAGTCCGACCTGTCGCGCGAATGCCATCGCCTCCGAAACCGCGAGAAGGTTGCACGCGACGAGGATCTGGTTGGCGGCCTTCCCGAGCTGGCCGGCGCCCGAAGGTCCGAGGTGGGTGACTCGCTTTCCCATCGCCTCGAAGACGGGCCGCGCCCGTTCGAGCGCCGCGGCCTCACCGCCGACGAAAAACGTGAGGGTCCCTTCGACGGCTCCCTTCTGTCCTCCGGAGACGGGGGCATCGAGAAACGAGATTCCGGATGACTGAAGCTTCTCCGCGATGCCGCGCGCCGCTTCGGCCGCGGTCGTGGAGGAATCGATCACGATCGTTCCGCGAGCGGCGCCGCGCGCCGTCCCGGTCCTCCCGAGATGCATCTCCTCGACCTGGGGAGAATCCGGGAGGCAGGAGACCACGACTTCGGATTCGCGGCCGACGGCTTCGGGGCTTTCGAAAACGCGAACTTGCGGATTCACCGGAGCGAGCTCGGCGGCGAGCGCTTCCGCCTTCGCGATCGTGCGGTTCGACAGGGCGAGAGGAAATCCGGCCCGCCCGATGTTGCGCGCCATGGCGATACCCATGGTCCCGAGTCCGACGAATCCGACGCGAAGACGGGGTGTCGTCATCGATCTCTCCTCCGCGGCATGCCCGGCAGCCGCCGCGGAGATTCTATGAAATCGAGTCCGTCGCGGCGGGCGAATGCAAGCGGCCGGAGCCGCCCGCCGCATCGAGGCGAGGAGGCTGGGGTCAGAAGGAAGGCGCGGAGAGCTGAATTCTCGCGAGACGCGCCACGCGCGCGGCGCCCTCGGCGTCGTGAAACAGGGAGGCCGCGTGCACGAAGCCGGCGCGCGCGCCCGCGAAGTCACCCGATCGGAGAAGGTTGTCCGCTTCTCCCTCGGCGATTTTGCCTTCGCCGAAAGCGTCCGCGGCGAGCTCGCTCGCTTCCCGCCGGTTCGCTTCGATGCGCGCCCACGCCGCCTGGAAGCGCGCGTCTTCCGCGGCACGGCGGAGCGTCGCGATGTCGACAGCCCGGAGGAGCGCAGGGTGGGGGCGGCCCGAGACGCGGGGAGCGCCCTTCACGGTGTTTTCGATCGACGGTGCGAGGGCGTGAGGAGCCGAATGGGAAGCGGCGACGTGGACCGGCCGCGATGGCCCGACGCCGGTTCGCGCAGCGATCGCGGAGGGAGCGGGTTCGAGCGAAGCGGACGCCGGTTCGGTCCGGTCGGCGAGCCGGGAGACTCCCGCCGCAGGAATCTCTCCAGAGAGAGAAAGGTGGGGAGTCATTGCGGCGTTCGTCCTCGCCGCGGCGCGGCCCGCGGCGCGATCCCGCCGAGCGGCCAGGCCCTCGACGCCGACGATGATCGCGACGGCCGCGGCAAGGGAGGCGGCACCGCGCACCCACCGGCCGATTGAGAACGAAGACCGGGAAAACGTTCCGGAGCCGGGAGCCAGCCGCGCCCGCGAAGCCCGAGGCGTCCCGGTGGGACGCACGGCGGAGTGCGGGGAGAGTGCCCCGGGAAACGGAGCTTCATCATCCGAGCCGAAGAGAACGACGGCATCCGAGGAGACGACGAGGTCGGTTCGGCGCCGCGCAGGAAACGGATCGGGCTCGACCGGGGGCGCCGGTTCGATACGTTCCACCGATACCGGATTCGTGGAATCCTCGTCCTTCGCCGGAAGGCCGCGAGCTTCGGGATTCAGGAGCGTGTACAGGAAAAACGCGAGGTCGGCGGAGGACACCGGCGCCGGTCCCGCCGCGAGCTGCTCCTGCAGGGCGCGGTGCAGCTCGAGGATGGTGTAACGCTCGGGCGGCGCCGCCAGACAGCGCTCGATGAGGCTCTGGATTCCGGCGGGAAAGGAGTCTTCGGAGCGAAAGGACGAGACGCGCGCGTTCGCCGTGGGTCGTCGCCCCGTCAGGAGCTCCAGCAGCAGGACGCCGGCGGAGTACGTGTCGGCGGCCGAAGCGACGCGGCCCGTTTCCCGGGCTTCCGGCGCGGCGTACGGAGCAATGTCGCGGGCGAGCCGTCCGCGCGTGATCGAGGGCAGCACGGCTTCGGCCAGGCCGAATCCACCGAGCCGCACTTCGGCGTCGTTCGAGATCGAGACGAATCCCGGCCAGAGAAGCCCGTGGCGGATCGGCTCGCCGTCCACCGGCGAGAACCACGCGTGCTCGAGCGCGGCGCACACGCGCTCCGCGACGAGAAGCGCAAACGGAATGGGAAGAGGCGTCGCCGCCGAGCGCAGCTTCGCGAGCACGACGTCGAGCGTCCAGCCGGCGCTCTCGTACCAGGCGACGAAGGGCGTGCCGTCCTCGACCGACAGCTCCGCACGCTGCACGATCGCCTTGTGGGAAAGGTGCCGGACGCGGTCGCCGTTGCGGGCGATCGCGGAGAAGACGGCGGCGGGGGAGAGCTCGGGGGACTGAAGGACCCGAAGCCGGACGAAACGACGCTCGTCCGTTCCGTGAAGAGCCCGATACACCGTTCCGAGGCTGTCTTCCCCGAGCGGGGCGACGAGCAGACGGGCCCCGAGGCGTCGAGGGTGGAAAACTCCCGTTGTCATGACGCTCCTCGTCCGAGCGATCGAGGCGGCCAAGAGAGAGCGGGGAAATCCCGCAGACTCCTCATCCGTCCGGAGCGCCGGAACAGGGGGATTGTAACGCCGCAGGGGCCCGCCCGAACCAGGGAAGCGCGGGCGAAGCGAGAAGGGGATTCCGCTCCGCCCATCCGGAGGGGAGCCGGGAGGCGGATCCCCCGACCCCTTGTGCCCGAACCGGGGAGCCCTACGACGGGTTGACTCTCGAAGGCCTTTCGTCCCGGCCGGGCGAAGTCCTGCAGTGGGTCACCAGATCTGACACTTCTCGGCGCGGACCATCGCATCTCCTGTTTTGCAGGAATAGGCGCGGGCGAACTGCGGCATATTGGAAGCGGGCCCGATCGCGCGAAACCGATCGAGCGGATGCGGGTTCGTGTTCACGATCAGCCGCGCAAACTCGGGCCGCTCGTTGGACGCCCAGACGCGCGCCCAACCCAGGAAGAATCGCTGGTCATCGGTCAGGCCGTCGATCGGCGCGGGCTTTGGCTTTCCCTCGCGGCTCTTCTCGTAGGCGCGATACGCAATTGTCAGCCCGCCGAGGTCCGCGATGCTCTCCCCCAGGACCAGCTTTCCGTTGAGGTGCTGATCGCCTTCGAATATGTAACCGTCGAACTGCTTCTCGACGCAGAGCGCGCGGCCCTCGTAGTTTTTCAAGTCCGCGGGCGTCCACCATTCCTTGAGGTTTCCGGCCGCGTCGAACTTTCGACCCTGGTCGTCGAAGCCGTGCGTCATCTCGTGCCCGATCACGGCGCCGATGCCCCCATAGTTCACCGCGTCGTCCGCCTTCGGGTCGAAGAAGGGAGGCTGGAGGATGCCGGCGGGGAACACGATCTCGTTCAGCAGCGGGTTGTAGTACGCGTTGACGGTCGGCGGTGTCATGCCCCACTCGGTGCGGTCGACAGGCTTTCCGATCTTGGCCAGGTCGCGCAGCCACTCGAACCGGGTGGCGTTCATGGCGTTCAGCACCCAGGGGCCGCGGTCGATCTCGAGCGCCGAGTAGTCCCGCCACTTGTCCGGGTATCCGATCTTGGGCGCAAACGCGTCGAGCTTCGCGATTGCTGCCTTGCGGGTCTCGGCCCCCATCCACGGCAGCGTCGAGAGGTCCTCGCGGAGCGCCGCGATGAGGTTGCGGACCATGCGATCCGCGCGGGCTTTCGCCTCGGGCGGGAAATTCTCCCGGACGTATACGCGGGCGAGCGCGAAGCCGACCTGCCCGTCGACGGCATCCACGCAGCGCTTCCACCGCGGGAGGTTCTTCTCCGTTCCCTGGAGGATGTGCTGGTTGAACTCGAAGTCCTCATTCACGAATGGGGAAGAAAGCTCCGGCGCGGCCGCGGCGACGGTCTGCCAGCGCAGATACGATCGCCAGTCCGCCATCGAGACCGAGGTCAGGAGCCCGTTGACCGCTTCGAAATACTTCGGCTGCTGGACGTTGATGGCGGGCGGCGCGGTGCTGCCGCCGATGTCGTGAAAGTAAGCATTCCAGTCGAATTTCGGCGTGAGGGACTTCAGCGCGGCGGCGTCCATCCGGTTGTATGTCGCGTCGGGATCGCGCCGTTCGACCCGGGTCATCGAAGCCTCCGCGAGCTTCGTCTCCAGCGCCAGAACGGCCTGGGCCTCGGCGGCGGCCTTCCCGGCGGCATCGCCCGCGAGCTCGAACGTTTTCTGGACATGCGAGAGGTACTGCCCCCGGATCTTCTTCGAGTCGTCGTCGGTCTTCGTGTAGTAGTCGCGATCCGGCAGCCCGAGGCCTCCCTGGAGGGCGGTCGCGATCACCTCGGTGCTCTTCTTGCGGTCCTGCTCCGAGCCGAACTGAAACACGACGTTGACCCCGAGAGTCTGGAGCCGGGCGATCTCCGCCTGGAGCTCGGCCGGCGTGGAGATCTTCGCGATGCGCTCGAGCTCGGGTGCGAGGGGCGTGATTCCCTTCGCTTCCACGGCGGCCTCGTCCATGCAGCTCGCGTAGAAATCTCCGATCTTCTGTTCGTCGGATCCCTTCGCGGCGGCACTCTTCGCCGACTGTTCGAGGATCCGGTGCAGCGCTTCGCGATTGCGTTCGGCGAGCTCCGAGAACGCTCCCCACGTCGGATATTCCGGCGGGATGGGGTTGGACTTCGTCCAGCCACCGACGCCGTACTGGTAGAAGTTCTGGCACGCCTGGGCGCTGCGGTCCATGTCCGCCGCGTCCAGGCCGTGGGAGATGGGCTTTGCCGGGGCGGCCGGCGCGCTCGAGGGAGGGGTCTGCGCGATCGCGACCGCCGCGCCGCCGAAGAGGACCGCGGCCGCCAGGCGCCGGCAGGACGAGAAGAGCGACAAAACGAAAGGCCTCTTTTTCACGATTCCTCCTGATGGTTTTGCGTACGCGTTCCGTCCGCCAAGGTTGCATTCTAGAGTCTGGAAGACGGCTATCGGGGCGGACGGGAATCGGGAAAAGCAATCGGACGGGAAACGGGAATCGGGATACGAAGCCCTGCGGCGGAAACGGAACCGAGAGGATCGGCCGGCACGGGACCCTCAGGCCGGCGTCGGAGTCAGAATGCGGGCTACGGAATGAGCGAAGAGAAGGGACGCGGACGAGGAGCCGCGGCGGGGCGGCTGCGCGAGGCGGCGCGGGCGCTGCGCCACCGCAATTTCCAGCTCTTCTTCGGCGGTCAGGCGATCTCGCTCATCGGTACCTGGATGCAGGCGGTTGCCGAGTCCTGGCTCGTGTATCGCCTGACGGGCTCGGAGGTCCTCCTCGGGTTCGTCGGATTCGCCGGGCAAATTCCGGTGTTTCTCTTCGCGCCGTTCGGCGGTGCCTTAGCCGACCGGTACGACCGTCGATGGATCCTCGTCGCCACGCAGACATCGGCGATGCTTTTGGCGATGACCCTGGCGATCCTGACGCTCACGCACCGCGTGGTCGTGTGGGAAGTCTTCGCGCTCGGGGCGCTGCTCGGGCTCGTCAACGCGTTCGACATTCCGACCCGGCAGTCCTTCTTCGTCGATATCGTCGGGCGGGACGACCTGCTGAATGCGATCGCGCTCAACTCCTCGATGTTCAACGGAGCCCGGATCGTGGGGCCGGCGATCGCGGGCATCCTCGTCGCGACGATTGGAGAGGGTTGGTGCTTCTTCGCGAACGCGGTGAGCTACCTCGCCGTGATCGCCGGCCTTCTTGCGATGCGGCGCGCTTCTCAACCCCGTCCGCCGGTCGTGGGCTCGACGTTTCGCCGGATCGCGGACGGATTCCGATTCGCCGCGAAGACGCGGCCGGTCCGGGCGCTCCTTTTGCTGCTCGCGGCCGTCAGTCTTGCGGGAACGCCGTACGCCGTCCTGATGCCCGTGTTCGCGGAGAAGATCCTGCATTCCGGAGCGCGCGGGCTCGGGCTGCTCATGGGAGCCTCCGGCGTGGGCGCCCTCATCGGCTCGATCGCCCTCGCGATGCGCCGGCAGCTGAAGGGGCTCGGCAGCTGGGTCGCCAACGCCGCGATCGCCGTCGGGATCGCGCTCGCCCTCTTCTCGCTGTCTCACACCTTCGGGCTCTCGGCGCTCCTGCTGGTCCCCGTGGGCGGCGCCTTCATGGTCACGCTCGGATCTTCCAACACCCTCATCCAGGCCATGGTTCCCGATTCCCTCCGCGGCCGCGTCATGGCCGTTTACTCGATGATGTTCATGGGCATGGCGCCCTTCGGAGCGCTCCTCGCCGGCGCGCTGGCCGGGCGGATCGGAGCCGCCCACACGGTCGCCGCGGGTGGAGGGATCTGCTTCATCGCCGGGCTGGTGTTCCGCTGGAAGCTGCCTTCCCTTCGCGGCGAGACGCGCACGTTGATCCGCTACGCGGCGACGCCCTCACCGGCGCCCCCGGAAGAGCTCGCCGGAGAGCTGACGTCGGCGGCCGCCAGCCGGCACTCTAGGGGGTGGGCGACTCCGCGGCTCCGCGTCCCGGTCTCCCGGCCGCGGGCGTGACGGTCCGCGCGGATCTCGGCCTCGAGAAGTGCTCGAGGGTCTTGCCGATCGGGGATTCCGCCGCGCTTCCGTGGAGGATGAACATGTAGAGGACGCCGACGGCGACGACGAAAATGCCCGCGCCGCGGTTGACCCACACGAGCTTGCCGTAGTCGAAATGCCGGCGGATCGCCCAGACCCCGATGACGAGGAGCGACCACCACAGCGCCGCCCCCGTCGCCACGCCGGCGACGAGGTCCGCGGTCAGGATCGAGTGTCCCTTCACGGCTCCGAGCCCCATGGTGGCGAAGATCGCGCCGAACGCGAGGAACGTCATCGGATTCGTGAGCGTGAGAAAGAAGGTGGAAAGGAAAATGCCGGCCTTCGCCCTTGTGCCGGCGGCGGCTTCGCCGGTTCGCGGCTTCGTCAGGAAGAGTCGGATGCCGAGAACGACGAGAACCGCGCCGCCGATCTTCTGAAGCCAGGTGCCATGCTCGACGAGGAATTCCGCAATGAAGCTCGCGCCGAAAGCCGCGGCGGTTCCATAGACCGCGTCGGCCGCCGCCGATCCGAGTCCGGAGAGAAATCCGGCGAGACGGCCCTGGTTCATCGTTCGCTGGACGCAGATCGCCGCGATCGGACCCACGGGTGCCGAGAGTGCGAATCCGATGATGAGGCCCTTGACGAAGAGGCTGGGCACGGCGCGAAGGTTATCGCGACGAGGTGGGCCGGGCGGGAATCCGATCGGCTGTCGCCTGTCGCCTGTCGGCTGTCAGCCTCGAACTCCTGGTCGGCGGGGCGACCGACCCGTGAGAGCGGCGAGGGGGCGAGTCAGCGAGTCAGCGAGTCGGGGAGCGGCGAATCAGCAATCAGCGAGTCAGCGAGTCAGCGACCTCAGGGAGTCAGCGACCCAGGGAGTCAGCGGTCCGCGGAGACTCGGAAGCGACCGAGGATGTGCTTCCAGGAGGAGACGGGCTCCGGCGAATCCGTGACGTCCTGATAGAGCACCCGGCCGTCGCGGCAGAGGAAGTGTGGATCCATGCGGGGCAGAGGGAGCGGCCGCTTCCCGGTTTCCAGGCGCCAGACCATCTCACCGACCCGTTCGGATCCGCACCCGGGACATGGCTCCTCGAGGACGAAAGGGGGAGCGCCCATCGACACGTCATTCGCGGCGGCCCGTTTCGCCCTCCAGAAACCAATGTCCTCGACGACTCCCATGATCCAAGAGTGCCGCCATCGCCCGGACAAACGATGTCCGGGGGGACAAAGAGAGCCGGGAAACGGGAAAGAGGAAAGGGAACGGGAAATGGGAAAGGGAAAACGGGAACGGGAAACGGGAAGAAAGAGGGCAATTCGGCTGTCTTTCCCATTTTCCGATCATCCGATTCGTCTGATGGATCCCTCGATCACCCGAGCAAGCGATCACCCGATTTCCCCACGCCCCCCGATCTCCACTTCACCGGATGGTTCGATTGATCGCGAGATCATGAGATCGCGAGATCGCGAGATCCGAACTAAGAATTACCCTCGTGCGGCTCGACCGGTCGCTCCGTGGCGAGATCCGCTACCACTTCGGCTCCGGCGATCCGTGTCAGCTCCCGCGGGTCGAGCCTCAGCTTCCAGGACCGGCTTCCGCCGCCGACGACCACGCGGGGCACGTCGAGGAGGCGGGAGTCGATGTAGATGGGCATCCCGGCCGGAAGGCCGTACGGCGTGACGCCTCCGATCATCATGCCCGTTTTCTCCGCCGTCTCCTCGGCGGACGCAAACGAAAGCCGCTTGACCCCGAGCTTCTGCCTCACGGCGTGGTTCACATCGAGGCGGCACGTGGCCAGGACGAGACAGGCCGCCCAGAGCCGGGGTTCCTGGCGCGAGGCGACGAGGATCGTGTTCGCGCTCTCGCCGGGCGCGATCCCGTAACGCTCGCAGAAAGCGGCGGTGTCCGCGAACGCGGGGTCACACACCAGGGGCTCGTAAACGGTTCCCCCGGCTTCCAGAACCTGGCGGACGAGATCCCAGGCCGGATCGTGCGGAAGGCTCATGCGCAAATCGTAACGGAATCCTGCTCGGAGAGATGGCGCTTGACACCCTCTCCAGACCCGAATGAGAATGCGCGCAGCTCATGTAAACGATTACAGAAGTGCTTGTAAACGATTACCGCGAATTTGCCCAGAATGACGTCCGGCTTCGCCGCCTCCGGCGGCAGCGGACGCGATGACCGTTACGATCCGGGACGTCGCGCGCGAAGCGGAGGTCTCCGTGGCGACCGTGTCGCGGGTCTTAAACGGCAAGGGCCCCGCGCACCGCGAGACCGAGCGTCGGATCCAGCGGGTCGCGAAACGGCTGCGCTACGTCCCGCACGGCGCCGCGCGGAGTCTCATCACGCGCCGGACGAACACCTTCGGCGTGCTGCTTCCCGACCTGTACGGCGAGTTCTTCTCGGAAGTCATCCGCGGGATCGATCTGTGTGCGCGGCGCGGGGGTTTTCATCTCGTGGTCTCGAGCTCGCACAGCGACCGGGCGGAGACGGAAGCGATGATCCGTGCGATGCGGGGCCGGGTCGACGGGATGATCGTCCTGTCTCCCGAGGAGACGCCTCCCGACCTCGACTCCAACCTCCCGAAGGATTTTCCGGCGGTCCTCTTGAACAGCGCGCCCCTGCGGGGCTACGACACGATCGACATCGACAACTTCGGCGGAGCAGGGGCGATGGTGCACCATCTGTATGCCCTCGGCCACCGGAGGATCGCCTTCGTGTGCGGGCCGGCGGGCAATCGGGATGCCTCCGAGAGGATGCGCGGTTACCGCACGGCGATGAGAACGCTGGCCGGGGCGGAGACCCTCGAAATACCGGGCGACTTCGGAGAGACGGCGGGTTACGACGCCTGCGAGAAGATTCTGAAGCTGCGCCGGCGTCCGACCGCGATCTTCGCGGCGAACGATTCGATGGCGATCGGCCTGCTGTGCGCCTTCCGGGAGGCCGATTTTCTCGTCCCCGAGGACTTCGCGATCGCCGGTTTCGACGACATCCCCATTGCGCGATACGTCACGCCTCCTCTGACGACCGTCCGCGTACCGATCGCGGGCCTGGGCGAGCGGGCGACCCGGCTGCTCTTCGAAGCCGTGGAGGGCGGAGCGGCGCGGAGGCGGCGGATGGACGTTCTTCCGACCGAATTGATCGTACGGGAATCGTGCGGGGCTTCGCCCGCGCGCGCTCCCCGGCCGGGTTCCCCTATCAGGAAGTTTCGACAAACGTAGCGGCTCGATTTTTTTAATGCGTGAGAGTGTGAAAGAGGAGGCGTCAATGAGAGTCCGATCGGGTTGGCGAAATTGGATGATGGGACTGCTTCTGGTCGGTGCCGCGTGCGCCAGCGCCGTCGCCCAGACGACGACGGGCACGCTGCGAGGAAATGTGACCGATGAAACGGGCGGCCTGTTGCCGGGGACGACCGTGACGGCCGTCAACGACGACACCGGTTTCCGGCAGGCGGCCACGACCGGCACGTCGGGCTTCTTCAACCTGTCCCTGCAGCCCGGCCCTTACAACGTGACGTTCGAGCTCGCGAGCTTTGGAACGGTCACGCGCAAGACGCGGGTTCAGCTCGGCGAGACGCAGGGCATGGACATCAAGATGTCTCTGTCCGCTCGCACCGAGGCTTCCATCACCGTCAGCGGGGAAGCACCGGTGATCGAGACCAAGTCGAATGAGCTCGCGACGAACGTGACCGAGCAGCAGCTCAAGCAGCTGCCCCAGGACAACCGGAACTTCCTCTCGTTCGCGGCTCTCGCGCCGGGCGTGCGGTACAACGACTCGGCCAACAGCAAGACGATCACCGCGGGAGCGGTCGATGGAAACGCCGTCAACGTGTTCATCGACGGAACGAGCTTCAAGAACGACGTCCTCCTGAACGGAATCGCGGGCCAGGATTCGAGCCGCGGCAATCCGTTTCCGCAGAACGCGGTCCAGGAATTCCGCGTCATCTCTCAGAACTTCAAGGCCGAGTACGAAAAGTCGTCGAGCGCGATCGTCACGGCGGTCACGAAGTCCGGCGGCAACGACCTTCACGGCGACGCCTTCGGCGAGTACCAGGGCAAGAGCTTCGTCGCCTTCGACGACTGCTCGCAAACGGTGAACGGCCGATGCGGTACGGCCCACGTTCCCAACGCCACGAAGCCCGACTACAAGCGCTACCAGGCCGGCTTCGACGTGGGCGGGCCGATCCTCAAGGACACGCTCCACTTCTTCGCCTCCTACGAGCTGAACGACCAGGACCGCGCGAACAACGTGGCGCTCGGATCCCAGGCCAATCTCGTTCCTCCGGCCGTGCTGGCGACGCTCCAGACCCAGGTGGGCAACTTCACGAGCCCCTTCCGC
>JBBSEW010000032.1:0-43181 GCA_038239305.1 Thermoanaerobaculia bacterium | reverse complement strand
AGTCCCTCCGGACTCCGTCCGGTTCGCACAAGCTCCACCATCCGACGCCGAAACTCCTCCGGGTACGGTCCTCGTCCCACTCCCATCGTGAACTCCTTTCTCCCAAGTCTGAAGGTGTCCACGAAACCGGGTCAACTCCAGGTCGGCCGTCACGATGAGAGTCGTGCTGTCCCGATATTCGGGCATCTTCTGGAGTGTCTCCCAGAGCCGGGCGAGGAATGCGTCGACCCGGTGCGCCGCGCGCAGCACGAGATCGTAGCGGCCCTCATGAGCCCATTCGTCGGTCTCGAGATAGCCGACGAAAAGGACGCGGGGCTTTGCGGTCGCGAGGTAGTCCTCCATCGAGGCGTTCGTGAGTGAATCGAAAGCGGTGTCCGCATACACGTGCGTCGTCTGAGCTTAGAGCTCTGCGAGGAGCTGTTGCGCGGCGGTCGGGTGGGCGTGGGGGAGGGGGTCCCAGCCGGACTGGATCGGAAACTTCGCGCGGTCGCGATTGAAAATGGCGCCGTAGTTTTCCCATGAGCCGAAGGCCGCGACGCGGCCCCGAAAAGCCGGAAGACCGTTGAGCCATTCGAACACGGTGACATTCGGATTCGGACCGTAGGCGTTCTTGTCGATGCGTGGATCCGGAGCGCCCGTCAGCATCTCGTTGTAGCCGGGGTACGAGAACTTGAGCCCGTTCGTCACGGCCGCCTGCCCGCCGCGGTCGCGATCGCCGTAGAGCCGGCCTCCCCGTTTCACGGCGGACCAGAGAAAGGGCATCAGAGCCTCGCGACGCGCGTCGGGCGACTCCCGCCAGAAGTCCCGCTTGAGCGATTCGACGTCCTGGACGCCCCCATGTTCCTTGTTCAGGAGGTCCTCCTCCGCGCCGCGAAAGACCTCCTGCCAGCGCAGGCCGTCCGAAACGACGAGGATGACGTTCCGCGTTTTCCGCGGCGGACCGGCCGCCGGGAGGATCGCGGAGGCCAGGAAGCCCGCGGTGAACAGGATCACCGAAACGACGGATCCTCGATTTCTCATGAGGGAATCCTAGCGCGGAGCGGCGGGCGAGGTCTTTCGGCGGAGCCAGTGGAGCGGCACGCCCAGGGCGATGAACGCGAGCCCGATGAGAGATTCGCGGGGCTTCGCGATGAGCGTGCTCGCGACCAGGAGCGCGGCGGCAGCGGCGAAGATCGCCGGGACGAACGGGTAGCCGGGCACACGGAACGGGCGCGGCAGGTCCGGCTCCTTGCGGCGAAGCGCGATCACGCCCGCGACGGCGAGGCCGTAGAAGATCCAGGCGCCGAAGATCACGTAAGTGAAGAGCTGCGAGAATCCTCCGATGAAGAGGACGAGCAGAGCTGACCAGACACCCTGAAGAAGGATCGCTTCGGCCGGAGTGCGCCAGCGGGGATGAACGCGCCCGAAACGCTCGAAGATCAGTCCGTCGCGCGCCATCTGGTAGTACGCGCGCGGCCCGGCGAGGACGAGTGCGTTCATGGCTCCGAGTATCGAGCAGAGGATCGCGGCGGTGAGCAGGCGGCCGCCGGTCTGGCCGGCGACACGGCCGATCGCCGTCAGCGCGACGCGCGGCGACGCCGCGATCTCCAGCGGCGACAGGACGTGCAGATACGCCAGGTTCGCCGCGACATAGAGCCCGACGACGATCAGCACGCCCCCGATCGCGCCCCGAGGAAAGTCGCGCTGCGGCCAGCGCATCTCGCCGGCGGCGAAGCTGACGTCGTGCCAGCCCTCGTACGCCCAGAGCACGGCGACGAGCGCCGTCCCGAACGCGGCGAGGCCGACCGGCCCCGGGACGTTTCCACCGGCGGGCGGCGGCGTGGCGGGAAGGAGAAAGACGGCCGCGACCATCGCGACGATGCCGCCGACTTTCAGCGTCGTCAGAACATTTTGCGCGCGCGCGCCGTGTCGTACACCGAAGAGATTGACGGTCGTGAAGAAGGCGATCGCTCCCAGCCCGATTCCCTTGGCCGCTCCCGGCGTGAGCCGGATGAACGCCGACACGTAGATCGGGAGCGCGGCAGCGAGTGTCGCGATGGAACCGGACGTTCCCACCGTGAAGAGCATCCAGCCGCAGAGAAAGCCGGTCATCGGGCCAAAGGCGCGCGCGATGTACGTGTAAATTCCGCCGGCGTGCGGGATGGCCGCGCCAAGCTCCGCCAGACTCATCGCACCGAGGAGCGTGAAGAGCCCTCCGATGATCCAGACCGCGAGCATCGGCCCCGTCCCGTGGACAGCGCGTGCGATGTCGGCGGGCACGAGAAAGACCCCCGACCCGATCACGGTCCCGACGACGAGCATGACGGTGTCGAAAAGACCCAGATCCCTCAGAAGCTCGGCGGGCGGTGGAACCTCCGCGGAGGCGCTCACGTGTTTGCTCATGGGGAGTGAGAAGAGTAGTACAGGCAAAACCGTCGAGAGGAAATCTCGCGATCTTGCGATCTCATGTTCCATCGAACTGTCGATTGAATGGATTTCGGAAACCGGAATCGTGCGCAGCCCCAGAATCGTTCCAGGCGAACCGGACTCCCAGAGTGACTTCAGTATCCCTGGAGCCCGCCTCCGGCGGAGCCTCCCGTACGAGGCCATGAGTGAGGAGCACGCGGAGCTCGAGCTGTCGCCTCTCTGCGCGACTGCGACCGAACGACGAGCGGGGGCCAGGATCTCCCCTTCCCACCGAGGCCCCCAGGTGCCTCGGGAGGGAGGCGCAGCCGGCGGCGGGCGCCCTTTCGCGAATCCGCGGTCGGAAACGGCGTAGCAGTCGGCGAGCGGATCCGTGCGCCAGGAGCGCTACGGCGTCAGCTGCACCGTCGCTTGCGCCACGGCTTCGCCCGCGCGGATGCCGTCGGCCGTCAGGTTTGCGCGAAGAGGGAGACTCTGGGCGCCCGCGCTGGGCGCGAGAGTGCCGGTGACGTCGATGTGCAGCCGGGACTGCGAATTGGAATCGAGCGTGTTCAGCATCCAGACGATCGTCGCCCCGCCGTTGTTCGAGAAGGATGCGGAGGTTCCAGCCGACGCGCCGACGGAGCTCACGAGGAGGGGAGCGGGGAGCGTCACGTCGACGCGGCCGTTGCGGACGTTGTTGATGCCGACGTTGACCGCGCTGACGTTGATGGTGAAGGTCTGGCCGGACCGCGCGATCGCGGGGGAGTCGAGCGAGACGGTCGCGATCGCTCCGGGAGCGGTCGTCGTGTCGCTGTCTTTGCAGGCGACGGGCCCGAGCAGAAGCACGCCGAGAATCGCGAGGAAGAGCCGGGAAATGGGTTTCATGGAAGCCTCCGGGAGGGAACGCGAAAGTCGCGTCCCTTCACGCCCGAGCAATCCCGGTGCCAGAGACGGACGCCGCGTCGAATCCCGGGAGCGTCGTCATTCGTTCCCGTCTGTCGCCGAATCGACGAAATCGGGATTTCTGAGGGCGGACGAACCGTTTCTCGGGACGTCCGGGTCCAAACAACCCGGGCGTCGCCCCGTACATCCTGATGCCTGCGCAGACCCGAGGAGAGCATGACAACGACCGGGCGACAACTTGACCGACGATAGACGTCTGGCCGAATTCATTCGGCCGGCCGGCGTGGATTCCACCGCGACGGCCATCCCGGCACCGCGGCCTTCGGTGGCGGCACCGGTGTCGAAGGCGGGCCGGCGATTCGATCGATCGATCGTCGAGGGGCCGATCGTCGCGGCCGTGTGGCTCCTCGCGTGGCCGACGATGCTGCAGAACGTGATGGCGGGGCTCCAGGGAATCGTCGATCACGTCATGGTCGGCCACTACGTCGGCTACACCGCCAACGCCGCGATCGGTGTCAGCTGGCAGATCATCATCGTCGTCATCGTCTTCATCAACTCCCTGTTCACGGGAATGGCGGTGCTCGTGTCGCGGTTCGCGGGCGCCGACGAGCCGGAGAAGGTCAACCGGGTCGTCTACCAGGCGTTCCTGACGGCGATCGGGTTGTCCGCCGTGATGGCGGCGGTCGGATACTTCGCCGCTCCCGCGCTGCTGAACGTCGTTCACGCCGCTCCGGAGGTGCAGCGCCAGGCACTTCCCTTCCTCCGCGCCATGTTCCTCGGCATCGTCGGACTGATGCTCTTCTTCATGCTGAGCGGCGCATTCCGCGCCGCCGGCGACGCGAAGACCCCGCTGCGGCTAGGCGTTTCGATGACGGTGCTGACGGTCCTCTTCAACGTCATACTGATCCCGCGCTTCGGAACCCTCGGCGCCGCGTTCGGGACGATCGGCAGCAGCACTCTCGTCGCGGCATGGGGCATCGGGAGACTGTTCACCCCGCGCTCGGTGATCCATTTCCCGCGCGACATGAGCCTGAAGCCCGACTTCACGATCATCCGATCGCTTTTCCGCTTCGGGCTCCCGAGCGGAGTGCAGGGCATCGCGATGAACATCGCGGGCGTTCTGCTGCTGCGCTTCATCGGGTCTCTCGAGCACAGCGCGGCGGCCCAGGCCGCATTTGCCGTCGGATACACGGAGCTCTTTTCGCTGATCACCTGGACCTCGGTCGGTCTCATGGGCGCCTCCGCGACGATCGCGGGTCAGAATCTGGGAGCCGGCAAGCCGGAGCGCGCCGTCCGCGGCGTGGCGGTCGCCGCGCGGATCGGTCTCGGCGTGGCGGTCGTCGTCGGCGCGCTCTTCCTGCTCGTCCCCAACGCGCTCCTCGGGATCTTCGGGATGACGGAGCCTCTCGTCAGCTCGATCGGAACGCAGCTCCTGCGCTACCTGAGCGTCTCCGGTCTCTTCATCACCGTGGCGCTCAGCTATACGGGCGGACTTCAGGGAAGCGGCGACACGAAGAGCCCGCTGTACATCTCGATCATCTCGCAGATCGTCATCCCGATCGGACTTTGCACTTTCCTCCAGTCCATGCGCCCGCTGCACCCCGCCGACATCTGGACCGCGATCCTCCTCGGCCACTTCACGCGCTGCGTCCTCAGCTACGCCCGTTTCCGCCAGGGAAAGTGGCGCACGATCGCCGTCGAAATACCATCGCCGCGGTGACAGCTGAAACGTCGCCGCCTCGTGGACGATGCCCCGCGCCGGCACTCTTGGACAACCACGCAAGGAAGAATTGCCGGTGGGAACTGCCTTCCGATTCTCCGATCATCCGATTCCCTGATAGATCACCCGATCATCCGATCACCCGATCACCCGATCACCCGATTCTCCCTGTTGGTTCGATCGATCGCGAGATCATGAGATCGCGAGATCGCGAGATGCTCTCTCATCGCTCCCCTTGTCGCCCCCATCTTGGTATCTTCTTCCGGTGCACATCGGCATCCTGACGGGCGGCGGCGACGTTCCCGGCCTGAACTCCGCGATCCAGTCCGTCTATCGCGAGGCAAAGATGCGGGCCTGGCTCCGGCCCGGCACTTCCGACGCGAACGTGACGGGGCTCCTCCGCGGCTGGAGGGGGGCGGTCCAGGCAGCCCGCGACCCGCAGACGGGCGTCTGGAGCGACGTCCTGCCGCTGACGGACGCCCTCGTGCGAACCGTGGATCGCTCCGGCGGGACCTTCCTTCACACGTCTCGGACGCGTCCGGATCGCATGAAGAGAAGCGAGCTGCCGCCGCGTCTGCAGGCGAATGCCGAGCGGCTCGCGGTCCCGCGCCCGGCGGGCGGAAACGATCCCGGGGCGGAGAACGAGCGTTTCGACGCCACGGACGCGGTCATCGAGAACCTGCGGGCGCTCGGCATCGAAGTCCTCGTCGCCATCGGCGGTGACGACACTCTCGGCTTCGCCTACACGCTGCATGCGCGCGGGTTTCCCGTCGTCGGCATCCCGAAGACCATGGACAACGACGTGCGCGGCACCGAGTATTGCCTGGGATTCGCGACAGCGATCCATCGGGCCGTCTCCTTCGTCGAGCGCCAGCGCACGCATCTCGGGTCGAACGAGATGGTGGGCGTCTTCCGGATTTTCGGACGCGACGCGGGCTTCACCTCGCTCGGTACGGGGATGGTCATTTCCGATCTGCGTTGCCTGATCCCGGAGCATCCCTTCGACCTCGAGGCACTCTGCGAGAGGCTCGCGCGCGACCGCTCGGACAACGCGAGTCGTTACGCCATGGTCGTCCTGTCGGAAGGCGCGACGTGGAAGGGCGGCAGGCTCGAAGAGTACGGGGCCGCGGACGCCTACGGCCACCGCCGCAAGCAGAACGTCGGCGAAGCCCTTGCGGAGGCGATCACGCGCATCGCGAAGCTTCCGACCCGCACCCAGGACCTGACCCACGATCTCCGCAGCGGAGCTCCGGATCCCCTCGATCGCATGATCGCGTCGGCATACGGAGCGATGGCCGTCGAGCTCATCGCCCGGGGAACGACCGGGCGGATGGTGGGGATTCGCGACGGCGTCTATGCGGATGCGAGTCTCCCCGACGCGGCGCTCGGCGCTCGGACGATCGACGTCGCATCCGACTACGATGCGAAGCGTTTCCGGCCCCGATTCACCGGGCGCTTCGGACGGCCGATCTTTTTCTAGGAGGGGTGGCGTGGCGCGCCGCTCCTCGAGCTGTCAGCTGTCAGCCCGTCAGCTTTTGCGCGGGAGTTGCCGAAATCCGCCGTTTGGCTCCGGGTCCGCGGGGCGCGTCACGGCTGCTTTTCCGCCGTTCCCAGCAGCCGCAGGCGGTCCCGGTGGATCTTGACCACGACGCCGGCGTTGCGGTCCGCCACTTCGCTGACCTTGTACTCCGCCGCCGATCCCATCACCTGCGCCACTTCGGAGGGCGTCAGTTTGTAGTCGTCCGCCAGCCACTTTGCCATGTTCGCGGTGGCGGAGCGGACCGGCCGGACGTGTCCGGTGCTATCGCGGGAGCCGGAGTCGCGGGAGACTGAGCCGAAAGGAGCCCGGGAACGAGAAGCCCCAGAAGGAACCAACGTCGCATGAACCCCTCCCTGATGCCGCGATCTTAGACCGGAAGGCTCTCGCGGCCGGGAAGCGCTCGGGAGGAGCTCTCACGTACGCCTCGCATCCAAGACTCTTCGGGCTCGGTGCGTTTCGCCGCCGCGATCGAGAATTGCGATTCCGCTCACAACCCCTCAAAAATTCATTGCGGGGTGTGCTTCAAAACGAAGTCGGTGCTCTCCGATCCGAGGAGGGCCGTGTTGTAGTTCTTCGTGGCATAAATACCGCCCTGGAGGGAGATCTTCCAGTCCCGGGCGGTGAAGTTCGGAGACTTGAACTCATATCCATGGTTGAGTCCGTAGAACTGTCTCCACCGTGTATCTGTGTTGCTAACGCTCGTCGCTCCGTTGCAGCTGATGACGAGGGTCATATTCGGATTTCCAGGATCGTAATCCAGGCTCAACGGAACACTCTTGATGCCCGTATCTTCAAAGAGATTGATGTCCAGAGTGAGTTGGGCCAGTGTGAACACGGAGGGATCGCCGCTGATAGTGATATCGCATTTGCTCGTCCCCGGGTGGTATTCAAAATCCGGCTGGTACTTCAGCTCGGCAACCAGATTTTTCCCCTCGTTGGGTCCCAGAGTATTGGAGAAGCTGATACCGGGAATCACAGAGCTGACTGTGTGACGGATGAGAAGAGTGGCGCCAGGGTTGTTTTGGGGAAAAGGCGGCTCCTCGATGAAGGAGTCGAATCGTAATTCGAAAGTCAGACACTTCGCGATCTTGCCACCATCGACGCGCGGGACCGTGCCCATCTTACGCAGGATGGCGAAATAGAGCCGCGCCATTTCCTGTCCCTGAAGGGGGTCATTGTTGGCCTTGCACTTGTCGTACGCCTTGTCGTAACAGTCGGAGAGGAGCTTGTAAACGCTGTCGTAGTAAGCCTGCCAGCCGCCGAGAAGAGTCGCGTCGGGCCCTGTAAGCCGGAGGACTTTCTCTTTGAAAGCAGCAAGCTCCAGCAGGAAGCCTTTCCAATCGTCGGTACACGCCAAAGGCTGCAGCGGACTGAGAACGTGGAGAAAATAGAAGGTGAGAACGTTGGTGGCCAGGATTTGATCGACCGTCTTCCCGCTCGGGCGAAAAGGCCTCGTCGCAAGGCTCTTGCCGAGGGCTCCGCCCATGCGGAGGAATTTGCGCTCTTCGGCGGCCGGGGCCTGGAGATCCTGGTCGAGATTGTCATCGACACTCTGGGGCGAGCGGGCCTGCTGGGCGGCCCGGTCGCCTGAGGATCCACGGCCCACGCCATAGCCCGAAAGGCGGAAAATCGAGAGGGTGACGGCCGATTGCGCCGTGGGATCGGGAGGAAAGAGTATGAATTCCTCGCCCGTGCCCCGCCACGCGAACGTGGTTTCCTCGTCCACGGATACGACTCCCGGTGGGCTGATGATGAGCGTCACGGGCTCGAAGAACCGCAGTCCCTCCGGCCCGAGCTGCACCGCCGAGACGAGACCGCCGCTGAGCGGCAACCTGTCCACGGACGTCACGGGTGTCATCGTGATCTCTTCGTCGGATAGGAGAGCTCCATCCGGTAGGGTGAGCGTGAAGACCGACCCGTCCGCTCCCTTCACCGAAAGCGAACCGCCCGAATGCGGGATTACGGCGGAGACCGCCAGGCTTTCGTCGAGATGCGCGCCAACGCTGTAACCACTCAAAAATCCGTTGGTGTCGCCAACGCTTGCGAATCGGCTGGCAGGATTGGAATAGGTGTTGACGACCCCCGTCAACGTATCGGTGACAGTCATGTCGTATTGCACGTTCGACAGCGCTCCGTAAAACACCCAGAAGCGCCCATTCAACGTGCGCGCGTCGAGAGCCTTCACGGTGAGCTCGACGTTGTTGCTGCTGAAGAACCAGAAATATCCCGTGTCGCCGGTCAGTCCAACGGCCGTGCCGGCGCCGGAGTGTCCGGCGAAATCCGTCCATGCGACGGCCACTCGGAAACGTCCGTTGTTCAGGCAGAGGCTCGTGTCGGAAGGGACGCAGGTCCCCGTATCGGTGGCCGCCGTCGTCGAACCGGGCCGGCGAGAAGCCTCCAATTTTCGCGCAGGCAACGCCGCGCCTGCCGGGAGCACGGACTCGCGCAGGGCGAGATCGCGCGACGCTGCCGAGGCCGGCGATCCCTGTCCGTTGCGGTCGTCCGTGTACGCGCGCGCCACCGTAGCCGGTCCGCCAGAAAGGAATGCGTCGGTGTCCCCGACGCTGCCAAAGGTGCCGGAGGGATTCACGTATGTTTTGACGCTTCCCGTCGCGCTGTCGGTCACGGTCATCGTGTACTCGACGTTCGAGAGGGCGCCGAAGAACACCCAGAAGTGCGAGTTCAGCGCGCGTCCATCGACGACCTTTACGACCAGCTCGATGTTGCTCGAGCTGAAGAACCAGAAGTAACCCGTGTCCCCCGTGAGAGAAATGGCCTGGCCCGAGCCGGTGTTGCCCTGGAAGTCCTTCCACCGGACCTCGACCCGGAACCTCTGGCTGTTCAGGCACAGGGTGGTCGGGTCCGCGACGCACGCTGCGAAAGCCGAGAGACCGGGCCTGCCCGGCAGGACGGGCTTCGGGGGAGTTGCCGCGCCGGCAACGGGCGGAAACAGCCCCATCACGACCATCAAAAGAGCGAACCCGGAAACCGTGAGAAGGCTGGCGCGGAACAAGCCGTCCGGCGACGGATCGTGCTTTTCTGCAAGCATTTCTGCAAGAACGTGCGGCATGGCTTTGTTTCCTCCGAGCGGCTCAGGCCGTCTCTGGTCTCCGGTCTATCGGTTCCCCGGAAAGGGTTGTCTTCGGCAAGCGGCTAGAGAGGCCGCAAGTCGTTCCTCTTAGACATGCGCAGAAAGCCGACGAAACGGCTCACGAGATGAGCGGGGAACGTTCTTTCACCGGCTTCACCTCCCAGAAGGTTTCCGGACATTCACCCTCGATGAAGAGAGCCTGCAGTTAGCTCACGGTGTGATATTTCCTAAGAGACGACAGACCCAAACCCCGAGACAGACATGGGGCAATCGCTCGAAGGAGGAAGAACATGAAAACACGAAGACTTCTGGCATGGGGAACAGCGCTCGGCTTCGCGACGGGAATGCTGGGACTGCTTTCCGGATCGCCGGCTCTCGCCGCCGAAATGCCGGCCGTCGGCACCGCGGCTCCGGACGTCACACTCACGAGCAACGAGGGGAAAAAGGTCAGCCTCAAGGACTACAAGGGAAAGTGGGTGGTGCTGTACTTCTACCCCAAGGACTTCACGGGGGGCTGCACGCTCGAGGCCCACAACTTCCAGAGCGATCTGGCGAAGTACGAGCAGGCGGGCGCCGTGATCCTCGGCGTCAGCGTCGATACCGCCGATTCCCACAAGGATTTCTGCGCGAAGGAAGGATTGCGATTCAAGCTGTTGTCGGACCCGGATGCACGGGTCTCGACCGAGTACGGCTCCGTGATGGACTACCAGGGAGCGAAGCTCTCCGCGCGCAACACTTTCCTGATCGATCCACAGGGCAAGATCGTCCGCGTGTTCGCCAAGGTCCAGCCCGCCGCCCACAGCGCCGAAGTTCTCGCCGCCCTCGCCGAGCTGCAGAAGCACTGAGGTCGGCCCCGTTTCGAGGCACCGATTTCGGGTATCAGGCCCCTCCCCGTGGGAGGAGCTTTTTGTTGCTGTCGAACGAAGCTTCGGTCTCGGAAGCTCGAATCTTGCGATCTCGCGATCTCATGATCTCGCGATCAATCGAACTATCGAACTAAGAGAGATCGGGATGGAGCTGGACTCGATTGGTCGGAATCGGGTGATCGGAAGATCGGGTTTCGGGTGATCAATCAGGGAATCGGGTGAGGTGGGAATCGGAGGGAAAGAACAGAGCCGCCCCTCAGCTGCCCCTCTCCCGCCGGAAGAGGGGGAAAGGCCGCCTCGGATACAGAAACAGGCAGACCCGCCGTCCTGATTCACCGCCGCGAGCGGAGAACTGAGAACTGAGAACTGAGCTCTGAGAACTGACAGCCGATTACAGCGCCGCGCGCGCCTCGAGCGTTTTTGGATCATTCTCGCCCCGGTGCCTTCGGAAACGTTCCACGGCTTCCTCGGTGTCGCGGCGCGCGCGGTCCCGGTCTCCCTGGCCGCGCGCCACGCGGCCGCTCGCGAGGAGCATTTGATCCAGCCGCGGATGTTCGGCATCCACTTTCGCAGCAGAGCGATCGCCTGATCGAGCTGTGAGCGGGCCTCGGCGAGGTTTTCGGGCGTCGGCCGGGCGAGCAGGTCGAGAGCAAGCTGAAAGCGCGTTCCGGCTACGCCGGGGTTCTCGGCGCCGACGGTCTTGAGCTGAATGGCGAGCGCCCGACGATGAAGGGCCGTCGCCTCGTCGAGCCGGTTTTGCACGCGGCGAAGCTCGCCCAGAATGTTCAGCGGCCCGCGCAGTCCATCGGCTTCTTTCCCGACGGTTTTTTCCAGACCGGCGAGGGCGTCTCGAAGAGTCTGGTCCGCGGTCTCGAGATTCCCTCGCCGCAGCTCGACCTCCCCCACGTTTCCGAGCGTCGTCAGGGTAAACACGTTTGTCGGTCCGAAGCTCGCGCGCGCGATCGACAGCGCCTCCTCCAGCTTCTCCTGAGCCTCGGGAAATCGTTCCTGGTCCTCGAGGGAGATACCGAGCATCCTTAGGGCGCTCGACGTGTCGGCGTGATGAAGCGGACGATAAATGCGCAAAGACTCGGCAAAGCTCCGGTCCGCATCGGCGAACTTTCGCTGGTTCACGTAGAGAAGGCCCAGATCGATCAGGGTCGCGGCGATTTCTGGATGGTCCGGTCCGAGGCTCCTGCGCTCGCCGGCGATCGTCGTCGCGAACTCCCGTTCCGCTTCCCCCCGCCGTCCGACGTACGCCAGAAGCTCCGCTAGATGTCGTTTCTCAACACGTTGTACACGGGTGAGGATTGTTGCCCATCTGGGCCAGATCGGTGAGGCTGGAGGTGTCTAACGCCAACAGATCATCGAAGGAGCCCAGATGGAGCTTCACAAGAATGCCCGAAGTTGCCCTGCCAGTCGATTGCTTCTGGTGCAGCGGATCCAAGGGGGTATGCCTGTGACCAGGGCCGCCTCGGCGGCCGGTATATCGAGACGGACAGCCTTCAAGTGGAAGAGGCGATTCACCCAGGCCGGTGAGGCGGCCCTGGTCGACCGCAGCTCTCGCCCCTTGCGGATGCCTCGACAGGCTCATCCGGATCGGATCCAAGAGACGCTGCGCCTGCGCCACAGGCGACAAACGGGCCCCGAGATCGCCCCCCGCGTGGGTCTCTCGACGGCCACGGTCGCTCGTATCCTGGCCCGACACGGCCTGTCTCGACTCAAGAACCTCGAGCCCCAAGAGCCGGATCGCCGGTACCAGCGTGATCGCCCGGGCGAGCTGATCCACTTCGACATCAAGAAGCTCGGTCGCTTCGGCTGTGTCGGTCACCGCATCACCGGTAATCGGCGACAGAACTCTCGCGGCATGGGTTGGGAGTTCGTTCATGTCGCCATCGACGACGCCACTCGCATGGCCTACGCCGAGGTCCTGCCTAACCAGAGATCCCCGTCTTCCATCGCCTTCCTGAAACGTTCCCTCGCTTGGTTCCAGAACCACGGGATCCGCCTCGAGTCCGTCATGTCCGACAATGGCTCCTGCTACGTCTCCCACAGGTTCAAGACCGCCTGCCAGAAACTCCAACTCCGTCACCTGCGTACCAGACTCTACCGCCCCAGAACCAACGGAAAAGCCGAACGCTTCATCCAGACTCTGCTACGCGAATGGGCCTACAAAAGACCCTACCCATCCTCCACACACCGCGCCGATCGTCTCCTTCCTTACCTCAACCGCTACAATCTCAGGAGACCTCATGCTTCCCTCAACAAACGCACCCCAGCCCAACGCCTCCGGGAACAACCTCTTGAGATCTGACACCTAGAGCGCCGTGGGCCTTCGCGGTCCGGGGATCGTTGGGGCCGAGGGAGCGCTCGAAAATGACGATGGCCTCCCGGTACGATTTCTCGGCTTCTCCGAAGCGGCTTGTGTTTTCCTGGAGCTCGCCGAGGAGCGCGAGGTTCGAAGCGAGCTCGGGAGTCGGAGCGCGGGAGCGCCTTCGTCGCGAGGCCACGAGCTCTTTCGCCATGGCCAGCGCTTCGTCGAGCTGGCTGTTGTTGCCGAGGGCGCTGGTCAGCGCCTCTTTCGCCCGGATCGTCTCGACGTGGTCGGCGCCGAGCGCGGCCGTGAGCTTCGGCACGACCTCCTGCAGCTCCCGCATCGCGGCCTTGGCCTCCCCGAGCCCGGAGAGCACATCGGCGAGCGTCACGCGGCTCGAGAGGGTCCGGGCATCGTCCTCGCCGAAGAGTCTTCGGCGTTGCGCGAGCGCCCGCTCTGCCAGCGTGCGGGCGTCAGGCAGGTCTCCGAGGCTCACCTCGATCTGCGACACGGTGTCGTAGAGCGCGGCCTGGACTTCGGGCTCGCTGCGAAGGTCCATCTCGATGCGTCGCGTGCCGTCGGCGAGCAGCTGGCGCGCCGTGATCGTCTCTCCGCGGCTGTGCGTCGGGTCGGATCCCTGAAATATACCGATCAGAAACGCCTGGACGCGCTCGGCGCGGCGCGCGTTCGCGCTCGCGACGCGAGCCTGCCAGATCGCGGCCGTGAGCCCGCCGAGGAGGGACAGGAAGATCAGCGCCGCCGCGGCGCCTCCCGCGCTGTGTCGCCGGACGAACTTTCTCGCGCGGTAACCGAACGTATCCGGGCGCGCCACGACTCGTTCGCCCGCGAGATGGCGCCGGATGTCCTCGGCCATGCGTTCCGCGCCGGCGTAACGCCTCTCGGGCTCGCGGCGCAGCGCCTTCTGCACGATGGCATCGACGTCCCCGGCCAGCCTCTTCGAGAGGCGGCGCTTGTCCCGGCGAGTCTGCGGAGACGCGTCGGGCGCCGTGGCGCTCAGGACGGCGCGGCTCGGCCGCTCGATCGTTTCGTTTTCGACCTGCGAAGCGAGCAGGGCCGCCGACGCGGAGCTTCTTTCGAAAGGAGGAGAGCCGGTGAGGAGCTCGTAGAGCACGGTGCCGAGCGCGTACACGTCGGTCGCCGTCGTGATGAGCTCGCCAAGGATCTGCTCCGGAGCGGCATGGCCCGGCGTCAGCACACGCTCGTCGGCGCGCGTCAGGGACGCGTCGGGCTCTTCCGACAGGACCTTGGCGATCTCGAAGTCGAGGAGCTTCACCTGGCCCTGCTCGTCCACGAGCACGTTGGACGGTTTGATGTCGCGATGGACGACCAGGCGACGGTGCGCCGCCGCCACGGCTTCGGCGCAGGTCGCGACGAGACGCAGGCGGTCCTCGAGCGAAACCCGCAGCCTTCGACAGTAGGCGGTGATCGCTTCCCCATGCACGAGCTCCAGCACGAAATAGGGGCGGCCATCCGCAGCCGTGCCCCCGTCGAGCAGGCGGGCGATGTGGGGATGCTCGAGGCCCGCGAGGACCTGACGCTCCTGCAGGAAGCGGAGTCGGACGCCTTCGGAATCCGTCCCGCGCGTCAGCAGCTTCAGGGCGACCTGCTGCTCGAATTGTCCGTCCTTTCGCTCGGCGATCCACACTTCGCCCATTCCCCCGCGCCCGAGAAGCGATACGAGGACGTAAGGACCGATCCACTCCCCGGCGCGCGCCGCTCCCGACTCGTCCGGCGCCGCGAGCTCTCGCGCGAGCGCGGGCGATGCGTAAGCGAGCGCGCCGTCTTCCAGGAAATCGCCGGCGCCTCGCTCCGCCGCGAGGAGCTCGCGCAGGAGATCCGCCAGCGGCTCGTCGGTCCTCCGAATCTCCTCGAGCCGGGCTTCGGCCTCCGCCGGCGTCCGTTCCGCGAGCTCTTCGAACAGGGGCGCCGCCTCCCGCATCCGCCCGTCGGCGGATTCGGTCACGCCGGCGTCTCCGGCCCCGATCGGGAGAGCTGGCGGAAGAGAAAGGCGCGGGCGATCTTCCAGTGCCGCTTGACCGTCCGCTCGGATACTTCGAGGGTCCGGGCGATGTCTTCCACCGACAGCCCGTTGAAGAAACGCCACTCCACGATCCGGGCGAGCTCGGGATCCTCCGACTCGAGCAGCGTGAGGGCTTCGTCGAGCGCCAGGAGCTCTTCGGGCCGCTCAGAGAGCGGAAGCCCGCCGGCTACGTCGTCGAGAGCGATCGCGCGCTGTCCGGAACCGCGCTTGCCGCGGAATCGCCTCCGTGCGTCGTCCACGATCACCTGACGCATTGCGCGGGCGGTCGCGGCATAGAAGTGATACCGATCCCGGATCGTCCAGGGCGCTCCGTGCGAGAGCTTGAGGTACGCCTCATGGACGAGCTCGGTCGTGTCGAGATCCGCGTGCCGCCCGGATGCCGACAGCTGGCGGCGAGCGATCCGGCGCATCTCCGCGTAGACCGCCGCGAAGAGGCTGTCGGAGGCCTTTGCGTCCCCCGCCTCGGCCGCCCGGAGGAGGTCCGTGATTTCGCCCGGAGGCGTCCCATCTCCTTGCGGTGGAAGTCTTTGTGTCATCCCGGCGTCCGGACTCCGTGTCCCGAAAGGATATGCCAAACGGAAATCACCCGATGGGCGTCCCCTTTTCCGGGTTTTCATCGTGTCAAGGGGGAGAAGCCAGCGGGAAATGCGGGCCGGGGGCCGACGCGTCCCGGAAAACAGATTGGTTCTGCGATGCGTTCATCGCGGACAACAGGAGGTCATCATGCGGAAACTGCATCAAATCGGTGCCGCCCTCGTTCTTCTTCTGGCCGTCGCGGCGGCCGGCATAGCTGCGCCGGGCGCGGCGGATACCGAAAAAACGCCCCAGGCTAAGGCTCTCCGCGCCAACTGGAAGGCGATCGCCGACGGCGACTATGACGGCTACAAGAAGACGATGACGGGCGAGGCGCAGTCGAAGATGGACGCCCAGGTCAAGGAGATGAAGAAGACCAACAAGGAGGTCATGGCCTTCATGAAAGTGATGGCGCCCACGGACATCCAGTTCAAGGACCTCAAAGTGGACGGAAAGAAAGCGACGCTTTCGATGACCGGCAAGTCGGACGGCCAGGCGATGAAGGGCTCCGCCAATCTCGTCGACGAAGGCGGCCAGTGGAAGATCGCCGATCAGTCCTGGTCAAACGCGAAGTAAGACGGCTGTTTCAATGTCGTGCCTGACAGTCGCCCGTGCCGGACAGTCTCCATTGTGACTCGAGCCTTCGTCCGGTTTTCCTCGTGTCGTTAGGATAGACAGAAAAAGGAGGAATTCATGCAGCCCAGCACTTCGGGAAACCCGATCGTCTTTCTACTCATGCTGGTTTTCGGACTCGCTATCTATCTCTTCTACAGCTACTGCCTCAAGCGGATCGTCGAGAAGTGCGGCGAGGAGCCCGGAGCCATCATCTGGATTCCGGTCTTTCAGATGCTTCCCCTCTTCCGCGTTGCGAAGCTGAATCCCTGGCTGATCCTCCTGTTCTTTGTTCCCCTGGCTAATCTGATCGTCGCAATTATGCTCTGGGTCAACGTCCTCAAGGCGCTCGGGCGGCCTCCGGTCATGGTCCTCGTCCTTCTCCTTTTCGGGTTCATCTATCTCCCGTACCTGGCGTTCTCGGGCGGCAGCGGGCGGGTCACGGCGATGGCGTAACGTCGCCTGCGCGGAATGAGTGATCTCGGCTTCGCCGACCGGAGCCCGGCTCGGCCGGATGCGGCCTTCGACCGGGCTCCGGATCACTCATTCCGCTCCGGCTCCCGCCGCGCAGGCCTTCTCCTTCCCTTCGGTCAGGAGACTTCCTGTGCGGCGAGCGTCTGAGTCACCGCGGCTCGTCGGGTCGCTTCTCTCCGATGGGCTCGGTCGGATGCGGCCTTCGACCGGGCTCCTGATCACTCATTCCGCTCCGGCTCCCGCCGCGCAGGCCTCCTCCTTCCCTTCGGTCAGGAGACTTCCTGCGCGGCGAGCGTCTGAGTCACCGCGGCTCGTCGGGTCGCTTCTCTCCGATGGGATCGGCCGGCAGCTCGGCTGTGGCTCGTCCGCGAGCCTGAGGCCCTTCCGCTCCCTGGCGGTCGTCGATGAGAGAGATCGTAAGCACTCTTGACTGTGATCCCGGCGATCCCTCTACGCATGTTCCTTAAATGTCATCCAGAGGAGCGCAGCGAGGAGGGATCTGCCCTGTCGCTTGCCCCGCACAGCATGTCTTCTCCCCGATAACTGGAAACCGACAACCGACAACCGACAACGGAGAGCTGACTTCCGCTCACTCCGCCTTCCCTCCCGGATAATTGAAGAAGCTGCCCCAGGCCACGAGGAAACTGTTCGCCGCCTTCCGAAGCTCCGAGTCCGCTCCCGTGTCCAGGACGACGGCGCGGGCCACGTCGAGGAATGCCGGCCCGTCGCCCGCGAGCTTGCCTTCCTTTTCCCGCCGCAACCGCACGAAGAGCGCCGTCTGATCCGACGGAGGGAGCGCCCTCACTTGCGCCGAGAGGCTTTCCGTAAGCATCTTCAAGGCCTCCTCTTTCGATTTCGGCGAGGAATTAGGGCTCTCGAAGTGAAAGCGACCGAGCGTCTCCTTGTAGAGGCTCTGGTCGAACCGCCAGACGACGCGCTCGCCGCCGGCGAGAAGGGCGTCGCCCGGGTCGGTCGAGGCCATGTAGCCGATCCGGCTGACGTCGTCGATGAACAGGCTCACGATGTCGCCGACCTTCGCGTTCAAGTAGCGGATGTAGCGCGGCATCGTGTCGCCCCACCACGGCACCGCGATCAGGGGAACGATCACCGCGATCCAGAATACCCACCGCCTCACGTCGCCGAGGAGCAGGCTGACACCGAGGATCCAGACGAGCCCGCCTGCCACGAAAAAGAGCGCGAAGATTCCGAACGAGAGGAACGCAGGCGGCAGATCCTGTGTCTCTTCGACGAATCCCGCGGGCCGCGCGCCCCGCGGATCCCGCGGGTCGAAGAGCATCGGGATGGTCGCGGGCTTCTGCGTCCAGCCGGCTACCGCGTAGTCGACGGGCCGATCGAGATCGAGGCGAAGCGACTCGAGCGCCGATTTCGTCGGCGGATCGTTCGGCAGGGGATCGGGCTCGGGGTGCGACGCGAGCCACGCCCGTGTGGCGGAGCTCATGCGGAACTCGGGAACGATGAAGCCGCTCGCGTCGCGCGACCAGAAGAAGGGAACGTGCGAAGACACTGAGCGCATGTCGTCGGGCCTGAAGGAGTCGTTGTACATCCACCGGGCGCCGCAGAAGGCCCGCCGGATCGCGTTGTTCCAACCGGCGTCGTACTCGACGACCATGCACATCGAGCTCTTCGCGAGCGGGCGCCAGTAGTGATACACGCCCGTGGGCTCGGGATTCCATTCGAGCGCCAGCCAGCTCTCGACGATCCGGCCCTCGGTCCGGACGGTGAGCTTTCGCATCCGCGCAGCGTCGATCGAACGCTGCGGCCCGATCTTCCATCCGATCATCAGGAAAATGCAGGCGAAGGCGAGCGGGATCGAGGACAGGAAGGCGTGACCGGAGAGAACGCCCGGCCGAGCAGCTGCGCCCGAACGAAGCCGAACAGCGGGCTTCCGCCCGGCCCGCCGGTCTTCCGGGAAGCAGGAGGAACGCGCCCGGTTGAGCCGTCGTCTCCGATACGCCGTGGTTTTCTGGGCGCCAGGGAACACCTCCTGAGTGTCGATCAGGCATTCCAACGAACGGTGTCCGCGGGGACAACCTCGGCGACCGTTCTCTCCGTCCTCCTGTAGGACACGTCTTATCCGCGCTGCCCGTGACAGGGTCGTCGTCCCTGCGCGGACGCTGGACGATTCTACCGACGGGTCGGGTCGCGGCGGCGGCGACAGTTCGCCGGCTCGCTCGGGTTAAACTGGCCAAAATCCGGCGACAGAAGACGACGTAACTGCCTGATGCGCGCATCGGGCTCTCTCAGGAGGTTTCCTTGAACAGGCTGCCCCCCTCTCGAGCCATTTTCGTTCTCTGTCTGGTCATGGCGGCCGCGACGGCGCGTGCCCAGGATCTGAAGATCTACGACGACGTCCTGCAGAACGGCTTTCTCGACTACTCCTACGGCGGGGTGCCGGCCGACTTCGACTTCGCGAGCACGGCAGAGGCGCATGGCGGATCGAAATCGATCGCGTTCATGGGCGACGATTTCAACGCGGTCTCGTTCGCGCGGCCGGCCCCGGCCGCGCCCGTGACTACGGCGCAATACCCGACGCTCCATTTCTGGGTGCACGGCGGCGTCGCGGGCGGCCAGCAGCTGCGGATCTATCTCCAGCTGAACGGAAGCATCGTGAAGCAGGCAGAGCTCGATTCGTACATCGCAGGCGGCGTGCCGGCGGCCGGCGCCTGGCGCGAGGTCACGGTCGCCCTGTCGCAGGCGCCCCTCTCCTACAGCGGTTCGTTCGACCGGATCGATCTCCAGAGCGACGTCGGGGGAACCCAGCCCGTCCTCTACCTCGACGACGTGACTCTGCTCGCGGGCGGTCTCCCGGCGGCCAATCTTCTCCTGGCCGAGCACGACGTGACGGTCGACTCGATGGTCAGCGACCGATTCACGTGGCACGACTCCGCCGACAAGCTACGGGTGGCGGTCCTGGCGCACAACGACGGCCAGCTCGGTCCGACGGTCGGATACCCGAACCATGGCGGAGCGCTGCGGGAATTCCGCTACCAGATGCCGAACGGTTTGACGCGAATCGCCGACACGACGACCTACGGCAACGGAGCTGGAGGCTTCGGTTATGTCGTGTCGCACCGGGGCGACGGCACCAGCGGAATCGGCGGCGCCGACGATTCTCCTCTCGGCTACGCGTTCACAGGCTCGTTTCAACGCGTGTTCGAGGGCCGTCATCACGCGATCTTCCGTTTCACGCAGCTCTACCCGCGCTATTCCTCGACGACCGCCACTCCGCCGAATCACCAGTATATGGTGCCGGTCACGATCGAGTGGACGTTTGCGACGGGGCGGGACAATCCCGTGTGGTCGGTGACCTGGGATCTGTCCGGTGTGCCCGTCGATGCGCTGAACGACGACTCCCGCGCGCCCTATGGCGAGCTCAATATCGATGGCCAGGGATTCACCGACATCGATGGCGTCGCGTGGGGCGATCGCTACAAGTTCACGAGCACGCTCGCGCCTGTCACTCTCGACAGCACGTGGACGTGGAACACCCCGAACACCGTCCCATACGTGAAGCTCTGGATCGCAGGCGTGCCGGACGCGACGATGGGCACCGTGCTCACGCAGACGATGACTCAGCAGGACGCCGGGGGAGGCCGCGATCCGTTCTACCACGACCTGACGGCGTTCTGGGGCAAGACGTCCGCGGACGGAAACGCGGGCGGCGCCAACAAGATGCCGTGGCAGAACAACTGGCCGTACCAGGCCAACAGCTTCTCCATCGGTCCGGCGCCGAACTCGAACAACAACGCCCGGCTCACATGGGGCACGCAGTACGGCTTCCTCGGGCAGTCGAGTTACGTCGTCCACGACGGCGTGGTGGCGACGGCGCCGGGCTGGCCGAAGAAGAGCTATTCGACCTACGTCGTCCTCGGTCCGCATTCGACTCTTCCCGTCGAGGCGCAGGTGACCCAGGTCCGGACGGTCCAGTCCCTGACTCTGACCGCGGCTGTCGGAAGCGTCGTGGCGAGCGGACCCGCGGGTGTCGGGCGCGTGGACACGGTGGCCTACGCTCCGAACGGCTACAACCACGTTTACGGCGCCCTCGCGTTCGCCGCCAGCGCGAATGCGCTCGACGCGAACATCGCGGTCAGCGCGGGCGCGCTGAAGAAGCCGCTCCTGATCGTGTCCAACTTCACGGAGGGTTATCCGACCGTCAAGCTCGCCGGCGTGACGCTCGTCGCTGACGTGGACTACTTCCCGTCTCTGCGAGCGTCGGCGAACGAGATCTGGATCACTTTGAATCGCAACCTGAGCGGTGCCACCAACCACCTGGAGATCTCGGTCATCGTCCCCGCGGCCGTGCCCGCTTCTCTCGCCGTCGATGGCGACTCCGTCGCCGGAACCACGTCGAACGTCAACGGAGTCCTCGAAGCGGGCGAAACCGTCCACGTCAAACCGTCCTGGAGGAACACGACGGTCGGTTCGCTTCCGGCATTCACGGGCTCGGCTTCCAGTCCTGCCGGACCGGCGGGCGCCGCGTACGCCATGGCGGACTCCGCCGCTTCCTACGCGGGTTTCGCGGCGGGCGAGATGGAAGACTGCGGAGCCGACTGTTACCTCTTCTCCGTGACCAATCCGGCGACGCGCCCGGCGGCCCACTGGGATGCGTCCTTTCTCGAGACGCTCAGCTCGTCGGAAACGACGACATGGTCACTGCACGTGGGAGGCAGCTTCGCCGACACTCCGGCGGGAAGCCCCGTGTACCGATTCGTCGAAACTCTCCTGCACAGGGGCGTCACCGCCGGCTGCGGGCTCGGCAACTACTGTCCCCTCGCGAATGTTTCCCGCCAGCAGATGGCGGTTTTCCTTCTCATCGCGAAGGAAGGCCCGGACTACACGCCTCCGTCATGCGTCGCTCCGGTCTTCGGCGACGTGCCGTGCTCGAGCGGCTTTGCGCCCTGGATCAACGAGCTTGCGACCCGGCAGGTCACGACGGGCTGCGGCGGCGGCAACTATTGCCCGACGTCGGACGTCACGCGGGCGCAGATGGCCGTCTTCCTGCTGCGCACTCTCGAGGGGTCGGTGTACACCCCGCCCGCCTGCGTGGCCGCGGTGTTTTCGGACGTGCCCTGCGCGAGTGGATTCGCTCCCTGGGTAAACGAGCTCGCCAACCGGGGCATCACCGCCGGCTGCGGGAGTGGAAACTACTGTCCGAACGGCCCGAACACGCGGGGCCAGATGGCGGTGTTTCTGACGACGACGTTCGGGCTCACGCTGTACGGGCCCTGAAGCGCGGGTCCGCCTCGTCCCGTCCGGAGGTCGCCCCTGCGGCCGGGGCGAGGTTTACGATTCCTGACGGCCCGATTTCAAGACTCTTCGTCGCTTTGCTTGTCCTCCCGGCATTCGCCCTGGATTTCCGATCCGGATCGCGTCCGGCAGCTTCCGCACACATCACTCCTGACTCCTGACTCCTGACTCCTGAATCCTGAATCCTGAATCCTGAATCCTCACTCCTTCTTTGCCGCTCCGCTTTTCGCCTTCGTCCGCACGAAGGCGTAGTTGACGAGGGGCAGCGAGTTGAAGTCGGCCGCCTGCCGGCAGAAATCCGCCGCCTTCGCGGCATCGCCTTTCGCTCCCCAGGCCTGGCACAGGCGGTAGAGATCCTGCGGATTTTGAAGGTTCGATTGCTGCAGCTCCGCAATGGTCTTGTCGTAATCCTTCTCGGCGAGCGCGACGATGCCGTCGAGCTCGTGGACGACCTTCACCTGGAACGGATTTTTCGAGACTTCGGAGCCCTTGCGGAATTCCTCCGCATGGCTCTTCGCGCCGGCGAGATCCTTCTTCGCGAGGGCCACGCGAGTGAGGTTGTAGTGATGGGCGAGCCTCGCGTTGTCCTTGATCTGGGGGGAGAGCGTGGAGTCCTCGACGATCTTCACGCTGGCTTCGAATTCCTTTTTCGCCTGATCCGCCTTCCCCGAGTCGAGAAGAATGAGCCCCTTCAAACCGCGGTCGAACGCCATCGTGGGAACGTCCTTCGTCTTTTCGCCGATAGCGTACTGCGCGTCGACGTCCGCCAGCGCGCGGGCTGTCTGTCCGCCGTCGATATGAACGATCGTCGCTGCGAAGAGCGCCGTTCGTTTCTCCCCGTCGTTCCGCGCCTTGTTCGTCATCTCCGCGAGCTCCGCCAGCGCCCGGTCGGGCTTCCCGGAATAGAGGAGATCCATGGCGATGCCCTGGTGGGCGTTGACGAAGGTGGGCTCGATCGCGAGCGCCTTCCGATATTGGGCGATGGAGTCGTCGAAGCGGCCCACCTTGAGCAGCAGCTCGCCGTAGGAATCGTAGGGGTTCGGGTTCTTCGGGATGAGCTCGACGTACTTCTGGAATGCCTTCTCCGCGTTGGCGTAATCCGCGGTCTGCCGGTAGGCATAGCCGAGGATGTTGTAGGCCGTCGAATAGTCCGGCGCGAGCTCCGTGGCCTTCTTATAGTGCTCGATCGCCTTTGCGTAGTCCTGCTGGCCGAAGTAGAAGCCGCCCAGGTTGAAGTGCGCGCGCTCGTCATTCGGATACGCCGCGACGAGCGCCTCGAGGTCGTCTTTCTGCTTGACCGCGTCATTGTTCGCGCCGGCCTGCGTGGCGAGGATCAGAAGCTTCTCGCCGTGGGACGCCTTATCGGCCAGGCTGACCGCCTTGTTGAGGTGCTCGAAGAACTCTTTCCCGGTGGGGGCGGAGGTGGCGAGGTTCCATTCGGCCGCTGCGAACGCGGGGTCCAGCGAGGCGGCTTTCTGGAAGTGCTGGATCGAATCCGTGACCTGGAGCTTTTCCGCCAGGTCCTGTCCTTTCAGGAATTCGGCCCTCGCTTCCGCCGACGAAGTTGTGACGGGGATCTTTCCCTGCCCGGCGGGAGTTGGCGCCGATACGGCGGCTGACGCGGCCGGCGGAGTTTCCTTGCGGGCGCAGGAGGCGAACGTCGCCGTGGCAATAGCCCCGACGGTGAGGAGAAGAGATAGTGAAAGCAAGGATGGGGATCTGCGCATGTCGTGCTCCTTCGGCCGCGTGGCCGTTTGATCGCGGATTGGAGATTGAGTAGTGGTGAGTACGCAGAGTCGCGCGGCAGGTTGCGCGTTCTACGATCGACACGTGATCAGGACGAGTGGCCCGTGAACCGGGATGAGCGGCATTCGACGTGACGCGAGTGGTCTCCCGAGCGGAGGGATCGTCCGGGCACAGCGGGAAAGAACCGGACGCGACAGCGGATAAGCGAAGACCGATACCGCGGAGGCAGCATGAGTCAATTCGCCGCACGCGGCCTCGCTCGGGGCCGTGCTAGCGTCTGGCGAATGACAATGCGAACGTCGGTATCGGCTCTCTGTCTGGTATCGCTCCTCGGCGCGTCGACACTTCGCGCTGTTCCCACCTCCGATCCGGCCTTCGCCCGATTCGTCGACGACTACTTCGACGCGCGTTTCGCGTTCTCCCCCCTGGAGGGCACGAATGCCGGGCTCCACCAGTACGACGCGAAGATGCCCGATCAGTCCCGGGCGAGGATCGAGAAACGGATCGCCGAGCTCCGGGCGCAGCTCTCGCGGCTGACAGCATTCGATCGCGATCACCTTCCTTTCGACGACGGCATCGACGCCGCTGCGCTCGAAGGAGCGATTCGATCCGAGCTCCTTGATCTCGACACCCTCCGTGTCTGGGAGCGGAATCCGATGTACTACGCGGGCGCGACCGGGTCGGCGCTCGACGACCTGATCAAGCGTGACTTCGCGCCTGCGCCCGACAGGCTCCGATCGGTGACGGCGCGGATACTCGCCATTCCGGGCAACTGCGCCGCGGGAAAAGCGAACCTCCAGAATCCTCCGAAGGAGTTCACGACCCTCGCGATCCGCATGCTGAAGGGTTCCGCGGGGTTCCTCGAGGAAGGTCTCGCGACGTGGGCCCGGAGTGCCGCGTCCGGAGACGCCAGGCTTCAGTCGGATTTTCAGACCGCGAACACGAAGGCAATCCGAAGCCTGCGGGATTTCGCGGACTGGCTCGAGAAAGACCTGCTTCCGCGGTCGAAAGGCCGCTACGCGATCGGGAACGCCAATTTCTCGGCGAAGCTCCTGTACGACGAGATGGTCGATGCGCCGCTGTCGGACGTCCTGGCCCGGGGGGAGGCCAATCTCGCAAAGGACCACGCCGCGTTCGTCGAGACCGCGCGAAAGATCGATCCCGCGCACACTCCCGCCGAGGTCATGAAGTCTCTTTCGAATGCGCATCCGACCGCCGGCGACCTGATCCCGTCCGTGGCGCGGAGCGTCGAGGCGGCGCGCCGCTTCCTGGTGGACAAAAGGCTCGTCACCATACCGTCGGAGGTCCGGCCCACGGTCGTGGAAACTCCGGCCTTCGCCCGATTCGGCAGCTTCGCCTCGATGGACACGCCCGGGGCGTACGAGACGAAGGCGACGGAGGCTTTCTATTACGTCACTCCGGTCGAGAAGGAATGGGACGCCAGACACCAGGAGGAGCATCTCCGCCTGTACAACACCTATGTCGTCTCGATGATCAACGTGCACGAGGTCTGGCCGGGGCACTACCTGCAATTCCTGAACGCCCCGCGCTTCGCGACGAAGACGCGCAAGTTGATCTTCTGCGGAACGAACGGCGAAGGTTGGGCGCACTACGCCGAACAGATGGCAGTCGATGAAGGGTTCGGGGATGGCGATCCGAAAATCCGGCTGGCGCAGCTCCAGGAGGCGCTCCTGCGGGACTGCCGCTACGTCGTGGGAATCAAGCTCCACACTCAGGGGATGACGGTAGAGGAGGGAGCGAAGGTATTCGTCGAAAAGGGATTCCAGGAGCCCGCGAACGGGTTCGAGGAAGCGAGACGCGGAACCTACAATCCGACCTACCTCTACTACACGCTCGGAAAGCTCGAGATCCAGAAGCTCCGCGACGAATATCGGACGAAAACCGGAGCCTCTCTCCAGCAGTTCCACGACGTGTTCGTGGCCCAGGGAGCCCTCCCGATCCCCCTCGTCCGAAGGCTGATCCTTCGCTGATGGAAGGGAGCGGACCGGTGTGTCTCTCTCGCCGACCGGTCCGCCGCCTTGCTCGACCGGAGCTCTTTAGTTCGCTCCGGCTTTCAGTTTTGCGCAGGCCGCCCGCGCCATTTCGCCGAGCTCCGCATCGAGCTTTGCCTCGCCCGGGTCGGGAGCGATGGTTGCCGAGACCGTGATTCGCCACGGGCCCTGTCGCGCTTCGAGAATGCGGCCACGGGTTGAAATCCCCATGCCCATGTTGATGGCCGCGACGTTCGTCGTGAAGGCCCAGTCGCCGACGCCCGGGATGTCTTTCCCGACGACGATCGTATCGTTCAAGCCGTGCTTCTCCGGCTCCGTCGCCCCGCGAACGGTCTTGCCCATTCCCGAGTAGATGGCCTTCACCTGATCCTCGGTCTCCGCGTCGTGGGCAAGGCTCAGGTCCAGGTTCAACTGATCCGAGATGGCGGATGGCATGGGAAATCCGCCACCCTTGGCCATGCTGTTCGCGAGCGCGCCGAGGTTGGGATTGCCGTCCGCGCCCGGCTGGCCGACGCCGCCCGGCATCGCCTTCATCTGTTTCTCCTTCTCCGCCGGGTCGAGGCCATAGGTGCAGGCCAAACCCGACCCGGTCGCGATGACGGTCTTCCCGAAGATGGCTCCGACTTCGGCCGCGGAGAGGAGCGAGCAGACGGCGATTTTCGGTACCGCCGGAGCGGCCGCGGCCGCCGCGGGAGCGGACGCCGGAGAATCACCGGAAGAGGCCTGCTGCGCCGTTTCCTTCTGGCAGCTGGATGCGACGAAGGCGAGAGCAACGACCGCGATGCCGCCGTGGAGGAGAGTCCGTTTCATGGTTTTTCCTTTCGGGTTCGTGGCAGTCGACCGGAAACCGGCGGCACGGAGAGTCGGACGGTCAGGCAACGAGATCGGGCCGGCCCGGTCGATCGGTCGCGGATTATAGGGCGGCGGTCGTTCCCGGGCGAACGGTCTCGAAGAATCGGTGCGCGCGGCACGTCGGGCTCCTTCGAAGGATCTCTCTCCCGCTCGAGCACGACCGAGGCCGCGCTCCCGGTACGAATCGAGCTCGTCTCTCTGTCCGAGGTGTGAGCTCATCACGGATAGCGGGCCGGCCAACTCCGGGGGGAAACAGGATTCCCCGGATTCGGTCCCTTTTTCTTCGCCAGCACGGTTCAGGTCAACGCGAGAAACCGTCGCGCGTCCGCGACGCGGGGAAGGTTGTTGAACAACACCCAGGCGGGGAATCCGCCGGCGCCGGCATCCGCCCACTCGCGGAGGCGCCGGAGCTGGGCGTCCGAATAGGAGTGCCGGGCGCCGCCGATTCCGTGCAGACGCCAGTACGCCGGCGCTGGCGCGTCCGGGGGCGGAGTCACGAACGGGTCGATCACATGAACGAGGTCGAGCTCCTTCGCGAGTGCGCGGGCTTGCGCGCGATCCGCCACCCATCGCGATCCTCGCGGCTCCCAGAGGAAGCGAAGACCCTCCGGGCGTTCGACGCGGGAGAAAAAAGCGCGCAACCGGTCGATGTTCGCCTCGTCCGGACCGAAGCTCGAAGGGCACTGGAAGAGAAGCGCCGTCGCGCCGAGAACTTGCGCACAAGCGATCGAGCGCCTGTATCCCTCTTCCACGATCGGTGTCCCGCGAAAGTACCCGGCGCCGGAGAGCTCTTCGCGGCTCATCGGCCGCTTCAAACGCCGATAGGTCGGGCTCGTTCCGGGGTGGGTGACGAGCTGCCAGGCCTTCAGGGTGAACTCGAAGCCATCCGGCATGCCCGCACGCCAGCGCTCCATCGTGGAGTCCTGAGGCGGCTCGTAGAAAGTCTGTTGGACCTCGACGGTGGAGAAAGAACGGGGGTACTCCCGGATCGACATCGTGAATCCGCAGAGCCCGACATGGATCACGGCGGCATCCTAGTCTCCCGCATCGGATCCGAGGGGGAATATCCGGTCCGCGAAGAACTGGATTTCCCCCGGCAGCATTTTCGCAACGTGCGGGCGGACCCGTGAGGAGTTTCTCCCCTCCGACCAGGCGCGGTCCGTTCCCGACACCTTCGCGTCACGGCGGCGGGTCAGCGCGAACGGGACGGCATGAAAGGGGCCGGCTTTCGCCGGCCCGGACTCGATCTCGACCGACCCTCTCTTCGCGTTTACCGTTTACCGCTTACCTGGAGGAAGGAGCCTTCGTGGCATCGGGAGGCGGAGCCGGAGCCGGAGTCGTGTTGCCCTTCGCCTTCTTCGTGGGGTTCTTCGCGGGTTTGTCCTTGGCCATCTTCCCCGAGTCGGCGGAAGGCGTCGTCGACATTCCGGGCGTCGCGACGGGAGCCGTCCCCGAGGTTTGGGCGAGAACGCTCAACGGAAGCGCGAGCGCGGAGGCGATAGCGAGGACGCGGAACTTGGTCATAACTCACTCCAGGTCATCCCGCGGCAATACGCCGCGGTACGAAAGGGAGACTAGGCCGATGCCAATGAACGCGCGGTGAACGCCGGGGCATTCTTTTTCGTACAGTCGGCTGCGGGCGGAGCCACCGGAGGTGGAGTCAGGCAGATCGGCTGATCGGATGTTCCAGATTCCCAGGTGTGACGGGTCATTCCGGCTTTTCGAGCGTCTCCTGCGCGGAGAAAGCCTTCCACCCGAGGCTCGTCCGCACGAAGACGTCCGTGAAGTGAACCCGCACGGCGAAGGCCGGATCGTGACCCGTGACGGCGTTGACGCCGGTCACGACGGCCACGTCTTTCACGGCAAAGCGGACGCGAAGATCCTCCAGTCGCTGTTCCGTTTTCGCCCGGTCCGGCGAGGAGAGAGTCGCGAGCGCCGCGTCCCGGTCGCGGAACCGGCCGGTCCACGTCACGTCCACGAACCGGTTGTCCAGGATCGCGGCGAGCGCCGCGGTGTCTCCCTGCATGATGGCGGCGGTCCACCGGTTTTCGAGCGCGACGATCTCCTTCTCGTCTGATACCCACGCGCCGGCTCCCGAGGGGCCCGCGGCACCCGGTCCCGAGGGACCGGCTGCGTCCGGTTCCAAAGGACCGGCGGCGATTGTCCAGACGGTCAGCAGAATGAGTCCGATCGTTCTGGCGATCCGGTTCATGGAGATCCTCCTTCGAGCTCAACGTTGCGGGAAAGGGAACGAAGGGGAGAAGGGTGCCACGATTTTCGCGCCTCCACCCGCCTTTCGGTAAACTTTGTCGCAAACCGTGTCCCCGGACGGAACCGGCCGTCGTTTTCTGAAGACGAGGAGGATTCATGCCGCGAAGGCTTTCGAGGCGCACGTGTTCCACGCTTTTCGTCGCGCTCGCCTGCCTCCTGTTGCCAGGCTCGCCGGGCGCGTTCGGGGCCTCGCCGGATCCTCGGAGTGCGCCGACCCTGCGAGCGGTCCTCGCCAAGATCGCCAAGTCGTATGTCGATCGCTCGCGTATCGACCCGCAGCGGATGCTCTGGTCGGCGGCGGCGGCTCTCGACCGGGAGATCCCGGAGGTGCTGCTCGAATCGAATGCCGGGGCGGCGGAGGTGCGGATCCGCGTCGCCGGGGAGAGCCGCACCTTTCGTGCGGATGACGTGCGCTCGATAGCCCGCCTCTCCGACACGCTCAGCGAGATTCTCCAGTTCGTCGGGGCGCACCGCGCGCCGTCCGAAGATCGCAGCTCCGCGGAGTACGCAGCCGTCAACGGAATTCTCGACTCCCTCGATCCGCACTCGCTCCTCTTCACTCCCGCGGAAGCGCGCATGTTCGACAACCAGGTCGACAACACGCTCACCGGCGTCGGCATGGTGATGAACTTCAACGTGAGGCCCGTCACGATCACGGCGGTGATGAAGGGCGGCCCGGCCCTCGCCGCGGGCGTCGCGCCGTGCGACCGGCTTCTGGCCGTCGAAGGCGTCTCGACCGAGGGTCGGTCTTTCGAAGACGTCATTCCGACGATCCTCGGGCCGGTCGGGACGGCCGTCTGGCTCACGTTCGACCGCGACGGGTCCGGGCTGCGCGAGCTCATCCTGACCCGCCAGAAAATCGTCCTCTCCTCCGTCACTTCGCGGCTTCTCGACGATGGCAGCGGCAGCGTCAGCGGCAGCGACGGCGGCATCGGCTACATCCTCATTCAACAGTTTTCCCGGCGGACCGCGTCGGATGTCGAGGCGGCGATCGCGGATCTGAAGAAGGCCGGCGCGCGGGGATGGATCCTGGACCTGAGAGGCAACCCTGGAGGATTGATGAAGGAGGCCGTGGGGACGGCGAGTCTCTTCATCGAGTCGGGGCCGATCGTCGCGACCGTCAGCGAGGACGAGAGGGATTCCCGGGACGCGAAACGGGAGCACCCGATTCCGGCGGAAGGCGGTCCGCTTGCGGTGCTCGTGTCGGAGCGCACGGCGTCGGCTTCGGAAGTCCTCGCGGGCGCTCTGCAGAATCGCAATCGGGCCGTCGTGCTCGGCCGGACGTCTTTCGGCAAGGGGACCGTGCAGGTCCTGTACGGCCAGAAGGACGGGAGCAAGTTGAAGCTGTCGATCGCGCATTACGTGACGCCCGGAGGATTCTCCCTGCAGTCGCGCGGGGTCGTTCCGGACATCGAGCTCGTCCCGGTTCCCGCTCCGAAGCCGGGGCGCCTCCGGCTCTCCGAGATCGAGCCCCCGCGGGAGGCGGACCTCGAGCGCGCGTTTCGGCCGCGAGTGCCGGCCGTCCGGCCCGACTTCTCGATGCGCTACGTCGCCTCTCTTCCGAACGGGGAGGAGGAAATCGGGATCGCGCGCGATCTTCTGCTGGAGTTGCCAGCGAGCGTCGGGACCCGCAAGGTCGCGCTCGAGCACGCGCGGGCTTTCGTCGATGGGCGGCGTGCGCCGGCGGACGAGCGGATCGTCCGCGTCCTCGGGGAAGCGGGAGTCGACTGGTCGGAAGGTCCTGCCGGCGACCCGGCGGGGGCCGTCGCGGACAACCTGGCAGAGCCCGGCGGTAAGCCGGCAAAGCCCGGCGTTAAGCCGGCAAAAATCCTCGTCCGCTGCACGCAGACGAAGAGCGTCGTTTTGCCCGCGCCCCCGGAAGCGCAGCTGCCGGAAGGTGCGGGCCAACGCGTCCCGATCGATTGCGAGGTCCGCAACGAGGGCGAAAGAGACGCGTTCCGGCTGCGGGGAAGAGCTCCGGCCCGGTCGTTCGACCTTGGCGGCGACGAGATCGTGATCGGGCGCATGGCCGCGGGCGAGAGACGGCGGGTCTCGTTCGAAGGTCTTCTCGACGCGAATCCGGCCGCGCGAGTCAGCTATGTGCCTTTCGAGTTCTCGGAACAGGGCGGCGCGCAGGTCGACATTGCGCCGGTTCGAATCGAGGCTCCGGCGCGAACGGGAGCCGCACGGACGGACCGGACGACAGGGCTCGACATCCGGGTCGACGCCCCGGCGGAGACCGGTGCTATCGCCGCCCCGCTTCGAGTCGCGATCGTCGATAAGGGGGAACCGCGCGACGCATGGATACGGGTTTCCGCTCGCGAGCCGCGAATCGATCGGAAGAAAGTGCTCTACGCCGCGCGGGACGCGGGGAGCCCGGACCACCGGATGGATCTCGCGGCGGATGTGCCCCTGTCGCCCGGCCTGAACGAGATCGAGGTCTGCGCGCGAGACCGCGACGCCACCGGTCAGCGCTGCGATACCGTCTTCGTGTTTCGGACGGCTTCTGGATTCTGAGGATCGCTCTCGAGCTCACCCGACTCCGGTGTCTTATCCGGCGACCCGGGGCGTCGATTCATAAATCACAGGGAGATTCCCATGACGAAGAAATCCGTCGAAGGCAAAAAGACACGGAAGCTGACCCTCAAGAAGGCCACGCTGAAAGATCTGACGTCGGAAGGAAGTCGCGTCAAGGGCGGTGCCATGACGGGTGCATGTGCCGTCGCCGTCAAAACCAGTCTCTGCAAGGGGTACAAGGGGATTTGACAGGGATTCCGGATCCGGCTCGCCGATTGCCGGCCCGACCGGGCGCCTTCAACCCACCGCGCATGCGGGTCCTCCGGCGCGATCTGGCGTATCTCTCAGGCAGGCCCCGCTCTGCGTGACCGACGTCGACGCCTACGGCGCCGGGATCACGCGCTGTCCGCAGTGGGGGCACTTCGGCTCCTCGCCGTGCGTGACGAGGACCTCCACCGCCTCACATGCCGTGCACTTATATCGGTCGGTCTTGCGATTCGCTTCTTCTCTTCCGGCAGCGTCCAGCTCTCCCTCGAAGCTCATGGGTGGCACCTTTCTGAAAATCTACCCATCCGGCCGCCCGCTCCCCGAGCGAGGGCCGGTCGCCAGGGTCGCAGCGAAATACGTGCCGTAACGGAAACCCGCTGCCCGGAGTGGAAGTTCTCGAAAGGCGCCGGGTATATACTCCTTCCACCGAGGTGTCGCACAGCGATCTTGCCTGCCCGACTCCTCTTCCGTATCTCTGTTTCTCCGTTTCTGTCTCGCCTTCGCGTCCCTCGAATCGGCTCTTTGAAGATTAGTTTTTCGAACTTGATCTTTTGAGATCCGGCTGGAAGGAGAAGTTCGAATCTGCGAAAGGTAGGTTGGAATGAGCTCCCTGAAGCGCGGTTCTCTTCCGGTGCTTCTAGCCCTGGCGTTTATCGGCATTTCCTCCCTGGCGTCGGCCCAGGCCGCCCCTCCGCTTGGCACGGCCGCCGGCTTCGCCGTTCTCGGCGCTACGACCGTCACCAATACCGGTCCGACCTCGGTCTTGGGAGATCTCGGCGTTAGCCCCGGTTCGTCCGTAACGGGATTTCCCCCGGGAACGGTCACGGGCGGAACGATCCATTCCGGCGATGCCCCCGCCGCACAGGCTCAGGTCGACCTGACGACCGCGTACAACATCGCCGTGGGGACGCCGTGCAACGTCGATCTGACGGGTGTCGATCTGGGCGGGTTGACGCTCACTCCCGGCGTGTACTGCTTCGCTTCCTCGGCCCAGTTGACCGGAACCCTCACGCTGAACGCCATCGGCAACCCGAACGCCGTTTTCCTGTTCAAGATCGGCAGTACGCTCACGACCGCGAGCAATTCGGTCGTCTCCGTGATCGGCGGCGGCTCGAACTGCAATGCGTTCTGGCAGGTCGGCAGCTCGGCGACGCTCGGAACGCAGACAGCGTTCGCGGGCGACATCATCGCGATGACGAGCATCACTTTGACGACCGGCGTGACCGTCTCCGGCCGCGCGCTCGCGCGAAATGGCGCGGTGACGATGGACACGAATTTTGCTCAGCCGTGTCCGGTCGTCACCGGTCCCGCCCCCGGCAACGTTCCGGCGCTTTCGCCGTGGGGCGTCGCCGTGATGACGGCGCTCCTCGCCCTGGCGGGGTTCTTCATTTCGCGGAAGTGAACGGCCGGGGCCGGGGGAGTGGCCCTAAGTCGTCGGCCGCCGTGGGACAAGAGTCGGCTGACGACTGTCAGAGAGTCTGCACGATCGCGAGGATGTTCCCCTCGGTGTCCTTGAACCACGCGGCCCTGGCGCCGCCCGCCGTGATCGCCCCGCTCGGGCTTCTCTCGCCCGGCATGTCGTAATTTTCGAAGACGACGCCGCGTGCCTTCAGTTCCTCGATCTCGCGATCGACGTCCTCGACCTGCCAGAAGGCCTGGCTGGCCTTCGAAGTCCCGGCGTTCGGCGTAGGGTAGAGAAAGCAGGCGGTCCCGTTGGCGAATTTGTAGGTGACGCCGCCGGCCTGCTCGGACTCCGCTCGAAATCCGAGCTTCTGCTCGTAGAACTGACGGGCGCGGGCGACGTCCTGGACCGGGAGATACGCATAGAGGGGAGAGCTCTGGAGCATGGGATGTCCTTTCTGAAAAGAGGGGGACGGGGTCGGCCTCATCGCCAGGCCGCCCCGCTCAAGTCATCCGGATGCAGATATGGCGCCAGAGTCCCTATGGCAGCGCGGTGGATCACCGCTCGAAATGCGTCGTCGGTTGCCCCGCCGGATTTCGACGATTTTCGCCTTCGCAGCGTTCGCCCCTCCCGGCCGGGGGGCGCGTCGCTCCGGTGAACTGACAGATCAGACCGGACAGAACCGGACAGAATAGTGAGGCCGAGCGATGGGGCTGCTCACCCTGCTCGCTCGCCTGACCTTAGTTCCGCGATTCAGAAATGGATCTTCTTGGGCGCGGCGATCCGCGGGGGAAGCGGCTGCGGGTTCAAGCCGCCTTTGACTCGCTTGGCCTGGGTGGAGGACAAGGCCTTCGTCGGAAGAGTCTTGACCTTCTTCGCGGACTTGGTCTTTTTGGCGGCCATAGGGGCTCCTTTCGCAACCGAGGCGTTTCGATTCTTCTCATCGGACTAGTCGTCGTCGATCGATCGGTTCAGGTCTTCACCTGGACGAGCTTGAACCGAAAGACCAATCCGCCGCGGACATTCTTCGCCTCATCCACGGACAGGCTCTTCGCCGCGAGGCCTCGGATCTTCTTCGCGTCCTTCTTGCCCTTGCTTCGCTTCCGCTGGTCGGCCATCGGTCGCTCCCTTTCTCTGGTTCGGCACACGTCCGACTAAGAGCATTGAGCTTGCCAGGATTGCTCCTCACTCGAACTCATTCGGGCTCCGGAAGTTAGGATTCAAAGGAACGGGGAGTGTACGGCGGCGCAGCCTCGAAATGACCCACACCGGATTCAATTCGATACCGGTATCCGCGCTGCTCTGCTGCTCCCCTGCTCGGCCGCTCGCCGGTCGGATCGAAACGGGAGATCGCGAGTCCGTTCGTCCTGTGAGATTCAACCTCCCGCTCGCCGGGCGCGAAATCCGCTTCGGCCCCTTCGAGCCGAAGGCGCGAAATGCGGGTCTTCCTCCATCAGGTCCCGTCCCCACTGTTCGATCGCCCGGGCCACATGTCCGAAGGCGGCTCCTTTGCGCGTCAACGAATAGCGCACGCGAACTGGCGGGCCGCCTTCGACCTGCCTCGCTATGATCCCGCTCCGCTCCAGAGACTTCAGGCGGGCGGACAGGGTTTTGGCGCCGATTCCCGCGGCCCGATCCTCGAGCTCGCCGAAGCGCAGGGCGCCGTCCTGGAGCAGGTTGAGAAGAAGGCCCGTCCAGGGACGCCCCAGGATCGCGATCGCGTTCTGGAACGCCTGACAACTCGAATCCACCGCCTTCGCTCTCGGCATGGACGCATATTAAAGCGTTCTGTTCTGAATCGCTATACAAAAGGAAGCATATATACAGAAGAAAGTAAACCCGGGCCATTCTCTCGGGTTCGGAGGTCTCCATGGACACAGGACTCTTGATATTGCGGCTCGCCATCGGTCTCACGCTGGCGGCGCACGGAAGCCAGAAGCTGTTCGGCTGGTTTGGCGGGGGCGGGATCTCGGGCACCGCGCCCTTTATGCAGCATCTCGGATTCCGTCCGGGGCGGCTCCAGGCCGCGCTCGCCGGACTCACCGAGTTCGGCGGCGGGCTGTTCCTGGCCGCCGGGCTCTGGACTCCGGCCGCGGCGGCCGTGGTCGTCAGCGTCATGCTGGTTGCCGGGGTGAGCGTTCACGGGAAGAACGGGTTCTTCCTGACGAAGGGCGGCGTGGAGTACACCGTGCTTCTGGCCGTCGCTGCCGCGGCCGTCGCGTTTACGGGCCCGGGGGCTTTTTCGGCCGACCGCGCGTTCGGCATTTCGTGGCCGGCTTCGTTCCCCGTCGTCTGTCTTCTGATCGGAATCGCGGGCGGCGCCGCCCAACTGCTCCTGCGCCGGCCTGCAGCGGTGGAGAATGCGGCGGTCCAGCCGGCGTGAGGACGAACTCCCGGGCCCGCGTGCCAGCATCGCGCGGGCGCCGGGATGCCTCCGGTATGCTGCGGCATGGCCTACGATTTCTCGAACCGGAAGCTCGCGGTTCTCGGAGCGGGAAAGCTCGGGAGCATTCTCCTGCGCTCTTACCGGAAGCAGGGTCTCTTCGCCGCCGGCAATGTGACCGCGACCCTGAAGCACGCGGACAAAGCGGACGCGCTGACGCGGGAGCTCGGCGTGCGGGTCTCCACCGACAACCGCGAGGCCGTGCGCGGAGCGGACATCGTGCTCCTCGCCGTGAAGCCGAAAGTCGCGGGTGAGGTCCTCCGGGAGATCGCGCCGGAGTTGAAGGCGGGCGCGCTCGTGATCTCGGTCGCGGCCTCCGTCACCACTCGCTTCCTGGAGCAGCACCTCGGCGCCGGCCCTTCTCCCGACGGATCTGGAACGCCGATTCCGGTGATCCGAGCCATGCCCAACACTCCCGCGGCAGTCGGCTGCGGCATGACCGGCATCTGCCGCGGATTGCACACGGGACCGGAGCATCTCGAGGCGGCGCGCGCGATGTTCGACGCCGTCGGCCGCACGGTGGTCGTGGAGGAGGCCCAGATGGACGCCGTCACCGGACTGAGCGCCAGCGGGCCGGCCTTCGCGTACATCATCCTCGAGTCGCTGGCGGAAGCCGGCGTGAAGGTGGGGCTGGCGCGCGACGTCGCGACACTCCTCGCGGCCCAGACGATGAAAGGCGCCGCGAGCGTGGTGCTGGAGACCGGAGATCACCCGGCGCTCCTGAAAGACGCGGTCACGACTCCCGCCGGCTGCACGATCGACGGCATCCTGGAGCTCGAAGAGGGCAAGCTCCGCGTCACACTGATCAAGGCGGTCGTGAAGTCCACGCAACGGGCCGGCGAGCTCCTCTTCGAAAAATAGATCTCCATACGGAACGCCGCTGGATTGCCGGACTATTGGATTGCCGGACTGCGGGATTCCCGGACTACGGGATAGCCGGACTGCGGGATAGCCGGACTGCGGGAGCACCGTGAGAGTTCCAGAACTCCTCCGGATTACGACCGCCGGAGTCGCGAACGAGGTAGGCGCCATGAGTCTCGCCGGTGCGATTCCTCCCCACATCTCGGCGGTCCGGACGGCGCCTTGTGGTTCACCGAGTTCGCCCGCGTATCGCGGGCTTCGTGAGGCAGGAGGCCGGCGGATCGCGCGTCGGCTCGCGAAGTAGAATCCCCGCTTCCGCGATCTTCCCAGTCTGAGTCACCGTCCGGCCGGCGTTACCGGAACAACGAGGTGCTCGTCGTGATCGGCCGCAGTCTTTCGCAATACCGCGTCACCGCCGCGATCGGGGCGGGAGGCATGGGCGAGGTTTACCGCGCGACGGACTCCCGTCTCGGCCGCGACGTGGCGATCAAGGTCCTTCCGGCCGCGGTGGCCTCCGATCCCGAGCGCCGCCAGCGCTTCGAGCAGGAGGCCCGCGCGGCCTCCGCCCTGAACCACCCCAACATCCTGGCCGTCTACGACATCGGCGAGGCGGATGGCACGACCTATATCGCTATGGAGCTCGTCGAGGGGAAGACTCTTCGCGAGCTTCTCGCTGCGGGCGAACCGCTCGCGACGAAGAAGGTCCTCGACATCGCCGTGCAGATCGCCGAAGGACTGGCCAAGGCACACGGTTCCGGAATCGTCCATCGGGATCTCAAGCCCGAGAACGTGATGATCTCGAGGGACGGGTACGTCAAGATCCTGGACTTCGGGCTCGCGAAGCTGACGGAGGCGATTCCGCAGGACGCGTCGGGCCTGCCGACCGTGATCGGGTCGACGGAGCCCGGCACCGTCATGGGAACAGCCGGCTACATGTCGCCGGAGCAGGCGAGCGGCCACGCCGTCGACTTCCGATCGGATCAGTTCTCGTTCGGAACGATCGTCTATGAGATGGCCACCGGCAAGCGGGCATTCCAAAGAAAGACCGGCGCCGAAACCCTCGTTGCGATCATCCGCGAGGAGCCGGAGTCGATCGGACAGCTCGCGCCGCAGGCGCCGGCGCCCGTACGATGGATCGTCGAGCGCCTGCTCGCGAAGGATCCGGAGGAGCGATTCGCTTCGACGAAGGATCTCGCGCGGGACCTGAAGAGCGTCCGCGATCATCTTTCGGAAACGTCGGCCTCCGGGGGGCTCCCGCCCGCGGAGCCGGCCCGCCGTGCCCGGCGCGGATGGGCCTTTCCCGCGGTCGCTGCTCTCGTGGCGGGAGTCGCGGCGGGGTTTCTGGTGCGGAGTTGGACGGCGGCGAAGCCTCGCGCTCCCGTCCGGTTACAGCAGCTGACGTACGCTCGCGGCGCCGTCAAGTCCGCGCGGTTCGCTCCCGATGCCCAGACGATCGTCTACAGCGCCGCCTGGGAGGGGCTCCCGCTCGACGTTTTCACGACGCGGCCGGAGAGCTCGGAGTCGCGATCGCTGGGGCTCGCCGGCGCCGGAGTTCTCGCGATTTCGTCGGCCGGCGAGCTCGCTATCTCTCTGAACCGCCATTTCCTGTTTGGTTTCGAAGCGGTCGGAACGCTCGCCCGAGTTCCTCTCGCCGGCGGTGCGCCGCGGGAAGTGCTCGAGAATGTGGGAGACGCCGACTGGTCGCCGGACGGAAAAGAAATGGCGGTCGCGCACCAGTCGGGCAATCTCAACCGGCTCGAGTACCCGATCGGCAAGGTCTTGTACGACGCCCCCGGTTGGGTCAGCAATCTGCGCGTGTCGCCGGACGGGAGCCTCGTCGCTTTCATCGACCATCCGTTTCGCGGAGACAACTTCGGGTCCATCAAGGTCGTCGATAGGAGCGGCAAGGTGCGGCTCGAGGGCCCGTTCGCCATCAGCGGGGTCGCGTGGTCAACGGGCGGGGACGAAGTCTGGTCGAGCGGACGCGGCGTCTCGGCGACTTCCCTGTCCGGCAAGACCCGGCTCGTCTGGAGCGTCCCCGGGTGGTTTCTCGCGGACATCGCCCGCGACGGACGTGTTCTGTTCCTCATGAACTCCTCGCGCCGCGAGATCGTGGGCTCCATGGCGGGCGACAAGCCGGAGCGCAACCTGACCTGGCTCAACTGGTCTTTTCCCAAGGGCATCTCTTCGGACGGCAAGACCGCGCTTTTCGAGGAGCAGAACGTTCAGCCCCTGAATACTTACATGCGCAAGCTCGACGGATCCGCGGCCGTCCGGGTCGGCGAAGGCGGCGCGTGGGGCTTCTCGCCCGATGGACGCTGGATCTTGACGATCCGGGAAAAATCCGACCAGTTCGTGCTTCTCCCCGTTGGCGTGGGAGAGCCCAGGCCGCTTCCGGCAACCGGGCTGAATTGCCAGGGCGCGACGTGGTTCCCGGACGGCCGGAGGATCCTCATATCGGGCAACGCGCCCGGGCACGCTTCCCGTCTCTATATCCAGGACATCTCGGGCGGCAAGCCGCGCGCCATCACGTCCGAAGGAGTCAGCTTCCGTTTTCAGGTGGTGTCGCCGGATGGGAAGTCAGCCGTCGCGACGGGGCCGGACATGAAGGTCGCCCTCTATCCGATCGAGTCGGGAGAGCCCCGGCCCCTCCCGGGCATCGAGTCCGACGACGTGCCGCTGCAATGGAGCGCCGATGGCGCGTCGATCTTCGTCTACCGACCCTCGGCGCCGCCGCTCCGCGTCGAGAAGATCGACGTGAAGACCGGGAAGCGCACGCTCTGGAAAGAGCTTCGCCCTTCCGATCCGTCCGGTGTCGACCAGGTAGGTCCGATCAGCATCAGCCGCGATGAAGAGTCCTACGTGTACTCGTACCGGCGCTCGATCGACGAGCTCTTCCTGGCCGCCGGTTCGCCGTAGGAGCGGCTGGAGGCGCACGCGCCCGGAGTTCTTCGCCGGCCGCGCTTCCTACGGCAGCGCGAACGTCGTGACGAGGAAGACTGCCATCTGGGCTCGCGTCACGGCATTGGCCGGGCAGTAATTTCCGCTGCCGCATCCGGCGGTGATGCCTCGCGCCGCCAGCTCGTCGACCCACCGCGCGAACCCGGACGAACAGGGGACATCCGCGAACGTGGGAGTGACGCAGGCCGGCGGGACGTAACCCGATCCCTCGAGCGTGGTCAGCAGGAACACCGCCATTTGCGCGCGATTGACGGGATCGGCCGGGCAGTAGTTTCCGCCGCCGCATCCCGCCGTGACGCCGCGGACGGCGAGCTCGTTGACCCACGGCGCAAACCCGGAAGTGCAGGGAACGTCGGTGAACGTCGGCACGCTGCACGCCGGAGGGGTGTAGATCGGGCCCTCCTTCGAGCGCAGGAGGAAGACGGCCATCTGCGCGCGCGTCACCGAGTCCGACGGACAGTAACTGCCGCCCCCGCAGCCGGCCGTGACCTGGTGGCGAACGAGCTTCTCCACGAACGAGTGGAACCCGCTCGATCCGGGCACGTCGAGGAAATCGGCGAACCAGCCCTTCGGCAGGACGGCCACGGATGAGTCCGGATTGGTCACCGTCACGTCGAAGAGTCCCCCGGGCGTCAGCGCCGGGACATCCAGCGTGATCTGGGTCGGGCCGTTGACGGTGACGTTGCCGGCGGCCATTCCGCCGACGGTCGGCGTCGCGGCGGGATCGAAGCTCGTGCCGGCGATCGTCACGCCGCTGGCGCCCGTGGACGGTCCCGACGCCGGCGTAATCGATGTCATCGTGATCACATCGGTCGTAACGCGCCCGATCTTGTTGGAGCCGTACTCGGTGAACCAGAGGGCGCCGTCCGACCCCGCGACGATGTTCTGGGGGCGGGGGCCTCCTGGAGGAGCCGGTGGCGGAAGCGTCAGTATCGAGAAGGCGCCGCTCGTCGTCATGCGTCCGACATGGCGGAAACCGTCGGTGAACCAGAACGCGCCGTCCGGTCCGACGGTGATCGAGTTCGGCGAGACCGAAGGCGGCGGCACGTTGAACCCGCTGAAAGCGAACCCGGTCGTCATCCGATCGATCCTCACGCCGTTGCTCTCCGCGAACCAGAGGGCATTGTCCGGACCGACCGTGATTCCGAGGGGGCCCCGGTTCGGCAGGAGGTGCGGAAGATCGGTGATGACGCCCGCGGTGGTGATGCGCCCGATTCCGCCGACCGAGGGATTTCCCAATTCCGTGAACCAGAGGGCTCCGTCGGGGCCCGCGACGATCCCGGCCGGGGCCACGCTGGTGTCCGACATGATGGTGTACTCCATGAACACGCCCGCGGTCGTGACCCGGCCGATCTTGGGCCCGGTCGACCCCTGACTCTCGCAGAACCACAGCGCGCCGTCCGGTCCGGATGTGATGCCGATGCTCCCGCTGTCGAAGGACGGGATTGGGAATTCCGTGATCGCTCCCGCCGTCGTGATCCGGCCGATTTTGTTGCCGTCCTGCTCGACGAACCAGAGCGCGCCGTCAAGGGGAGGCCCGACCGTGATCCCGACGGGGTGGCTGCCGACCGTGGGGATCGGAAACTCCGTGATGACGCCGGCGGTCGTGATCCGCCCGATCTTGCTGGCACCCGCCTCGGTAAACCAGAGAGCTCCATCGGGGCCGGCGACGATCCCGATCGGCCCGCTGCTGGCGGTCGGGATCGCATACTCCGTGATCTGCGCGGTGGCGTGTGCGGCCGGCAGGAGAACGGACAACGCGACGAGGGCCCGCAGCGATCCGCGCGTGAGCTTCATGGGGGCTCCTTCCCGTTCCGATGTGCCTCTTAAGGCTTGCGGACTGTCTCGCGTCTGGAATGAGACGCCGCTGCGAAGCGGCTTCGAGGCGACTCTATACTTTTCTTCTGCCTCAGCCGCCCGTTTCGCGAGCGCGGCGGGCGAGCCCCCGAAGCATGCCGGCGAAGACGAAGCGGTGTATCGGATAAAGCGCGTACCAGTAAGCGATGCCGGCGAGCCCGGAGGCGTCGAACACGGCGGTCTGCGTGATCTCGGTGCCTCCCGGCACCGGGGTTGTTTCGAACTGCAGCCACGCGCGCCCCGGCACTTTCATCTCGGCGCGCAGGCGCAGGAGGCGATCGGGCTCGACCGACTCGACGCGCCAGAAGTCGAGAACGTCGCCCGGTCCGAGGTCGGTGGGAGAGCGCCGCCCGCGGCGCAGGCCGACTCCGCCGACGAGGAGGTCCAGCCCGCCGCGCAGCTTCCAGAGGGAATTGCCCCAGTACCAGCCGGCATGGCCTCCGATGGACCGGATCGCTGCGAAGGCGGTGGACGCCGTCACCGGGACGAACGTCTTCCGGCTGTCGATGAAGTGGGTGCCGACGAGATCGCCCCCGTAGCGGTCGGTCAAACCGGACGACGAAACGGCGTCGGACCAGCGCGTCCGCGCGAAGGCTTCGTCCTCATTGGCCAGCGCCCGCGAGATCGCTTCGCGCACGCCGCGCGGTTTCACGAGAAAGGCGGTCCGGGCCGCCGGATCGCGGACGACGGTCGGATTGCGGAGGCTGTCCACGAGCTTGCGACCGACACGCGCATAGACCGGCGTCACGAGACCGAGCCAGAGGCTCGAGAGCCGCGGCGTCAGCAGGGGCACCGGGATGAGGAGCCGCTTCAAGCCGCGTTGCCGCGCATATTCGCGCATGAGGTCGCCGTACGTCACCCGGTCGGGACCGCCGATTTCGTAGATCCGCTCCGCACCGGCCGGGAGATCGAGCGCTTCTGCGAGGTACGCGACGACGTCTTCGACCGCGATGGGCTGCGCCTCGACGGCGACCCAGCGCGGACAGATCATGACGGGCAGCCGCTCGACGAGCGCCCGGATCATCTCGAACGAGAGGCTTCCCGAACCGAGGACGATCGAAGCCCGCAGCTCGACCACCGGTACGCCCGACTGGCGCAGGATCTCGCCCGTCTCCTGGCGGCTTCGCAGATGTTCCGACAGGCGTCCGGCGTCCGAGCCCAGACCGCCGAGGAAGATGATTCGCCGGACGCCGGCGGCGCGCGCCGCTTCGCCGAAGATTCGGGCCGCCTCGCGGTCGCGCGCGGCGAAGTCTTCGCCGCCCATGGAGTGAATCAGGTAGTAGGCGATCGCGACGCCTTCGAGAGCCCGAGCCACTGCCGGCCCGTCGAGCGCGTCGCCGGCAACGATCCCGGTCGTGATCGCCGCCCGTCCTCGCAGCGCCTCGGGCCGGCGTACGAAGCAGCGCAGGGTGGCGCCGCGTTTCTCGAGCGCTGCGAGGAGGCGGCCGCCGACGTAGCCCGTGGCGCCCGTCAGCAAGATGAGCGGAGCGGGCGTGGACTCGCGGGAGTTCACCGTTTCGGAGGGCAATGGGCGGGCTGCGCGGCAAGAGCCGTGTCGAGCGCTTCGTCCAGGACGGGAATCCAGAGGGCATAGCCGCGCGCGTTCGGGTGAAATCGGTCCTCGGCGAACAGCGTGCGATCGCGGCGGAACGCGGCGCCCGTCCGTTCCGCGATCGGGGCGAACGTGAGCCCGTGCTCGGCAACGGCGCGTCGGGCGATCCCGTTGATCCGGCGGGCTCGAGCGGCGGCGATTCCTCGCAGGAAGAAAGGTATCCGCGGAGGGCTTCCCATGTCGGGGGAGCCGGTGATGACGATGCGCGCCTCGCAGTTGGCGTCGAGCAGCGACCGGAGGATCTCCTCGAGATCGCGCCGCACGGATTTCGACGAGGTGAGATGCGTCACGTCGTTCGCCCCGACGTCGAGAAGGACGAGGTCCGCCTTCCGGTCGCCGGCGCGGGGGAGCTGATCCGAGAGAATGTCGTGGAACCTCGAACCGGAGACGGACAGATTCACGAGCTCGACGCGGCGGGTCCCGGGAGAAGGAGAGGGAAGCCCGTCGGCAGGGGTTCCGGCGAGATGGCGCGCCGTCCCGAGGACGATGCCTTGCTCGTATTCCGCTCCGACGCCGGCAGCGGTGCTGTCGCCGAGGACGAGGTAGCGCAGCGGTGCGCCCGATCCGATCGT
>JBBSEW010000031.1:0-43937 GCA_038239305.1 Thermoanaerobaculia bacterium | reverse complement strand
TCATCGGCCCCACGCTCGACTCGGTGCTGCCCAAGTTCTTCACCCAGGGCTTCGGCTTCAACTTCTATTTCGGTGGCACGTCGCTGCTGATCGTCGTCGGGGTCGCGATGGACACGGTCCAGCAGGTCGAGTCGAAGCTCGTCGAGCACCACTACACGGGTTTCCTGAAGAAGAGCCGGGTTCGGGGCCGCCGCGTCTGATGCGGATCATTTTCTTGGGCCCTCCTGGCAGCGGGAAGGGCACCCAGGCGAAGCTTCTCGCGGAGCGCCTCGGCGTTCCGGCGATCTCCACAGGCGAGATCCTGCGGGATGCCGTGCGAGAGGGGACGCCCCTCGGCGTGAAGGCCAAGGCCATCATGGAGGCGGGCGAGCTCGTCCCGGACGGCCTCATGGTGGCCCTGATCCAGGGCCGCCTGGCGGCTTCGGACGCTTCCCGCGGATTCATCCTGGACGGATTCCCGCGGACCGTCCAGCAGGCGGAGTCCCTCGAGAAGCTCATCGCCGGGAATGGATCGTCCCTCACGGCGGTTGTGAACCTCTCCGTTCCCGAGACCGTGCTGGTCGACCGTATGCACGGCCGGGCGCAGGCGGAGGGACGGGCGGACGACCGGCCGGAAACCATCCTCGAGCGCCTGCGCGTGTACCGGGAGAAGACGGAGCCTCTGGCCGGCTTCTATCGGGGACGGCGGCTGCTGGCGGACGTGGACGGAATGGGGGACATCACGGAGATCGCGGATCGGATCGATCAAGCGTTGGCGGTGGGCGACCGGGCCCTCTCGAAAGGGCAGGCGCGCGCGTGATCACCATTCGCAGCGAGAAGGAGCTCGCGCTCCTCGAAGAGGCATCCCGGGTGGTGCTGGAAACGCTCGACGTGGTCGAGAAGGCGGTCGCCCCCGGAGTGACGACGGACGAGCTCGATCGCATTGCGGAGGCGGAGATCCTTCGACGTGGCGCGCGGCCGGCGTTCATCGGATACCGGGGATACCCCAAGACCCTCTGTACGTCGATCAACGACGAGGTCGTTCACGGGATTCCGGGAAAGCGGACCCTGCAGGATGGCGACATCATCGGCGTCGACTGCGGCGCGATCGTCGGAGGCTATTTCGGAGACGCCGCCCGCACGATCGGGGTCGGCTCGATCCAGGCCGAAAGGGCGAAGCTTCTCGAGGTCACCCGAAGGGGACTCGAAGCCGGAATTCTCGCCGCGCGGCCGGGCAACCGCGTGTCGGATATCGGGGCGGCCGTCGAAGCCGTCGCGATTCCGCACGGGTACGGCGTCGTGCGGGATTTTGTCGGACATGGCGTCGGCACGGCTCTCCATGAGGAGCCGCAGGTGCCGAATTACGGGCCCGGCGGACGGGGGAGCCTCCTCCGCGCGGGAATGGTGATTGCGATCGAACCGATGTTCAACCTGGGACGCGCGGACGTGAAGACGGACAAGGACGGCTGGACGGTGCGCACGCGCGACGGGAGCCCGTCCGCTCATTTCGAGAATACGGTTGTGATCGAAGTGGAGGGCGCCGTCGTCCTCGGAACGGGCCGCTGGGGTCAGGCCTTGCGCAAGAACGAGCGCACGGGCGCCGCCGCGGTGGCGTTCTGATGTCGAAAGAAGAAGCGATCGAGGTCATGGCAACGGTGGTCGAACCGTTGCCGAACGCAATGTTCAAGGTGGAGCTGGAGAACAAGCATCAGGTCCTCGCGCACATCTCCGGAAAGATGCGGAAGAACTTCATCCGCATCCTTCCGGGCGACAAGGTGCTGGTCGAGCTGTCGCCGTACGATCTGACGCGAGGCCGGATCATTTACAGGTACAAGTGAAAAGAGCTGTCCGCTGTCAGCTCTCTGCTGTCCGCAAGAGATTCGCACGAGCGAGGAGTTCGAGGAAGTCATGAAAGTCCGGGCATCCGTCAAGAAAATCTGCGTCAAGTGCAAGATCGTCCATCGCAAGGGGGTCGTTCGAGTCATCTGCTCTATCCCCAAGCACAAACAGAGGCAGGGATAAGCGGTGGTGATCGGCTCAGCTCCGGCCCGGTGGCTGAGAGCTGAGCGGAGAGCTGAAAGCTAGAGGAATATTTATGGCCCGTATCGCCGGCGTCGATCTGCCCCTGAACAAGAGAGTCGAGATCGGCCTGACCTATATTTTCGGGATCGGCCGGCCGAAGGCCAATTTCATTCTCGAGAAGGCCGACGTGCGCCCCGATACGCGCGTGAAGGACCTGTCGGAGGAAGAAGTTGTTCGCATCCGGAAGGTGATCACGGACGACGTCAAGGTCGAGGGCGACCTTCGGCGCGACACGTCCATGGACATCAAGCGGTTGATGGACATCGGGTGTTACCGAGGCATGCGGCACCGCCGCAACCTGCCGGTGCGCGGCCAGCGCACGCACACGAACGCGCGGACGCGGAAGGGCCCCCGGAAGGGGACCGTGGCCGGCAAGAAGAAGGCGACGAAGAAGTAGACGAGCCGTCAGCCATCAGCATGCGCTCTCCGTCGGAGCGGATCTGATAGCGGATAGCTGATAGCTGATAGCCGATAGCTGGAGAGACCCACATGGCAGAACAGGCACCCGTTTCCGCGACTCCCGAAAAGGGCGCGCCGAAGGGCAAGGGCAAGCGAGCCCGCGCCGCCGGCAAGAAGGAAAAGAAGTCGATCCCGCACGCCGTCGCGACGGTGCAGGCTTCTTTCAACAACACGATCATCGCGATCGCGGACCAGGAAGGCGGCGTGCTCGCGTGGTCGTCCGCCGGCCGGATCGGCTTCAAGGGCTCCCGCAAGGGAACGCCCTTCGCCGCTCAGCTCGCCGCGGCCGATTGCGCCGAGGGGGCCAAGGAGCACGGTGTCCGATCCGTCGATGTGCGCGTGACGGGGCCGGGCGCAGGCCGCGAGTCCGCCATCCGGGCGCTCCAGGCGAACGGTCTCGACATCAAATCGATCAAGGACACGACGCCGATTCCGCACAACGGATGCCGGCCGAGGAAGAGAAGGCGCGTTTAGCGTTCGACTTCTCGCTGAGAGCTGAGAGCTGACAGCCACCGGCTGGCGGCTGACAGCACGTCTGTAAACCGGCGTTGGATCCCTGGCCGGGAGGAAGGACGTAAATCCAATTTAGGGATCTGGGAGGTTCTGACTTGGCTCGTCATACCGAGGCGGTTTGCCGGCTCTGCCGGCGCGAAGGCATGAAGCTGTTCCTGAAAGGGGACCGCTGTTTCAAGGACAAGTGCTCGATCGAGCGCCGTAACTATCCGCCTGGAATGCACGGGCGCCGGCGATCGAAGCTGCTGGGCTACGGCATCCAGCTTCGCGAGAAGCAGAAGGTCAAGCGGATCTACGGTCTCCTCGAGAGCCAGTTCCGTCTGACGTTTGCGCGGGCGGAGCGCCGGAAGGGCATTACGGGCGCCAACCTCCTGGCGGAGCTCGAGACCCGTCTCGACAACGTCACGTACTCGCTCGGATTCGCGGCCTCCCGCGCCCAGGCGCGGCAGCTCGTCCGGCACGGACATGTGACGGTCAACGGGAAGAAGGTCACGATTCCCTCCTACAGCACGCACAAGGGGGATGTCGTCGCGATCAAGGAAAAGAGCCGGATCAACGAGCAGATCAAGGCGTCGGTCGAAACGGCACGCGCCCGCGGCGTTCCGAGCTGGTTGGACCTCTCGCCGGAGTCTTTCTCCGGAAGGGTGATGGAACTGCCGAAGCGCGAAGACATCAAGCTGCCGATTTCCGAGCAGTTGATCGTCGAGCTGTACTCGAAGTAAGCGGTAAGCGCGGACGGAGGAAAACATGGCACTGTGGAAGGGATTTCAGAAGCCGAAGCGGCTCGATGTCGACACCGAGACGCTCACGGCCACGTACGGTAAGTTCTATGCGCAGCCGTTCGAGCGCGGCTTCGGCACGACGGTCGGAAACGCTCTGCGGCGGGTTCTTCTCTCATCGATCGAGGGGGCGGCGATCACGGCCGTCAAGATCGAGGGCGTCCTGCACGAGTTCTCGTCTCTTCCGGGAGTCGTGGAAGACGTGACGGACATCATCCTGAATCTCAAGCAGATCCCCATCAAGATGCACTCGACCGAGGAAAAGATCCTGACCCTCGACACCGAGAAGAAGGGCAAGATCACCGCGGCGGATCTCCAGGGCGACTCGTCGATCGAGATCCTGGACCCGGCGGCGCCGATCGCGACCCTGTCGGAGAACGGCAAGCTCCAGATGGAGCTGCGGGTTTCCATGGGTCGTGGATACGTTTCGGCGGACAAGAATTTCGACGAGGACATGGGGATCGGGTACATCCCGATCGACTCCGTGCACTCGCCGGTGCGCCGCTGCAATTACCACGTGGAAGCGGCTCGTATCGGTCAGGCGACGGACTATGACCGGCTCGTGCTCGAGGTCTGGACGAACGGAACGGTCACGCCCGCAGACGCGGTCGGCCTTGCGGCGACGCTCCTGCGCGACCATCTCACCATCTTCATCAACGTCGAGCATGAGACGGCGCTCGACGGAGCCGGGGACGGCGAGCTGCCGGAGAATCTCGCGGAGTACCTCAATCGCTCGGTGGACGAGCTCGAGCTCTCCGTGCGGAGCGCCAACTGCCTGAAGAACGCGGGGATCCGGACGATCCGGGACCTCGTGCAGAAGTCCGAGAAAGACATGCTCGAAACGAAGAATTTCGGCCGGAAGTCGTTGAACGAGATCCGGGACATCCTGCGGCCGATGGGCCTCTCGCTCGGTATGGAGCTCGAGCCCATCGAAGCGAAGAGCGAATAACTCATGATGCACAACCGAGCCGGGCGAAAGCTCCGGCGCACGACCGCGCATCGGCTGGCGATGTTCTCGAATCAGCTCGATTCGCTGATGACGCATGAACGGATCCAGACGACGCTGACGAAGGCGAAGGAGCTCCGGCCCCTCGCCGAGAAGTTGATTACGGCCGCCAAGAACGACGGGGTCGCCGCGCGCCGCAAAGTCGCGCAGTGGCTTCCGTCGCGCACGACGGTGAAAAAGGTTTTCGAGAGCATCGCCCCCCGGTTCGTGGACCGGCCGGGCGGCTACACGCGGATCCTGCGGCTTGGCTCCCGTCAGGGAGACGGAGCGGAGGCGGCGATCCTCGAGTTCGTCGACTACCGTTTCGAGCCGAAGGAGAAGGGACCCCGCAAGGAGTCGCTCTCCGATCGGGCCCGGCGGGCGTCGGGCGGACGGGTGGAAACCGTAAGGAAGGGCGCCAGCGCCGATAAGCCGGAAGGCGACGAAGGAGCCGGCGAGGCTCCGGTCGATCGCAAGGCGTCCGCCTCCTCGAAGAAGACGAAGCCGGCGCGTGACGGAAAGAGCCGTGTCGCCAGGCCCGCGCCGAAGAAGGGCCCGAGCCGCACCGGTCCGTCCAAACGGGGAGCCTGAGCACGGCCGACGACGAGAGAGTCCTGGCGGCCGGGTCCGGCTCCCTCCCGGGGAACCCGATTCGGCCGGACCGCCTCAAGCGGGCGCGGCTTGCCGCGTTCGCCTGGGGCGTTTTTCTTTTTACGCTGACGTCGTGGCCGAGCCCTCCACACGTTCCCGTGCTCGGGGGAATCCCGAATTTCGACAAGTACGTGCACTTCACCCTCTACGGGGGAGAAGCCTTGTTTCTCTACCTCGCCGTGCGCTGGCCCGGACGGTCCGGGTTCTCCTTCGCCAGGGTGGCCGCGTTGACGGGCCTCATGGCGGTGTGGGGAATGGCCGACGAGGTTCATCAGACCTGGATCCCCGGGCGCTCCTGCGACGCCGACGACGTGGCGGCGGACGTGGCGGGAGCGGCGGCCGGAGCCCTCGTCGCGTCGGCGGTTTCGAGGCGGTGGACACGCGGACCCGCGGGGGGGTGAGAACGCTTAGTTCTCCCGCACCCGTAATCCGTATCCGTCATCATCCGTCATCCGTCATCCATCATCCGTCATCCGTCTCGTCATCCGTCGTCGCTTCTCAGCGATCCGCTGCGAGAGACCGTCGTCGGCTCGCTGTCGGGTGTCCGGGTGTCGGGTCGGATGTCGACTGGACCCCGGGCCTCGGTCCTGCAAGGCGCCCGGCTGGCCGGAGGACGGAAGCCAAAAACCGGAACGGAGAACGGAAGACGGGAACCGGGCGCTCAGAGCGGCGGAACGATTCCTCGCGGACCGGAGCCGGGCGCCTCATCTCTCCGCGGCAACTCCACGATCTGCGCGACATGGTGGTCCAGGTGGTCGACGTAGTCCGTGATCAGGTCATCGAGGCTCGCGGGCTCCTTCTCCGAGAAGGACTTCCACGCGATCCGATGCAGGCTGTGCCGGGGACGCGGGCGCGAGAGCACGTCGGAAGGAATCGCGTCCACGATGCGCGCGAGCAGGACGTTGTACGACCTCCAGAGCTCCACGAGCTCCTTCCAGGGGGACTCGCAATAGGCCTGCACGCGGACCCACTCGTCCTGGTCGTAGCCCGCAAAATCGAGATCCTCCTCGATCTGGGCACGCACGAATCGTATGTGGTTGTGCGCCGCCGAGTCGAGGAGATGTCCGATGATCTTGCGCGGCGACCATTTTCCGGGAGCCCGCGGGCACGCGGTGAGGTGCTCGGGCATCTCTTCGAGGCGGGGCGCCGCCTCCAGGACGGTCTGGCGGAGGCGTTCGGCGGGCGAGCTCAAGGGAGCGCTCCGCCCGCCGGCCCTCTCGCCGCCCACGCGGAGGAGACGCCGTCGGAAACCCGGCCGAGATGCCCCGCGGGACCGACGATCCATCCGAAGCGGGCGCCCGAAAAGGCGATGGCGTTGTACGCCACGTCCGAGGACTGCTCTTTCCACGTCCGGCCTTCGTCGGCGGACCAGGCGGCGCCGGTCGGTCCCGCCGCGACGAGAATGGAGGGATTCGTCCCCGGCACGACCGCGACGGCCGAATAGTAGTGATTCACGCCGCCGATCCGGACCGCCGTCCAGGTCGCGCCGCCATCGTCGGTTCGCGCGATGGAAGGCGTGGTGGCCCGCGCCAGTTTGTAATCACCGCCCACGGCGACTCCGCGGAACGCATCGCGGAAGGCCAGGGAGAAAACGCCAGACGACTCGGTCGTCGCCGGAATTCCGGAGAAAGCCGCCGTCCAGGTTCTTCCTCGATCCGAGGAGCGGAAGACGCGTCCCGATTCCCCGCCTCCGCCCGTTCCGAACCACGCGTGCCCGTCCGGGCCGACGGCGAGACAGGTGCCGCTCGCGGCGAACGCTCCCTCACCGGTTCGGGCGGGCGGGATGCCCTCCATCGGGACCCGGGTCCAGTGAGCGCCACCGTCCTCCGTCGCGTAGAGGACGAAGCGGCCGTCGACCGGATCCCCGAGCGCCAGACCGCGGTTCCGGTCCCAGAAGGCGATCGCGTCGAAGAAGCCCTTGGGATCCGGATTCTCGAGGGCGAGATCCCAGTGCGCGCCGCCGTCACCCGTCCGATAGATACGCGACGCGGGTCCGGGCCCGGCGCTCATGAGGACCGCCGACCGGGCGTCGAACGCCTCCACGTCCCGGAAGTCGAGGGTTTCCGCGCCGGGGACCGTCGCGGCCGTCCAGGGCTCGCCGCCGGAGGTGCGGAGATACGTGCCCTTCGTGCCGCTCGCCCACGCGATGCCGTCCGACGGGGTGCTCACGCCGCGGAGGTCAGAGGGCGTGGGGGAGGGGAGCGGGCTCCAGAAGGCTTCGCTCGCGGGCGTCAGGGCGAGGGCGGCCGCGGCGAGGGCAAGGAGGAAGGCGAGGCGCGAAGCCCGGGAGCGCGATTCCGGCGCGACGCGGGGTTTCTCCGAAGACTGCACCGAAAGGATCCCTTGCTCTGATCGGGACGAAATTCCTGCGCTCGGCGCTGGAATCTACTTCTTGAAGAACCCCTGCTGGGCGACCTTGGCGGCCGGATCGTTGCCCGGCATGATGCGCTGGTTCAGCTCCTTGATCCGCTCGTTCAGCTGCGCGATCTTCCCCTGCGCTTCCTTGGCGGCGCGATCGTTCTCGTTCTTCAGGCGCCCGATCTCCTCTTCGAGTTCGGAGATCGCCTGGCTGCGGCTCTCGACGGACCGGCGCTGGTTCTGGATCTCGCCGGAGTAGCGCGCGACCTCTTCCTCTTTTTCCGAGAGCCGGATCCGCCACTTCTCTTCCTGTTCCTCGTAGAGGCGCTTGACGTCCATGAGCTGGGTGATCGCGGAGAAATCGTTGTCCGAGGCCATGGCTCCTCCTCGCTCGTCTTCCTCGATCTGGGGGAAGAGTTTGCGGAGCTTCAAGGAAAGGTCTTCGGGATCGGTGGAGAGCTCCATCGCTCGCTTGTACGTGATCTTGCCGTTGACGAGCAGTGCGATGAGGGACTGGTTCATCGTCTGCATCCGGTAGTAGCCGACGGAGGACTCGATCTCCTCGAGGATTTCCTTCGTCTCTCCCTGCTCGATCTGCTTCGCGATTTTCGGCGAATTGATCATGATCTCGACGACCGGCGTCATGCCGGTGCCGTCGGATTTCTCGATGAGACGCATCGAGACGATGGCCCGCAGGACGAGCGCAAGTTGGGCGCGCAGCTGGTTCTGCTGGCCGGGCGGGCAGGTGTCGATGATGCGGTCGATCGACTGGGCCGCGCTGTTGGTGTGGAGCGTCGAGAACACCAGGTGGCCCGTCTCCGCCGCCGTGATGACCGTCTGGATCGTCAGCCAGTCGCGCATCTCGCCGACCATGATGACGTCGGGGTCCTGCCGCATCATGTTCTTCAGGGCTTCCGCGAAGGTCGGCGTGTCCGTGCCGATCTCGCGCTGGGAAACCGCGGCTTTGCCGTCCGCGAAAAGATACTCGATCGGGTCTTCGATCGTGACGATGTGGACCGCGCGCTTTTCGATCGTCGAGCGGATGATCGACGCGAGGCTCGTGGACTTACCCGACCCGGTCGGACCGGTGATGAGCACCAGGCCCGTGGGAATATGGATGAACGTCTCCAGAACGTCCGGCAGGCCGAGCTCGGAGATGTCCGGAATCTTGAAGGAAATGCGGCGGAACACGGCCGCGTAGGAGCCGCGCTGCACGAAGATGTTCGCGCGAAAGCGGGCGACGCCGGGGAGGCCGTACCCGAGGTCGACCGACTGGTTCTGCTCGAGCTTGACCCTCTGGGCCGGGGTCAGGATCTCCTGGAGCATGACTTCCAGATCTTTCGGCTGAAGGGCCTCGGTGTTCAGAGGGATGAGTTTTCCCTTGATCCGCAGCAGGGGCGGACGCATGGGCTTCAAGTGGAGGTCGGATGCCTCCTTCTTGGCCATGAACTTGAGGAGCTCGACGAGGGTCAACGGTTGGAAATTATAGCGCGGGCCGCCGTCCCCCTTCCGGATTGGCGGCTAACCCTGCCGGGAGACTCTCTTTCGCCCTCTCGGACGGAGGCCGCCGGAGGGGGAGGGCGCGAGAAATCGGTCCTCCAGCCAGCGGCGGGCCTCGCGCCGGCTCCGCACGGCGCCCCGCAGCCCGGCCACCTCGAGCTCTCGCAGGATCGTGCCGACTTCCGGCCCCGGCGTCATGCGAAGCCAGCCGAGGACGTCCTGACCCGTCACGCCGGGCGGCTTCCGGCGGGAACGGGCCGCTCTCTGGCGAGCGGATATCGCGCGCCGGCTCGCGGGCCCGGGAAAGAGGAGCTTCGCGAGGAGGATCGCGTCGGCGGCGCGCTCTCCGGCGTCGCGAACCCACGTCCATCGTTCCGTCGCGCTGGCGGGTTGCGCCGCATCTCCGGCCAGGCGCAGGAGCGTGGCTGTCTCGACGGCGGTCGCGCGCGGGAAGCGGCGGGACGCGAGCCACTCTCCCGCGTCGCCCGGGGTCAGCCGGAGGGCCGCGGCGAGAAGGACCAGGCGCAGCCGAAGCCGCTCCCGGGGCGGCCTCCTCCGGATCGCGGGGGCGTCGAGCGCGGTGCGGCGGCCACCCCGGGCGGAGAGAATCCTGCCGGCGTTCAATTCGGGCTCGAGCCCGAGCGCGGGCGCGAGCAGTCCGGCGCGAGCCGCCCAGGAGAGGGCCGGGTGAGCGAGAGAGGCGGCCAGGAGTTTCTCGAGCTCGGCGCGGATTCTCTCCGGGGCGGCCGAGGCGAGGAGGGATGCGACCCTCCGGCAGGCGGCCGCTGTGGAGGCGTCGGGTTGGAGAGCGTGGGTGGCGGCGAGCCGGGCCGCGCGCAGCGTCCGCAGGGGATCGTCGCGGAGGTTCTGCTCCGAGATCATGCGGAGGCGCCGGCGGGCCAGGTCCCGGATGCCTCCGAAGGGGTCGATCCAGAGACCGTCGGTCAGGCCGATCGCGATGGCATTGACCGTGAAGTCACGCCGGCCGAGATCTTCGCGGATCCCGTCTCCTTCGATGCGAGCGAGATCGATGTCGCGCGTGCCGGCGATGCGAGCGACCCGAGGCGCCGCGTCGGACAGGCGCACGGCCGTGCCGAAGCCGGAGGAGGAGAGCTCGTCGGCGATCTCCCACGGATCCGCGGACACGGCGAGATCGACGTCCGGAACGGACAGCCCGAGAAGAATGTCCCTCGGCGCGCCCCCGACGATCCATCCTTCCCCTCCGCGGGCGAAGAGAGCGCGCGCGACAGCTCTCAGCTCCGGCCGGCGGAGGATCGATCGCCGCCGGGCGCCGAGGCGCCGGTTCTCCTTCGGAATCAGAGGTTGCTGCCTTACAATTCTTTGGATGTCCGACTCTTCGCCGGTCGCACCGGAGGTCGTCCGCAAGGTGGCGGCGCTCGCGCGTCTGCGCCTGCCCGAGGAGGACCTGGCCGTCTGGACCGGTCAGCTCGGCCGCATTCTCTCCTACATCGGCCAGCTCGAGCGCGACCCGGGGCGCCCCGAGGTGCCCGAGCCGGCCCTTCTCTCGACCCCGTTCCGGGCCGATTCGCCGGTGGAAGGCGGGGGCCGTCCCGCCCTCGAAACGAATGCGCCCGCTCTCGCGCACGGATACGGAAGCGTCCCTCGGGTCGTGGGATCCCTGGTTCCCTGACGTGATCGAGTGACGATGCGCGGGACCGGGAGCGGTGTGGAGGGCGGAAGTCCCGGCGGAGCGCGTGAAACGGCTGCATCGGTCGCCTCTCGACGGACCAGCGCAGCGGCGGTCGTGGAAGAGGCGATCGCGCGCATCGCATCGGGAGACGGGCGCATCCAGGCGTTCCTCGAGGTGACGGCGGACCTCGCGCGAGACGAAGCGCGGATGGTCGATGCGCGTGTCGCGGCCGGGGAAGATCTGCCGCTGGCCGGTGTGCCTTTCGCCGTGAAGGACAACATGTGGGTGGCCGGGCGGAAGACGACGTGCGCGTCACGGATCCTGGAGGGCTTCCGGCCTCCGGAGGACGCAACCGCCATCGCGCGGCTGCGGCGCGCGGGAGCCGTGTTCGTGGGCCGCGCGAACATGGACGAATTTGCGATGGGGTCTTCGACGGAGAACAGCTCCGTGCATCCCACACGCAACCCGTGGGACACGACGCGCATCCCGGGCGGCTCCTCGGGCGGGAGCGCCGCGGCGGTCGCGGCCCGGTTCGTGCCGGCTGGTCTCGGATCCGACACCGGAGGATCCATTCGCCAGCCGGCGGCCTGCTGTGGCGTGGTGGGATTCAAGCCCACCTACGGACGGATCTCCCGATACGGTCTCGTCGCGTTCGCCTCGTCGCTCGATCAGATCGGTCCCATCGCGCGCAGCGTCGGGGATACAGCCCGCATCTACTCCGTGCTCGCGGGAGAAGACCCCCGCGACTCGACGACCTCCGCGAAGCCGGTGGGGGACCCGGAGGGCGCGCTCGAGCGCGGAATCGCCGGCAAGACCGTGGGCTTCCTCGCGGAGGCGGAGGCCGAGGGGCTTCTTCCGGAAATCGCGGCGAACCTCGAGACGGCGCGCCGGATCTTTCGGGACGCCGGCGCGAAGGTCACGACGGTGTCGGTTCCGCGGTCGCCTCTCGCGATCGCGATCTACTACGTGATCGCGAGCGCGGAGGCGTCTTCGAACCTCGCGCGATTCGACGGCGTCCGATACGGGGCTCGCCGCGATGCCTCCGACCTGCTGTCGCTCTACGTCGAGTCGCGGACGGCGGGCTTCGGACCGGAGGTCAAGCGGCGGATCCTCCTGGGAACCTTCGCGCTTTCGTCGGGCTACTACGACGCGTACTACGGCCGCGCGATGGCGGCCCGGCAGCTGTTGAACGAGGATTTTGACCGCGCCTTCGCGTCTGCGGACTTCATCGCAACGCCGTCGATTCCCACAGCGGCTTTTCCGCTCGGCTCGAAGACCGAAGACCCGCTCAGCATGTATCTGAACGACATCTTCACCGTCCCCGCGTCGCTCGCGGGCCTGCCCGGAATCACGGTCCCGTCGGGCCTCTCCCGCGATGGTCTCCCTCTCGGCCTTCAGCTCCTCGCTCCCCGCTTCGCCGAGGAATCTCTCTTCGCGGCCGCGCGGGCGTTCGAGCGCGCGGTCGGGTTTCCGCAGGAGCTGCCTCCTGGGGTTTCCTGATCCGGCCGCGTCTCCGTTGCGCCGTCCCCTCGTTCCCGTTCTCCTGCTCCTCTCCGCCGCCGGCATCGGATGGACGTCGGCCCGGTCCTCGAGCGCCGAGAATCCGCCGCAGAGCGTCCGGGTTTCCGACGAGCTCTCGGTCTCGATCTCTTCGGGAGACGAGATCGCTCTCTCCGCGCGGCCCCTGCCGGCCGAGACGGTCGACGCCTTCATCAAGCGCCTGACGGACGATCCCCGGGCGAAGAAGGAAATTCTCGCGCAGAACGCGGGGGTCTCGCTCTTTCGACGCGAGGTCTTCGTCCACGTCCCGTACCGTCTCCTGTCCGACGCCTACAAGAAGATCGCGATCGAGGCATTGTTTCCCGACGACAAGGGCGACCCCGGGGGCTGGACGCACGTCGTCACCGCTCCAACCGGAGGCCCGGAGAGTCTCTGGCGCATCGCCGAGTGGTTCACGGGAGACGGCGCGAATTATCGGGAGATCCGCTCGGAATCCGGGATCGCCGCTCTGCCGACCGAAAAAGGGCAGTCCGTGCGGATTCCGACGCGTCTTCTTCTGCCGTCGTTTCGGACGGAGGCGGCCGCGTCGCCTCCGATCGTTGCGGAGCCCGCGCTGGAGTATGGGAAAGACGCCCGGGGACGCTACGCCGTGTACCGGCTGCGGCGGGGCGAGGCGCTCTATTCGGCAGTCGTCGTCCGGTTCACGGGGCGGGTGCACGCCGAAGACGTGAACGCGAAAGCCGTCGAGATCGCCGCCCGCAACGACATCGCGGACGTCCGCTCCATTCCGGTCGACTTTCCCGTGAAGATCCCGATTGAAGACCTCACCCCGGAGTACCGGCCCGCGGACGACCCGGAGCGAATCGAGGCCGAAAAAACTCGGCTCGAGTCCTCCCAGTTCGTGAACCGGGTCCGCGCGATGGATCTCTCCGGCGTGACGTTCGTGCTCGACGCCGGCCACGGCGGCCGCGACACCGGCGCGTCGGTCGACGGGATGGAGGAGGCGCGGAACGTGTACGACCTGGCGTGCCGCGTCGAGATGCTCCTGCGGCAGCACACGAAGGCGAGAGTCGTTCTGACGGTCGAGGGCCGCACTCCGTGCCGGATGAACGCGTCCGAGGCGGTCGTCGACTGGCGGGGCGCGCAGGTCCAGACGCACCCTCCTTATCCCATCGAAGACACGGTCGCCGGCGTCAACCTCCGGTGGTATCTCGCCAATGCCGTCCTCCGGTCGAACGAGAAGGCGGGCGTATCCGAGGATCGTACGGTGTTCGTCTCGCTTCACGCGGATTCGCTTCATCCGGCGGTGCGCGGACTGATGGTTTACATCCCGGGCGAGAAGTTCCTGAAGGGGACGTTCGGCCGGATGGGGGAGATCTACGAGAGCCGCCGCGAAGTGCGGGAGGGATTGCACGTGTCCTTCTCTCGAAAGGAGCGGGTCAAGGCGGAGGGTGTCTCGCGCGATCTCGCGGAGAGAATCGTCGCCGCGTTCCAGGCGGACAGCCTGCCGCTGCATGCCTTCCAGCCGATCCGCTTGAACGTCATCCGTGGGGGGAAGGAGTGGGTGCCGGCGATCCTTCGATACAACCGCATTCCCGCCCGCGTCCTGCTCGAGGTGTGCAACCTGAACAACCCGGAAGACCGCAAGCTGCTCGTCACCTCCGCGTACCGGGATCGTGTCGCCCGGGCGCTCGTCTCGGCGCTAGTCGCGTTTTACGGGGGGAACACGGGAAGCTCCGTTGCCGCGGACAAACCCCCGCTTCCCGGCAAGGGAAAGCCCGGCAACTCCGCGAAATCCGCCCGCGACTCGAAAAAATCCCGGCGCTGATCCGCGACAGCGTCCGTCCGGACGCCCCCTCGTCGGACAGCGGCGGGATTTGTCGCGCTCGTTCCCCTCACCTTCCCGGGGCGGGCACCGGGGCGGGCACCGGCGCTTTCGGCTTCTCGTTCAGGAACGCCACCCACGCGGGTTCCGTGGCGATCGGGAGATACGCCGGATCGCTCCGGAGAGCGGACCGGTCGAGAAGCCCCTGTGCCTCGAGAGGGCGCAGCGCGGCGACCGTGCCTGTCGCGTCCCGAGCCCGGGCCCGAACCTGGGCTTCGAGCTCCTCGCCCTTCCAACCCTCCCCGCTGACCAGCGCGCGCGCCCGCCGGATCGTCTCGAGCGCCTCGTCGCTCCGGCCGAGATTGGTCTGGACGACCGCGAGCAGCGACAGGGCCTCCGGGTCGGGGCCCGCGAGGGAGAGATACCGCTCGAGCATCGGCTCTGCCTCCGCGAGCTGTCCCGCCGCGACGGCGATCGAGGCAAGCTCCTTGGCGGCGCCCGGAGCGGGCTCCTTTTCCGCGAGAGCCCTCGCAAGAACGAACCGCGCGTGCGTGAGATCGCCATGACGCCGGGAGGCGAGGCCGATCTCGTATTCGATCGAAGCGGGAGGCCCGCCAGCCGCCAGGGCGCGGGCCCATTGCGCGCGGGCCGATTCGAGCTGTCCCTCGCGTTCGGCGACGAGCGCGAGCTGCTCGAATTGACGCCATCGGGCGGCGCCAGGCTCCGGGTTGACGACGTAGGGCTCCGAGAGCGCCCGTTGCGCGGCGAGGAATCCATCGACGCCGAGAAGAGCCGCGGGGGCGGCCGCGGTCCAGTAGAGGAGGATGCGCTTGTCGGGTCGGATGCGGACGGAGAGGATGGCGACCACGAAACCCAGGCCGACGAGGGCGGCGGCCCGGGGAAAGAGACTCGACCAGACTTCCTCTCCGCGGGTCCGTCGCTCGACCGGGCGGCGCCCGAGAGCCTGCTCCGCAGAGCGCGCGAGGGACACGCCGGGGTCGACGAGGATGACATCGGCGATCCGCCATCCGCCCGCGCTCTTGTGCATCACCCACCGCGTCTTCAGGACCTTTCCGTCGAACCGCAGGCCGAAGAAGACGTCCACGCCGTTCGGAGCGGCCGGCTGCGCGCTCGACCACGCGAGGTCGGCGCTCGAGAGCCGCGGCGGGGCGAGCGTCCGGACGAAGCGATCCCGCACGGCGAAACGGAGGCTGTCGCGTTGCCGCTCGGTCAGGGCGCTCCAGGCATCTGCCCCGAGCCTCCGGATCAGAATCGTGTCCGCGTCGAGCGCTTCCGTGAGAAGGCGGGCCTGGGGGTTCTGAAGCATGTCGATCGCGACCCGGCGGGCGACGTCGGCCGCTTCCTGCAGATCGTTCGAGGCGGAGTCGCCGCGGACGCTTGCGGCCGTGAGCGCGGAGACGAGTGCCAAAAGAGCGAGAACGGGGAAACGGATCCGCGCGAGCGACCGGGTAGCGGACGTCGAGAATTCGCGCCGTCGCGCCCGGGGGCGCGGCCCGGCCAGGGAGCCGGCGGCTTCCGCCGGGAAGCTCAAGCGGCGATCGGCTCGAGCTGCGACACGCGAGGAGAAAGGCTCTCGGCTCCGCGCTCGGTCACGAGGATGTCGTCCTCGATGCGAACGCCGAAACGGCCGAGCAGATAAATCCCCGGTTCCGATGTGAACGTCATGCCGGGCTCGAGAACGGTGCGGTCGTGTCCGACCATGTAGGGCGGCTCGTGGACGTCAATTCCCAGACCGTGCCCGAGCCGGTGCGTGAAGGCTTCGCCGTATCCGGCGCGCTCGATGACTCGCCGTGCCGCGGCATCGACCTCGAAGCACGGCACGCCGGGCTTGGCCGCTTCGATGGCGGCGGTCTGGGCGTCGAGAACGATCGACCAGATCTTCCGGTACTCATCCGTCGGCTTGCCGAAGAAATTCGATCGAGTGATGTCGTAGTAGTACCCCTCGGGACGATCCCATGCGTCGATGAGGACCGCGTCGCCGACTGCGAGCGCTCGCGGGCCGGATGCGCCATGGGGAAGGGCCGAAGACTCCCCGAACTGGACGACGTTGTCCCCTCCGAAGATGCCCGAGATTTCCGATTCGACGCTTCCCGGCCGGAGGGACCCGAAGGCCTGGGCGAAGCGGGGCACGGCCGTCGCGATCGCCCGCCGGATCCGCTCGATCTCGTCCGGAGTCTTGACCATGCGGAGGGCACCGAGCACGGAGGCGGCGGAAAGGCCGCGCCACCCGGGCCGCGACGCCAGGAGCCGTTCGATGTCGTCGTAGGCGGCGGAGGGCTCGACGGCCAGGGTTCCCGCGGCGGCGGGAAAGAGGGAGCCGGCCCGCGCGAAAGAGTCCTCGGTTTCCTCCCAGGTGTGCACCGTCTGGACGGCCGACATGCCGCGCAGCCGGTCCGCCTCGAAAGCGGGGCAGATCACGAAGGGGTCCTGGTCGCGAAAGACGAAGAGGGCCGTCAGCCGCTCGCTGCGGTGAAACTCGATTCCCGTCAGGTAGAAGAGATTGGAAGACGGAGTGGCCACGAATCCGTCCGCGCCGAGGGAAGCCAGTCGGGACCGAAGAGCGTCAATGCGGGCGAGGCAGGCCTGCGGATCGAGTGTCATCCGAAGATCGTAGCAGAAGGCGTCCGCCGGTTCGGCGCCGGGCGCCCCGGGCCCCCCGGGAGGCGCTCGACTTTCTTTCTCCGTTGCCGCTAACATCTTCGGCCCGGGGGGCTCGCGAGGAGGGGCTTTTCTTGTCTTCACCGGAGGCGGAATGCGCAGGACTCAGACCGGAGCACTTCTCGTCGCCGGATTCGTCCTGGCCGGCTCTCTTCGGGGGCAGGACTGGCGAGGAAAGGCCCGTGTCGACGGCTGGATCAGGGACAAGGGAGGGAAGGCGATCGCGGGAGCCACGGTGTCCCTGTCGCGGCCAAAGGGCGGGGGGCCGACCGTGACCTCGAACGAGAAGGGCTACTGGGCTGTCCTCGGCCTCTCCGGTGGGACGTGGAACCTCGACGTCTCGGCGAAGGGGTTCGAGACGCGGAAAGTCACGGTGAGTCTCTCGGAAGCGTCCCGCATTCCTCCGATGGAGATTCTGCTCGAGCCGACGGCGGGTCCCGTCGCGGCCGCCGGCGCAACGGCACCGAACCAGGCGGCGGTAGAGGTCAAGGCCGCGATCGAAGAGGGGAACCGGCTCCTCCTCGAGAAAAAATATCCGGAAGCCCGCGCTCAATACGAAAGGGCCCTCGCGCTCGTTCCGGACACTCCGGCGATCCTGAAGGGCATCGCTCAGACGTGGCACGGCGAGAACAACCGGGGCAAGGCGATCGAGGCGCTGCGCCAGGTGGAGGTGCTCGACCCGGCCGACTTGGACAATCGCGTGCTCGTCGCGAGCATTCTTCTGGAAGACGGCAGGATCGACGAGGGTCAGAAGTCTCTCGATGCCCTGCCGCCCGGCGCGGTCCGGGATCCGGCCGTGTACGTCAACGTCGGGATCCTGTTCATGAACAGGAGCAATCCGGCGCAGGCCCAGATCTACTTCACCAAAGCGATCGAGCTCGATCCCTCACAGGCCGACGCGTACTACTACCGCGGCCTCACGCTCATGAAGGCGAAGAAGAACGCGGAGGCGCGAGCAGATTTCAAGAAGTACCTGGAGCTTGCGCCGCAGGGGAATGAGTCCAGGGAAGTCCGGGACATCCTCCAAACGCTGAAATGACGGGATTCTCCTCATCCTCCTCATTCTTTCCGCGCGAGGAGGGTTCTTCCGCTCATCTCGAAGGGCGGCGCAAAGCCCTGGATCTCGAGGAGCGTGGGCGCGACGTCGCCGAGTGATCCTCCGGAGCGCAGGGTGGCGCCCGGAACGCCGCGCAGGAGAAAGGGCACGGGGTTGGTCGTGTGCGCGGTGTGGGGCGCTCCGGTGACCGGGTCGAACATCTGTTCGGCGTTGCCGTGGTCGGATGTCATCGCGAGGACCGCCCCCGACCGGTCGAGGGCGACTTCGAGCCGACCGAAGCAACCGTCGAGCGTCTCGATCGCCGAGATCGTCTCCGCAAGCTTTCCGGTGTGGCCGACCATGTCCGCGTTCGCAAAATTCACGACATAGGCGGGCGCGCGATCGGCCGCGATTGCCGATACCAGCGCCGAAGTAATCTCCGCCGCGCTCATCTCCGGGTGCAGGTCATATGTGGCGCCGCGCCAGGACGGCACGAGAATCCGTTCTTCCCCCGGGAACGCCCTCTCGATCCCGCCGTTGAAGAAGTAGGTCACGTGCGCATATTTTTCAGTCTCGGCGATGCGGACGTTGCCGATCCCCTTCGCGGCCCATGACTCCGCGAGGATCCCGCTCAGGGCGAACGGAGGAAACGCCACGGGAAGCCCGAATTCTTTCTTGTATTCCGTGAACGTGGCGAGCGAGACGCTCGGGATTTCGGGCCGCGGAAAGCCGTCGAACGACCTCTCGAAGAGAGCCGACGTGAGTTGCCGCGCCCGGTCCGCCCGGAAATTGAAGAACACGGCCGCGTCCCCGTTGCGTATCCGCGCGGTCTCCTCTCCGGGAGCCGCGACGATCGTGGGCGTGATGAACTCGTCGCTTTCGCCGGCCGCGTAAGCGGTCTCGACGGCCTCCCGGGCGGACGGAGCGGTTCGGCCTTCTCCCCGCACGAGCGCCGCCCAGGCGCGTGACACCCGGTCCCAGTGCCGATCGCGATCCATGGCGAAGTAGCGGCCTGAGACCGACGCGATCCGCGCTCCCGCTCGCTCCATCTCCGGTTCGAGCGACCGCAGAAAACTGAGCGCGGAACGCGGGGGCGTATCCCGGCCATCCGTGAAGACGTGGATGAAGACGCGGTTCACGCCGCGCCGCCGGGCGAGCTCGAGCAGCCCGGCCAGATGCCGGATGTGGGAGTGCACCCCGCCATCGGACACGAGGCCGAGGAGATGCAGCGCGGTCCGTTCGCGGCGTGCATGGTCGGCCGCGGCGGCGAGTGCCGGGATGTCATAGAACGAACCGTCCCGCAGGGAAAGATCGATGCGGAGCAGATCCTGCGGGACCATGCGGCCGGCCCCGAGGTTCAGATGGCCGACCTCCGAGTTTCCCATCAGGCCCGCGGGGAGCCCCACGGCCTCGCCCGATGCCTCGAGCGTGGTCCCGGGGAGCTCGGCGACCCAGCGGTCGAAGACGGGAGTGTTCGCGAGAGCGATGGCGTTTCCGGGTGACGGCGGCGCAACGCCCCACCCGTCGCAGATCATGAGAACGACCGGGCGCGTCACGGCGCGGGCGCCGCGCTGCGCACGGAGGCTCTCTTCGGAAGGCCGAGTCGGCGGTCGAGATCCGAAACGATGTGCATGAAAGTCATGTAAGCCTCGTAAGGAGAATCCCACGGGGAGAAGTATTCGTGGACCGCCGCATCGGACGCCGCCGACGTTGCCATGTAATAGAAGTGATCGGAGGTGGTGAGCCGCCGGAAATCGCGAAGCACAGAGTCGGACCCGGCCGCGCGAACGCGCCCTTCCAGGGCGAAGAGTTGCGCCAGGGCATCCCGCTGCATCTCGTTGCCCTGCCACGCGGCGACGTCGCGCGTTTCGTCCGCCCAGGAAAGTGTCCCCGGCGCCGACAGGACTTCCCGTCGCGGCAGCTCGGCGACCGCCTGCGCCGGAGTCAGGAATCGCGCCCCCGCGCGCGCCTGATGGAGCCCGACCCAGGCCTCGAAGAACTCGAAGATGCCGGTCTCCTTCCACTGGTGCTCGCCGAACGTCTCGAAGTCCATAAAGAGAGGGAGAACTTCTCCGCGCAGCCCCGCGACCCAGCGGTCGTACCGGGCGGCCGTGAGCGGGAACTCGCTCCACGTGCGATCCGAGTACCGGAAAGCGATGTCGTCGGACATCCGGAAATCCCGGAGCAGAAGCGGCAGGCCCCGGGGAGTCGCGGCCCGGTAAAGATGGTGCGGGGAGCGGGAACCGGCGGGGCCGAGAAGCGCTTCGACTCCGTCGGCCACCGCGGCGGCGTACCCTCGCGACTCCGCCCACCGCGCGAGCTCGTCGCTGTAAAGGAGCTCCGTGTTGCGGAAGACCGCGGGCACGACGCCCAGCTCGTCGCGGAGGAGTCGGGCGTGAAGGGCGACTTGCTCGTCGAATTCCTGTCGCGACGCGAGCCAGGCGAGGGAATGATGAGATGTTTCGGCGAGAAACTCCACGCGTCCCGTCGCCGCGAGCTGCCGGAAGGTATCGAGCACGTCCGGCCGGAAGTCGCGAAGCTGTTCGAGGACGCAACCCGAGAGGGAGAAGGCGGCCGCGAACCCGGGGTGGCGATCGAGGAGCCGGCCGAGCATTGCCGTCGCGGGTCTGTAGCATTTCTCGACGACCCGCTCCAGGAGCGCCTGGTTCGCCTCGTCGTCGAAATATCGGCGCCCCTGGCCGACGTCGAAGTATCCGTAGCGGCGCAGCCGGTACGGCTGGTGCACTTGAAAATACAGGCACACGGGGATCATCGAGCGCTCCGGCACAGCTCGTCGTACACGCCCGCGCAGATCGTCGCGGACTGTTTCCACGACATCCGCCGGACTTCCGACAGCCCGGAGCGGGACAGGGCGTCGGACAGCGGGCGGTGCAGCAGAACGGACAGGATCTTCGAGGCGATGTCGCGCGTGTCATCGAAGTCGACGCGCAGGACGTGTCGCACCACTTCCGAGACGCCGGCATGCCGCGACAGGATCACGGGCGTCCCGTGGCGGAGCGCCTCGAGCGCGGTCAACCCGAACGGCTCGGAGACGGACGGCATCACGTATACGTCCGCTTCCGCGTAGAGGAGCTCGAGCCGGTTCGACGGGAGGAACCCCGTGAAGAGGAAGCGGTCCGTCAGGCCGAGCTCATCGACGCGCCGGCGGATCGGATCGAGCCGGTCGCCCGAGCCGGCGACCGCGAATCGCACCGCCGGCAGTTCTCGCGCGACAAGCGCCGCCGCTTCGACGAAATATCGAGGGCCCTTCTGCCACGTGACGCGTCCGGCGAACAGGACGAGCGGCCCCGGTTCGTTCGCGACGGCGGCCGGACCTGCCGCAGCTCCCGCGTCGGATGCCTGATCGCCGCTGCCCATGTCGGGTGCTGACGCGCCCGTGCCCATGTCGGGCGCGAGACCGCCCGCATCAATGGAGTTGTACACGACGCGGATGCGCTCCGCGGGTACGCCGTACCGCTCCGCCACGAGCCCGGCGGTGAAGCGGGAAACGGCGACAACCCGGTCCGCCGATTCGAGACCGAGCCGCTCGAGGTCGGAAACGAACCGATTCCCGATTCCTCCCGAACGGTCGAACTCCGTCGCGTGCACGTGAGCCACGAGGGGCTTCCCCGAGACGCGGCGGGCTTCAAGTCCGGCGGCGAACGTGAGCCAGTCGTGCGCGTGTATGACGTCGAATCTCTCCCTCCGCGCGATCCGGCCGGCGGCCTCCGCATATCGAAGCACTTCCGCCGTCAGATCAGGGCCGTAGAGCCCCCTCATCGGGGCGCGGAGCCGGCGGGCGGCGGCGAGATCGATCGCGTAGTCGGACTCGGTCGTGTACGGGCGGAGGAGGGCAGGAATCCGGCGGATGAGGTTCGGCCGGCGGCGTCTGGAGCGCGCGCCTTTCGGAGCTCCTTCGATCGCAAGGGCACCCGAGTCGACGATCTTGAGGTTCCGGTGCTCGGATGGAAACGGGTGATGGGGCAGGACGAGCACGACCTCGGTGCCGATCTCGAGGAGGCCGCGAACGAGACCCTCTGACGCGACCCCGAGTCCCCCCGAGAGGAAGGGCGGGTATTCCCATCCGAACATGAGAACGCGCACGGCGAAGATCAGTCGTCGAGAGAAGGCTCGGAGTCGGGGGTGGCGATAGCGCCTCCCGCGTGCATCGCGATCGCGCGGGCGATCTCGGCGACGCTCCAGGCCCGGGCGAAGGCGCCGCGCGGGGCGTGGGGGAGATCTCCGTCGAAGCTCTCCGAGATCGACCCCAGCCCCGCCTCGCGCAGGTGAGCCCGAAGCGGCGCGAGAAAGCTCCGAAACGCGGCGTTCGCTTCGTCGGTCCGCCCGAGGACCCGGAAATGCGCGTCCGAGAAAGCGCCCGTGAGCCACGGCCACACCGCGCCCTGGTGGGCCGTGAGGGCCCGGTCGCGCTGGCGCTCCTCGGACCGGCCGCGGTATCGCTTGTCCAGGGGATCGAGCGTTCGCAGCCCGAACGGCGTGAGGAGACGGCGGCGCAGGGTCCAATAGACGGCCCGTGCCCGGTGCGGGGGCATCAGGTCCTCGGTCAGCGAAACGGCGAAGACCTGATTCGGACGGAGAGTCGCGTCGGGCCCGGATTCGCCGATCACGTCGTACAGGTGGCCTCCGGCGGAATGCCAGAAGACCTCGTTGAACTTCCTGGCCACGTGCCACGCCTGCGCCTCGAGCTCGCGCGCGCGAACGTCCTCGCCCGCGAGCCGCTCGAGCCGGGCGGCCGCCTTCAACGCCGCATGCCACAACGCCTCCACCTCCACCGGCCGGCCCGTGCGCGGCGTGACGGGCTCGCCGTCCACGACGGAATCCATCCAGGTGAGCGCGCGGCCGGGGGCTTCGCCCGTCTCGAGCAGGCCGTCGGAGCCGACGCGGATTCCGAACCGCGTCCCCTCGCGATAGGACGCGAGAACAGATCGCACCATGCCGAGCAGCGGCGAAGGCCGCGTCGGGTTGCGCCGCCACCGTCCGAACCAGTCGACCGCGAGAATCAACCAGAGAGGCGCGTCCGCCGACTCGTATTCCGCCTGTCCTTCTTCTCCCGCGAAGCGGGCGGGGATGAGGCCGTCGCGGCGCATCGCGGAAAAAGAGTTCACGACTCGTGCGATAGATCCGAAGCGGCCCGTAGAGAGCGCGAGACCCGGCGCGGCGACCATGGCGTCGCGGCCGCGATCCGCGAGCCCGGGATAACCGGCGAGGATCGTCGCTTCCCGGTCGTCGCCGTCCACGACGAAGCTCTCCGCCCGCCGTGCCATCTCGTTGAAGAGAGGATCTCCGGCGGCGACGAAGCGGTCGCGCCGGCTTCTCTCCGCCTCGACGAGGTGGCCCGGATCTCCCGCGATTTCTTCGCGGGAGTAGAGGACATACGCCTCCGCGCCGGGCGCGAGGCTCCAGCGCCAGCGCAGGGGGCTCCACAGGTCCTCGTGAGACTCGTCGCCGCGGGCGGAGTCTTCGCGATAAAAGAAGTCTCGGTACCAGAGGGGATCGTTCGTCGTCTCGGCGCCGGCGGCCCGCAGGTACAGCCGCGGAAGATAAGCCGCGGGCCGGACCCACGAGACTTCTCCGCGCCGGTCGACGGTCATGTCGATCTCATCCGTTTCGGATCGCAGCTCGCGCGAGCTTCGGCACCGGAGAAGGGGACGCACGGAAAGTGAGAGGGACGCATCCCCGACGTTGCGGTAGCGGACGATCGTGACGGAGCGCTCGCGCACGAGGCAGATCGCGCGCTCGAGCTGGAACTGGGGAGTCGCGTACCGCCAGATCGGGAAGGGGTCGAGCGAGAAACGGACCAGATGTCCATCGCCCTGTGGGTTGCGCCCGTGCCGGTAGATCTCTGTCGAGACGCCGGTCTCGACTCCGCCGGCCTGCACGCGCTCCTCGTTAGCGGCCACGAAGACCCATCTCCGCCGCGGCGGGGGAATCGCCGGAACGTAGAGCCCGTGCTCGCGCCGGGTGCGCCCTCCGCTTACGGTGCCGCTGGCATACCCTCCGAGCCCGTCGGTCTCGAGCCACTCGAGCGAGAGCAGCCGCTCGGGATCGGCGAGCTCCGCCGCATTCCAGAGCAGCGGCGGCGGAGGGTGCGCGCGATTCCCCGACCGTTCCGCCATCTTGGACACGATTCGGGATTCTCTCTCAGATCAGACACGAGCTGTCAGCTCTCGGCCGTCAGTTCGCAGCTGCGGGGTTTCGATTATCGGGTATCGATTATCGGTTGTCGGTTGTCGGTTTTGAGGCTGAGCCGCTCGGCGGGCGTCTTGCAACGATCGCTCCTGGGGGACGGCTCCCAGCTGGCAGTTACCGGCCGCCCGCCGAACCCGACGGGGGGCGAACGTGAACCTGAGCCCGGCTCGTCGTGGCCGGCGTATTAAGATTTGAATCCGCGCTTCCGAGCGAGACAGGACACACGGATGCCGCGGGAAAGCGAGGCCTCGTGAGCACCGTTGTGAAATCCCTCGACGAGCTGTGCGTCGATACCATCCGTACGCTCGCGATAGACGCCGTTCAGAAGGCCGAGTCCGGTCATCCGGGCCTGCCTCTCGGAGCGGCCCCGATGGCCTACGTCCTCTGGCAGAAGTACCTCAAGCACGATCCCCGCGACCCGCGCTGGGCGGATCGCGACAGGTTCGTTCTCTCCGCGGGCCACGGGTGCATGCTTCTCTACTGCCTTCTCTACCTGACCGGCTACGACCTGTCGCTCGACGACCTCAAACAATTCCGGCAGTGGGGAAGCAAGACGCCCGGCCATCCCGAATATCTCGATACGCCGGGAGTGGAAGCGACGACCGGGCCTCTGGGACAGGGCACGGCGAACTCGATCGGCATGGCGATCGCCGAGCGGATGCTCGCTTCGCGATTCAATCGTACCGGTCACGACATCGTCAATCACCGGACCTTCGCGCTCGTCTCGGACGGCGACCTCATGGAAGGGATTTCGAGCGAGGCCTCTTCGCTCGCGGGGCACCTCGAGCTCGGCAAGCTCGTCTGGCTCTATGACGACAACCAGGTCACGCTGGACGGGCCGGCTTCCGTGAGCTTCACGGAGGACGTCGCGAAGCGGTACGAAGCGTACGGCTGGCACGTTCTGCGCGTCGAGAATGGAAACACGGACCTCGCCGCGATCGACAACGCGATCGGCGCCGCGGTGGCGGAGGTGCGCCGGCCGTCGATCATTCTCGTTCGCACGACGCTCGGCTACGGGTCGCCCAACAAGCAGGGGACCTCCGAAGCGCACGGCAGCCCGCTCGGCGCGGACGAAGTCGCCCGCACGAAGAAGGCCCTCGGATGGGAATGGGAAGAGCCGTTCACCGTGCCGCCGGATGCGCTCGCGCATTTCCGGGAGGCGGTGGGCAGGGGTGAGGCGGCGAAAGCCGACTGGGACTCGCGGTTTGCCGCCTACGCGGCGGAGCACGCGGATCTCGCGGGCGAATGGAAGCGCTGGATGGCCGGCGAGCTGCCGGATGGCTGGGACAAGGCGCTTCCGCAGTTTGCGGCCGGCGAGAAGGAGGCAACGCGCACGGCAGCCGGCAAGGCCATGAACGCGATCGCGGATACCGTTTCTTTCCTGGTCGGCGGCGACGCGGACCTCGGCACCTCCACCAACACGAACCTGAAGAAGTTTTCGAGCTTCGAGGCGGCGAACGGCACGGGCCGCAACCTCCATTTCGGCGTCCGCGAGCACGCGATGGCGGGCATCGCCAACGGGATGGCGTACCACGGCGGGTTGCGCCCGTTCGTTGCCACGTTCTTCTGTTTCTCCGACTACATGCGGCCGTCCGTCCGCCTCGCGGCGCTGAACGAGCTCCCCGTGATCTTCGTCTGGACACACGATTCGGTCGGCCTCGGAGAGGACGGACCGACGCACCAGCCGGTGGAGCAGCTCGCCTCGCTGCGCGCGATGCCGAAGATGACGCTCCTCCGGCCGGGGGACGCGAACGAGGCGGTCGAAGCCTGGCGGGTAATCATGAAGCGGCGAAAGGGCCCGGTCGGTCTGGTCCTCTCCCGTCAGAAGCTGCCCGTGCTCGACCGGTCGAAGGTCGCTTCCGCGGCGGGCGTCGCGAAGGGCGCGTATGTTCTCGCCGAGGGTTCGGCGAAGCCGGCAAAGCTGATCCTCATCGCGACCGGCTCCGAGGTATCTCTCGCTCTCGCCTCGCGGGAAAAGCTCGAGGCGGACGGGATCTCGACCCGGGTGGTCTCCATGCCGTCCTGGGAGATTTTCGAGGAGCAGGACGCCGCGTACCGGGAGGAAGTCCTGCCGAAGGCAATCCCGGCCCGGCTCGCGATCGAGGCTGGAGTATCGTTCGGATGGTGCCGCTGGGTCGGCGACGCGGGCGACACGGTGACGATCGACCGTTTCGGAGCCTCGGCCCCGGGGGAGATCGTTTTGAAGGAGCTCGGATTCTCGGTCGAGAACGTCACCGCCAGGGCCCGGGCGCTTCTCCGATGAGAGCAAGCGCCCGCCCGGGGGAGATGAGGAAGTGAAAATCGCGATCGGGTTCGACCACGCGGGCTTTCCCCTCAAGGGCGACGTCGTCCGGCTGCTCGGAGAGCTCGGGCACGAGGCGATCGATTTCGGAACGGACAGCACGGACCCGGTCGACTACCCGGACTTCGCGCGCGCCGTGGCGGCGTCGGTCGCCAGCGGCGAATGCGAGCGCGGGATCGTCGTTTGCGGAAGCGGCGTCGGCGCTTCGGTCGCCGCGACCAAGGTCCCGGGCATCCGGTCCGCCCTCTGCCACGACACTTTCTCGGGGCGGCAGGGCGTCGAGGACGACGACATGAACGTGCTGTGCCTCGGAGCGCGGGTCATCGGACCGTCTCTGGCGGCGGAGGTGATCCGAGCGTTCCTCGCCGCGAAGTTTTCCCACGCCGAGCGCCATGTCCGGCGGCTGAACAAGGTGATCGCGATTGAGACCGACGCCCGGGCGGGCGTCTTCGACCGAAAGGCTGTGTCATGAGCAATCCTCTTCAGAAACTGAACGCGCTCGGCCAGAGCATCTGGTACGACTTCATCCGGCGGGATCTCTTCACGAGCGGCAAGCTCGATCGCCTGATCCGCGAGGACGCGCTCACGGGCATGACCTCGAATCCCACGATCTTCCAGAAGGCCATCGGCGAGACGGATCTCTACGACGACGACATCCGACGTCTCGCCGGAGAGGGTCGGGAAATCGCCCGGGTCTTCGAGGGCGTGGAGGTAGCGGATGTCCAGCGCGCAGCGGACCTGTTTCGCCCGGTGTTCGACCGGACGGGCGGAAATGACGGATTCGTCTCGATCGAGGTGCAGCCGCACCTGGCGCGCGACACGCAGGGGACGATCGAAGAGGCCCGCCGCCTCGCCTCCTCGTGCGATCGCCCGAACGTCATGGTGAAGATCCCGGGAACGGCGGAGGGGGTCCCCGCCATTCGCCAGTGCCTGGAAGACGGGATTCCGATCAACATCACGCTCCTCTTCTCCGTGCCGCGCTATCGCGAGGTGATGGAGGCGTACCTCGCAGCGCTCGAGTCGCGCGCCTCGGCCGGCAAGCCGATCGATCGTGTCCGCTCGGTCGCCAGCTTCTTCGTCAGCCGGGTCGACACGATGACGGACAAAAAACTCGATGCCCGCGCGGCGGCGGGCTCGGAGGACGAGAAGAAGCGGATCGCGGAAATCCGCGGAAAGCTCGGCATTGCCAATGCCCGCGTGGCATTCCAGGCGTTCTCGGAGATCTTCGGCGGAACGCGTTTCGGGGCTCTGCGGGAGAAAGGCGCGGCGACGCAGAAACCGCTGTGGGCTTCCACCTCCACGAAGGATCCCTCGCTTCCGGATCTCTACTATGTCGAGGCGCTCGTCGCGCCGGACTCGGTCGATACGATGCCCCCGGAGACGCTGGAGGCGTACCGGGATCACGGCGACCCGAAAATCCGGATCGGCGATGACCTCCCGGCCGCCCACGGAGTGTTCCGGACCCTGACCGACCTCGGGATCGACGAGAAGCAGATCTTCCGCGACCTCGAGGAGGAGGGGATCCGCAAGTTTTCGGATTCCTACGATTCCCTCCTGAAGACACTCGCGGAAAAACAAAAGGCCGTGGGGGTCTCTTGAAGCTCGAGCTCGGCCCGGAGGCGGGCGCGCATCGGGATGCCGTCGCACGGCTCCTCGCGGAGAAAGCCGTTTCCCGCATCTGGGCGGGCGATGCGTCCCTCTGGAAATCGGACGAGGCCCACCGCAAAGTCATCGAGAGCGCGCTCGGATGGTTGACCATCGCGGACCGGATGGCCGCGGACGCTCCGGAGCTGCAGGACTTCGTCCAGTCCGCGCTCCCGGGTACCGATCGCGTCGTCGTCCTGGGGATGGGCGGATCGAGCCTCGCCCCGCTCGTATTTTCCGATTCGTTCCCGCGCTCGCCGGGCCGCCCCGTACTGGAAGTCCTCGACTCGACCGAGCCCGAGGCTGTTCTGGCGATCGCCCGCGGCGGAGCGCCCGAGCGCACCCTTTTCGTCGTCTCGTCGAAGTCGGGCACGACTCTCGAGCCGAACATCTTTTTCGACTATTTCTACGACCTGGCCGAGAGGGCCATGGGGCCCGCGGCCGGAAGCCGCTTCGTGGTCGTGACGGATCCGGGCTCGGCTCTCGAGGTGGAGGCGGGGCGCCGGAAAGTGCGGCGCATTTTTCCGGGAGACCCGAGGATAGGCGGCCGCTACTCCGCGCTTTCGAACTTCGGGATCGTTCCCGCCGCGTTCGCGGGCGTGGACGTGGTCGAGCTTCTCCGCCGCGCCCGCGCGATGGCCGATAGATGCCGCGCGGAATCGGCGGAAAACCCGGGCCTTTCTCTCGGCGCCGCGATGGGCGTGCTCGCTCTCGCCGGCCGCGACAAGCTGACGTTTCAGGTCGGGGCGCCGGTCTCGCGGTTCGGAATGTGGATCGAACAGCTCGTCGCGGAAAGTACCGGCAAGGAAGGCAAGGGCATCCTGCCGGTGGAAGGAGAGCCGATCGGCTCTCGATCGGTGTACGGGAGAGACCGGTTCTTCGCGTCGATCGTCCGACAGGCCGACGAGGAGGCGAGCGGCGCGCTTCTCGCTCCGCTCGCCGCGGACAATCAACCGATCGCGCGGATCCGGATTGACGACGCGCTGGATCTCGGCGCCGAGATGTTCCGTTGGGAATTCGCAACCGCCGTCGCCGGGAAGATTCTGGGTATCGATCCTTTCGACCAGCCGAACGTCCAGGAGGCCAAGGACCGGACGAACGAAATCCTCGGAGGAAAAGCTCCCGGGAAAGCCGTCTCCGCGGGAGTCGATCCCGCCGCCGTCCGGGCGCTGCTCGACACGCTCCGGCCGGGCGACTATTTCGCGATCACGGCGTACGTTCCGCCGACTGCCGAGAACGAAAGCGCCCTGCAGGCCATCCGGCTCGCCGTCCGCGACCGGGCCCGCGTGGCCACGACTCTCGGATTCGGACCGCGGTTCCTTCATTCGACGGGGCAGCTGCACAAGGGAGGACCGGGAACCGGCGTGTTCCTCCAGATCACATGCGAATCGCCGGACGACGTCGCGATCCCCGGCAAGCCCTGGGGATTCGGCGAGGTCGTCGCGGCGCAGGCGGCGGGCGATCTCGCGGCCCTTGAGTCCCGGGGACGCCGGGCCTTGACGGTCCACCTCGGGACCGATCTCGCGGCGGGCATTCGGGATCTGGCGGAGGCCGTCGCCGTTCGATAGCGGCCAGCGGACAGAATACAAAGCACAGAGGACAGCGCAAATCTTCTTCAAAGGAGCGCGCATGAGACTCGGATTCGTCGGGCTCGGAAGAATGGGCGGAAACATGGTGCAGCGGCTGCTCCGCGACAAGCACGAAGTCGTCGCCTGGGCGCAGAGCGCGGAGTCCGTCCAGCAGGCGGCGTCTCACGGCGCGACCGGCGCGGCGTCGCTGGCCGATCTCGTGACGAAGCTCTCCTCGCCGCGCGTGGTCTGGCTGATGATTCCGGCCGGCCAGCCGGTGGACGATTCGATCGCGATTCTGAAGACGACCCTCTCGAAGGGTGACATCGTCGTCGACGGCGGCAACTCGCGATTCACCGACTCGGCGCGCCGCGCCCGGGAGCTCGCGGAGCTCGGGATCGGCTTCATCGACGCCGGAACGTCGGGAGGCGTGTGGGGGCTCGATAACGGCTATTGCCTGATGGTCGGCGGCGAGGAGCGCGATTTCCGGATCCTCGAGCCGGCGCTGAAGACCCTGGCGCCTCCCGATGGGTACGCGCGCATGGGCGGTCCGGGCTCGGGCCACTACGTGAAGATGGTTCACAACGCGATCGAGTACTCGATGATGCAGGGATATGCGGAGGGGTTCGAGCTCCTGGCGAAGAGCGAGTACAACCTCGAGCTGGACGCGATCTCCCGCCTTTGGACGCATGCGTCCGTCGTGCGGTCCTGGCTGCTCGACCTGCTCGTTCTCGCGTTCGAGAAGGATCCGGGCCTGAAGGGCATTCGCGGCTACGTCGATGACTCCGGGGAAGGCCGCTGGACTCTCGAAGACGCCATCGACAAGGCGGTTCCGATGCCCGGTCTCGCCGGCGCTCTCTTTGCGCGCTTCGCGTCCCGTCAGCCGGAGTCGTTCGCCGCGAAGGTAAATGCGGCGCTGCGCAACGAGTTCGGCGGTCATGCGGTGAAGACGTCATGAGCGCGGTCGTGGTGCCGTTCCCGACGGTCGAAGCGGATACGGCGCCGAGCCGCGACCCGAAGACGGACGAGGGGCCGCGGCCGCCCTGCACCCTCGTCATTTTCGGAGCGTCAGGCGACCTGACCCGCCGCCTGCTCGCGCCCGCGATCGCCCATCTTTTGCGGGACGGAGCGGTTTCGCCGGATTTCGCGATCGTCGGACTGGCACGGTCGCCGATGGACGACGCGGAGTTCCGCACGTACCTCGAGGGGGGCGCCCGGGAATTCACGCCCCCCACCCAGGGGCGCCCCGGCGATCTCCCGCCGGTGGTTCGGTACCTCCCGGGCGACTTCGGAGATCCCGCGCTCTACGAGAAGCTGCAGGCGACCCTGGACGAGATCGAGAAAAAGCGCGGCGGCCCGCAGAATCGGATTTTCTATTTCGCGACGCCGCCCGAGGCGGACCCGACGATCGTCAAGATGCTCGGGGAAAAGGGACTCGCGAAACCGGCGCAGGGCTGGGCCCGGGTGGTCGTCGAGAAGCCGTTTGGCCACGACCTCGAGTCGGGCAAGCAGTTGAACGACGAGCTGCGGACGGTCTTTCTCGAGCGGCAGATCTACCGGATCGATCACTACCTCGGCAAAGAAACCGTCCAGAACATCTTCGTCCTGCGCTTCGCCAACGGCGTGTTCGAGCCCCTCTGGAACAACCGTTACGTGGACCACGTCCAGATCGCCGTCTCCGAAACGGTCGGCGTGGGGCATCGCGCCGGCTACTACGAGAACGCGGGCGTCGTCCGCGACATGTTTCAGAACCATCTGCTTCAGCTTCTCTGCCTGGTGGGCATGGAGCCGCCCGTGGCTTTCGAAGCCGACGCGGTCCGCGCCGAAAAGGTCAAGGTCCTCCAGTCGATTCGGCCGATCCCGGAAGGAGAGATCGATGATTGGGCGGTCCGGGGGCAGTACGGCTCCGGTGTCGTCGAAGGCAAGAAAGCTCCGGGCTACCGCGAAGAGGAGAACGTGCGCGCGGACTCCGCGACGCCGACCTACGCCGCCGTGAAGTTCGCGATCGACAACTGGCGCTGGGCGGGTGTTCCGTTCTACCTCCGCTCCGGAAAGCGTCTCGCGGAACGGGTGTCGGAGATCGCGATCGAGTTCAAGCGCGTCCCCCATCCGCTCTTTTCCAAGGCAGCCGGCACGCTGAACCCGAATGTTCTGCGGCTGCGGATCCAGCCGGACGAGGGCGTGTCCCTCAAGTTCGACGCGAAGATCCCCGGTACGGTCATGCAGGTGCAGTCCGTGTACATGGACTTTCCGTACTCGAAGCTCGGCGCGCCCATCCAGGGTGGCTATGAGCGCCTTCTCCTCGACGTGACGCACGGCGACCAGACGCTCTTCACGCGCGGGGATGAGGTCGAGCAGGCCTGGCGGGTCGTGACGCCGATCCTCCAGGCGTGGGAGCAGAAGCCGTCGTCCGACTTCCCCAACTACGCCTCGGGAACGTGGGGTCCCGAATCCGCCGACCGTTTTCTGGAGAAGGAAGGGCGGCGCTGGCGGACGCTCTGAGGCGCGGAGGGGGCACCCGACGGACAGCCGGGCGTCGATTGCCGCGGGAGGCTCCGCCGTCGTTCGAGGCCCGGATCCTCCCGGGGAAGGACGATCTCGCCGAGGCCGCCGCCGAGGAGCTCCGCTCCGCGGCCGAAGCGGCGATCGCGGAGTTCGGGGTATTTCGGGTCGCGCTCTCGGGGGGATCCACGCCTCGCATCGTCCACGAACGCCTGGTTCGCGCGCCGTTTCGCCGGGGAATCGACTGGCGGAGAACGCGATTCTTCTTCGGCGACGAGCGCTGCGTTGCGCCCGACTCCGACCGCTCCAACTACCGGATGGCGCGAGAGACTCTGTTCGAGCCTCTCGGGATTCCCGCCGATCGGATCTTCCGCATGCGCGGCGAAGACCCTCCGAAGGCGGCCGCGGAAGCGTATTCGCGACTTCTCGAAAAAGAGTTTGCGGAGGACGGGGGAGAGATCCGGTTCGATTTCGTGTTCCTGGGGCTTGGCCCCGACGGACACACGGCATCGCTCTTTCCGGGCACGCGGGCGCTCGAGCAGCGATCTCCCGCGGCCGCAAACTGGGTGCCGAAGTTCCGCGAGTGGCGGTTGACGCTGACGTATCCGGTATTGAACGCGGCCCGCCGAACCGTGTTCCTGGTGGCGGGGGAGGAGAAAGCCGGTCCCGCGACGGCGATCCTGAAGCGTCAGCGGGGCTTTCGAGCCCTGCCTGCCTCGGCCGTCCAGCCGCGGAACGGCTCCCTGATCTGGCTGCTCGATCAGGACGCGGGAGCGAAGATCTAGAGAATCTCGCGATCTCGCGATCCATCGATTCATCGAGCGATCGGCAGATCGGAAATCGAAGACCGGGAGACGTCAACCGGTAAACGGAAAACGAAGGGCAGCTCGGTCGCCTTCCGATTCCTCGATGAATCGATCGCGAGACTAGGGCTGCGCCGTTCTCATTCTGGCGGTCCTCATCCTTCTGTCGCCTTACCCTGCCTCGCCTGCGCAATGATTTTTTCCTGCGAGGCGTGCGGCACTTCGGAGTAATGCGAGAACTCCATGTGGAACGATCCGCGGCCCTGCGTGATCGAGCGAAGCGGGGCGCCGTACGTGAGCATCTCCGCCATGGGGACCTCGGCCTTGATGATCGTGTCTTCGCCCTCGGAATCCATGCCCTGGACGTGCCCGCGGCGCGAAGACAGGTCGCCCATCAGGTCGCCCACGTATTCGTTCGGCGTCGAGACCTCGACGTGCATCACGGGCTCGAGGAGCGTCGGTTTCGCCTTCTCCATCGCCTCCCTGTAGGCGAGGCCTCCCGCGATCTTGAACGCGAGCTCCGACGAATCGACGTCGTGGTACTGGCCGTCGTAGAGGATGACCCGGAAGTCGACCATGGGAAAACCGGCGAGAAATCCCTTTCGCCTCGCCTCCTGGATCCCCTTCTCGACGGCCGGTATGAAGTTGCGGGGGATGGAGCCGCCGTAGATGTCGTCGACGAACTCGAAATCGGCGCCGCGCGGAAGGGGCTCCACCTTGATCTTGCAGTCCGCGAACTGCCCGTGCCCGCCGGACTGCTTCTTGTGGCGGCCGTGAGCGTCGGCCTTTCCCTTGATGGTCTCGCGGTACGGAACCTTCGGTGGGTGCAGGATGACCTCGACCGCGTAGCGTTTCTTGAGGCGGGCAACGGCGATCTCGACGTGGAGCTGCGACGCTCCGGAGATGTGAAACTCCTTGGTTTCGTCGTCGCGCTGGAAGTGGAGGGACGGGTCTTCCTCGATGAGCTTGTGGAGGGCGGTCGAAATCTTGTCCTCGTCCCCCTTCGTCTTCGGTTCGATCGCGTAGGCAATCGACGCCTCGGGCACGACGAGGCGGGGAAGGATGGTGGGCGCGTCTTTCGCCGTGAGCGTGTCGCCGGTAGTCGTCTCTTTCAGCTTCGCCACGGCGACGATATCGCCGGCGTTCGCTTCCGCCACGCTCACGTGCTCCTTACCCTGGGGAAGAAAGAGCCCCGAGAAGCGTTCCGGGATTCCGCGGGTGGAATTCCAGTAGCTTCCGTCGGACTGGAGGTGCCCGGAGCGCACGCGGAGGTACGAGATCCGGCCCGCGAAGGGATCCGACACGGTCTTGAAGACCTGCGCGACGACCGGGTCCTTTCCGTTGGTGAACACCTTGACCGGCTTGTCGTCCTTTCCAACACCCTCGATCGTGCCTTTTTCGGGGGAGGGGAGGATGGCGACGCAGGCGTCGAGGATGCGGACCAGACCGATGCCGAGCGAGGACGAAGAACACAGGGCAGGGAAGATCTTGCGGTCTCCAACCTCCGACTTGAGCCCCGGCAGCAACTCTTCCGGCGCGAGGGTTCCCTTGGCGAAGAACTTCTCCATCAGCCCGTCTTCGCCCTCGGCGACGAGCTCGACCAGCTTTTCGTGCTCGGCCCGGGCTCTTTCGAGCTGATCGGCCGGGATGGGGCCGTCCACCCGCTTGCCGCTTTCGTGCAGGTGGCCTTCCATCCGGACGAGATCGACCGTCCCGCGGAAGGCCCGCTCCTCCCCGATCGGAATCTGGAGGGCGACGACACCGCGGCCGTAGCGGACCTGGAGCCCTTCGATGACGCGGTCGAACGACGCGCGTTCCCGATCCATGCGGTTGACGACGAAGAGCACGGGACGCCCGAACTCGGCCGCGAATTTCCAGGCCTTCTCGGTCTGGACTTCGACTCCGGAGACCGCGTCGAGGACGATCATGACCGCGTCGGCAGCGGAGACCGCTGCACGGGCCTCCGGGGAGAAGATGCCGTAGCCTGGCGCGTCAATGAAGTTGATGCGCACGTCCCGGTGGATCGCATGGGCGCAGGCGAGATTGATCGAAATCTTGCGCTCGATTTCCTCGCCGTCGAAGTCGGTGGGGCAGGTTCCTTCTTCGATTTTTCCGGGGCGGGTCGTCGCTCCCGCCGCGAAGAGAAGGCCGGCAATCAGAGTCGTCTTTCCGACCGTGTTATGTCCGAGGACGGCGACGTTGCGAAGATCGGCGGCCGCGAAGATTTTCATGGCCGGATTATAGTGAGGGAGGCGCAAATCGCATGGGGTCAGACCCGAGCCGGAATCGAGCAGGGGAGGGCCCCGGACGGCCCGGAGGGCGGCCCGAATGACGGTGCTGTCCTGCGTGGCGGTCGGCCTTGCTTTCGTGATCGCCGTGTCCCTTCTCGTGCTCGCCAGCGTGCTGATCGGCTGGGCTATCCCGATCAGCCGGCGGCCTCCGGATCCTCCCGAAGGCTCCCGGCTGCAGCCCAGGGCGGCGCCCCTTCCGGCGGTGCTCCCGACGGAAGCGGAGCGCGACGACCCCTGACCCCTCACCGCTGCCCGCTGACGGGGCGGGAAATACGGTCTGCCTCGGGTGGCGGCACGCCGCGACATTGACCCCCCATGCCTTCGGAAGCTACAATTTCAAGATCCGTCTTCTCTCGGGGAGGCGCGGGTCGAGAGGACTCCGCTTTCGGGGGAAAGGAGAATCTTCGGTCTAATGGGGGAAAAGGGGATTGCGGGCACCCGGCTGACGAAGCTCGGCCGCTACGAGGTCCTGAGCGAGCTCGGCAAGGGCGCGATGGGCGTGGTGTATCTGGCGAAGGATCCCGTGATCGGGCGGATGGTCGCCATCAAGACGATCCGCGCGTCGAACATGGGAGACGACGACGCCGAGTCCAAGGAGTTCCGGGAGCGGTTCATCCGCGAGGCGCAGACCGCCGGGATCCTGTCCCATCCGCACATCGTCACGATTCACGACATCGGCGAAGACCCGGATACCCAGACCTCGTTCATCGCGATGGAGTACATCGAGGGGAAGAACCTCAAGTCTCTTCTCTCCGAACGGGCCGCATTCTCGTACGATCAGATCGCCGAGATGATCGCCCAGGTCGCGGAAGCGATCGATTACGCCCATCGGAAGGGGATCATCCACCGCGACGTCAAGCCCGCGAACATCATCATCACGACGGACGAGAAGGTCAAGATCACGGACTTCGGCATCGCCAAGGTGGCTTCGTCGAACCTGACGACGACGGGGCAGTTCCTCGGGACGCCGAACTACATGTCTCCCGAGCAGGTCTCGGGCGCGCCGGTGGACGGCCGAAGCGACATCTTCTCGCTCGGTGTCGTGCTCTATGAGCTCCTGACCCACCGCAAGCCGTTCGTCGGGGAGAACCTGACCGCGATTTCGTACAAGATCGTCCACGAGGATTTCACGCCGCCGGCGGAGCTTTCGAGCGAAGTGCCGGCGGAGTTCAACGCGATCGTCGCGCGGGCGATGGCGAAGGATCCCTGGAACCGGTATCAGCGCGGCAAGGATTTCGCGCTGGCTTTGCACCAGCTGCGGGCCCATCTCGAGGAGCAGCGCGCCCTTCAGGACCTCGGAACGATCGTGGGCGAAGCCGAGTTCATGCCGACGTTGAAGCTCGCGAACGTCGATCAACTCATCCTCGAGGGCGCGGAAGAAGCGCGGCTTCACGCGACCAACCCTTCCGGTTCCTCGCGCACGACGGAGGTTCGGCCTCCGGTGCCGTCCGAAGAAGTCACGCGAGCGATGCGTCTGTCCGACCCGGCCGTGATCGCGGCGATGAAGGGGCCCGCGGCCGCGGAGGGCGTTGCGGAAGCCGCGCCGGTTGGCTCTGCAGCCGCCGGCAAGGCTACAGGGACCGCCGTTTCCGGCTCCTCGGCATCCGCATCCCCGTCCCCGTCGCTGTCTCCATCATCCGCCCGCGAGACGCCTTCGGGCTCCGGCCAGGAGAGCACGACGGCGCGGATTCGGAGAGTGCTCTCCCGACGCCCCTCGACGACGGCGACTCCGGCCGTGCCTCCTCCCCCGGTATCGACTTCCCCGGACCAGTCCTCCGGGCGGACCCCGCTTGCCGCGACCGCGACGATGCCGACGGGCTCCGCCAGCCGGGCCGGCGTTTCCGGGGTCTCCCCCGCTTCCACACCGCCGCTTCCGATTCCGAAGGTCCGCGTGTCGGCGCCGAAAGATTCGAGCAAGGGGCGGCCCCCTTCCTTCGCCACGCGGTGGAAAGAGAGGGTCGCGTCCCTCTCCGGCCAGAACTGGAGAGAGCTCGGGAAGTCTCAGGTCAATCCGCGCTGGGTCGTCCGCGTGCTCATCATCGTGGTGCTCTTCTTCGGTCTGATCCTCGGCGCCCTCGTCGCGAGGCGCGCGATGGTCTCGAGGCCTTCCGTGCCCCTCGATCCGGCTCTCGAGCAGGAGACGAAGGAGCGCCGGCAGACACTCGAGGAGGGCAAGAAGCTGTTTGCCGCCGGCAAGTACGACGAAAGCCTGGCTCTCTTCCGGCGCCTCCTGGCCCGAAGCCCGAACAACGCCCAGGCTCGCCAGTACTCCCAGATGGCCGAGAACGCTCTGCAGGGCCGCCAGGAACAGGCCAAGAAAAGCGCGGAGGCTGACACCGCGTTCCAGCAGGCGCAGGCCGCGTTCGCCCTGGGTGACTTCGCCGCCGCCAAGAAGGGCGCGGACGACGTCCTGGCGCTGGACGGCGGCCGCGTGGACGCTCAGAAGCTGCGGGAGGACGCCGCCGCGAAGATCGCCGACGCCGACGCCGCCGCGAAAAAGAAAATCAAGCCGACGCCCGTTCCCCGCCGAGTGGCTCTGGCGCCGTCTCCCGATCCGCGCGCCGCCCGTCCTGCCGCGACGCAGCCTGTGCCCGCGGCCGTCCCCGCGGCTCCGGTTTCGACGACGGGGATGCTGCGTCTCCTCTTCGAATCACCGGTCACGGAAGGCAACGTGATGATCGCCGTCAACGATCAGATCCTGCTGCGCAAGCAGTTCTCCTTCAAGCACCGCGAGGGCCTGTTCAAGACCGTCCGCGAGCGCGGAACGCTCGATGAGTCCATTCCGGTCCACGCCGGCGCCGCGTCTGTCAAAGTGTGGCTTTCCGGGCCCGACATCCCCACGGCCCTTCTCGCGACCACGTCCGCCCAGATCACGGGGGGGGAGACGAAGACCCTGCGGCTCGACTATTCGAACGGCCGGCTCGCCGTCCGCATTCAGTAGCGGCCGAGAGCGCCTTTCCACGCCCGGCGTGTCGAAACGGTACGCGGAGCGGAGCGGCGCTTGAACCCGGCGCTTCGAACGGATATAAACCACCCTCTCGCGGGGCGTAGCGCAGCCTGGTAGCGCACCCGGTTCGGGACCGGGTGGTCGGAGGTTCAAATCCTCTCGCCCCGACCAATCGTTCCTCCCCGGCGCGAGTCTCCGGCGTCCGCGGCCTCGCGTGCGGACCGTCCGAAGACGAATCGGAATATCGCGCCCCCTCCTTCGATTCCTCTTCCCGGATTATGGCAAGCCGATCCCGTTCGTCGTCTGTCCGCTGGGGCCGCCGTCTCCTGGCCGCGGCTGCTCTGCTTCTTGCGTCCATCGTCCCCGCCGCCGGGGGCGGAGAGCCCGCCGTCGACGCTGCCCGACCGGCTGAGGCGCCCACGGCCGCGCCCGCGGTTCGAATCACGACCGATGCCGGTCTCGTGGCGTCCTGTCGGTCGGTCGGGGAAGCGATCCTCTCCGGGGACGACGCGTTTGCGCTACTCCGGCAGGAGGCGGTCCGCCGCGGCGCCGACGTCGTGCTCCTCACCTCGCTCGCCGGCCGGGACTTTCGGGGGCGGCTCTATCGCTGCGCGTCGGCGGAAGGAGCCCGGCCGACGGGGCGGACGGGAGGGGTCCAAACCGAGACCTCTCCCGCCGTTTCCGCGGCAGAATCAAAGGGAGCCGTAGCGCCAGCCGGAGCCGGAGCAGATACCGGAGGGGGATCCGGATTCCCCCCGCCGACGGCGTCGCCGCTCCCCGGCCGGCAGGGAAGCCCGAGCCCCGTTCCCGGCCCGGTTTCTCCGCCTCCTGCCCGCGGGACTTCGTCGCCTCGGGACTCCTCGCCGCCCCCCACGGATCGCGCCGCCGCGAGCCGGCGTTTCGCCGGAGAGCGCCAGAGGCGCGCCCAGGAGGAATTTCTCGACCTCCAGGCCGCCGTCCGCATCACGGAAGACCCGAAGCTGGTGGAAGGCTGCGAGAAACGGGGGGAGGGGAGCGCGGCGGGGGAAGACTCCCTGACGGCTCTCCGGGGGGACGCCGTCGGACAGCTCGCGAACGCAGTCCTGTTCCATCGCACGGCGGAAAGGGCCGTCGCCGTGTTTTTCCGCTGTCCGGCGAGGACTCTTCAGGCGATTCCGGTCACCCTCCCGGATTCCGCGCACTGATCGTCGAACTGCCGCTGCTCCGCTGCTCGGCTGCTCGGCTGCTCTGCTCATCCGCTGCTCTGCTCATCCGCTGCGCTGCTGCTCCGCTGATCTGCTGATCTGCTTATCCTTTAGTCTGCTTATCCTCTAGTCTGCTTATCCTCTAGTCTGCTTATCCGCAGATCTGCTTATCCGCGGCTCTCCGGGCGACCTGTCCCGGCCGGGCGTGGCGCCCCCGGCCGGGGTTGGAGCTCGGACCGCCTCCAGCGTGTCCCCAGCCATGGCACTCGCGGCTCGTTCCCCGCGGCGCGGTCTTTGCAGGATGTCCGTGCGGGTTGTCCCGTGCGAAAGATTTCGATCGATCAACCAAACGTGAACGCCTTTCCGGAGCTCTCGCGGCCGTCCTGGCTGCGCTACGGCGCGGCGGGTTTCGCCGCAGTCGGGGCTCTCGCCCTGACCCGGTCATTTTGGGGCCTGTTCCAGGGCATTCCGTACATGCTGGCGTTCATGGCTCTTTTCTTTGCCGGTTCCTTCGGCGGCGCGGGTCCGAGCGTTCTCGTGGTGGTGACGTGCGCCGCCGGGGCATGGATTCTTTTCCCCGCGTCCGGCGATGTCCCGATGGCGCTCGATCACGCGGAAGTGTTGCGGACGGTCCTTTTCGTGGCGGTGGGAGGCGCGGCCAGCGGTCTCTTCGGGCAGCTCTGGAAGAGCAAACGCTCGCGAGGGGCGCTCCTGGCTCAGCTCCAGGCCGAGTGGTCGGCGTCCGACAGGGCCAGGCGCCGCCTCGAGGAGACTCTCGAGAGCGTCGGGGACGGTTACTGCGCGATCTCACCCGAATCGCAGTTCACGTACGTCAATGACGAGGCAGCCCGACTGCTGGGCCGGAGCCGGGAGGCGCTGATCGGCGCCAGCGCGCTCGACGTGACGCTCCTTCCGGAGGGCGTGATCGATTCTCTTCGATCCGTCCGCGCGTCGGGAACGCGCCAGTGGCGGGACGCCTCTTTCGGCACGGACGGCAGGTGTATCGACGTGCGGATCCAGACGTCCGAGCAGGGCCTGACGATGCTGCTGCGAGATGTCACGGCGGCCCGGGATGCCGATGCTGCCAAGCGGAGGCTCGCCGCGATCGTCGAGTCGTCCGAAGACGCCATCGTCGGAAAGACACTCGATGGCTTGATCAGCGCCTGGAATCCCGCGGCCGAACGCTTGTACGGGTATACCGCGGCGGAAGTCCTGGGAAAACCGATTTCCACGCTGATGCCCGTGGAGCGCCGGTCCGAAATGGCGGAGATCCTCGGGCGCATCCGTCGAGGAGAGCGAATCGAGCATTTCGAGACGACGCGCGTGACCAAGGCGGGAATGCCCGTCCAGGTTTCCGTTTCCGTGTCGCCGATCAAGGATGCGGCCGGCAACGTGATCGGCGCCGCCAAGATCGCTCGGGACATCGGGGAGCGGAAGAAGGCCGAAGAGGAGCGCGAACGGCTCCTGAACGAGGCGCGCGACGCGGCGAGAACCCGCGAAGAGTTCCTCTCCATCGCGGGGCACGAGCTGCGTACGCCTCTGACGGCTTTGCAGCTGCAGCTCCACACGCTTCGCCGTCGCATGGACGAGGGGCAAACGGAGGGCGCCTCGCAGGTTCTCGAGAAGATCCGTCAGCAGTTCGGTCGTCTCACCCAGCTCACGGAGGAGCTGCTCGACGTCACGCGGATCGCGAGCGGGCGTCTCGTGCTCGAGCCTCAGGAGATGGAGCTCGGAGAGCTCGTTCGGGAGGTCACGGATCGATACCACGACATCGCCCGCCGCACCGGCGCGGAAATCCGGGTGGACGCCTCGGAGAGAGTGACGGGGCTCTGGGATCGGTCGCGGATCGACCAGGTCGTGACCAATCTCCTCTCGAATGCCGTGAAATTCGGGCAAGGCCGGCCGATCGACGTACGGGTCGAGCGCCACGACGGAGGCGCCCGATTGATCGTCGAAGATCGGGGCATCGGAATTTCTCCGGAGGACCAGGCCAAAATCTTCGAGCGGTTCGAGCGCGCGGTATCGCGCCGGTCCTACGGGGGGATGGGGCTCGGTCTCTGGATCGCCCGGCAGATCGTCGAAGCCCACGGAGGAGAGATCCTCGTCACGAGCCGGACCGGAGAGGGATCCCGGTTTCACGTCGAGCTTCCCTCGGGCGCGCGCGCGACAGGCCCGGAGGCCGTCTCGGTCGCAGCCTCCCGGATGACCGCCGCTCCGCTGTCCGCCACGACGTCCGCGCCGGCAATCGCGACGGTTGCGCCAGCGCTACCCGCCACTATCCCGGCAGCGAATTCCGCGACGACTTCCGCAGCGAGTCCCGCGACGACTTCCGCAGCGAATTCCGCGAGGACTTCCGCCGCGATCGCGGCAACGACTTCAGCAGCGCTTACCGCGCCGGCCGAATCCGCGATTCCTCCGAGCCCCTCCGCGACGGCACCGGTGACGACCCCGTGACGGTCCTTCTCGTCGACGACGATTTCGCGGTCCTGGACGCCATGAGCGATCTCCTGCGGGACGAGGGCTACACCGTCGGCGTCGCGCAGAGCGGCCGGGAGGCGCTCGAACAGCTGCGCCGGACGGAGGATCTTCCCTCGCTGATCCTCCTCGATCTGATGATGCCCGACATGAACGGCTGGGAGTTTCGTGAGCAGCAGACTCGCGATCCGCGGATCGCCGGAATTCCGACCGTCATCGTGTCGGCGAACAACCCGGAGGAGACGTCCCGCGAGCTCGGCGCAGAGGGATTCGTCCGCAAGCCGCTCGATGCGGCGCACCTTCTCGAGGTGGTCCGCGTCCATTGCCGTCCGTCCTGACCTGGATGCGCTAAAATCCCCGGCGGACCACCGGTCGATCCGACATCCATGCGTAACCCCATCCATCTGGCGAAAACCGACCTGCGAGTGACCGTACGATGCCGTTGAGCCACAAGGTCTCCGAAGAATGCCCCGGCCGCTGCGGCGTCCACATCGACGGAGAGGTGGATCTCGAGAGCCGGGAGTTCATCCACCGGTTCCGACTGCCGCCCATGGCGGAGGAGCACGCCCGCACGACGCGCACGGAGATCGAGGGAATCCGCCTCGTCACGTTCGCCCCGCTTCCCGCGGACTGGTTCGTCGATTGCCCGCAATGCCGTCGGCGGATCGCGATCCCGGCGACCCCCAACTGAAAGGCGATCGCGAAGCGCTTTCTTTCTTGACTTGCGCCTTCTTAGCGCCTACCATGCGTTTTATGGCCGATGGGCCGTCCTCGGGGCCAGAGGACGACCGCGGTGGTTCCCTCGGCCTGGCTCTTCTTTAGACGCTTTAGACGCTTTAGACGCCTTAGAGGTTGTGGACGCGCAGCTGAGCCGGCACGTGTCCCGGATCTTCGAGAGGACGCGGGCCTATCGAGCGGGAGGGGATCGGTGGAGATCGGGCGTTCACGCCATGCGAATGGACCGGGCGGGGAGAGGCGATCTTCTAATGAATTTAGGCTCTTCCGGACAATTTCCTTAAAAAATAAGGAATACAATGAATCTCACAAAACGTCAGAAGGAATTTCTCGATTTCATCCGAAGCTACCGGACGGAGCACGGGATTTCGCCGACCCAGCGCGAGATCCGGGAGAAGTTTCATCTCTCCTCGTTCGGCACCGTCCAGAAACACCTCAAGAGGCTCGAGGAGAAGGGCGCGCTCTCCCGGGAGTGGAACCGCAGCCGCGGTATTTCTCCGGCGGCGGAGGGGGGAGGCTCCCGGGAAATCGCGCTGCTCGGATCGGTCGCCGCGGGCCGGCCGATCGAGCCGTTCCCCGACGAGGAGACGATCGAGGTCCCCGCCTCGCTCCTCGGAAAAGGGGAGCACTTCGTCCTGCGCGTGCGGGGAGACTCGATGGTCGAAGACGGGATCCGGGACGGCGACTATGTCGTCCTGTCGCGGCGCGCGAATGCTCAGAACGGCCAGACGGTGGTCGCGCTCGTTCGCGGAGAGGCGACCCTCAAGCGCTACTACGCGGAAGGCGCGCGCGTGCGTCTGCAGCCGGCGAACGCCTCGATGAAGCCGATCTTCGCGGATGCGCGCGACGTGACGGTCCAGGGCGTCGTCACCGGACTCATCCGGGACTACGAATCGTCGCCGGCGCCGCGATGATTATCGCGGCCTGAAGTCCATTCCTATGCGCGAAGAAGCCGAAGTGGCAAGAGCTGCTCCTCGTCGCCTGCGCCGCGCTCTTTCAGGCGGACTCATTGTCGAGCGCGTTGCGCGGAGGTCTTTTGTGGCGCTTGTTGCTCGGCTCGGCCGGATGCGGCCTCCTCGTCGCCTGCGCCGCGCTCTCTTAGGCGGGCTCATTGTCGAGCGCGTTGCGCGGAGGTCCTTCGGGGCGAGAGCTGCTCGGCTCGGCCGGATGCGGCCTCCTCGTCGCCTGCGCCGCGCTCTTTCAGGCGGGCTCATTGTCGAGCGCGTTGCGCGGAGGTCCTTCGGGGCGAGAGCTGCTCGGCTCGGCCGGATGCGGCCTC
>JBBSEW010000030.1:0-44047 GCA_038239305.1 Thermoanaerobaculia bacterium | reverse complement strand
GGCTCCTCTATGGAGTGCGCCCGACGGACCCGCTGACGTTTCTGGCGGTAGCGCTCGGCCTGTCGGCGGTCGCCGCGGCCGCGTGTTTTCTCCCGGCCCTACGCGCGACGTCCGCCGACCCGATGCACGCGCTACGGAGCAGCTGAGCAGCTGAGAAGCCGAGAAGCCGAGAAGCGAAGAAGCGGAGTAGCGGGCCCCCGCTCGCTAGCGGGCGAAATCGCCTCGCCCGAGCCGCGTCAGCTCGCCTTGCATGGTCTCGCGGACGGCGGCGGCGCAAGCGGCGATCTCCTCTTCGGAGGAGGAAGGCCGCATCGCGACCGGATCCAGGACGGTTATCGCGAGACGCCCCGGACGGGAGAGGTGTCGCCGTGTGTCGACGATCGAGGCGAGCGGCGCCACGACGACGGGCACGATCGGAACGCCGGCGGCGCCCGCGAGGCGGAAGGCGCCGGTCTTGAAGGGCAGCAGATGAGGCCCCGCCTGGCGATGGCCCTCCGGCATGAACCAGACGGACAGCCTCTCGTCCCGGAGCCTCTGAGCGGCGAGAGACAGCATCCGCCGCGCGGCGTCGGAGTTGCCTCGATCGATCACGAGATTTCCCGAGCGGACGAAGAACCAGCCGAAGAGAGGGATCTTCGTGAGCTCGCGTTTCGCGACCGCGACCGTCCGGCGGGGCACGACCGAACCCAGCACGAGGACGTCCATGATGCTCTGGTGGTTGCCGACGAAAACGCACGGCCTCGATCTCTCGAGCTTCGCCGCATCGACGTCGATCTTCCAGCCCATCAGTCGGACGATGCCGCCGCAGAAGATGCGGGCGAAGTAAAAAACGGTGTCGCGGCTGCCTCCCGTCAGGAGGAGGGCCAGGAGCCCGGCCGCCGAGCACACGAGCAGCCACAGCACGCCAGCCGTGAACCCGAACAGGAACGCGACGCGGGCGGCGGCGATCCTCAGTCCGCGCCCTCGTGCTTGCGGCGGATGGCCTCCGAATAGGCCTCGGAGCCGCCGGGAGGAATCGAGAGGGTCTTCCATTCGGATCCCGCGAAGTGCCTCGCGATGAACGCGACCTGCCCGACGTGGTACGCGACGTGCGCGAGATGACGGGTGATGGCTCCGGCCACGGAGTGCGGCTCCCCGGAGATCCGCACGATCCGACCGAGATCCTCCGGCGCGAGCGGATGAATCGCGCCGATGCACAACTCCCACGCGTCCTTCCAGGCGGCCATCAGCTCTTCGCGATTCTCCGGCCCGGAGGCGAACTCCCCGTCCCGGTTGCGATCGGATTTCTCTCCGTCGGTCGTCAGGAAGTCGGTGAACCGGGATCGCATGTTCCCGCTGAGATGCCGGACGATCAGCGCCAGTGAATTCGACGCCGCATCCGGGGCGCGAAAAAAATCCGCGTCCGAAACCTGGACGAGCGCCGACTCGGCGAGCCGCCGATGACCGCGCAGGCGCCGCTCGACGTCCGCGCGCCAGGCGGAGAGGATCTCGGTGGGGGTGGGGGTGGGGGTGGGGGTGAGGATTGCCAAGCGGAGGACGTGTCGGTTGTCGGTTCGGTTTTCAGTTGTGCGTCAGGGGTCTTGGGTTTTGCGGTCTTGGGCTTTGCGTCCTGGGGCCTGCGTCCTGGGTTTTGGGTTTCCGGTTTGGATTTCGGATGTCGGCATCGATTTTCTCACGAGACGGCTGGGCTGCCGGCGCGGCGAAGGGACCAGAGGTCGAAATTCCAGAACTCCGGTCCGAACTCCTAATTCGAGTTCAGAACTCGGCACGGAAAACGGAAGAGTCGAAACCCCTCACGGCCCGACACTCCTCGCCCGCACCTCCTCCGACGTCAACCCGTAGATCGGCGGCGTCGGGATGTCGAGCATGGCGAGGTAGAGATAGATCTGGCCTCGGTGATGGATCTCGTGCTCCACCATGGCGCGTAGCCATTTCGAGGTCGTGATCGTCGCACCCGCGGGCGTGACACTGCGGCCGGAGAGATCCGCTTCCGTGAGGCGGCCGAACACCGCCATCGATTCCGCGTGCGTCCGGTCGAAGAACTCCCGCACCGCGGGAAGTCCGTCGGCAAGCTCGCGGCCGTGGCCGGCGTACCGGCTCGGCAGGCCCTGCACGTTCTCCGCGTACATGTAGCGCTCGATCGCCGCGATGTGGCGGACGAGATCGCCCAGGGTGAACTTCCCCTCGCGCCACGTCCATTCCAGTCGCTCGGCCGGTATGCAGTCGACGACCCGTGAAGTCCTTCCCCGCACCTTCGCGTAATGTTCGAGAAAGGCCGCGACTCCGCTGGAAGCCGCGCCCGTCATCGCACGATTTCCCTGGCCGTCAACGGACGGCACCCGCAGCCGGACGGTACGCTTCCTCGTTCGCATACACGCGCCAGCACCAGGAACGATAGGCCGGGACGTCTCCGTGCACGACGGAGGCGTTCAGTTTCTGGAGCCTCTCGGTCAACGCTCCCATCCGGCCCGTTCCGACCGGGCGGTGATCGATGCGGGTCACGGAGACGATCTGAACGCCGGTTCCGGCCAGAAAAATCTCTTCCGCGAGCGAAAGCTCGGTCCTGTCGATGGACCGCTCGACGACGGGCATCCGCAACTCGTCGCGCAGGAGCTCGATCAGGGTGCGCCGGGTAATGCCCTCGAGGATGTTGTCCGTAATCGGCGGCGTGACGACGGTTCCATTGCGCAGGATGAAAATGTTCGCGGCGGACGCCTCGGAGACGTGCCCGTTCTGATCCAGAAAAATCGCGTCGTCGAACCCTCCCCGCTGCGCGTCCGTCTTCGCCAGGGCCGTGTTGACGTATGCGCCCGAGACCTTTCCCCGGGCGGGGATCATGTTGTCGTCGATCCGGCGCCAGGCGGAGATCTTGACGTGCGCTCCCGTGTCGTTCTCCATGTATTTGCCGAAGGGGATCGCGATGATCGACACCGCCGCGCGCATCCCCTCGAGCCCGAGCGCTCCGATCCGCTCCTCCGCCGCGAAGGCGAGGGGCCGGATGTAGCACCCGGTCCGAAGCCCCTCGCGCCGCAGGAGCTCGCCGAGGTGCCCGACGAGGTCGTCCACCGAGTACGGCAGTTCCAGGGAGAGGAGCCTTGCGGACTCCAGAAACCGCTGGAAGTGCTCGCGCGGCCGGAAGACGAAGAGCTCTTCCTCCTTCTCGTTCCAGAATCCGCGGAGCCCGCCGAAGCAGCCCGTCCCGTACTGCAGGGCGTGAGTCATCACACCGACGCGGGCCTCTCCGTAGGGGATTATGCGGCCGTCGAAGAAGGCGAAAGCGGGAAGAGGTGTCGTCGTCATGGGGCGTTCTCCTTAGCTTTTCGAGCGGCATCTTTCGCGATTTCCCGGCTCGCGTCGACGCGTTTCGTCGACGGCCCGGCGGCTTCCCGATCAGTCCACTTGCCAGTCCAATTTGACGTTCTCGGGATCCGGGCCTAATATTCTTCAGCAGTGGCATGAATTCAAGATCCACTTTCCACCCCGAGTGGACTGCCTGGCACCGCCCGGGCACGCCCTCACCCCGCACGATCGCCGCCCTTCTGGAGGACTGGTCTTCGCGGCCGGGAACCCTTCCGGCGCGCCTCGCGGGCGCCTTCGAGCGGGCGATCGCTCGCGGTGAGATCGCGCCCGGCGCACGACTGCCGTCCGAGCGCTCCCTCGCCGCGGCGCTCGCCGTGTCCCGCACGACGGTCGTCGCGGCGTACGAGCGGCTGCGGCAGGACGGACGCGTCGAAAGCCGCGTGGGCAGCGGCACGCGCGTTCTTCCGGGAAGCTCCGGACCCCCGCCGCCAGAGCGTTCCGGCGACAGTTCGCTTCCCGCGACATCGACGCTCGTGCTGCGGACCGTCGCGGAGGATCCGGCCGGATCGATCTCGTTTCTGGCCGCGCACCTTCCCGGCGTGTCGGAGGTTCTCGAGAAGGCGTTGGCCAGAAGCCGGCGCGAGATTTCGGCCCTCGCCCGGCAGCACGGGTATATGCCTCTCGGCCTTCCTGCCCTGCGTGCCGCGCTCGCCCGTCATCTCACGAGCCGCGGGCTTCCAACGCGCGAGGATCAGATCCTCGTCACGAACGGGGCGCAGCAGGGCATCGACCTGATCGCGTCCCACGTGCTCGCGCCGGGAGACGAGGTGGTAGCCGAGGATCCGACCTACCCGGGAGCGCTCGATCTCTTCGCGGCGGCCCGGGCTCGGGTCTTCGCTATCCCGCCGGCGGCCGAACCGGGAGCGCTCGAGCGGATCGTCGCGGCCATTCGGAGGCCGCGCGCTCGTCTCCTCTATCTCCTGCCGACTTTTCACAATCCGACAGGAGCCGTCCTGCCCGAGCGTCCGCGGCGCGAGATCGCGAAGCTGTGTGAGCAGACGGGCGTCTGCGTGATCGAGGATCACACGCTCTCCGATCTCTCGCTCGGCACCGTCGCTCCCCTGCCGATCGCGGCGTTCGCGAAGGACGCTCCGATCCTGACGGTGGGCTCGCTCTCGAAGCTTTTCTGGGGAGGCCTGCGCATCGGATGGATTCGCGGACCCGAGCCTCTCATCCATCGCCTCGCGAGGCGCAAGGCCATGGACGACCTCGGCAGCTCGGTTCTCTCGCAGGCCGTCGCCGTGCGGCTCCTCGAAAACGTGGACGCGGTGACGGCGCAGCGGCGCGTTCAGGTGGAAGCACGATTCGAAGCGATGTCGAAGGCTCTCACCGGGCGGCTCCCGGATTGGACGTGGCGCAAACCGGCCGGGGGCCTGACGCTCTGGGTCAAGCTTCCGCACGGCAACGCGTCGGAGCTCGCCCAGGTCGCCGCCCGCCACGGAGTCTCGGTGTTGCCCGGCTCGATCTGCTCCCCGACGAACGGGTTCGGAGACCATCTGCGACTTGCCTTCGTCCCGGAGCCCGAGGAAATCCGGGAAGGCATAGAGCGGCTCGCCCGTGCATGGGTAAAATTTGGAGCCGCAAGGGAAGTGCCGCGGGCGCGAGTGGGAGTGATTGTTTAGTGACCCGATCGCAATTCGCACGAATCGGGTGATCGGGCATTCGAGCAATCCGGAGAAAGACAGAGGGCATCTCGCGATCTCAGATCTCGCGATCCATCGAATTATCGAACTATCGGGAATCTGCGAAGCGAGGGAGGAGCGCGCCACTCACCCCGCCCTCTCCCGCCAGGAGAGAGGGGAAGGCGCCCCGACATCATCCTGTGTGTACCGAATCGACGAGCTCGGCTGATGCAACCGCTCGCAACGGGAGGAGTCTCCTGACCGAAGGGAAGGAGGAGCCTCCCGTTGCGGGAGCCGGAGCCCGCCTCACTCCGCTCGGTCGAGGCCGCATCCGGCCGAGCCGAGCAACGATCGCCACGACAAAACCTTCGCGCACCTCGCTCGGTCAAAAGCCCGGCTAAAGCGCGCGGCGCAGGCGACGAGGAGGCCGCTTCCGGCCGAGCCGAGCAACTATCGCCACGAAGAATCCTTCGCGCACGTCGCTCGGTCAGCAGCCCGAATGTGGCGCGCGGCTCCGGCGACGTTTATGCTGCTCGACTCGCCCGCGGCCGCAGCCGCTCCATCAGCTTCCCGAGCATGACGTTCCACCGGTGGTCGCGCGGGAGAAAGGGAATCGGCGGCGGCCGGCGGATTCCGAGCTCCTCCTGCAGGGCCCGGAGACCCGCATGCCTTGGAGACACGGCGAGACCGCGTTCCAGCGCTTCCACCGCCTTGCGACGGGACTTTCCGAGAGTGTGGATCCGCGTGAGGGCCGCGTAAGCGTCGGCATTCCGGCGATCGAGCGCGAGCGCTCGGTGACAGACCTCGGCGCCCTCTTTGAGGTCGCCCAGGTACGCCACCGACAGCGCGTAGTCGACGAGGACGCTTCCGGGGATCGGAGCGTCGTCGCGGAGCCGCCGGTCGCAGAACTCGCCGAGAAACTCGTGCGCGAGCGTGTAGTGTCCGCCTCGCAGCGCGGTCCGCCCCCGGCGCATGAGATCGTCGTCGCGAAGGCTCTTCAGGTCCGCCATCTCCTGCACCTCCGATTTCGTTCAGGATACGCGCAAAAGTACTTTTCCGAAGCAAAGACCTCGAAAAGATCGTCTTCGGTCGGTACGATCGACTCATAGAGCGGACCCGCGCAAGCGGCGGCGCGTCCCGCTACTCCTCGAGCCAGCCCTTCGCCCGCTCTACTCCCCGCTTCCACCTCCGAAACGCTTCTCCCCGCCGGCCTTCGTCCCAGGCGGGCTCGAAGATACGGTCCGCGCGCCAGAGGGCCGCCAGCTCGGATACCGACGACCACGCGCCGAGGGCGAGCCCGGCGGCCTGGCTCGCGCCGAGCGCCGTCGTCTCCAGGACGGCGGGACGCAGAACGGGGATCCCGAGAACGTCGGCCTGGAGCTGCATGAGGAAGTCGTTCGCCGTCGCGCCGCCGTCCACCTTGAGCGCCCGCGCAGCCTTTCCGCCGTCCGCCGTCATCGCATCGAGAACTTCCCGACACTGAAACGCGATCGCCTCCAGCGTGGCGCGCGCCAGGTGAGCGCGCGTCGTGAAACGGGTGAGGCCGAGAATCGTCCCGCGAGCGGTCATGTCCCAGTGAGGAGCGAACAGGCCCGAAAAAGCCGGGACGAACAGAACGCCGCCCGAATCGGGAACGGATCGCGCGAGAGCCTCTGTCTCAGCCGCCGCGCCGACGACACCGAGGTTGTCCCGGAGCCACTGGACCGCCGAACCCGCATCCGCGACCGAGCCCTCGAGGGCGTACGCGCGCGGCGCCGGTGGAGCGGACGCGGCGGCGGCCGTCGTCAGGAGCCCGTGCCGGCTCGGGACCCGCGTTTCGCCGGTATGCTGCAGCAGGAACGCGCCTGTTCCATACGTCGTCTTGATGTCGCCCGCCGCGAAACACCCCTGCCCGAAGAGCGCCGCCTGCTGATCTCCGAGGTCGCCGCAAACCGGCAGCCGCGCGCCGAAAGGACCCGCGGGAGAGGTCCAACCGTACGGCTCGCCCGGAATCGAGGGCCGGATCGCCGGAAGAGGGCCCGCCGGAATGCCGAAGCGATCGAGGAGCTCGGGATCCCACGCGAGCGTTTCGAGAGAGCAGAGCAGCGTCCGGGATGCGTTCGTGGGATCCGTGACATGGACCCCGCCGGATGGCCCCCCCGTCAGGTTCCAGATGACCCAGCTGTCCATGGTCCCGATGCGAAGCCGACCCGTGGCCAGCAGGCGGCCGGCCTCCGGCACTCGCGCGAGGAGCCAGCGAATCTTGGTGGCGGAAAAGTAAGTCGAGATCGGAAGTCCCGTGCGCATGCGGACACGGTCCTCGAGCCCGGCGGCAATCAGGCCGCGGCAGTCCTCGTCCGTGCGGGAGTCCTGCCACACGATCGCGTTGTGAATCGGGAGCCCGCTCTCGGCGTCCCATGCCACCGTCGTCTCGCGCTGGTTCGTGACTCCGATCCCGAGCAGGCGCGTTCCGCCCGGCGCCGCGCGCAGGGCCTCGGCGATGACGCGATCGACATTGTCCCGGATCTCGACGGGATCGTGCTCGACGAACCCCGGCGCCGGACAGATCTGGGCGTGCTCCCGGTAGGCCGACGATACCGGCCGTCCGAGCAGATCGAAGAGAAAGCAGCGGCTGCCCGAGGTTCCCTGATCGATCGCGGCCAGGACGTCCGACATGCCGGACAGACGCTACACCCGCGGATCTATACTCGGAAGATGCGGCGGTGGAATGCGCGGGCGGCGGCGATGATCGGTCTGCTTCTCCTGCTGACCCCGTGGCCCGCCTCCGGCCGTTCCCGGCGCCGGCCGAGCCACAAAAACCCGTCGGCCGAAATCACCGCCGTCGCGCGCGTGGAGACGGCCCCGAGCCGCACGACACACCGCAACGGCCGCACCTTCGAGGAGCTCTCGGTGCGGCTGCTGACCGTCGATCCAACCTCGCCCCCGTCGGGTGAATTCGCATTCGACCTGCTCGGCCCGGTCCGGATCGTCCACGACCTCACCTGCGGCGGCTCCTGGTTGGACCTGCGGCCGGGGGACCGACTCGACCTGCGAGGCGAGTATGTGCACACTCCGAACGGCCATGATCTCGTGCATTTCACTCATCCCGCGGGCGGGGCCTGCGGCCAGGAGGGATCGCACCCGGACGGATACCTTCGGATGCATCGAGAAGCCGCAGCAGTATCGCCTCCGGGTTTTCCGGACGCGTCGGTCGCCCGCTTTCGCTCCGCGGTCCGTCTGATTCTCGCGGCGCGATGCGCGCCGTGTCATGAGCCGGGCGGCCAAATGGACGCGCGGCTGTCTTTCGACGATCCCGCAACCGTCGCGGCCCACTTCGCGAAAATGGCGCGGCGCCTCCGGGACGGCGAGCGAAAAGAGCTCGAGGAATGGGGGGCCGAGCTGGCGCCAATAACGATGCGCGCCGAGACGGCCGGAAAAGCGGGAAGCTAGAAGCGAGACGGCGAGAGCCGATTCAGAAATCGAGCTCCGACAAATCGAGCTTCCGAAGGTCATAGAGACGGACGCCCGCGCGCCGGTCGGAGAGCTTCCGGCGGGCCGCGTTTCCGCGCTGCCGGACACTGGCGCGCTGGTCGGCGAATAGCGGGTCCGGGGGAGCGGGAGTCTTGCGGCGATCATCGACGACTCTCCGGCCGAGCGAGAGCCGACGCTGCTTCTTGCGACGTTCGCCCGCGCCGCGCGAGGGGGCCGGGGCGGGTGGAGCGACGGGGCTCGGGGGGATGACGGTCAGCCGTTTCATCCCCAAATCATACGCCCCGCCCCCGGCCCGCCAAAAGGGATATAAGGTTTTCCCCCATGAAACAGACCCCAAAACGTCGATTTCAGGCCTTTCTGGCCTCCGCGGCCCTCATTTGCCTTCTGGCCGGGACGGCGCCGGTCCGGGCGCAGACCGCCTCGCCGCCCCCGCCAATGACGATGTCGATCGAAGAGTACGAGCCCAAGTCCACCCTGGTCGTCCCCGAGCACCGCCCTCTTCGCGCGAAATACCCGTTCATCGACGTGCACAACCACCAGGAGACGGCCGCCTCGGCCGCGGAGGTGGCGGCGATTGTCCGCGACATGGACGCCATGAACATGAAGGTGATGGTGAACCTTTCGGGAGGCTCCGGGGATACGCTCGCCGCCGGCGTCCGCAACTGGAGCGGCCGGCACGCCGGACGATTCGTGACATTCGCGAATCTCGATTTCTCCGGCATCGACGAGCCCGGCTGGGGAGGCCGCGCGGCGGCCGGCCTCGAGCGCGACGTGCGCCAGGGCGGAGCGCTGGGTCTGAAGATCTTCAAGAACCTCGGGCTCACGGTCAAAGACAAACACGGCCGCCGCGTTGCCGTGGACGACCCGCGGCTCGACCCGATCTTCGAGAAATGCGCTGACCTCGGGATCCCGGTCCTCATTCACTCCGGCGAGCCGCGCTCCTTCTTCGAGCCGCAGGACAGGACCAACGAGCGCTGGCTCGAGCTCAAGCAATTCCCCCAGCGGGCGCGCCCGCCGGACCGCTATCCCTCGTGGGAACAGGTGATGAGCGAGCAGCATCGGCTCTTCACGAAGCATCCCCGGACGCATTTCATCGACGCCCATCTGGGGTGGCTGGGAGGAGACCTCGGCGCTCTCGGAGCCCTTCTCGACCGGCTTCCCAACGTCTCGACGGAGATCGGAGCGGTGCTCGCGGAGCTCGGCCGGCAGCCGCGGTTCGCGCGCGAGTGGTTCATCCGGTACCAGGACCGCGTCCTTTTCGGCAAAGACACCTGGGCGGCGGACGAGTACCCCGTCTATTTCCGAGTGCTGGAGACATCCGACGAATATTTCGACTACTACCGAAAGCGGCATGCCTTCTGGAAGATGTACGGCCTGAATCTCCCCGACGACGTGCTGAAAAAGCTCTATTACAAGAACGCGCTGAAGCTGATGCCCGGGATCGATCGGACGGGCTTTCCCGAGTAGCGCGTTGTAGGCGTTTGGAGGAACCGGACAGCCACGCTGCCGTCCTCGGTAGCGTGCCGCCGTGTCGTTCCGGGGAGCGCAGCAAGGGCGAGGACGAATCTGCCCTGTCTCCTCGAATCCTCGAATCGCCACGCCACCTGTGGCCGAACGGCTGGAGGGCCGGGGGGCCCACGGTGAAGCTCCCGTCCTGGTTGCAAGATCAGCTCCTCGCCGCGGTCGGAATCCCAGGGTGGGAGTGTTGTCCCCATTCCGGTCCGAGCCCGCGGCGTGGAGCTAGATCTTCGGCTTGGCGGGCTCTTCGAGTTTCTTGCGGAGCGCCGCGATGGCGTTCTCGGAGCGCTGCCCCTCCGGAAGAGCCTGCGCGGAGGAGAGGGCTTCCTCGAGATAACGCCTGGACGCCGCCGCATCGCCGCGATGCGCCTCGATGTCGGCGCGCTTCTGAAGGATCCCGAGCTTGCGCGGGCCGTATGCCTTCGCGAGAGCGCGATCGGAGGCCGCGGCCGCGTCGTCGTATTTCTTCATCGCGTCGTAGGTGAACGCCAGGCGCGCGGGCGGGTTGTAGTCGTCGGGGAATTCCTTTTCCGACAGTTCCAGCATGGGAATGGCCCGTTCGGGCTCCCCGAGATCGAGGTAAGCGATCATCCGGTGCGCGTCGAAGACGGCCCGCCCCTGCGGCGTGCCCGCGGCCTCGGCTCGGTGCTCGAGGAACGCGGCGTGCTCCCGCAGCAGCGACATCTTGCCGGCCGCGTCGGCGGCCCGTTCCCGATCGTCCTCGAGGTTCTGATACGCGCCCGAGACGTCGTCCGCCGCGACGTCGATCCGGCCCGACCGGACGACCTCAAGTGTCTCCGCGCGCAACTGTCCGAGGAGCTTTTCGCGATCCGGAGCGGCAGGCTCCATGTCCAGCGCGCACGAAAGGCCGCTCGCCGCGACGTTGGCCGCCGAAGGCGTCTTCGCCAGGCGCGTCCAGCTGGCCTGCGCGGCCCGCGCGCAACCGGCGTTGTCCTTCGTCGCCGAAAGCGCGAAGAGGAGCGACTCGAGAGAACGGCCGTACCGCGGCCAGCCGGCAGGGGCCGCATCGATCGCCTCGCGATACAGCTTCGCCGCCAGGGTGTTGTCGCCCGCCGCGTACGCGTGATCCGCGCGCGCGAGCGTCTCTTCGACGCCGCGCGCTTTCCCTCCCACGGCCCGCTTTCCGTCGGAGAGGAACTTCTCGACCTGGGGCAGGCTCGCGCCGCCCACCCACCGAAGAGCGGCGGACCCCGTGGCATCGAGAACGAAAAACGTCGGTAGCGCATCGATCTGGAGACGCTTCGTGAGAGCCGCGTTGGCGGGCTTCTCGGTGTCGATGGCAAGCCACACGAATTCTCCGGCGCGCTTCCGGAGGGCTTCATCCGTGAAGACAAAGGCCCTCATCGAACGGCACGTATGGCACCAGGTCGCCCAGGCGTCGACGAAGATCGGGACGTGCCTCGACCTGGCCAGAGCCAGGGCGCGAGGATAGTCATCCTCGATGAACGGCAGGACTTCCTTCTTCGAGGTTCCCGGCTTCTTCGGGGAAGCGGACGGCGCCGGGGCGGAAGCGGCCGAGAGGGTCGCCGCCGCAGTCGCCGCCAGGACAACGCCGAGGAAAAAGGCGTGGAGGAGCTTCATCTGCGAATGCTAGCAGACAGACCGGGACAGAGTCGAAATCCGCGCGGAACTTCGGACCCCTCCCGCGCGTACTGGACTCTGGACCCCGATTTCGCGATTCGCGATGCGCGATTTGGGATTCGCGATTTGTGATTTGTGATTTGTGATTCTTCGAGTTGCCGCCTCGCATTACTCGGAAGGAGGCCATCGTGCGCTCAACGCTTCCGCGAGCCCTCGTTGTTTCATCCGCCGTCGCCGTCCTGACGCTGAGCCTCCCGGCCCGACCGGCCGCCGCCGACTCGACGCGAGTCCTCCGGATGGAGCTTCCGGGCGGCCCCCGTCCCGTCCGCATCGAGAATCTCGTTGGAAAAATGCGGGTGCGCTCCGGAACCGGTGACCGCATCGTCGTCGCGGCAACCATTCATGCCGGGACCGAAACGCTCGCGGGCCGCTTCCGCCTGGAGAACGTGGGGACGGCCGAACACCCGATCGTTCGCGTTCGCTACCCCGAGTCCGAGAGCTCGATCCGATACCGCTCACCCGGCTTCGGAGACGGCGGGGGCCTCTTCGAGAGCCTGTTCGATTCGTCCGACAACCGTCAGACGTACGACGGCCGATCCTTTCGCATCCGGAGTTCCCGCGGAACGATTCTTTTTGCCGACCTCGACGTCGAGATTCCCCGCGGAGCGGCGGCGACCATGAGCAACCTCGTCGGGCTCCTCTCTGCCTCCGATGTGGAGGGCCGGCTCGGCTTCGAGGTCGACTCCGCCGACATTCGTCTCGACCGCGTCAAGGGGGATGTGGAAGTGCAGGGCTCGTCCGGAGATATCCAGGCTGCCGACATCGAGGGAACCTGGTCTTCCCGATTCTCGAGCGGAGACCTCGACTTCCGGCGATTCCACGGCCTGTCCGCCTCCTTCGAATCAGGCTCGGGAGACGTCCGGGCTCGCGATGTCAAAACCCGGAGCCTCCGGATCGATACGAAATCCGGAGATGTCCGTGTCGACGACGTGGACGCAGCGGAGATCGAGGCGCACACGGGCTCGGGCGACGTCGTCATGAGCTCCCGCGGAACGAATCTCGCCCGCCTCCGTGCGCGGACCGGAAGCGGAGATCTCGCTCTGAAGATCCCTCGCGACACGCCGTTCGACGCCAGCACGGAGATGGGGTCGGGAGATCTGAAGGTCGGCTTCCTGGACGGCGCGAAGACGAAGCGGCACGGCGAGCTCGTCGCCTACCGGCGCGGGGAGGGCACCGTGAAGATCGAGTTGGAGACCGGGAGCGGAAATATCTCGATCGATCCGAGATAGCGACGCGCCGGACGCTACGGCGCAGCAGCTCAGCAGCGCAGCAGCGATGGCGCTGCCGGGACCATCCCATCCGGGACGTCGTTTCTCCCGTTCCCTCGTTGCCCTCGTTGCTCTCGTTGCCCTCGTTCGCGGACGAGCGACGACGGCGACGGCAAGGGCGAGGGCGACGCCGACTTTCGTTTTCCCCGACCTCAGGCCTCGCGGCGGGCGCGCGCACCGCGCCGCGCCGCTGCGAGTCGCCGGCGGTATCCCTCGGGGGTCATCCATCCGGCCGGCGGCTCGATGCGCGCGAGCTGACCCGGGCGAAAGAGCAGGATCTCGTCCACCTCGGAACCCGGACGGCGCACGCGAACGCGCAATTGTCCGACCTGCCGCCCCCGGATGCGACCCGGCCTCCCGTCGGGGACCCGAACGCAGTCTCCGGTCTGAAGCGCCGCCATGAGGTACCTCCTCCTGCAGCTGCCGGCAACCCTTCCCTCGTGTCTGTCTGCCGGCGTTGCCGGAGAAGGAAAAGCAAAACCGGGCCGCAACTTCTTATTGTCGCGACCCGGCTTCGGGAGGAGAGAAACCGCGGCGTTTCGCCTTGCGCTTTCTACGAGGGCTCGATGCCTGGACCCGTCAGTCGGCTGTTCTTGACTCCAATATTCCGCTGTTCCGCTGTTCTGTTCCGACGTTCCGACGTTCCGACGTTCTGCTGTTCCGACGTTCCGCTGTTCCGACGTTCCGCTGTTCCGACGTTCAGCGGGTGGCAGTCGGGCTCGGCGCTCCGCAGCGGTAGGCAGTGCCGGTGCGCTCTCCCTGGGCGATGACCACCGTATCGCCACCCTTCTTGCGGGCCTGATCGGCCACGTCCGACACGGCATCATTCTCGGAGTAGCTTTTCGGCGCCGACACGTCTCCGACTTTCTGGCAGCTCGAGGCCGCCGACGCATCGCGGACGACACGCACGGGCGCGCCGCCGTTGAATGCGGTGCACGCGACGGATCCCATGAGAGCGACCGACGCGGCGACGAGTGAGATCCGGGAACGGTTCATGTTCGATCCTCCTGATTTCTGCGGTTCACGATTCTTTTGTTCGGACGCTCGAAGCTCGACGAACATTTCTACGGCCCGCCACGGGAAAGGTTCGCGCGATTTCCAACACGCGCGCATCACGCGAAAAAAATCTTTGCCGCGAAACGAAATCGCCGGGTCGGAAGGAACCACAGTGCGCCAGAACGAAACAAACGGAACAGAGGGCGCGGCATCTCCGGAGAAAGCTCGGCTCGCGAGAACGGACGCGCGCGCTTCGACGCGCACCGGACGCACTCCCGTCAGGAGCGCGCGGCGATGGAACCGGCGAACCAGGAGAGGATCACACGGGATCGATTGGACGCACGAGAATCCGCCCGCCGTGGCGCAGGTGCGGGCATGTGCGCGCGACCTCCGTCGCCCGGACGAGATCGGGCGCCTCGATCACGAAATATCCTCGCAGCTCCGATCCTTCGGCGCCACGAGGGTCCGAGGGCGGGCTCCCGAGATGGTGGCCCCCGATCGAGAGCGTCTCGCCCGCGATGAACTGCCCGCGACGAAGCTCGGACGCCCACTTCTTGTACTCGGCGGTCCGGTCGCGCTCGGCGTCGACCGTCACCGTCGGATCCCCGAAGAGAAAAAGGATGAAGCGCGGCGAGCCCGCCGGTTGAGCCGCCCGGAGTTTCCCCGCACCGGCGAGAAGGCCGATCGCGAGACCGGCCCCGAACAGGGCGGCGGCCGCAGCCACTCCGAATCCGAGCACCACCGCCCTTCGCCGCTTTCGGCTCGGGATCATCCCCGCCGACTGGAGACCCATAACCGACTGGTCTTCGGATCCCGCAGGCGGAGCGAGGTGCGGGTCGAGCCGCTCGAACGCCCGGCGTTCCTCTTCGTTCCAGTCGTCCCATTCCGTCATCGCGGACCTCCCGTAATCCGGCCTTTCACTCCGCCCCGGCTCGCGCGCCGAACGCGTCGCGCGGGAGAGAGCTGACTCTTCGGTCCCGCCATCTCTTCCCTCAATCGCTCCGACCCTTTCTCGTACCACGTCCCGCGTTCGGTCAGGCGATCGAAATCCTCGAAAGGAGGACGACCACGTGATCCATGTGCCCGCGATTCCCGTCGGCGAGGCTCCCCCGGCCGGCAAACGAGAGCCACGGTCCGGCCTCCCTCCGTGCAGGAATCAGCCTTCCGGTGCAGCCCGGAAATCGAAGCACCCGTCTTCGAAACCTCGTCCGCTCGGAGTGCGCTTTCGTCCTCCCATCGGAACGTCTCGTCCTCTCGCCAGACGGCGTCAAAGGGCGATCCGATCCATGATCGGCGGCAAAAGCGGACTGACCACGGACAACTGACAACCGACAACTGACAACCGACAGCTGCCGACTGACGACTGACCACCTGACACCTGACACCTGACACCTGAAAAATGGACAAGTCAAAACCCGGAACTCCTCACGGAGAACGGAGAATCCGGCCCCCCACGCCTTGGAAGCGTCTGCTGCGGCTTCTCCCCTCCCTCCTTCTCATCGCCTTCGCAGCGCCGGCCGGTGCGCAAGACCGCTACCCCCTCGGCCAGCTCGTCGACAAAATCGTCTGCCGCTCCGACCCGCGCTTCTCTTTCGCCCTCTACCTGCCGAAGGCGTTCGATCCGGCGCGCACGTGGCCCCTGCTGTTTCTCTTCGACGCTCGAGGGCGGGGCTCGCTCGCGGCCGAGCGCTATCGCGCCGGCGCGGAGCGGTTCGGATGGATCGTCGTCAGCTCGAACGACACGCGGAGCGATGACGCTTCGGCCCCCAACACCGACGTGCTGCAGGCGCTCTGGAACGAGGCGCCCGGCCGCTTTCCGATCGACCGAGCGCGCATCTATGCCGGGGGGTTTTCCGGAGGCGCCCGGCTCGCCTTCATGATCGGTCTCGCGCGGAAGGGCTCGCTCGCGGGTGTCCTCGCCGCCAGCGGAGGTCTGCCCACACCCGATCCACTCGTGAAGGACCCGGGTTTCGCGGTGTTCGGAACGGCCGGCGAGCGGGACTTCAACTACCGCGAGATGCGCTCGCTCGACCGATCTCTGGCGAAGGCGCAGGCTCGCCACCGGCTCGTGATCTTCACAGGAGGTCACGAATGGCCTCCCGCGGAGGTCGCCGCCGAATCGATCGGCTGGATGGAGATGGAAGCGATGGCCGGAGGCCTCCGCCCCGCCGATCCGGAGATCGCGCGGGAGATCTTCCGGGAGTCCTCCGCGCGCGGGTCGGATCTGGAGCGGGTGGGCGACATTGCGGCCGCCGCCGACCTGTATGAAAGCGCCGTGAGGGATTTCGCCCGCATCGCGCCTCCCGGGGAGGTGGACGAGGCCCGACACAGCGCCGCCCGGATCCACGACGCCGCCCGGAAGCTCCAGGACGAGGCACAGCGCCGCGAATCCACCGAGGCTGCCGCGGTGCGCCGCCTGCTGGCCGAGCTCGAAGCGATCCTCTCGGCCGGTCCACCGGTCCCGCTCGCGGCCGCGGCGAACCGTCTCGAGGTTTCCCGCTGGCGGGAACGAGCCGCGACCGGATCGCGTGAGGATCGCCTCTCGGCGGAGCGCGTCCTCGCGGCCCTGCTCACGCAGTCGTCCTTCTATGCGCCCCAGGCGTTTTTCGCCCGCCACGAGCCGCGCCGCGCGGCGGCCGCGCTCGAGATCGCAACGGCAATCGAGCCCGACCGTCCTTCTCCCTGGTACGACCTCGCGTGCGCCCGCGCCCTCGCCGGAGACTCGGGTCGCGCGATCGAGGCCCTGCGCACGGCTGCCCGGAAGGGTTTCCGCGACGCCGCGCACGCGAGGACGGATCCTGACCTGGTGTCTCTGCGCGAACGGGAAGACTTCGGGAGAATCGTTGCGGAGATGGAAATCCCGTGAGTACTCCGGGCGGCTGTCAGCTGCATCAGGCATCAGCCATCCGATCCCATCGGCGCCGTTCGATCCCACCTGATTCGATGAATCGATTGATCGCGAGACCATGAGATCGCGAGATCGCGAGATTCTGTCCGTCGCGGTCAGGCCGTCCGTTTCGTTTTGAACCGGCCTGCATCCACGTCTTTCCAGAATCCGATCAGGTGGCGGAAGTACGCTTCCTGGTCGTCCCACATCCCCAGGTGGCTGCCGTTTTCACAGACGGCGACTCGGGAGCGCGGAATCGAGCGTCCCATTCTCTGGATGTCCTCGACGCGCATCGTGTCGTGACGGCCGACCAGAAGCAGAGTGGGCACCTGGATTTTTCCGAGGTCGCTCCACCGGTCCCAGTCTCGGAACGTTCCGTTGACGACGAACTCGTTGGGACCCTGCATCGTGTTGTAGACGGGCGCGGCGAGGTGCTGGAACGTCCGGACCACGGGATCCGGCCACGGATCCAGACGGCAGAGATGCTCCGCGTAGATCCGCTTCCGCATGACGTCCTGATATTCCGGAGCTTCGAACTCGCCCTTCGCCTCGTATTTCTCGAGGACGGCGATGACGTCCGGCGGGAGCTTCCGGCGCAGCTCGTTGATGTATTCGAGGTAGGAGCCGATGCTGGCCGTCATGTCGGAGATCACGAGCGACCGGAGGTGTTTCTGATACTTCAGGGCGTACTCGATTCCGAGCATCCCGCCCCACGAGTGCCCGAAGAGATAGAAGTCCTCGAGCCCGAGCGCGGCGCGCACCTGCTCGACTTCCTCGCGAAAACGCTCGACGGTCCAGAGGCTCTTGTCGTCCGGCTGGTGCGAGTACGCCGAACCGAGCTGGTCGTAGTAGTAGAACTCGATCCCCTCCTGGGGCAGGAAGTCCTCGAAGCACTCCAGGTACTCGTGCGTGCAGCCGGGACCGCCGTGGAGCGTCAGCACCTTGATGCGGCCCGACCCGACCTTCTTGGTCCAGACTTTGTACTTGCCGTCGACATCGATCAGCCGGATCCCGGCGGTCTTGAGCTTCGCCTTGCCCGGGGATTCACGCTTCGCCGGCCGGGCGCCGGGTTTCGATTCGCCGGCCGTCTGACCCGCCAGCACGACAGGCCGCGCCGCGCCGGTGAGAAGCCCCGCCGCCGTCAGCCGCAGGAAGTCGAGACGATCGATCGGCATGCCGCCCCCTCCGAGATTTTCCCGACACGATACCGCGGAAGAGGCTCGCAGGCGGTTTGTCAGTTCTGAGTTCTCGGCTCCCGATCCCCCGATAACAGTTGATTCGATAGTTCGATCGATCACGAGATCATGAGATCGCGAGATTGTTCCCTCCAACGGGGACGGAATCCGCGCGCCTCCAAACGGGTTCTCGATCTCGATGCGCGCGTCCTTCCGGCTCGGTGCGGTATTCCTGCTGACGGCGGCGTTCCTCGTGGCCCCCGTGCGCGCTCTTACGGCGGGAGATTCGAGAAAGCCCGCCAGCGCCGATACCGGCCCGGACCGCCCCCTCCCGGAGCTGTCGTCTTTCCTCATGGAGGTCCGCAACCACCTCCACAGCGACGAAGCGCTCCTGGACCAGTACACGTTCACGGAGAAACACGTCGAACGCGAGCTCGACCCCAAAGGAGCGGTCACGAAGACCCGGTCGGAGACGTACGAGGTGTACCCCTCCCTCGAGCCCGGGCATACCTATCGCCGCCTCGTCGAGAAGGACGGGAAAGTCCTGTCCTCCCGGGAGCTCTCCGACGAAGATCACAAGCATGAGAAGAAAGTCGGCGACGACCTGCCGGAATCCGCCCAGGAGGCGCGGCGAACAGCGCGGCGCGCGGAGTCTCTGCGCCGGGAGAACTCGGCCGTCGAACAGGTCTTCCGGACGTACGACATCTCGCTCGCGGGCCGGGAGAGTCTCGACGGGAGGAGCACGATCATCCTCCGCTTCCAGCCAAAGAGCGGCGTGCAGCCGACCGGCCGCTCGGGAAAGATTCTGAAGACGCTCGCCGGCCGGGCGTGGATCGACGAGGAGGACCGCCAGGTAGCCCGCGTGGACGCCGAGCTGATCGAGCCCCTCTCCTTCGGCCTCGGCATCCTCGCCCGCCTCCACAAGGGCAGTCGCGCCTCCTTCGTGCGCCGCAAGATCAATGGCGAGATCTGGCTTCCGGCTCAGGCTCGGTTCACCGGAAGCGCGCGCGTCCTCCTCCTGAAAGGCCTTCGGATCGATTCGACGAGCGAGTACTCCGACTATCGAAAGTTCCATGTCGGCACGGCGTCGGACTTCCAACCCGAGCCGTCCCCGGAAGCGCCCGAAAAGATGCCGACCCCCGCGAAGCCAGAGGCGCCCGATCCCGCGCGGCTGAACCAAGGCCAGGGCCAGGGCCAGGGCGACGCGGAGAAGCCATGACGGAGGCCGCGCCGGAGGAGATCTCGATCCGTGCGCTCCTCGAGTCCGATCTCCCGGAGATTTCCCGGCTCTCCGGACAGCTCGGTTACCCCGTTCCTCCGGCCGACCTCGGCGCGCGCTTCCGGGATCTCGCCGGCTCCCTGGACCACGCTCTCCTGATCGCGGCAGCGCCGGGCGGCGGAGCGGGCGTGTTCGGATGGATTCACGTCCTCGCTTCTCACGCGCTCACCCACGCGCCGGAGGGGGAGATCATGGCGCTCGTCGTGGACGAGCCCTCGCGCGGGCGGGGAGTGGGAGCCGCCCTGGTCGTCGCAGCGGAGGACTGGGCTCGCGCCCGCGGCCTCGCGCGCATCCGCGTGCGGTGCCAGATCCGCCGCGAGGACGCCCACCGCTTCTACGCCCGGCAGGGATTCACGCACGCTAAGACCCAGCACGTCTTCACGAAGCCGCTCTCCGTGAACTGACTTCCGGGAAAGGAAAAGGTCGCCTCCGGCGAGCATCGGAGTGGCGGCGGACGATTCCGGAAATTCGAGCCATCGAGACATCCTGTCGCTGACGCTGTCGCTGTCGCTGTCGCTGTCGCTGCCGAGTTGAGCGAAGCGATCCCTCTCTCCCGCGGAGACTCACCCGGATCTTGCAGGAATCGAGCGGGCAGCCGAAAGTCGACCCGGATAACTGGCGAAACCGCGAAACCATCTTCGCAGCCCGTCGTCCCTCCAGCTGAACGGCCGCCGAAATGCCGAAAGGTCAAAAGCGCAGAAGACGTCTCGAGTTCATCTCGCATCTTGAAACCGGAGGACCAGCATGCACGTCGGATGGAACCTGAAGCCCTTTCTCGCCGCTCTCCTGCTCGCGGTCCCGATGCCCTCGCCCGCCCGTTCGCCTGTCGGACAGGCGGCCCCTCGAGCCGTCGTGGTCGACGATGCCGATGACGACGATGTCGTCGAGTGGGAAGCGCCCGAAGCGCCCGAAGCCCCGGAAGCCCCGGAAGCCCCCGAAGCCCCCGAAGCCCCCGAAGCCCCCGTTGCTCCAAAGGCGCCAATGGCTCCGCGCGCGCCCCTCGCCCCCCGGGTACGCTTTTTCGCCCGACAGGGGGGAAGCCGCCTGGGGGTCCAGATCCTCGAAATCACGCCCGACCTGCGCTCCCACTTCGGCGCCCCGAGGGAATCGGGAGTCCTCGTCGCAGCCGTCGAAAAAGATAGCGCGGCCGCGAAGGCGGGAGTCGAGGTGGGCGACGTTCTCGTCGCCGTGGACGGGCAGAAGATCGGCGGCGTGTGGGAGGTATCCCGGTTCGTGGAGCGCCGGCATGAAGGCGACGCGGTGAAGCTCGACGTGATCCGCAAGGGCGCGGCGAAAACCCTCACGGCAAAAATCGAGCGCCGGATCTCCGACGGTGAGGACGAAGAGTGGGCCGCCTTCGGCCGTTCGTTCGGACAGGACTTTGGACGGGACTTCGGACGCGGCATCGAGCGCAACGTCGAGCGCGACCTGCGCCGGTCGCTTTCGGATCGATCCTGGGGAGGCTCTCCGGGGTCCGACCGTCTCGCGGTTCTTTCCGGGACCCAGCTCCGGAAACTGCAGGAACGCATCCACGATCTCGAGCGTCGGCTCCAGGATCTCGAGGAGCGCAAGAGCCGCTGATCCCGGGCCCCTGGACGATAGGCGTTCGCGTCCCCCGGCAGGACCGGAGAAGACCCCTGCTAGGCTTTCCTGCAGGGGGGACGCGACATGTACATCTGCCAGTGGCACCTCGATCTCGTCTTCGGAAAACAATCCGAAGCGCTCGCCATCCTGAAGGCCTGGGGCGCCGAGAAGTTCGCTTCATCCGAGTTCCGGCGCGCGAAGTCCGGCCGCATGCTGGTCGGCCACGTCGGCCTGTCTCCGTCGCACGTCGTGGACGAGTACGAGTTCGAAACGCTCGCCGATTTCGAGGCGGCCCTCTCCGGAATGTCGTCACCGCAATTCCGGCGCCACTCCGAGGCGCTCACGCCCTACGTCGTATCCGGCTCGCAACACTGGCGGATCTTGAGGGTCGTGGCGTGAAGCCACGCGCGATCCGAGTCGTGGCGTGAAGCCACGCGCGATCCGAGGCTTGGCGTGAAGGCACGCGCGATCGGAGGCTTGGCGTGAAGCCGCGCGATCCGAGTCGCGGCGTGAAGCCGCGCTCCGTGGTCGTGGAGTGAAGCCGCGCGATCCGGGTCGTGGCTTCAAGCCACGTCGGCCGGGAGCCCTGGCGTGAAGCCGTACTGGCGGCGAGGCGTGGCGTGAGAGCCCGTGAGGGAGAAAAGCGGCGCGCCGCGCACATCGGCATTGTCGCGTGCAGCGCGGAGGGCGCGGCGCTCTGCTACCGGACGATCTGCTTGGAGGCGACCCCGCTGATGGGAATGCACGATCATCCCCGGATCACCCTCTCCGCGATCCCGATGGCCCGTCACATGGAGCACATCGAGAAAGAGGACTGGGACGGCGTCGGGGACCTCATGCTCGACAGCGCTCGCGAGGTCGCGGCCGCCGGTGCCGCCTTTGCGATCTGCCCGGACAACACGATCCACCAGGCGCTTCCCCGCGTCCTCCCGAAGTCACCGATCCCCTGGCTTTCGATCGCGGACGTCGTCGCGGAGGAAGCCTTACGCCGGGGTTTCGGGCGGCTGGGGGTCCTCGGGACGCGCTATCTCATGGAGGGACCGGTCTATCGCGACGCCCTCGGCCCGCGCGGCATCGAGATGCGCATCCCCCCTCCGGAGGCGCGCGCCACGATCAACCGGGCGATTTTCGACGAGCTGGTCAATGCGATCTTCCGGGACGAGACCCGGCGGATGTTCGGCACGGAGATCGCGCGACTGCGGGCGGAGGGCTGCGACGCGGCCGTTCTCGGCTGCACCGAGATTCCGCTCATCGTGAGGCCGGAAGAAGTGGCCCTGCCGACTCTCGACTCGACCCGCCTCCTCGCCCGGGCCGCGCTCGAGCGGGCACTCGCGCACGGGTGAGCCGAGCCGGCTCGGCCAGCCCCCGAAAGCCGCGGGGGCAGGGGCGATCGCTTCGCGCGACGGATCGAGAGATCCAACCGGCCGTCTTCCACCGTAATCCCATCGTTCACCCCCACCACGGGGGCCAACGAAAGGATGAAGACTCCATGAAGACGCTCCGTTCGAAACTCCTCGGCCTCGCTCTCACAGCCGCGCTCGCGCCGGCGGCCCTTTTCGCCTCAGACCCCATGGTGGGCGGCTCCCCGATGTCGCCGAAGAAAGACATCATCGACAACGCCGTCAACTCGGCCGACCACACGACGCTGGTCGCGGCGGTGAAGGCCGCCGGACTCGTCGAGACCCTCAAGGGCGCGGGCCCGTTCACGGTTTTCGCTCCGACCAACGCCGCGTTCGCCAAGCTTCCAGCCGGTACCGTCGACACCCTCCTGAAGCCCGAGAACAAGGCGATGCTGACGAAGGTCCTCACGTACCACGTGGTCGCGGGCAAGTGGAGCGCCAGTCAGATCGGGAAAATGATCAAGGACGGCAAGGGCACGGCGACCATCAAGACGGTGAGCGGCGGCACCCTGACCGCGATGATGAGTGGCGACAAGATCGTTCTCAAGGATGAAAAGGGCGGCACCGCGAACATCACGATCGCGAACGTGTTCCAGTCGAACGGCGTGATCCACGTTGTCGACTCGGTCCTCCTCCCCAACTGACTCCAGGCAACCACGGAGCCCGGCGCTCCGAGATCTCCTCCTCAGCGGGCGTCCTCGACGCCCGCTTTTTTTTCGTCAGACACGCGTGCCGGGAGGAGGGGATGGCGGCGGCATCGAGGGAGGCGGCGCCGGCTCGGAAGAGATGACCTCGGCGTCGATCGATCCCGGACGCGGCGGACGGACGAGCCCCCCGCCGCGGCGAGTCGCGAAGAGCGCGGCGGCCGTCCAGGTCGGCACCAGGTCGAGTCCGGGAACGAGCTCGGCGACGAACGACGGGAGAAACGACCAGTGCCAGCCGACCAGCCAGGTCATCGCTCCCGCCACCGCGACGTCGAGAGCGTCGTTGACCGGAGAGGCCGCGCCGGAGGCGAAGAGGGGAAACACGGCGATCTGAAGAACGTCTGCGGCTATGGCGATGAGCCGCGCCGTCCGCACGCGGGCTGCGCCGGGCGAGCTTCCGGGTTCCTGGGTCATCACGAGTGCCTCCTGCGTGCATCCGAAGTCGATCTCACGGCGAATGTCTTGCGATAAGCGGGCCAGCGAGCCGCGGGTTTCGAGCCGGATCTCGCACGGCTCCCCGGATCCGGATGTTCCCGTGTACCCGCGCGCACGCGGAATTCTGTCATCGACCCGCCCGGCAGCGACGGCCGCCACTCGGCATATTCTTGCGGGCCATGCCCTCGGGAGGCGACTGGCTCGATCTCATTCGCACGACCTTCCGCACCGTCGGACGGAAGGACCTGTCCGGCCTCTACGCGCACGAGTGGGCCAACGCGCGCAACCGTCTCACGGCGGATCACTCCGACGAGCTCGCCCGGGAAAAGAACCGCTTCAAGCGATTCGTCCGCACGACGAACGCCGTGCTCTACGGTCTCCTCAAGCGACTCGCCCCGACGCGGAGGGTGCTCTTCGCGGCCGTCCTCCTCTGCTTCCTGTTCGGGCTCCAGGGCCCTCTCTCGTCTACGTCGAGCAAGACGTCGCACGGCATCATCCACAAGACGACGCAATGGACCTTCTACTTCGACAACGGCTGGCTCTTCATAGCGCTCGTGATTCTCGTGCTGATGCTCGCGATGGAGCTCGTCGACAAGATCAACTACCGGGACGAGCTCGAGCTCGCGCGGGACCTCCAGGCGAGCCTCATACCGCGCTCCCTGCCGCAGCTCCCAGGGTGGGAGCTCGCCGCCTACAACCGGATCGCGAACACGGTCGGAGGGGACATTTACGATTTCGTGCCGCTGCCGGACGGGCGCCTCGCCGTTCTCTTCGGGGATGCTTCCGGCCACGGGATGGCGGCCGGACTCATCATGGCCGTCTCGCATGCCGCGTTTCGGACGCAGCTCGACATCGATCCGCGGCCGGAGGCGATGTTCGCGACTCTCAACCGGATTCTGTGCCGCACGGGCGGCCCCCGCGCCTTCTTCGGATGCGTCTACCTGCTCCTGCACCCGGACGGAACGTTCTCGTCCGCCGTGGCCGGCCACCCCTCCGTCCTGCACTTGTCGGACCGGGGCACGGTCTCCGGCCGGCTCGGCAAGGGCGCTTATCCGCTCGGGATCCGTGATCCGCTCACGTGGGACGTCGAGACCGGACGCCTCGAAGCGGGCGAGCGGCTGCTCCTCTATTCGGACGGCGTATCCGAAGCCCGCGACGGGGACGCCAACGAGTACGGGGACGAGAGAGTGGAGGCCGCGGCGCGCCGGCAGCCGGGGGGATCGGCCGAAACCCTGGTATCGACGATCTCGCACGAGGTCGGCGAGTTCTGCGGCGACCTTCTTCCGGAGGACGACGTGTCGGTCGCGGTGATCGGTCGGATCCCCGCCAGACCGTCCGAATAAGCCCGGTCGGGCTCTTCAGGGCCGCCGGACTGCTGCCCCCGGCGCGGCGGAAGCGCTCTCCGCTGCGGCGGATTCCGAACGGCGCCCCCGGCGAGCCGTCAGGATTCCCAGCACGAAGAACGCCGCCGCTCCGACTCCCCCGCCGATCAACTGCCCACGGATCAATCTCGACGTCGTGTAGTGGATCAGCTGGGGAATGTTGACCAGGGCCTGGGGCTGAGACCCGCCGGCGCCGGGCTGCGACAGATAGCCGGCCTCGTTGTACCAGCCGAGCGCGGGCGGAACGATGAAGGACGCGGCCACCACCCCGAGCAGAGCTCCGAGAAGCGTGAGGATCAGCACGGTCTTCATGCCTCTATCCTAGCCTGCCCTACGCCACCTGGCCTGCCCCAAACCACGCATGGCCAGCCACGCCTGACCTGCGCCCTAACGGGTTGCTCCGGACCGGGCGGGAGATCGGTCATGGCGCCGGAATCCCGGCGTCGCCGCGCTGGGATCGCGCGACGCCTGAACCGGAGCCTCGGCGACTCGCGGGACCACGCCCGCCGGGGATCATTCGGGGAGCGAATTGTTTCGGAAGATCTTCCAGCTCCCGTCCGATTGTCTCTTCCAACACGTGAGGTATCGGCCGGTACGCCGCGTCGGCCCTCCCGGCTTCCCCGCGAAACGCGCGTCCGCGCGGCCCCATTCGTAGGCGAGCTCTCCGTCCACGACCACCTGCGTGACGTCGACCCGCGTCTCGATCGCGGGGCCGCTCTTGAGGAGATAGGCGGCCATCCGCGCCCGGATCGCCTCGCGCCCCCGGTCGGTGGTTCCGTCCGCGCTCACGTTCACCGCGTCTTCCGCAAACGAAAGGGCGATCGGACCCGCGTCCGCGCGACGGAATCCATCCATCCACTGCTCGTTTCCGATGTCGATCCACTTCCGGACATCCGCGACCGAGGCCGCCGCGACAGGCGCCTGTTCCCCTCTCGCCGGCGGAGATCCTGCCGCCCCCGCGGACAGCACCAGCGCGCCCGCAACCCCGAGAATCCTCCTCACGCCGTTTCTCCACATCCCGACCTCCTTTGCCGCGTCTCTTCGACGCGCCCGAAGCCTACGGCAAAGTCGGGAGCAAGACGCGGGAATGGAGAGGGCTGTCCCTCCGGGAAGCAGCGCTCGTCGCTTTCTCGATCTCCACTGGAACCGATAGTTCGATTGGATCGTGAAATCGCGAAATCGCGAGATCCCGGCGACGAGCGATCTCAGCAGCTCGCCACCTCACTGCTCACTGCGGCACGACCGGGGTAGGACTGGCGGCCGGCGATTCCGGTGCGGACTTGTACGCGCTCCACGTCACCTTCGAGTTGGCGGAAGCCCGGCGTCCGCCGCCACGACCCCCGCCTCCGCCGCGACGGCCGCCCCCGCGTGAAACCGCGTCACCGTCGGGCGCAGGAGCCGCGTCGTCCGAGCCGCCTCTCGATCCGCTGCCGCTCGATCCGGTCGAACCGTCCCCGCTACCACGCCGGGCGGCTCTCTTCATGGTGCCCTTCATCGAGGTTCCGTCGATCGTGCCGCTCGCGACCTGGCTCCCGGCCGGCCCGTCTCCCGTCCACGAGATCACATTCCCCTGGATCCGGATGTCTTTCAGCTCGTACTCGTTGCCCTCCGCGCTCGTCCAGGTCCCGGCCACGACCCCGTTCGCATTCGTGAAGTGCAGGCTCCCCTCCACCGTACGGGTGCCCATCTCGATCTCGAAGAGCCAGTTGCCGACGAGCGCGGAGACCGGGACATCGGGCGTGCCGGCGGCCGCCTCCGTCGGGGGAGGCTTCGGCGGCGGGGCGGACGCGCAGCCGGCGGCCAGAAGAAGCGCCAGGCCCGCGCTTCCCCACGAGGCCCTCGCCGTTTTCGAGAATCGCCGTGCGAGAGGGGAAAACCGCATAGGGATACCTCTTGTCTTTCTTCTTCGACGCAGGCCGCCCCGTTCGGATTACACCCGGTCTCCGCCCGGGTCACTAGAATGTTCCCGTGACGTATTCGCGGCGGCAGCTCTTCGGCTTCCTCGGCGGAGCGGCGAAATCGGCCGCATCGGCCGCGGGGTTCGAACGCGCCTCGCGGGAATCCCCGACCGCGACGGAGGAGCTCGAGGCCGCGTTCGAGATCCTCGCGCCGGCGGGGCCGGAGTACGGCAGTGACGGGCTCTCGAATCATGGCCCGATGGCGGCGGACGCGCTCGTGGCCCTGAATCGTCCTGAAAACATCCGGCGCTGGGTGGAGAGTTACCGGCGCCGCCTCGGCGACCGGCCCTATCTGAAGAAGCCGATAGACCCGGCGCGCTGGCGCGAAGCGCTCGGAGCCTACGGCCGCGTCTCGGACTGGGCCGTTTTCTTTCGCGGGGCCCTCGCCGAACGGCCATGGAACGAGGTGCTCGCGGAGTGGTGCGGGCGTCTCGCTCCGTCCGCTCCGTCCGCGGGGTTCCACGGTCTCCTCCGGACGGCGCATGCCGCGCGGAGCCTCTCGCGAAAGGAGACTCCCGCGCGCACCCGGGAGCTCGCGGAAGGACTCGCGTACTGGGCCGCGCGCCATCGCTCCCTCCCGCTCTCGCCGTCGTCGCCGGACGGCCACTGGAGCCCGGCCGAGGCGCTCGCGCAGCTTCCGACTCCGGCCGAGCCGGCCCGCGCCGGCATTTCCATCTCAGATCGCATAGACGCCGTCGTGGCGGATCCCTCGTTCGCCCGGGCGGCGTCGATGGCGGACACGAGCGGCAGACCGGCCTCGTTCCTGTCGGACGTGACGGAAACGTTTGCGATTTCCGCCCGGAGCCGTGTCACGGCGGAGAACGCGATCGCTCTCGTGCACTCGATCACGGGCCCGAGCGCGGTCCGCCTCCTTCTCCCTTTCCTGGATGAGGGGGCGGCACGGGACCTCGCCCGCTACGCCTGGCAGGGGGCGGCGGCCATTTCGGCGGGATTCGCCGGCGCCTCCCCGGAGACGCCTCCCGAGCGCGAGCCGATCTCCCGAGAGACACTCGTGGACCGCGCCCTCGCGACCGGCGACGAGCACGCGATCAAGCTCGCCGAGGCGTGCCTCCGCGAAAACGAAGCGTCCCCGCGCCCCGCCTTCCTCGCGGCCGCCGGGGAAGTCGTCCGAATACTCGGACGCAGAGGCTGATCCCGAGATCGTTCGGGAAACGGGAAACGGGAACGGGAAAGAAAAACAAGGGAAACCCACCCGGACCGACTCTCCTACCCGCGGGCCCCGGTCGTCCGGAGTTCGAGGAATACCGATCGGGTTCCGCTATCAGGCCGCCCGCTCGTCGGATGCGCGGTACGCCGTCAGCGCCCAGACGATCAGGATGAGCGCACCCATGATCATGTAGAACCGCCGCGCGGGGGAACCGGGAGCGTATCCCGCGAGCGTCGGCAGGATCAGCAGGAACACTCCGACCACGAGCTCCACGATCCCGTGCACGACGAACGGAATCACCTTTCGAATCCCGAGCGGGTACCGGGTGAGCAGGCTCATCACGAGGTGGACAATCGCCAGCGCGTACGCGATCTCGGCCGGCGCCCCACCGAGGCCGAACGCGACGGGTCCGGCGACGAACAGGATGACGGAAATGATATCGATGACACCGTGGATCCGGGCGTCGAGAAAACGCATCGATCCTCCTTTACTGCGGAAACGAAGTCGATCGCGGGCAGGACTCCCGAGCTCGCAATCGCAAGGATCGTACCTGCTCTCGCCGCGCGGCGCGGGCCTCGCACACCCTGATATCGGAATGTGAGTGGATCTGGATCGAGGCGGGAGCCGAGTCGACTGAATGCCCGATGAGGACTCCGTGGCCGCGGACACGCCACTCGGAGCACGCCGGCCCCAAGGGAACCGAGACCGCGGAAATACGTGTCAAACTTATCGGTGCATATTCCGTAGATCTCCGCGCAACACCTCTTCTCTCCTTCTCTTCAGGCAGGGGTTTTCTTCGGCAAGGAGTCTTCATGTTTGTTCGAGCCGTTCTTGCGACATTCATCCTCGCTTTCCCGGGAGCCATCTCCGCCACGCCTCTGACCACCGACCAGGTGGTGGACAAGGCCCTCGCCGCACGAGGAGGCCTCGAACGGATTCACGCGATCGGATCGCTGCGACTGAGCGGCCGGATCTCTTTCGGTGCCGGCGATGGCCGGATCGAAGCGGCGTGGGCGCAGATCCAGAAACGCCCGGGCCGGATCCGCTCCGAGACCACCCTTCAGGGCCTGACCGCCGTGGAGGCGTTCGACGGGCGGGAAGCATGGGCCCTCGAGCCGTTCCAGGGGCGTCGCGACGCTCAGAAGCGCTCCGGCGACGAAGCGAAGTCGTCCAGCCAGGACGCCGACATCGATGGTCCCCTGGCCGGCTGGCGGGAGAAAGGGCATCGGGTCGAATATCTCGGGACCGAGGACGTGGACGGAACGCCGGCGCACAAGCTTCGCGTGGTCCTGAAGGACGGTGACACCAAGGAGATATTCCTCGACCCCGATTATTTTCTGACGGTCCGCGTCACCACGACGACGAAGATCCGCGGCGCCGAGCAGGTGAGCGAAGAAGACTTCGGAAGCTACCAGTCGGTCGACGGGGTCTGGATCCCCTTCTCCGTGGAATCGGGCGCCAGGGGCGCGCCCCGATCCTCGCGACTGACGATTGAGCGCGCCGAGACGAACGTCCCGGTGGACGATTCCCTGTTTGGCTTTCCTCCGGCGGGAACGCCCATTCTCCGGACGGTCCTTCCGGGCCCGCCAGACGCTCATCCGGCTGCGATCTCCGCGCCGCCCGTTCCCGGCAGTGCGCGCCCGGTCCAATTCGACAGCGCCGTTGTCTCGGGGCTCGGGATTCGCAACATCGGATCGGCGACGATGAGCGGGCGCATTTCGACGCTCGCCGCTCTGACCACGGACGGGAAAACCACGGTCTTCGTCGGAGCGGCCAGCGGCGGCGTCTGGAAGTCGCAGGACGGCGGAACGACTTTCCATCCCGTCTTCGACAAGACGCCTGTCCAGTCGATCGGTTCGATCGCCATGGATCCGTCCAATCCGCGCACGGTCTGGGTCGGGACGGGCGAATCCTGGATGCGAAACTCGGTCTCCGTGGGCGACGGAATCTACAAGTCGACCGACGGCGGCGAGAACTGGGAGAACGCGGGACTCTCCCGGTCGGAGCACATCGCGCGGATCCTCGTTCACCCCCGCAACAGCGACGTCGTCTACGCGTGCGCGACGGGGCCACTCTGGAGCGATGGGGGCGACCGCGGCCTGTACCGCACGTCCGACGGAGGAAAAACCTGGGCGCAGGTGCTTCGCGGCGCGAACGCCTCGACCGGGTGCTCCAGTGTGGCGCTCGATCCGAAGAATCCCGAAGTCGTCTTCGCGGGCATGTGGGACTTCCGGCGGCGCGGCTGGACCTTTCGATCGGGAGGCGATGGGCCCGGAGCCGCGTCGGGAAGCGGGCTCTTCCGCTCGGACGACGGAGGAAAGAGCTGGACCGAGTTGACCTCGAAGGCCAACCCCGGGCTGCCCGAAAAGCCGTGGGGCCGCGTCGAGGTGACGGTCGCGCCGTCGGATCCGAAAATCGTCTACACCCTGGTCGAGTCCGCCCATTCGGCGCTCTACCGGTCCGCGGATGGCGGCCGGACCTTCGAGGCACGCGATCGAGGCCAGGGCATGATCTGGCGGCCGTTCTATTTCGCGCGCCTCGTCGTCGACCCTCTCAACCCCGATCGCGTCTTCAAGCCGGGCGGGGGCCTGTCCGTGAGCGAAGACGGGGGAAACAGTTTCACCGGAAGCGGCGGCGCCGGGTCGCACGGCGACTGGCACGACATCTGGATCGACGCGAGTAACACGACGTTCGTCCTGGGCGGCGACGACGGGGGATTATGGCTCTCGCATGACGGGGGAAGCCGCTGGTGGAAGGCGGCGAACCTGCCAATCTCCCAGTTCTACCACGTGAGCGTCGACGACCGGGATCCGTTCCAGGTCTACGGCGGACTCCAGGACAACAGCTCCTGGGTCGGCGATTCGGCGTATCCGGGCGGGATTCCGAACTCCCGATGGGAAAACCTCTACGGAGGCGACGGTTTCTGGACGATCCCCGATCCCGCCGATCCGAACATGGTCTACGCGGAGGCGCAGGGCGGCACCATCGGCCGGGTCGACCGGAAGACGCTCGCGACTCGCGACATCCAACCGAAGGCCGGCTACCACGAGAAGCTTCGCTACAACTGGAACACGCCGATTTACGCGAGCCCGAACGAGAAGGGAACGATCTACATCGGCGCACAGTTTCTCTTCCGCTCGCGCGACCACGGAGACACGTGGGAGCGGATCTCCCCGGATCTCACTTCGAACGATCCCGAGAAGCAGAAGCAGGAGCAGTCGGGCGGCATCACCGTCGATAACTCCGCCGCCGAGATGCACACCACGATCTACTCGATCGGCGAATCGGCCCGCGACCGAAACATCCTCTGGGTCGGCACCGACGACGGCAATGTCCAGCTGACGCGCGACGGCGCAAAGACCTGGTCCAACGTCGGCGGCAACGTGCCGGGCCTTCCGAAGGCCTCGTGGGTGAGCTGGGTCGAGCCCGGCCGGTACGACGCAGGGACGGCATACGCGGCGTTCGACCGCCACACGTTCGGCGACATGGATCCGTGGGTGTATCGCACGAAGGACTTCGGCCGGACGTGGACCCGCATCGTCTCGCCGGCCCAGGGAGTCCGCGGATACGCCCACGTCATCCAGGAAGATCCCATCCGGCCGTCGATCCTCTACCTCGGCACGGAATTCGGGCTGTGGATCTCGATCGACGACGGCGTCCGATGGGCCCGGTTTGCCGGAGACGATTTCCCGAACGTCGCCGTCCGGGACATCCGTGTCCACTCTCGCGACCGCTCCCTCGTCCTGGCGACTCACGGGCGCGGGATCTGGATCATCGACGACCTCACGCCTCTCCGGAATCTCACGCCCGAGCTGCTCGGCAGCGAGGCGGCGTTCCTACCGGGCCGGCCGATCGAGCAGAGAATGCCGGCCGGGGGAGGTTGGCCCGAGGGGGACGCGTCGTTCGCGGGACAGAACCCGGAAAGCGGCGCGATCATCACCTACTACCAGCGCACGCGTCATCTTTTCGGACCGATTCGCATCGAGATCCTGGATGCCGCGGGCAAGCTCGTCGACACGATCCCCGCCACGAAGCGCCGCGGGCTGAACCGCGTCTCGTGGTCGATGCGGGTGAAGCCTCCTCGTGTACCCCGCGCAGCCCAGATCGCTTTCAACGCTTCGCAAGGTCCCCGCGTCCCGCCGGGGACGTACACGGTCCGCCTCACGAAGGGCGGTGGCGTTCTCGAGACGAAGATCGAAATCGGTGTCGATCGCCGCGCTTCGTACGGCGCCACGGAACGCCAGGAAGAGTTCGCCGCCGTCATGAAGGCGCACGCTCTCTTCGAAGACATGAGCACGCTGGTGGACCGGATCGACGCCGCCCGCGCGCCGATCGCCGCCGCGGCCGCGGGTGTCCCCGAGTCCGATGTCACCGGCCGCAAGTTGCGGGAAGCGCTGACGCGAATCGATTCCATCAAGCAGAAGATCGTCGCAACGAAAGAGGGAGGAGCCATCACGGGCGAGGAGCGCATCCGCGAGCATCTCGACACTGTCTACGGCGCCCTGAGCTCCTGGGAAGGAAGGCCCGCGCGCTACCAGGTCGAACGAGTCGACACCCTGCGGCGGGAGCTCGACGACGTCCGCCGCGAGTTCGATGCGCTCGAAGCGTCGGACATTTTGCTCATCGACTATCTCAAGAAGATCAAGACATCCGGGTCCGAGTCCCCGGGCCCGGCGCAACCGCGCCCCGGCGGCGCCTAGTTTCTGCCCGCTTCGCTCATCCTGCAGAACCTTTTGGACTCTCGTTCGTTCTTTCGAGTAATGCTCCGGAAAACCGCGCGCTTGCTGCTCCTCGGCCTGGCGGCGGGAACTCCAGAGTTACTAGGGCAACCGGCTCCCGGTCCGACGCCGCCGGTCCCGTTGCCCGCGGCGGTGGCCCCGAACGCTCGCCTCTCGGTCCACCGGGCTGCGGGACCGATCACGATCGATGGCGACCTCGGGGATCCCGGCTGGGCCGGAGCGGCCGAGATCGGTACCTTCTATGAGCTCACGCCCGGCGACAACACTCCTTCGAAGGTGAAGACCACGGCGTACGTCACGTACGACGACAAGTTTTTCTACGTGGGATTCCGGTGCGACGATCCCGATCCGAGCAAGATTCGCGCGCATTTCGTGGAACGAGATCGCGTCTCGGGCGATCAGGACTTCGCCGGAATCATGCTCGACACGAAAAACAACGGGCGCACGGGAATCGAATTCTTCGTCAACGCCTACGGCAACCAGGACGACTTCGCTCGCGACGAGTCCATCACGAACGGGAGCAACGAGGATCCCGCTCCCGACTTCTACTGGGACGCCGCGGGAAAGATCACGGCCACCGGCTGGCAGGCGGAGATCCGGATTCCCTTCTCGTCTCTCCGATACTCCTCCGCGGACCCGCAGACCTGGGGCCTCGTGGCGTTCCGCAACTACCCCCGCGACTTTCGCTACCAGATCGCGAGCAACCCCTCACCGCGCGAATCGAGCTGCTTCATCTGCCACGCGCTGAAGCTCGTCGATCTGGAAGGCCTGCCCCGCGGCGCTCACATCATCGCCGCGCCGTACGCGACGTTCGGCGAGTCCGGCGTGCCGCGAGGCGGCCCGGGAGGGCCGTACGTCAACAGGCCGATCCGCAGCAACGCCGGATTCGACGCCAAGTACATCCCGAACGAGAACACCGCCATAGACGCCACCGTTAATCCGGACTTCTCCCAGATCGAATCCGACGTCGCCCAGATCTCCGCGGACGCGCGTTTCGCCCTCTTCTACCCGGAGAAGCGCCCGTTCTTCATGGAGCAGTCGCAGCTCTTCAACACGCCCATCCAGGCGGTCTACACGCGCACGATCACGTCGCCGCGCTGGGGAATCCGGGCGACCGGGGAATTCGACGGCAACGCTTATACCGTCCTCACCGGCGAGGACCGGGGCGGGGGAAGCGTCATCCTTCCGGGCTCCTCCTCGTCCTCCAGCGCGAACCAGGACTTCCATTCGATCTTCGCCATCGGGAGGATCCAGCACGCGCTTCCCGGGCGCTCGTTCGTGAGCTTTTTGGCGACCGACCGCGAGATCGAAGGGGGAGGCCACAACCGGGTTTACGGTCCCGACTTCCAGTGGACGCCCGGCGACCAGGATCAGGTGACGGGCCAGTTTCTTCTCTCCTCCACCGAGACGCCGAACCGGCCCGATCTCGCGTCCGAGTGGCGCGGCCAGACGCTCGGATCGCACGCCCTCCTCGGCACATGGAACCACTCGAGCTACCACTGGAACTGGTTCGCGCAGTACCGCGACATCGGCGACGGCTTCCGCGCGGACGACGGGTTCGTTCCCCAGGTCGGGATCCGTGAAGGGTTCGCCTTCGGAAGCTACGTCTTCTACACCGGGGGCTTTTTTTCCCGCGTCACTCCTCTGGTCCAGCTCGACGACATCGTCGACGCGAACGGCCATACGGTCACGCACGTCGCCGCGCCCGGAGTCTCCTTCCAGGGGAAGTCCAATCTGCAGGGCGAGATCGACTACTTCGCCTACGACCGGGAGCGGGCGGGACGGAATCTCCTGGGATATGAGCGCGTGCACCTGAACCTGGGTGTGAATCCACGGGGGCCCGTCAGCTCCATCTCCTTCGACGCGCATCTCGGCCGCAGCATCGACTTCATCGACGACCGGGGAGGCCACGGCGGCGACTTCACGCTCTCCGCGACGGCACGCCCGACTCTTCACCTGCAGTTCGACCTGAATCTCTCGGGGCAATGGCTCGATCTCGACGGCCGCCGCCTGTTCCGGGCGCAGGCGGAGAGGCTGAAGGCGACATACGTTTTCACGAAGACCACATTCGCGCGGCTGATCTGTCAGTACCTGCGCACGGACTACGACACCGCGCGCTACGTCACTACACTCCCACCGAAGTCCGGCAGCTTCGAAGCATCGGCGCTGTTCGGCTATCAGCTCAACTGGCAGTCCGTGCTGTATCTCGGGTATGGCGACACGCGGTCCCTGTCGGACCAGGCCCAGTTCCAGCGCGCGGGCCGCGAAGTGTTTCTGAAGATCTCGTACGCGTTCCAGAGATAGGGGCGGAACGGATCGAGGCTCGGAGTGGCCGCCGGACGAGCGGCCCGCCGCGCGGATGACGCGGCGGGTCGGCCCGGCCAGGCCCGAGACACTCGAGCCGATTCTCGGATTCTAGGGGCAGGTCGCGAACGCCGACGTGTCCTGGATCGGTTGGAACGCGGTACTGATCGGGTTCGAGTAGGAGCGCGTGGATCCCGTCAACGTATCGGTCACCTGGATCGACACCTGAACGTTGGTCAGACCGCCCGAGAACACCCAGTAGCGGGAGTTCAACGGGCACCCGTTCACGACCTTGATCACCATTTCGACGTTGTTCGAGCTGAAGAACCAGAAGTAGCCCGTGTCGCTCGTCAGAGGCACGGCGGTCCCGGTACCCGCGTCGTTCGTGCTCTGCCAGGTCGCCGTCACGCGGAACCGATTGTTGTTGAGACAGAGAGCTGTCGACGTGGCGGAGCACCCCGTGGATCCGCCGAACGTCCTCTGGGTGGGGAACACGACGAAGTCCTGATAGTTGTATTGCGTCCCGTCGTACTCCATCAGCGCCATGGTGATGTAGTAAGTGCCGGCCGGCGGCGGAGTGAAGGGAATCGTTCCCGTGTCGACGTTGAAGAAGCTCGAACCGGCGTTTAGCTGCCCGAGCGAGTAGGTACCCAGAACGAACGCATTGATCGTCGAGCCGAAGACCGGGAACGTCGACGTGGCCCAGAGCCGCAGCTGCAGCGTTCCGGAGACCCCGCTCGACCGCGCGTTGCGGACCTGTTCGGCCGTCATGTTGAGCGCGTTGCCGTTGTAGTTGTACGTGACGGCTCCGTCGAGCTCGAGCCCGTTGACGCGGACCTGTTCGGGGACGCGCGCATCGCGGGACCTCGACGCCCGATCGCTGGTATCCGCGAAAAGAATTCCCACCGCCAGAAACAGAACGATGCCCGACAAGATCCTTTTGTTACCCATAAGTGTCCTCCCTGTATTCGAATAGTTGGACGGCGCGCGGAGATCGGTCGTAATTTTGGTCAAGTGTAGCGCGGAATGCGGAATTCCGGCCGGCCTGTCTGGCGTTCGAACCGGTTCGGCTAGAGTCCCGCGGCGGGAGGCGTCATGAACCGCGATCTCACGGCCTTTCACGCCCAGCACGACGCGATCCGCGCCGAGTTCGCCGCCCAGGCGGAAACCTGGGGCCGCGACGAGATTTCGCCGGACCTGCTCTGGGCCGTGGATCTCATCGACCCGCGCCCTCATTTCGAAGTGCTCGATGTCGCGGCCGGAACGGGGCTTCTCTCCCGCGCCCTCGCGCCGCGCGTCCGCCGCGTCACGGCCGTCGACATCACCGCTCCGATGATGGAAGCGGGCGTCACCGCCGCCGAGCGCCAGGGCATCGGCAACGTCCGGTTCCAGGCGGGTGCGGCCGAGGATCTCCCCTTCCCGGACGCGTCCTTCGACCTCGTCGTGACGCGTTTCTCGATCCATCACTTCGCGAGCCCTTCCGCCAGCCTCCGGGAGATGGCTCGGGTGTGCCGATTCGAGGGGCGCGTCGGCATCATCGACATCGTCTCGCCCGGCGACGAGGCTCTCGCCTCCCGTTACAACCACCTCGAGCGGCTTCGCGATCCAACCCACGTCATCGCGCTCTCCCGCACCGATCTCCGCGCGCAAGTCGAGGAGGCGGGTCTGCGCGTGGTCCACGACGCGGTGCAGGACGTGCCGATGCGCCTGGACGCCTGGCTCGATCGCACACGGACCGCCGGCGCGGCGCGTACTGAGATCGTCGACGCGATCCGGGCGGAGCTCGCGGGAGGTGAAAAGACAGGAATGAACCCGTCGGCCGGAGGCGACGGGTTCTTCTTCACCCACGTCTGGAACACGATCGTCGCCATCCGGAACGGGTGAGCCAGGGCGCACGCCGTACGGGCGTCGCGATAGTGGTTCGGCACAACGATCCGCCCGCCGCCGGCTGCGCATCCCGCCCGAGGCACGCGGGGGCCTCGGTGCTGACGGGAAACCTCCGGCCCCCGCTCGTCGTTCGGTCGCAGCCGCAGAGAGGCAATAGATCGAGCTCGGTGTGCTCTCTCACTCATGGCCGTCCTGGAGGCTCCGCCCGCGGCAGGCTCCAGTGTGGCTGTCGTGAGATGGCGAAGGAGCGATGAAAAGACCGCCCACCGCCGGCTGCGCCTCCCTACCGAGGCACGCGGCGGCCTCGTTTCTCAGGGGAAACCCTGGCCGCCGCTCGTCGTTCGGTCGCAGTCTCAGAGAGGCGACCGCGCGAACTCGGTGTGCTCCCTCACTCATGGCCTCGTGCGGGAGGCTCCGCCGGCGGCAGGCTCCAGTGAGACTTCAGGAACGGTGAGAGAGCACGCCTCCCCCCTCTCCCGGCGGGAGAGGGCCGGGGTGAGGGGCGTCCCCACCTCTCCGATCCTCCGATCCTCCGATTCCTCCTGATTGATCACCCGATCACCCGATCATCCGATCATCCGATTCCTACCGGTTGCTCCCCCGATTCCCTCTCATTCGATATCGTTTGATCGCGAGATCGCGAGATTCGGTCTTCCGCCCCTCTCCAGCGTCTCGTCTAGAATCCGGACATACCCATCGACAACCGGCTCACCTCACCCCACGGAACAGGAGATCCCATGATTTCGATCAATCGGCTCAAAGGCATCCTCATGGACCCGAAGCGGGAGTGGCCCGCCATCGCGGCGGAGCCGACCACGACCACGGCGCTCTATTCGGGGTGGATCGTGCCGCTCGCGGCGATCCCTCCGGTCGCGAGCTTCATCGGCATGAGCGTCTTCGGCATTTCGCTTCCCTTCATGGGCCGGTACCAGGTCCCGATCGCGAGCGGCCTGGCAGGCGCGATCGTGCGTTACGTCCTTTCCCTCGTCTGCGTGTACCTTCTCGCGATCCTGATCGACAAGCTGGCCCCGACGTTTGGCGGCACTTCGGATCGGATGCAGGCGCTCAAGGTCGCGGCGTACTCGAGCACGGCCGCATGGATCGCCGGGATTTTCGGGCTCTTTCCGCCGATCGCGATCCTCGGCATCCTCGGGCTCTACAGCATCTACCTGCTCTACACCGGCCTTCCGGTTCTCATGAAATCCGCCCCGGAGAAATCCGTCGCGTATACGGCCGTCATCATCGTCGTCGGCATTGTCATCGCCGTGGTCATCGGCGCGGTGTCGAGCCTCGTGCTGCGCACCGGCCGGTACGGGCTCTGAGGCAGGCGATGACGGCGCGGCGGCTTCGCGTGCCGGCGGTCCTCGGTATCGGCGTCGGCATCGGATTGCTGTCCGTGTTCCAGGCCGCTCACCCGGTTCACGCGGCGGCGGATTCGGCGCCACCCGCGACTCCCGGCCCTTCGGCGGCTTCTGCGCCCGCCGCAGCCCTTTCTCTGTCCGCCGAGATGCGCGGCGAGATAGACCGTTCCGCTCGAAAGGTGCTGGCGGCCACAGGAGTCCCGAGCGCCTCGATTGCCATCGTCCGCGACGGAACGATCCAGTACCTGCAGGCATACGGCAACGCCCGGCTCGAGCCGGCGGCTCCCGCGCGCCCGTCGATGCGCTACAGCATCGGGTCGATCAGCAAGCAGTTCACTGCGGCGGCGGTCATGATGCTCATCGACGAGCACAAGCTCTCCCTCGACGACCCGGTCGCGAAGTTCATTCCGAACCTCACGCGGGCGAACGCGGTAACGATCCGCGAGCTGCTCTCCCATACCTCCGGGTACCAGGACTACTGGCCGCAGGACTACGTGCCTCCGTTCATGCGCAAGCCGATCGCGGCGGAGGGAATCCTCGATCTGTGGGCGCGCAAGCCGCTCGACTTCGAGCCGGGCACCCAATGGCAGTACAGCAACACGAACTACGTGATCGCCGGGCTCATCGTCGAAAAGGTCTCGGGAATTCCTCTCTTCCGGTTGTTCCAGGCCCGCATCTTCGGGCCCCTCGGAATGTCGAGCGTCTCGAGCATCGACACCGGCCGCCTCGGAGACACCGATCCCGAGGGCTATCTCCGCTACGCGCTGGGACCCCTGCGGCCGGCTCCGAAGGAAGGAAGCGGGTGGCTCTTCGCGGCGGGCGAGCTCGCCATGACGGCCGAGGATCTCGCGCGATGGAACCAGGCCGTCCTCGAGCATCGCCTTCTCTCCGCGGGTTCGTGGCGCGAGATGGAGACCGAGGTCCGTCTCCAGAACGGGGCCGGGACGCGCTATGGCCTCGGGCTCGACGTGTACCTCCGGGACGGCCGGAGGGTTCTGGCGCACGGCGGCGAGGTCTCCGGCTTCACCGCTTCCAACACGGTGTTTCCGGACGATCGGACGGCGATCTCCGTGCTCACGAACCAGGACGCCGCGGCGGCCGGCGGCGCGAGCACCACGGAGATCGTCAAGGTCCTCTTCACGGACCGTTCCGGGGCGGCCGCCGCGGAATCGCGGGCCCGCCGGATTTTCGAAGGCCTCCAGCAGGGCCGGATCGAACGATCCCTGTTCACCGATAACGCGAACGCTTACTTCTCGGAAATGGTCCTGCGGGATTTCGCGAGCAGCCTGGCGCCGCTCGGGGCCGCGTCCGCCTTCGTCCAGACGGCGCAGCGGGACCGGGGCGGCATGACCTTCCGCCGGATCGAGATCCGGCTCTCCGGCAAGTCGATTGCGATCCTGGAGCGCGACATGCCGGACGGGAAGATCGAGCAGTACCAGGTCGTGACGCAGGGCGAGTAGAGAAGGTTGGCCGCGCCTGTCCTACTTCAGGATGCAGGCGCGGAACACCTTCCGGACCGTCGTCGACCCCGGGCACAGCTTGTGCGCCTCGAACCCGAAAATCCCCGCGAAGATCAGCACCAGCGCGAACGGGATCGCGGTCGCCTTCAGGATGCTTCGCTCCCAGGAGCGGTCATGCACGCCTTTTCGCGGTGTGGGCCAGCCCGCCGGCGAGGACGGCCTGGAATGCCGCATCCGACAGGATCACGGGCGCCTGGTACACGACGTAAACGCCTGCGCCGCAGACCGCCGCCACGAGAACGAAGAAGAGGATCAGGAGCAGGAGGCCATCCCCGTCGCCTCCGCCTCCCCCTCCTCCTCCGCTCAGTTTCGAGAAGAGGCCGCGCGACGACGAGCCGCTCGACGACGACGGATAGTCTGCGGCGTTACCGGAAGAACCGGGCATGACGGCGATGGACTGGGGCGAGGCTCCTTCCCACGCATCGGAGGCGCCCGCACCTCCGCCGCTTCCGCCTCCTCCGACGAATTCGCTCGATCCGCCCTCACCCCCCGATCCGCCGGATCCGCCCCCGAACGACCCTCCGCCGGAGGAAGGAGCCGGACTTCGAGACCGCGCGGCCGAGAGGATCCGCCCGACACACGTATGCGAGCCAGAGACGGACGAGACCGAAGAAGGCCGCATACGACACGAGAACGGCGGCGGGGTACCGCAGCCCCATGTTCCCGACGCCCGCCATCCCGAGGAGACGCCCGGCGAGAACGCCGGACAGGATGACGAGCGAGAGCATCACGGTCATGTGCACGCGGATGAAATACCGGTGCGTCAGCGCGCCGCAGAAGCGCGCATGCATATCGGAGACGCCGGACGGAAAGTTCATGAGGGCATCAAACCGGATTTCGCCGGCGATCCTAACCCGGCGAACGCATGCGGACGAAGTCCGTCCGTTTCGTCGGTCTCAACGCTCTGCCGAGATCGTCTCGACGAGAATCGTGTCGCCGTCTTTCCGGCCCACGATGCGCACCCGGCGCCCCGCAAACGGCGCCGGCTTCTCCTGATCGTCCAGCTGGTAGAACCGTCGCGCGCGGCCGATCACGACGCCGTACGTAGCCCCCCGGCGGATACAGGCCCGGGTACACGCCTCGCCGGTCGTGCCCATTCCGCCGCGCGCGATCATCGGGGCGTGACTCGGCCCGCACTCCGTGTCCGTGATCGTCCCGTGAAAGACCTCGGACTTCCCCTCCGCGCCCTCAGCCGAAAAACAGACCGCCAGAATGACCGCCGCGAATCCGAGTCCGAGGGCGACCGGCAAGGTGCGTTTCATGGGGGTCACGATATCTCCGATCTCGAGAGGGTCGCGGTCGGACAGCGAACCGGGTCGCCGGCACCGGATCACCGCAGGCGAATCCGGAGCAGGGAAGAAACGAGCTTCCGCCGACCCATCGGGCTCGAGACCGCTGGTTCGGCACGGTATTCGCTACGGAAAGACAAGAACGTGCCTTCCGATTCGGCTGGCACCGTCGGGAGAACCAATGCCCCATCGACTCATGCCGCCCGGAAGCGCCAAGGTCCTGTCCCTCTCCTGCATCGTCATCGCCCTCGCGCTCGCCTGCACCGAGCACAACACGATCTCCGGTCCCGGTGCCACGCCCACGCCCGGCGGAATCCCGACGCCCACGCCCATCGGGCCCGGCACGACTCCCACGGTGATCTTCCCGGGCCCGACAGCGACATCCGGCCCGGTGCCGACGTCTCCCCCGATCGGATTCACGCCGGGACCCACGGTCACCGTCGTGCCGACCGGCACCCCCGGCTTCACCGCCACCCCGGCCTCGTCGCCCTCGCCCTCGAATACACCGTTGTTCACTCCGATCCCGACGAGCACCCCGATTCCGACGAATACGCCACTGGTGATCCCGACGCCGTAGAGGAAGGGCCGTCGGCACTCTGTGGACGGCCGTCAGCTCTCGGTTCTACGCGCGGAGGCGCGAAACCAGCCTCGTCGGACCGGCAAATGACGGAGAATGCAAACGGCTCCAGAGGCGCTTGCGTTGTGGGGTAGTTGAACTGGTACAACGTCCGGCTGTTAACCGGAAGGTTGGGGGTTCGAGTCCCTCCCCCACAGCCAACTTTTCTTCTGATCCGCGCTCCGACCCGGATTACCGGGCTTTTCGGAGCTGGCTCCCCGGAGCAAGGCCGCAGGGGGCCAATGGGCGAAGGCGCCAGAACGGGGCCGCCTCGCCGTCCGCGGGGAGACTCGTCGCAATCGGCCACCCGGGTCACGATTTCAACGCCTCAGCAGTTTATCGGCGGAACGATTCTCGGCCACTCCCGGGTCCATTCTGAGTTTCTGCGGCACCCCGGGATGTCGCCATGGTTCGTAGACGAGAAGAAGCGCCCGGAACCCCCGGGCTCGATTGTCCGACCTGCGTCGAGCGCCCGCGCATATCCCCTCAACCACCAACCACCAACCACCAACCACCGAACCAGGTTCCTCGTTTTGGCGGCCCCCTTGGACAATCCGATCCGACACGGCGCCTCCCATCCAGGAAGCCATCATCGTGTCGATCCCGTCGCCCTGGGACGGCTGGGCGTTAGAGCACAGCCGGCTCAAATGCGTCCATTCCGACCTGCCTGACGACGGCAATGGAAAGTCCCGGAGGAGGCGTTTGTTCTCGTTAGGCCAGCGTCCGCTGGCTACTCTTTCATGTCTGTCTCCGAGATCTTGCCGGCTACTTTAAACTCGAAAGTATAACCGTCGGAAACGGTGCGGAAGTGAGTGACAGTCACCGAAGCAAATGTTGCCGTCAACACCGTAGTGACAGTCTTGTTTTGCCCCCTCAATAACGAGATCGTCATACTAAAGGAGGAGTGGTCTTGAAACTTCATCAGTAGCCAGTGAATATTCACTGGCGCCGTTGTGCCCTGGTTCGTCAGTTCTTTTTTCTCGTTGATCATTATGGTGAGGCGGTGGTGCGTCTTGATTTCACTTATAGTCATTCCGGCTTGCGCTTCACTGTTGGTTTTGTCACCAAAAAGGATGATGGAACCTGTCCTGAAAGAAGATACGGCGTCGGCCATAAATGCATCCGGCCCCGAACCTTTATCGTCGACTTTTACTACCCATTCAATAGACACAGATGGCCTCCTGTTTTGATGTTCCCATATCGCCAGATTGCGGCTAAGAGAGCTCCTGGGATCCGCGCACTAATATCTTACACGGCCAGATACCAAGAAAAAATCATGACGATCGTCCCGATCCGGGGACACAGACTGCCCGGAGAGCTGCTGGATCGCCGGGGTACCAGAGGTCGGCGACGATGCTTCGGCGAGGTCGCCCGGCCGCGGCGGTCGCAGCTCAGAGCGAACTCCCGGATGAAGGGACCGGAAAAACCTGATCTATCCGACGCAGCAGACCGCCGTCGTCCGGATGAATGGTCCGGGCACCGGTCCGGCGTTCCCCATTCCCCTCCATTACCCGCCCGACAAACAACGGTTCCCTGCTCCCCAAAACGCTCCCCGGGCTTTTTCACCGCCAGGTCTGTTGACGGTGTTCTTCCGGGGCCTCGGCTTGTCATTGTTTCTCCTGAACCCCCGTCGCGTTATTTTGAATACGGAGGGGATGTTCGGCCCCCTGGCGCGGGGAGGGCCGGAGGGTAGATTCGATCCCCCCCCCGCCGCCAACACGTCGCGGCCTTCCCCCTCTCCGGAGGGAGAGGGCCGTTGGTGGGGTGCGCTTTCCTTTCTGTCGAAGCTTCCCGATCCTCCGAACACCCTGTCCCCGGATCGATCCCGACATCGTCAGGCTGAGTCTCCTGCCTCGCCTGCCGCCTCGTGTTCGGATGGTTGTGCCCGAATGGCGCGCCCGGATCCGATTCGCACACCGATTTTCCGGTCTTTCCGGGAAGGAGGCGGCAATCGCTCGATTCCCTGATACAAGTTCGAGCATGATGAGAATTCGACAGGCGACCCGCCTCGTTCTCCCCCTGCTTTTCATTCCGGCTCTGCTTCCGGCTCCCGGCGCCGCGCAATCGGCTCCCGACTCCAACCCGTTCTGGACCGCGAGCCCGCTTCCGCTCGAGGCGCCCCCGTTCGACAAGATCCACGACTCCGACTACGGGCCGGCGATGGAAGAGGGGATGAAACGGCAGCTCGCCGAGGTGGCAGCGATCGCGGACGATCCGGAGCCACCCACATTCGCCAACACGATCGAATCCCTGGAGCGATCGGGCCAGCTGCTGACGCGGGTATCGAGAGTCTTCTTCGCGCTCGCCCAGGCCAGCACGAACGACGCTATCCAGAAGATCCGTTCGGAGGAGGCGCCGAAGCTCGCCACGCACAAGGACGCGATCTACCTGAACCCGAAGCTCTACGCCCGCGTCCACTCCCTCTACGAGAAACGCGACACTCTCGGCCTCTCGCCCGAAGC
>JBBSEW010000029.1:0-44432 GCA_038239305.1 Thermoanaerobaculia bacterium | reverse complement strand
CGCCAGATGGATCGACGAGCTCGCCAACCGCGGAATCACCGCCGGGTGCGGCGGCGGTAACTACTGCCCCTCGAGCGCCGTCAGCCGCGGACAAATAGCCGTCTTCCTCTCGGTCAACTTCTCGCTGCAGTAACCGCCCGTTCGAGTCACGAGTCCGGATGTCGCGGATCGACCCCGCGAGTCGACCTGAGCCGGTTTGGTCCCGGTCCGCGGATGGAGGGAGAGGAATTCGCATGAGAGGACAGATGGCCGTCTTACTCTGTACGGCGATCGCCTTGCTGTAGGAGCGGCCCTCGAGCGATCATCCCCGGTGCGCCGGCCTCCGCTTCGATAGACTTCGCCCCGGTCGTCGAAATCGAGGCGATCACGATTGGAGGCCGGCATGCGCGTGTCTCGGCGTTGGTACGACAGGGTCTTCATCCTCGCTATGGGAACCCTGCTCTCTGCGGCGATGGCGTCCGCGGCGACATTCACCGTCGACAGCACCGGCGACGAGCCGGACGACAACACCACGGACAACGTGTGCCACACCGCGGTGGGAACCTGCACGCTCCGAGCGGCCCTCATGCAGGCGAGCGCGACGGCCGGAGCCGACATCATCCACTTCAACATCCCCGGCGGCGGCGTTCACACGATTCGTCCGACCTTTGCCCTGCCGAGCATCGACGATCCGGTGACGATCGACGGCTACTCGCAACCGGGTTCGAGCCCGAACACGCTCGCGGTGGGAGACAACGCGGTTCTCACCATCGAGATCGATGGAAGCCTTCTCTCCGGGGTCGTGAACGGTCTCTCGATCTTCACCAACGGGTGCACGGTCAGAGGGCTCGTCATCAACCGCTTCACCAACCCCGGAATCGTCATCGACGCGGAGACCGGCGGTCCGCTCGGCGGCCACACGATCCAGGGCAACTTCATCGGCACGAATCCCGCGGGCACCGCTGCCCTTGGCAACACCGGAATCGGGCTCTTCATCCGGTCGCCGAACAACCTGGTGGGCGGACCGAGCCCGGCCGACCGGAACCTGATCTCAGGAACCACCGCCAGCTCGCCCAACCCCTTCGTCGCCAACCTCGAGTTCTCCAGCGCTTCGATCGCGAGCATCAACGGCAACGTCGTGCAGGGCAATTACATCGGAACCGATGCGACCGGAACGCTGGCGTTATCCTCCGCCAACGGAGCGACGGGGCTTTCCGTTTTGAGCGAGAACCCCGCGGGCGGCGGCGTCATCATCGGCGGCTCGGCGGCGGGTGCCGGAAACGTGATCTCGGGAAATGCTCTTTACGGAGTCGAGATTCAGACCGCCGGCAACTGCCTGTCGCCCGGGACCGCGACGGGCGTCGTGGTGGAAGGCAACCGGATCGGCACCGATGTTCACGGGGCTCCGCTCGGAAACGGATTCGGCGGGGTGCACCTCGGCTGCGGAGCCCTCCAGAATACGATCGGCGGGATCGGCGCGGGGGCGGGCAACGTGATCGCCTACAACGGCGCGAAGTTCAACAACGGCGGCGGAGTGGTCGTCGAAGGCGGTCCGGTTCCGAGCGGCAACGCGATCCGTGGCAACTCGATTTTCGCCAACACCAGCAAGGACACGTCGTTCGCGCTCGGTCTCGGCATCGATCTCGGACGGAACGGCCCCACGGCCAACGATTCGGGCGACGGCGACTCGGGGCCGAACCACCTCCAGAACTATCCGATCTTGACCGCGATCACCTATGGCGCCTCGACGACGAGGATCCAAGGAACCTTGAACAGTGCCGCGAGCACAAATTTCGACCTGGACTTCTACAGCAGCCCCCCCTGTCTTCCGCGCCCTCGAGATCTCCTCGAGGGAGAGACCTATCTCGGCTCAACCACCGTCGCAACGGACGGCTCGGGCAACGCGAGCATCGACGTGACGCTGCCCGTGGCCGTCGCCGGGGGTTCGCCAATCACGTCCACGGCGACCGATCCGGGTGGAAACACCTCGGAGTTTTCGCAGGCCCTGATCCTCACGATCGTCCCCAACTACGGCCCCGCCTCGGGCAACACGAACTTCAGCCTGAACGGTTACCATTTCCTCGCGGGTCTGACCGTGAAGTTCGCCGGCGTGGCCGCGACGGGAATCAACTTCTTTGGCTTCAACGGGCTGTCGGGCCAGACCCCCCCCTTGCCGCCGGGCTCGGTCGCCGACGTCACCATCGACAACACCGACGGGACGTCGGGAATCCTCCGCAACGCCTTCGTTGCCGACTTTCTGGACGTGCCCTCACCCAGCGCGACGGAGAAGTTCATCGCCAACCTGGTCGCGAGCGGCATCACGGCGGGCTGCGGAGGAGGAAACTTCTGCCCATTGAGCAACGTGAGCCGGGCGCAGATGGCGGTCTTTCTGCTTCGCAGCGAGAGAGGCCTCTGCTACACACCTCCTCCGGCCACCGGCACAGTCTTCGCCGACGTCCCGGCAGTCTCGTTCGCCGCCGCCTGGATCGAGGCCCTCGCGGCCGCGCAGGTCACCGGAGGCTGCGGCGGCGGCAACTACTGCCCGGGGAGCTCCGTCACGCGCGACCAGATGGCGGTCTTTCTCCTGCGCACCGCCGGAGGACCGTCCTACGTTCCGCCGGCCTGCGTCACGCCGACGTTCAACGACGTCCCCTGCTCGAGCCCGTTCTCCCGCTGGATCGAGGAGCTCGTCCGCCGCGGCATCACCGCGGGCTGCGGAGGCGGAAACTACTGCCCGACAACCCCCGTCACGCGCGGACAGATGGCCGTGTTCCTGACGACCACGTTCGCCCTGCCGTGATCCCCGGGACGGCCGGATCGGTATGAGCGCCACGACGGCAAGGGAGTCATGGCGTACCGGTTCACGGTCACGTCACGTTTTGAGGCGGCGGACAACCGGATCGACTACGACGACGGACCGGAGCCGCTGCCCGCACATTCCTATCGCGTCGGAGCAGTGCTCGAAGCGGACAAGCTCTCGCGCACAACCTCGCCGTGGACTTCGTTCCCGCGCGCGGAGCGCTCGAGACCATCGCGAAGGAGCTCGACGGTACGTACTCGACGACCATCCCGCGTTCGCGGGCCGCAACACCTGCGCGGAAAATCGCGCCCGCCATTTCGCGGAGAGGCTCGAGACCTCCGGCGCGCTCGGCTGGTCGCGCGGCGCCGAGGGCACGGTCCGGGAAGGACCCGACAACCGGGCGACCTTCCAGCCGCGATGACAGTGGAATTAGACCCGGTGGCGTTTCGCCGTTAGGATGATCGCCGATCGTCTTCGAAGGAGGAAATCTCGAAATGGAATTTCGCGAGCTCATAGCCGACCGCGAAGTGGTCGAGGCGTTTCCTCTGATGGCGACTCTGCGTGACCGGATCCGGGAGGACAGCTTTCTCGCCGACGTGAGGCGCCAGCAGGTCGAGGGATACCGGCTTTTCGGCGGCTTTGACGGGGGACGGCTCGTCTCGCTCGCGGGAGTCCGGCGTTCCCATACGCTCGCTCGCGGGGAGCATCTCTTCGTCGATGACCTCGTTACCGCCGAGGCGGACCAGGGGAAGGGACGCGGCCGGGAGCTGCTCGCGTGGCTCGCGCGTCGCGCCGCCGCCGAAGGAATCGCTCGCATCCATCTCGACAGCCGCCTGACCGCGAAAGGCTTCTACGAGAGAGTCGGCTTCACATTCCTCACGTCGATCCCGTGCTGGATCGATCCCTCCGATCTCTCCGGCGATCCCGAGGATCGGTCCCAACCTGCTTCGCCGAACGCCGCCTCTCCGCGATGAACGGATTGCGCGGACCTCGCGCCGCGCTCGCGATTCTCACGCTGCTCAACCTTCTCAACTATCTGGACCGCTTCGTCCTGTCCTCTCTCGTCGAGAGCCTCAAGAAGTCGGAGCTGCATCTCTCGGACACGCAGCTCGGCGCCCTCGCCACGGGGTTCATCCTCGTCTACATGCTGACGTCACCGATTTTTGGAACGCTCGGAGACCGCCAGCAGCGGCCGAGGCTCCTCGCCTTCGGCGTCGGCATCTGGAGCCTCGCCACTGCGCTCGGCGGCCTCGCTCGCTCCTTCACCGCCCTGTTCGCGGCGAGATCGAGTGTCGGCATCGGCGAAGCGGCCTACGGCACCATTGCCCCGGCGCTGCTCGCCGATCATTTCCCCCGGGAGAAGCGCGGGCGCATCTTCGCGGTTTTCTTCGCCGCGATTCCGATCGGAGCGGCGCTCGGGTACATCCTCGGCGGTCTCGTCGACCAGCGCTTCGGCTGGCGGGCCGCGTTCTTCCTCGCGGGAGCGCCCGGCCTTCTGCTGGCGATCCTCTGCCTCTTCCTCTCCGATCCGAAAAGGGGCGGCCAGGATCCGGAGGCCGCCGCGCCCGAGTCCGTGCCGGCCCGCGGCGTCTGGCAGTCGTACCGACACCTTTTCGGGAACGCGAACTACGTGCGCGTCGTCCTCGGCTACGCCGCGTACACCTTCGCTCTCGGGGGCCTCGCGTTCTGGGCTCCCGCGTTCCTCGAGCGGGTGCGCGGACTTCCCCGCTCCGAAGCGACCGTCCAGTTCGGATTGATCGTGGTCGTCACGGGGTTCATCGGAACGTTCGGTGGCGGATGGCTCGGAGACTGGTGGCTGCGGCGTTCGAAGGGAGCGTACCTGTGGGTCTCCGGCTGGGCGACCCTGGCCGCCGCGCCCGCCGCGCTCGTCGCATTCGTGGCGCCGCAGAAACCCCTCTATATGGCGGGCATCGTCGTCACGGAGCTTCTGCTCTTCGCGTCGACCGGCCCGATCAATTCGGCGATCGTGAATCTCGTCCAGCCGGGAGAACGGGCGACCGCTGTCGCGCTGTCCATTCTCGGAATTCATCTCCTCGGGGACGTTCCATCGCCCCCTCTGATCGGCGTGATTTCGGACGCGACCTCGCTCGGCAAGGCGTTCCTCGTCATCCCCGCCGCGATCGCGGTCGCCGGCGTCATCTGGCTGCTCGCGGCCCGCCGCCTGGAATCGACGCCCTGAGGCGCGCGCTTCGCTACCTGTTCCGGTGCGCGCTGGAGATCTTCTTCCGGCGGATCGACGTCGACGGATGGGAGCGCGTCCCGGGCAACGGACCCGTCGTCTTCGTCGCCAACCATCCGAACGGCCTGGTGGACCCGCTCCTGCTGCTCTGCTTCGCGCCGCGGAACGTCTCGTTCCTCGCCAAGGCTCCCCTCTTCGGGATGCCGATCGTCGGATCCTTCATCCGGGCGTTCGGCTCGATTCCCGTCTTTCGGCGACAGGACACGGGAACCGATCCCGCACGCAACCGGGAAACATTCGAGGCGGCGCACCGGCTTCTCGTGACTGGCGGTGCACTCGGATTGTTTCCGGAGGGCGCCTCGCACGACGAGCCGGAGCTGCTTCCGCTCCGGACGGGAGCGGCTCGAATCGTCCTCGGAGCGGCGACGCTCGGAAATGCTTCCGTATCCCTCGTTCCGGCCGGCCTGTTCTATACGTGGAAGCAGCGATTTCGCAGCTCCGCGCTGGTGGTGTTCGGCGAGCCCATCGCCGTTCCTCCGTTTCCCCCGGAAAGCGAGACCGGAGACCGGAGCGAGGAACGATCCGAGCCTTCCGCGCCCGCCGTACGCGAGCTGACGCGGCGCATCGCGGCCGCGCTCGGGGAGCTCACGCTGCACGCCGAGACCCGAGCCGCACTCCGCCTCGTGCGTCTCGCGGACGGCATCTTTGCCTCCGGCGAAGGCCCGGGTGCCCTGGTGGAGCAGCTCGCCCGGCGGCGCCGTTTCGTCGAGGGGCATCGGCGGCTCGCGGCGCGGGATCCCGCGCGACTCGCATCGCTCGAGGAGCGAATTGAACGGTTCGAAATGGAGCGGCATGCGGCCGGACTCGCGCTGGCCGACCTCCGTCCGGAAGGCTTGGGCTTCCGCGAGTCCCTGTTTCTCCTCGCCTCGAATGCCGGAGCAGCCCTCCTCGCGCCCTTCGCGGCGGCAGGCGCGATCATCCACTACCCCGCTTATCGCCTCGCGGGCATCTTCGCGCGACGGATCTCCCACGGAGAAGAGGACGTCGCCTCCACGGCGAAGCTCGGCGTGTCCCTGCTCCTCTTCCCGGGCACGTGGATCACGGGTGCGATTCTCGCGGGCCGCGCCCTCGGATGGCCGGCTGCCGTCGGGGCTTTATTCCTCCTGCCGGCGAGCGGGTGGGCCGCCGTCCGGACGGCCGAGGCGCTCGGCGCCGTAATCAGCCGCCTGCGCGCCGTGCGCTTCCTCCTGATCCGCCGCGGAGCCGCTCGAAACCTCCTCGCCGAGAGACTCGCGATACGGCGAGAGATCCTGGACCTGGCGGAGGAGCTCGATCTGCCCTGAGTTTCGGGCCAACTCTCATCGTGGCTCCGCTCCGCCAGCCGCCCGCTACGCCTCCCTCCCGAGGCGTGCCGACGAAGCGGAGGGCGGACGGACCCGGGCGTCCTTAGATCGCCATCCTGCGCCAGTAGTCGGGATTGGAAACTGCTAATCGGCGAGGGCGATCACGGCGTCGGCAAAGGCCTTTGGTGCTTCCTGGGGCAGGTTGTGCCCGACGCCACCCGTGATCTGACGGTGCTCATTCTTTCCCGAGAATTTCTTCGCGTAAGTCCCCGGTTCCGCGTGCGGCGCGCCGTTGGCATCGCCTTCCATGGTGATGGTCGGAACGGTAATGACCGGGAAGGCGGCGAGCCGTTTTTCGAGGTCGTCGTATCGAGGCTCGCCCTCCGCGAGCCCGAGTCGCCACCGGTAGTTGTGGATCACGATCGAGACATGGTCCGGGTTCTCGAACGACGCGGCGCTCCGGTCGAAGGTCGCGTCGTCGAAGTTCCACTTCGGCGATGCGAGCCGCCAGATGAGCTTCGAGAAATCGCGCCGCTACTTCTCGTAGCCTACGCGGCCGCGCTCCGTGGCGGAGTAGAACTGGTACCACCATGGGAACTCCGCGTCCGGAGGCAGCGGGACCTTGCCGGCTGCCTGGCTTCCGATGGCGTAGCTGCTCACGGAGACCAGCGCCGGCAGCGCTCCGGCCGGCGATGGCCACCGATACGACGACAATTCGTCGCATCCACCCTTGTCCTTCTTCCCTGCTCCTCCCGTGTCACCCCGGACCCATCCGGCCCGTCCGCTTGTTCCAACCGTGAAAGGGCGAAAAGTCATTCGCGTTCCACTTCTCGCGAAGGCCCGCAGCGCTCAGGTCCCAGTCGGGACGGATCTCGCTCGTCACGGCGCGCAAGTCCTGCCAGAGGTCCACGAACGACGGTCGGCCCCAGAACCAATAGCCGTTGTAGATGCGGTGAATCACCAGACCCGGCTTGAGCACGAGCGTGTGCGGGACCATGGAGTCGTGCTCGGGATCGGTGTACTCCTGGATGTCGAGGTCCTTCTGGACCTTCCGACCCGGGTCGGAGAGGAAAGTCCACGGGGCGCCGACCGACGCCCGAAACTCCTGGAGTACGTGGTGCTCGTCCGTCGAGATCGTGACGACCTGGGTGTAGGCGACGGCGATCTTCGGGTAGTTCGCGGCGAGGTCCAGGTGCTGCTGGTGCTCCTTGGGGCAATAGTGTCCGCGTGCCAGAGTGAGGATGAGCGGGTCCTCGCCCTGCAGTTGACTGAGCTTGCGAGGCGTCGCCGTGTGATCGGGCAGCTCATAGTCCGGGAAGACATTGCCGGGCACGATGTCAGATCGCATGCGGGATCTCCTTCGCTTCACGGCCTCAGAGCGGGGGCTTCTCGCCCGACTGCTCCGCCAGCATGTACGCGGCGTTCCAGTCCGTCCACCCCGAGTCGCTCTGGCGTGTGCTTCTCGGGCTCGCCGCGGGCGGCCTCCGCGCGCCGAAGCTACGCTCCGGCCTTCGACGCCGTCTTGCGCTTGCTGTGGTCGAGGATCCGCTTGCGCACGCGGATCGAAGCGGGGGTGACCTCGACGAGCTCGTCGTCGTTGATCCACTCGATCGCCTGCTCGATGTTCAGCTCCCGGGGATTCGTCAGCTTGATCGCCATGTCCGAAGTCGAGGCGCGCATGTTCGTCAGGTGCTTCTTCTCGCAGGGCTGAATGACCATGTCGCCTTCCTTGACCTGCTCGCCCACCACCTGCCCGGCATAGACCTTTTCCATCGGCTTGACGAAGAAAGTCCCGCGATCGCCCAGCCGGTCCAGCGCATACGCCGTCACGTCGCCGCCCTCTTTCGCGACCATCGCGCCCTTCGAGCGGTTCGGCAGAGGGCCCTTGTGAGGGCCGTACTGATCGAAGAGGTGATTCAGGAGGCCCGTTCCCTTTGTCAGCGTCAGAAACTCGAGGCGGAAGCCGAGCAGCCCCCGCGAGGGAATCGTGAACTCGACCCGCGTGCGGTCGCCGTGCTTGCCGAGATGCTTCAGCTCGCCCTTGCGTTCCCCGACCGCCGCGATGACCGCGCCCGTGAATTCGTCGGCGCAATCGATCACGAGCTCTTCGTACGGCTCCTGCAACTGTCCGTTCTCATCGCGGCGGAAGATGACTTGCGGCCGGCCGAGCGAGAACTCGTAGCTTTCGCGCCGCATCGTCTCCGCCAGGATCGCGAGCGAGAGCTCTCCGCGCCCGAGCACGAGGAACGAATCGGGGGACGGGGTCTTCTCCATCCGAAGACCGACGTTGCGCTCGAGCTCCTTCTCCAGGCGTTCCAGGAGATTTCGGCTCGTCACGTACTTGCCCGACTGTCCGGACATCGGCGAATCGTTGATGCGAAACTCCATCGAGAGCGTCGGTTCGTCGACCCGGATCCCCGGCAACGGAACCGGGTCCGAGAGATCCAGGATCGTCTGGCCGATCTCGATGTCCGGGAAGCCCGAGATCATGCAGATGTCGCCGGCGGAGGCGTCGGTGACTTCCACGCGGGTGATTCCCTCGAACATGTAGATCTTCCCCGCCTTCCCTTTTTCGACAATCGTCCCGTCCGGCCGGACGGCCGCGAGATCGATCGCATGGGAGAGGCTGCCGGAATAGATGCGGCCGATCGCGAGACGGCCCAGGTAGTCGGAGTAGTCCGTGTTCGCGACAATCATCTTGAAGGGGGCTTCCGCGATGATCGGAGCGGGGATGTGATCGAGGATGCTGTCGAGAAGGGGCTTCAGATCCCCCGACGTCGCGTTGGCGTCGCGGGAGGCAAATCCGATCCGACCGGAGCCGTACAGGACCTCGAAGTCGAGATGGTGATCCTCCGTCGCGAGCGACAGGAAGAGATCGTGGATCTCGTTCTCCACCTCAAGCGTCCGCGCGTCCGCGCGATCGATCTTGTTGATGAGCACGATCGGCCGCTTGTTTCCCTCGAGCGCCTTCTTGAGAACGAAGCGGGTCTGCGGGAGTGGGCCCTCCGACGCGTCGACGAGAAGCAAAACGCCTTCGACCATCGTCAGGATGCGCTCGACCTCCGAGCCGAAGTCTCTGTGGCCTGGCGTGTCGACGATGTTGATGATCGTGTCGCGGTACTTGACGGCCGTGTTCTTGGCGAGAATCGTGATGCCGCGCTCTTTTTCGAGCTCACCGGAGTCCATGACGAGCTCATCGACGTGCTGCCCGGCCCGGAACGTCCCGCACTGCTTCAGCAGGGCGTCGACGAGGGTGGTCTTGCCATGGTCGACGTGGGCGACGATGGCGAGCGCACGCCGGTCGGCGCGCCTTTCGAGCGCGGGAGTATCTTGCGGAGGGGCAGTCATGGTTTCCATCTCTATTCTTTCTCGTTCGCGACGACGCGGCAAACGGCGAAGTCGCAGGATGCAGGCAGAGGCACGATAACAGGATGACGAACGACACCATTCCCGGCATCACGGGAGAGGAGCCCCGTGCGGCCCTGCGGAGGCACTTCGGGCATGAGAGCTTTCGGAACGGCCAGGAGGACGTCGTCCGGGCCGTTCTCGCGAAGCGGGACGTCCTGGCGGTCATGCCCACCGGCTCGGGCAAGTCCATCGGATACCAGCTGCCCGCCCTGCTTTCGAAGGGCCTGACGCTCGTGGTGTCTCCCCTCATCGCCCTGATGAAGGACCAGGTGGACGAGCTCAATCGCCGCGGTATCCGGGCGGCCGCCCTGCACTCGGGGCGCGGTTACGACGACAACCGGGACGTCCTGAGAGCCGCTCGCGACGGCGCCCTGGAGCTCCTCTACGTCGCGCCGGAGCGATTCGCATCCGAGCGGTTTCGCGAGCTCCTCGCGGACGTTCCGCTTTCCCTTTTCGCGGTCGACGAAGCGCATTGCGTGTCGGAGTGGGGGCACGACTTCCGCCCGGACTACCGCATGCTCGCCTCCGCGGCGGAAGCGTGCCGACGGGCGGATGGCGTCGCCGGCCGGCCTCCTATCGCAGCCTTCACCGCGACCGCGACTCCCGAGGTGCAGCAGGACATCGTGACCCTCCTGCGCCTGCGACAACCCGACGTCTTCGTCGCGGGCTTCGACCGCCCGAATCTGTACCTCGACGTGAGGCGGGTGTCGGGCGAGATCGAGAAGCGGCAACTGCTGCCGGATCTCGTCCGGAACCGGCGGGCGCTCGTCTATGCCGCGACGCGCAAGAGCGCCGAGCGCGCGGCCGAGGCCCTGACGGATGCCGGAATCCGCGCGGAGGCTTACCACGCGGGGCTCGACGAGCGGGAGCGCACCCGCGTGCAGGAGGGATTCTCGAAGGGCACCCATTCCGTCATCTGCGCGACCAACGCATTCGGCATGGGCATCGACCGCCCCGACGTCGAAGCGGTCGTACATTTCGAAGTGCCGGGTTCTCTCGAGTCGTACTACCAGGAGATCGGACGCGGCGGCCGCGACGGGCGGCGGGCCGACGCCACGCTGCTCTGGAACTACGTCGACGTGCGCACCCGCGAGTTCTTCATCGAGCGGGAGGACGTGGACGACCCGCGCTCTCGGCACGCTCCCCTCGACCCGGCGCAGAGAGAAAAAAAGCGCGAGCTCGATCGCGCGAAACTGCGACGCATGGTCGCCTACGCCGACGCCACGGGCTGTCTCCGAGCGACCCTGTTGCGGTATTTTGGAGAGCGGGACGCGCCGTCCCGGTGCGGTTTCTGCGGCAACTGCTCTCGCCGGGCGCCCGTCACGGGCGACTCGCTGCTCGTTCTCCGAAAGATTCTTTCGGGTGTCGCGCGCGGAGGAGAGCGGTGGGGAAAGAAAAAGGTCGCCGCGATGCTGGCCGGCCGCCTGGAGGAGATTCCGGACTCGCTGGCGGGCCTCTCGACGACCGGGATCCTCTCCGCCATGGGAGTGAAATCGATCGAAGGCTGGATCGAGGCGGCGACGGGCGCGGATCTGCTGCGCGCGTCGCCCGACGTCTACCGCACGCTTTCCCTGACCCCGCTCGGTCGCGAAGTGATGGCGGGGCGATCGACGGCGGTCGAGGTTTCGCTTCCGCAGGCCCCCGGACCGGGAGCGGGTAAGAAGAAGAAGGGGAAGCCTTCCGCCGCCGGCACTTCCGTCGGGGCGAGCTCCGACCCGCCGGACGAAGCGCTCACGGAACGGTTGCGGGAGTGGCGCCGGGCGGAGGCGTCGCGACGCGGCGTGCCGGCGTATGTCGTCTTTCACGACCGGACATTGCTCGCGATCGCCGGAGCGCGCCCGGGATCACTCGACGAGCTCGCCGAGATCCCGGGCATCGGACCGGGCAAGCTCACCGCCTTTGGAGCGGCACTCCTCGCGCTCGTCGCCGATTGACGCTCTGCTTTTTTCGATTTTCCGGGCAACCGCGCATTCGTGATACGTCAAGCCGCGTGGAGAAACCCCGGAACAGGCCCCGCAAGCCCGGGAACAAGCCCGGTCCGGACCGCCGGCTGGTCTACTCGACGACCGGTTCCGTCTGCATCCGATGCGGCTGGCCGGAGGACCGATGCCGGTGCGCCGCGACACTCGCGGCGGGACGCGAGCCCGTCCCGGCGAAAATTACGGCCCGGCTGCGCCTCGAAAACCGAAGCTCGGGCAAGAGCGTGACGGTCGTGGACGGCCTTCCGGACAACGCGGAGCTCGTCGGCGCTCTCGCCCAGGAATGGAAGAAGGCGTGCGGAACAGGCGGTTCGGCGGGAGCTGGCTCGATCGAGCTCCAGGGCGATCAGCGGGAACGGCTGAGAGATCTGGTCGTCCGGAAGGGTTGGAAGGTGAAGGGGTGAAGGATGACGGGCCGACCGAGCCGTTGTCTGTCTTCCATTGTCCGCTATCGGTTTGTCCTTGAGAATCGAGAATTGAGAATTGGCAACTGACAACTGGCAACTGACAACTGACAACTGACAACTGATGACCGACAACGGGAAAACCCCTTACACTCCCCCCATGCCCACGCGCATCTACCTCGTCCGCCACGGCGCGACCGTGCTCTCCGCGGAAGACCGCTTCGCCGGGATGACCAACGTCGCTCTCTCCGACGCGGGGCGGGACCAGGTGCGCCGGCTGTCCTTGCGCCTCGCAGACGACCGGATCATGGCCTTCTATGCGAGCCCGATGGACCGGACGATGGAAACGGGGCGGATACTGGCGGCTCCTCACGGCAAGGACGTCAACGCCCGCGAGGGACTGCGCGAGATCAATCACGGACGGTGGGAGGAGAAGACGCGGGCCGAAGTGGAGAACCTCTATCCCGAAGAGTACGCGCGCTGGGAGTCGGATCCGTTCTCCTTCGCGCCCGAGGGAGGCGAGAGCGGTCTGGCCGTCACCGCCCGCGCGCTCCCGACGCTTCTCGAGATCGTCGCCGCCCACCCGGGGGAGCACGTCCTGATCGCTTCACACAAGGCGACGATCCGGCTCCTGATCAGCTCGCTCCTCGGCTTCGACGCGCGCAACTATCGCGATCGACTCGACCAGAGCCCGGCCTCGCTCAACATTCTCGACTTCCGAGACCCCTCCAAGGCACGCCTCACTCTCTTCAACGACACCTCGCACTATTCCGGTGCGGACGCCGCGGTTCCCTCGGAGCCGTCGAGCCGGCTCTCGAAGTGGTGGGACGCTCCCCGCTCCTGAAAACAAGCCTGCGACGGAAACTCCGGACACCGCAAGGAGAACGCGATGAATCCTCGGGCTCTGCGCAAAACCCATCTTTACCTGGGAACGCTTTTCGCTCCCATCCTCCTCCTCTTCACAATCAGCGGCGCCTGGCAGATTTTTCGCTTCAACGACGCGAAGAAGGACGGCAGCTACACGCCGCCGCGGCTCGTCTCGACACTCTCCTCTCTCCACAAGAACCAGACGCTCGAAAAAGAGACTCACGACCGGACGCCTCTGAAAGCGTTCGCGTTTCTCGCGTGCCTCGCGCTCGTCTCCACGACTCTCCTCGGAATCGTGATGGCTTACCGGTTCACGGCGAGCCCCGTGACCGTGACGCTGTGCCTGCTCGCGGGCATCGGGATTCCGGTGGCCCTCGCGTACCTGATCCCGTGACCGTAGCAGCGTCTCCCGGATCGGGATGAACACCCGGCTCGTCTGTCCTGTCAGAAACTGCGGCTCTCCGCTCGCGCGACACTCGTCGGAGTCTCCCGCGCTCGCCTGCGGGAACGGACACACCTTCGACCTCGCCCGCAGCGGATACGCGAACCTCCTCCAGCCTCAGGATCGCCGCTCGAAACATCCGGGAGACTCGCGGGCGACCGCGATGGCCAGGCGGCGAATCACGGAAGCCGGCCACGAGACACCGGTCTTCGAGGCCGTCGCCGCGGAAATCGCGAGATCAGCGGAATCGGCCGGGCGGGATCCCGTCGTGCTCGACGTCGGGTGCGGGGAAGGGTACTTCCTCGGTTCCCTCGCCGCCCTCCGGCCGGTCGAGGCTCATGGCATCGACATCTCCACTCCCGCCGTCGAGCTGGCCGCCCGGAGGTATCCGGGCGCGACGTGGGTCGTCGGAAACGCCGACCGCGCCCTTCCCTGGGAAAGCGGGTCGTTCGACGTTCTCCTTTCCATCACGTCCCGCCGGAACGCGGAGGAATTCCGCCGCGTTCTCGCGCCCTCGGGTCGCGCCGTCGTCGTCCTTCCCGCGGACGATGACTTGATCGAGCTCCGGGAGGCGCTCCTCGGCCGGGGGGCCCTCAAGGATCGCGTCGCCGCGGTGGTGGCGGATCTCGCGCCGCGCTTCGAGCTCCGTTCGCGAGCCACCGTCCGGCGGCGCGTGCGTCTCGACGCGGACGAGGTTCGGGACCTTCTCGCCGCAACTTACCGCGGAGGACGACCGGCGGAGCGGGACCGGGCCGCGTCACTTGGTCCGGCAGAAGCCACGATGAGCCGGGAGATCCTCGTGTTTCACCCGCGCAATTGAATGCCGGACGGTCGCGTGGAGGCCCGCCGGGCTCGGACGCCGTGCCGGGCAATCCGGCGGCTCCCTTGCAAAGTGAGCATCGATCTGTCACCCTGACGGCCTCCGCCAGCTCGGCTTCGAGCATTCGCGGGAAGCGGTTTCACCGCGGACGTAGGCCTCGCCGGCGAATCCTCCGTTCCAAAACTCACAGCCGGAAGACAGAGCGGGGCGATTCGTGTGTCCCGCGGAAAAGAGACTCGCATGGCATTCTCCACGTTCGGACTCGATCCCGACCTCCTTCGAGGGGTCAAAGAGATGGGCTTCACCCGCCCGACTCCCATTCAGCAGGACACGATTCCTCCGGCCATGGCCGGCAAGGACATCCTGGCTTGCGCCATGACCGGCAGCGGCAAGACCGCCGCGTTCGGTCTTCCCATTCTCCATCGCCTGATCGGAAAACCGCGCGGCAAGACGCGCGCGCTCATCCTCACGCCGACGCGCGAGCTCGCGGCTCAGATCGAAGAGCACCTCACCGCCCTCGCGGTCCACACGCCGCTTTCGGCCGCCGCGGTGTTCGGCGGCGTCGGCATGGGACCGCAGGAGCACGCCTTCCGGAAGGGCGCCGACGTCATCGTCGCGACACCCGGCCGGCTCCTCGATCACTTCCGGTTCCCCTATGCGCGCCTCGAGGGTCTCGAGATCCTCGTGCTCGACGAGGCCGACCGGATGCTCGACATGGGTTTTCTGCCTGACATTCGCCGCGTGCTGAAGCACCTGCCGGCGAAGCGGCAGACGCTTTTCTTCTCGGCCACGATGCCTCCGCCGATCATCGGCCTGACGCGGGAAATGCTCCACGCGCCGTTCACGGTCAATCTCGAGCGGACCGCCGAGCCCGCCGTCGGCATCACGCAGGCTGTATACCCGGTCTCGCAGAACCTGAAGGCTCCCCTCCTCATGGAGCTCGTCAAGCGCGGCGACTTCCGCAGCGTCCTCGTCTTCACGCGCACGAAACATCGGGCGAACCGCCTGGCGGACTCGCTCGTGAAGAACGGAATCCCGTGCGAGCGGATCCACGGCAACCGCAGCCAGATGCAGCGCACCGCGGCGCTCGCGGGCTTCAAGGAGGGCCGCTTCAAGGTACTCGTCGCGACGGACATCGCGGCGCGCGGCATCGACGTCGAGGCCCTTTCGCACGTGGTCAACTTCGACGTACCGCACGTTCCGGAGGACTACATCCACCGAGTCGGCCGCACGGCCCGCGCGGAGCTGAAGGGCGACGCGTTCACGTTCGTGGCTCCGGAGGAAGAGACGGATCTCCGGCAGATCGAGCGCGCCATCGGCAAGCGGCTTCCCCGCATCACGGTCACCGGCTTCGACTACACCAAGGCTCCGATCGAGAAGCTGGAGATCCCGCTCGCGGAGCGCATCGCGCAGATCCGGGCCCGCAAAGCCGACGACCGCACCCGCGCAAAGGAGAAGGCCGAGCGCCGCACGCGGGCCATGCAGGGAGCCCGCAACGCGCCGCCGTCCGGAGGAGGCCGTGGTCCCTCCGGTCCGCGGCCCTCGGGTCCGAGGCCGTCCGGCCCGTCCGGCCCGGTCCGCACTTTCGGTCCGTCAGGTCCTTCCCCGTCGGGCCCGCGGGTTCTCGGTCCGACAGGTCCGACCGGGCCGCGCACACCCGCCCCATCGTACGGACGCCGCGCGGGACGCTGACGGAATCCGCGATATCTCACGGTCACGATTTTTTGCGACCGCTCGACCGGCCTGCCCGGGTTCACTCCTCACACAGAGTGAAACCGGGTCGGCGGGATGGCGTGCGGGTCCCCGCTACGGGCGCTTCTTGACGGACAGAGTGAGCTCGAAGCGCGCGACCGGCTCGGGCGATATGGCGGGCGCCGTCGCGACGATCCGCACGAGAAGGTTCTCCCGCTCGCCGCTCGCCTCCGCCCGGTCCATCAGCTCCTGCAGCTCCCTTCCCTGCTCGCACGCGAAATGCACGTCCGCTTCGGGCCGCCGGAGAAACTCGCCGCGCACGTCCTTGAAGACGAAAGAAATCCGCGCGCCCCGCTCACGAATCAGGCGAAATCCGAGAAGCGCCGCGGCCGCATCCGCGCCGATGCAGAGCGCGCCGAAATACATCGACCCGAGGTGATTCCGGGTGCGCCGGGTCAGCGGAATGCACAGCTCGCAGCGCGCAGCATCCATCTGCACGACGCGGGGGCGCACCCACGAGATCAGCGGAATGGAGCGCCAGGTCCACATCCGCAGTGCCACCGTCGCCCGGAGCCGCTCGAAGGACGTCATGCGCCGATCCTAGCCGAGCCGGGCACCCCCGATCACCCCCCGCGTCTTCCTGCGGTGAACCAGAAGGATCTGGCCGGCTGGGGCGCGAGACGGGAGGGCGACTCAGCGGATTGCGCGCGGGTCGGTTAGTATTTTGCGCGCCACCACGCGAAGGAGAACATCATGAAACACCCCCTCCTCGGCGGTCGCCGCGCTCGTTTTCTCAACCGGCCCCGCGGTCTTCTCCTCGACTCCCGCGCCGCCGCCGTCGCCGTCGCCATGACCTGTGGCGAGGGCCAGCTCGCGTCCTGCTCGGCTTCCGGGCGCACCAGCAGACGCCTGGGACGTATCCGTTCCTCTTCCACGCGCACGCGCTCTCACCGGTCGAACTCGAAATAGAAGGCACGAGAAATGCTCGGCTCCCGCTCATGAAGAAGAAAAACGCCCGGCCGACGGCGGCACTCGCTCTCCTGTTCGCGCTCTTTCTGATCGTCCTCCCGGCGGCGTGTCGTTCGACGAAGACGGGGGCGACGGGTGGGGCGGGTGTCGCTCCGCCGCCGACCGCTACTCCGGGGACCGCGCCGATCGCTCCCGCGACGCCCGGAGCCCTGCCCCCGGGAGCCACTCCTCTCCCCGTCCGGACGCCGTCCTCGCCCTCGCGCTACGACCGCGCGCCCGGCGTCCTGTACGAAGAAAACCAACCGGCTCCCCCGACCCCGGCCGGTCCGACACCGCGGCCGCCACGGCCGAGCCCGACTCCGACCGTCACGAACTGAACAGCGAGATGGCGGCCCGACCCGAAGAGCTTCTCCGACACTTCCGCACGGCATTCGCGGCGGACCCGGCGGCCGCCTACCGGAGCTGGTTCCGCGCCCAGGAAGAGCTCCGGCAGGAGGCCCGCGATCCCGAGGCGCGCGCGCTCGCGGACGACCTGTGGGCTCTTCAGCAGGATCTTCCGTTTGCGACCGCCACGGACCGCGCGCGCTTCGTTCACAACCTCGCCGTTTTTTTCGGCTCACCCGGCCCGGCCGCGAACCTCGTCCGGGCGCGGGAGCTCTTCAGCTCCGCGCTCCAGCATTTCTCCGAGCACGACGACGCCGGCTGGCGGGCGCGGGCTCTCCACAACTTCGCGACGGCGCTCGCGAGCCTGGCGACGAACGCCGCGGACCTCGAAGAATCGATCGACCGCTTCGATTCCGCTCTCGAATGGCGGACGTCGGAGCGCGCGATCGCGCGGGGCGTCACGCTCCACAACCGGGGCATCGCGTACCGGCGTCTCGCCGAGTTCGTGCCGTCCGGCGCCAAGGCCTCCCTGACCGAGAGCGCCGCGTCGTTTCAGGAAGCCGCGCAGATCCGCGAAAAGCACGGGCTGAGCGAGGGCCGCGCCCTCTCGCTATTCCACCTGGCCATGACGCTCGAGCGCCTCGGCGCGGACGGGAAACGGCCGGAGGCGCTGCGGGCCGCGATCCAGTGCTACGACGACTCCGCGCAAGCCTTCGCGGCCGCCGGAAAGACCGATTCGGCGCGGCTGGCGGGCGAGCGCAAGGAAGCGGTCCTCAAGTTGACCTGATCCGGGGCTCCGGAAATCCCCGACCGGCGGAGAACGACGCCGGAAATCTCACAGGGCCTCCTGGATACTTTTAGATCAATCCCAGCGGAGAGACCCGGCTCTCCTGCTCGACCTGCTTCCGCGTGCAGTCCCGTGCGGCCTTGTCTGGACGGAAACGCAGGAGCCGCGTCCCGTGCCGGAAACGCCCACCCGTGAAGTGGTCGTACTGAATCTCGACGACGAGCTTCGGATCGAGCGGCTGCCACTCGCCTGTTCGCTCCGTCGACCAGCGGCTCGGTCCTCCCGGCGCCTGGCCCGTGAACCCCGGCGGCTTCACGAGTTTCTCGAGCCCCGGAAGAAGCTCCTTCTTCATCGCCGTCGTCAGGCCCGAGCAGAAACCGACGTGATCGAGCTTCCCCTTCGCGTCGTAGAGGCCGAGCAGAAGCGAGCCAAGCGCGGGCCCGGACTTGCCCGCGCTGTTGGCTCGCCCCTTCGGGGCGGAAGCGTACCGGAAGCCTCCCACCACGCAGTCCGCGGTCCGCAGGAGCTTGATCTTGTTCATGCCGACCCGTTCGCCCGAGCGGTACTCGAAATCGAGCCGCTTCGCGATGACCCCGTCCATCGCCCCACCGGCGCTGCGCAGCCACTTCTTCGCCTGCGCGAGGCTCCCGGTCGCGGGAGAGAGGCGGATCCCCTCGGATTTTCCCTTTGTCAGGAAGAATTTTTTCGCGAACCCCTCGAGCCTCGCGCGCCGCTCCTCGAGGGGCCGGTCCGCGACGAGCTGACCCTTTTCGTCCGCCAGAAGGTCGAAGACGAGATACAAGCCGGGCGTCTCCGCGGCGAGCTTCCGAATCCGGCTCTCCGCCGGATGGATACGCTGGAGCAGATCGTCGAACGACAGGGCCTTTCCAATCGGGATGACGATCTCGCCGTCCAGCACGAAGCGCGGAGCAGCGAGCGCGCGAAGGTTCGCCACGATCTCCGGAAAGTAACGGGCGAGCGGCTGCCCCGACTTCGACTGAAGCTCGACCTCATCGCCGTCGCGAAAGGCGACACAGCGGAACCCGTCCCACTTCGGTTCGTACTGCCAGCCCTCGCCCGCGGGGATCTCGGCGGTCAGCAGAGCCGACATCGGGAGGTAGGGCGGACGGATCGGCAGCGTCACAGGAATTTCTCGAGCCGGAACCGGCCGGTCTTCGCCAGGAGCGGCTTCCACAGATCACCCTTCTTCGCGATCCGGCCCGGAACGTTGTCGATGCGGAAGTCCTCGATCGCGACGCCCTTCTCGAGCTCCTCCCACGTGACGGGAGTCGAAACCGATGCGCGCGGCTTGGGCCGGACCGAGTAGATCGATGCGAGCGTCCGGCCCCAGGCGTTCTGGTTGTAGTCGACGAGGACGCGGCCCTTCGGACGTTTGGCGATCTTGTACTCCGCCGTGACGAGGGCGGGGTCGCGCGACTCGAGGGCCCGGGCGAGCTCCTTCGCGAATGTCCAGACCTGTTTCTGCGTCGGCCCGCGCTCGATCGGGACGTAGACGTGAATCCCCTTCGAACCGGTCGTTTTCGCGTAGCACGGCATGCCGAGAGTTTCGAGGGAGCTGCGCACCAGGAGGGCCGTGTCGAGCACCTGCCGCATCCCCGCGCCTGGCACGGGGTCGAGGTCGAAATGGAGATAGTCGGGGCGGTCGACGTCATCGCATCGGGCGTACCACTGGTTCAGGTCGATGCAACCGAGGTTGATCACCCAGAGGAGAGACGCGACGTCCTGCACCATCGGGAAGTCGATCACGTTGCCCGACGCGTGATGAATCGTGCAGAGCTCGATCCAGTCCGGACGCGGCGACGGCGCGCGCTTCATGAAGAAGAACTCGCCCGACGCGCCATGCGGGTAGCGCTTCATCACCATCGCCCGGTCGGCGAGGTGCGGCAGGAGGACGTCCGAGACATCGGCGTAGTACTGGAGAAGGTCGGCCTTCGTGATGCCGAGCTCCGGCCAGAAGGGCTTGGAGAGGTTCGTGAGCCGGACCGTCCGGCCGCCGACGGAGACCTCGACGTCGCCCTCGCGCGGAAGCAGGAACTGCCGTCTACCCGCCGCCGGGGCCAAAACCGCGGCCTTCCCTCCTCCTCCCGCCGCGACCCGGCCCGTGTTCGGAAGAGGCGCGGAGGTTTTGGATGCCGCTCCGGAGGGAGCCTTGCCCTTGGACCGGGACCGGGGTCGGGAGGATCCGGACGCATCCTGAGAGCCGTCCTTCTTCTGGCCTTTCCCGCGGCGAGATCCCGGACGGGCGAAAGGCGGAGCCGCAAGCTCGGAGCCGGGCCCCGAGCGCTTCGATGGGTGAAAGTCCCGCGAGGCGTCGGGAGGAGTGGGCTTGCGTTTGTACGACGGGAGCTTGGTTCGCGGCATGCCTTCCCCTATTCAAGAATCCCGCCGGCCGCGTCCTTCGCGTCCGGCCGGCTGTCGCGGCGCAGGGGGACGAGCTTCGGCGGACGTTTCCCCCGACGCGCCTCGCCCGAGACCGGCCGGTACGAGAGCTCGCGGCCCTCGCGGGCGCACCGCAGGAGAAGCCCGCCGCGGCTCATGTCGCCCCGGCCCACGAACTCTCCGGGGAACCGGAGGCGGTCGCCGAAAGCCTCGGACAGGATGTCGACATACTTTCCGGTCGCGATGCTCCCGAGCAGGACGACCTCGCAGTCGCTGCCGATCCGGCTTGCCAGCGCGCGCGCGTCCCGTACCAGCGGCCGGCGGTATCGGGGCTCCGCCGAGTCGATGGGCACCCGCGCGAACGACTGAAGGCGCGCCAGCGTGACCGGCTCATCCGGTGACACGAGGCCCCCATTAGTCGTGATCACGAGGGCGCCCGCAGTGCCCGCGGGCGGTGCCGCGAAAGCGCGCGCGTAGGTCAGCTTGCCGCGAAAGTAGAGGCCGGAAAGAAACGAGAAAACGTCGCCGAGCGGCGCACCCTCCGGCCGCCGCACGCGCTGCGCCAGGTCGAAGGTCGCCTGCTTCCGGAACACGAGCCGCGCCCTTTCGCCGCCGCAGCTCGCCGGCGAAAGAAGGAAGACCCGGTAGACACTCGCGGCGTTCATCGGAATGCGCGCGGCGGGCAGGATGGAATGAGAAGCGACACGGCCGAGAGAATACATGGAGCGTCCCGCCGCCGGTTCGCCCTCCGGAACGAGGTCTTGACAGCGCATCCCGACCGAGATATTAGTTAACCTAATGGTTAACAGTCACTCGCTCGACGCCGCCTTCTCCGCGCTATCGGATCCGAGCCGCCGGGCGATCCTGGCGCGCCTCGCGCGATCCGAGCGCACTGTGGGCGAGCTGGCGGAGCCTCTTCCGATGTCGCTGCCCGCGGTCTCGAAACATCTTCGAATCCTGGAACAGGCCGGCCTCGTGGCCGCCAGCCGCGAGGGCCGCACGCGCCGCATCCGCCTGGTGCCGGCCGCGCTCGCCCCCGCTCAGGATTGGATCGCGCGGCATCGCGCCTTCTGGGAGGAGAGCCTCGACGCCCTCGCCCTGTATCTCGAGAGAGCCCGGGCGTCGAAAGAGCCGACTGAGAAGAGTCCCGACCCTCCGGCACGAACCTCCCGTCCCGCCCGATCCCCGACTCCGAGAAGGCCCTTACCCTCTCTTGCGCGCGCCCGGGCCGGTCCGGGGACGCTTCGCCGGAAATCCTCGCCGGCAAGGCAGCCCCGGTGACCGCTTCCGGAATCCAAAAAGGAGCTTCCCCATGACGGAAAAGTTATCCCCGGTCCACGTCACCCGCGTGATCCCCGCCTCCCGCGAAGAGGTGTTTCGCGCGTTCACGGATCCCGAAGCCATTCCGCTCTGGCTCGGCGGTCAGAGCGAGGGCGACACGACGCGCGTCGTCGAGCTCGATCTCCGCGAAGGGGGCCGGTACGCGTTCCAGGGAACCATGAAGGGCAAGACGTGGGAGATCCACGGCATGTATCGCGAGGTCGCGATCCCGGAAAGCTCGTGTACACGTGGATCGATTCCTCGGAGGGCCGGCCAGCGGAGGGCGAGAGCCTCGTCACGGTTGTCTTTCTAGAAAAAGATGGGCGAACGGAGATCCAGGTGACGCACGCCAACGACGCCACGGAGAGCTCGCGCCGGAGCCACGAGAGCGGCTGGAACCAGTGCTTCGAGGACCTCGCGCGAGTGGTCGCGGACAGGAGCCGCGGATGAACGCGAAGCGGAGCCGGATTGCCCTCGGCGCCGCAGTGCTCGGCATCGCATTGCTCCGGACCGCCGCTCTCGCCGACGCTCTCGCCGCCACGAGCCCGCCGGAAACGAGAGCGACGGCCGCGTCGCCAGGCTCGACCGCCGCCTGAGCCGAGCTGTCAGCCGTTAGCGGTTAGCCGTTTCCGTCAGCGGGTTGGCCGCGGGGAGCGGCGCTGATCGTCGATTCGGGTCTTGATCTCCTTCATCAGGTCGTTCGGGATCGGCACGGAAAGGTCGTAGTGCGCGATCTTCCATTCCGTCCCCGTTCGCACGAGCACGCCGGATCCGCGCGCCGGGCCGAGGTTCGGCGTGTCGAGCGCCTCGTCGAACCAGGCGACCGAACCGTCCGGCGAAAACGCGACGTGGCGCGATACCGCGTGGAAGGTCCACGCCTTCCCTTTCGCGAAATACGGATGCGCGTAGCGGCGGAAATCCTCGACCGTCCAGCGCTCCGTGGCGTCCGTCCCCAGAAAGACTGCGCCGGGGGCGAAGTGGGAAAAGTAGCGCCCCTCGTCCGCGGCGGCGGCCGCCGCGTGCCAGTCGTCCAGGATGGCCGCGATCCGCGCGAGTGGCGCCTCCGCGGCGCTGGCGAAGGAACCCCACGCGGATAAAAAAATCAGAACCGCCGCCCCGGCGATGCCGCGAGACGCCTTTGCGTTCATGGTGGCGCTCCTTTTCACTCGCTCGCTTTTTCGCGTTCGCCGGCCAGCGCGTGCCGCCGGATGCCCCTCAGCATGGACAACCGGATGAGCCCGCTGAAGATCTCGATCGTCCCCCAGTAGAGACGAAACCGGCGGCTCGCGGCTTTTCCGAAACAGACCACGCGCGTCTCCGTCGAGAGAATCGAAGCGGACGGCGAGACAGGCTCGACCGAGACGTTCCAGGCCGCCTTGGCGAAACCGTCTTCCCGGAAGTCCGCGAAGTCCGCCGCCGAAACCGGCCGCACGCCGCCCGACGGAGTCCAGAATTTCCCGACGAGCCCGAAGACGAGCTCCCGCCCCGGCACTTCCCCGAGCGGCACGAATCCCGACCGCTCGAGCGAATGAACGAGCCCCTCCGGGCGGTCCGGCCGGACGACCCTCCGGCCATAGCCCCGGATTGCCATCAGGATCTGTGCCGTCCGGGACTTCCGAAAGTCGTACGCGTGGATCGCCCGGAACACGGAATCCGCCGGAGCCGCCACGGCGAGTCGATACGCCCGGGAGACGTCGAAATGCGGCAGGATCTCGTCCAGTCGCGAGCTTCCGGCCGGATCAGGAGGCGTGCTGGGCTTCCTTCGGCATCTCCAGCACCGGAGAACGCGATGCTTCGTGCTCCCGCAAATAGGCTTCGGCTTTCATCATCCGCTGGGTCCTCAGGAGCACGCGGGTCAGGTACGGAATCTGCGCGGGCCGGACCTGCCGCATCCACTCGAGCCACGTCTTCTCGCCGCTCGTGTTGAGGATCGAACGCCGCCACGTCTCCGCGTAGAGCTCGAAGAACCGCTTCGCGCCGAGGCGGGGCTCCCACAGGACGTGGTGCATGTCGTACTTGAACCACGGCTGTCCGGCGAGGATCGGGGCGAGCTTCTGGAAGAGCTCCGTGCCGGGAAGAGGAGTCAGGATCGTGTAACCGGCCCGCTGGAAGCCGTGCTTCGCGACGAAGTCCCAGAGCTCGTGGAACTCGGCCTCGGTCCAGTCCGGATCGACCAGGAAATTGCCCGTGACGCCGTAGCGCATGGAACGCGCGACCCGTGCCGCCTCGACGCTCGATGTCACCAGGTTGTCCTTCACGACGTGCGCGAGGCCCTCGTCGGACGCGGCCTCGAGGCCGAAGAAGATGTCGAAATCCTTTGCGAGCGGGCGCCACGCCTCCAGGAGCTCCGGATGGCGGCACACGAGATCGGTGCGCGTCTGCACGAGCAGCCAGCGCTTGAAGACTCCGCGCTTCTTCAAAGCCTGCGCGAGCTCGAGGCTGCGAGCCGGGTGGTTCCAGAAGAGATCGTCCGCGATGAAGACGGCATCGCCGGCGGCCGCGAGGTCATCGACGACCGCGCCGATCGAACGCTCGCGGAACGAGCGGTCGTAGAGCTGCCAGACGGAGCAGAAGTTGCAGCGGAACGGACAGCCGCGCGCCGTCTCCACGAGCCACACGGGCTTGAAGAGGAGACAGTGGTAGCCGCCGCGGTAGCGCTCGACGAGGTGCCGCGCGGGCACGGGCACCCGATCGAGCCCCGTCCTCTCCGTGAGCGGAGCCGTCGTCGTCCAGCCATCGCGCGTGCGCAGCCTCAAGGCCGGGACGGTCGAGGCGGAGCGTCCCTCCGCGAGCGCGTCGGCGAGGGCAGGCAAGACCTCTTCGCCGTCGTCGATGCAGACCGCATCGACGGCGTCGTCCTCGAGCGGCTCGGGATATGCCGCGGCCGCGTGCCCCCCGACGAGGATGAATGCGTCGGGCGAGGCGCGGCGGATCTCGCGCGCCAGCGAGACGACGCGATCGAACTCGAGCGCGTGCATCGCGGAGATGCCGACGATCCGCGGCCGCGCTCGACGGATCCACGATCGGATTCCGGTTCCGTGAAATCGAAGGTCCGCGATCGTCGGCTCGTGGCCTCGCGCCGAGAGCGCGGAGGCGACGTACTCGAGCCCGAGCGGCTCGACGCGGAAGAACGGACCGAGTCCGAACCGTTCGTTCCCGGGATCGGGTCGGAGGAGGAGAACGTTCATCGTGCGATGCGCGATTGTATAGTCGTTGCACGATGCGAAGAAGGGGTGCGACGGCTCCCGTTCCGGACGGCCCCCCCACGCCTTCTCCACCGTCCGATCCGGCCGCGCCCCGTGCCCGCAAGAAGTGGGTCAGCCACGGACTCTCGAACGCGATCGTGTACGGTGGACTACATTACGGCGCGCGCTGGCTGCCCATGTCGGTCCTGAACGGCATCAACGTGGTCGGCAACTCGATCGCGATCCCGTTCCTGCGAGGCACTCGCGCCGGGATCCGCGAAAACTTCCGGCTCGCCCTCGGAGCGTCAGAGCGCGAAGCGGACCGGCAGACGCGCCGGCTGTTCTTCGAGTATGGCCGCCAGACGATCGACGTATGGAAGCTGCGCAGCGACGCGTTCGTGCCGCGGATCACGACGCTGGCCGCCGATGCGGGCGTTCTTTCCGCGAGCCGCCGCGGGGGCCGGGGATTTCTCCTCGTCACGGGCCACGTAGGGAACTGGGAAATGGGCGCCGTTACCCTGCGGGGACACGGCCTGACGCCGGCCGTCGTCGGCCAGCCCGAGCTCGATCCGAACGTGCAGGAGATGCGGCTGCAGCTGCGGACGCGCCTCGGAGTCGAGTCGATCGACATCGGCTCTTCCATGGCCACGGCGTTCCGGGTCCGCTCCGCCGTCGATCGCGGCCGCGCCGTCGCCCTGCTCGTCGACCGGGCCTACCCCGAAGACCAGGTGATCGTTCCATTCTTCGGACGCCCGACGCCGTTCCTGCGGTCCCCCGCCCTTCTCGCCCGGTTCTGCGGCTGCGACGTCCTGCCCGGATTCTTTCTCCGCGCGCCGGACGGCTCCTACGCGAACGTCTGGGGCGAGCCTCTCCGTGCCGATACGAGCCTGTCGCCCGAGGAGGACGCGGTTCGGATCATGACCCGCGTGGCCGCGGACCTCGAACGCGTCGTGCGTGCCCACCCGACGCAGTGGTTCAATTTCTACAAGTTCTGGGGAGAGGCCGGGGAGTCGGCCTCGATCTGACGGTTCGGTATTCCGACCGTCGGCGCGTCGTTTCCCGCTTCCCGTTTCCCGTTTCCCGCCCCGGCGACCTCCGGCCGCTTCCATTTCCCGTAGACGAAGTTGCCGCAGCACCGATTGCAGATCGGCAGCGGCTCCTTCGCCAGCTTCTCGCGGAAGCGCTGCGCCTTCTCCCCTTGCCAGACTTCGGTGAAGGTCTGTTTCCGCACATTTCCCAGGATGTAGTCGGGAAAGTCTCCGCAGAACGTCACGTCCCCGTCCGGCTCGATCTGCGCGAAGTACCACGCGACCGGGCAGAGATCATGGCCGAACGTCTTCGAGAAGTCGGAGAAGTACTCGGGAACCTTCGCCGCCGGTACGTCCGGCACGAACGACGTCCACGCCTTGCCGCGCGTCGAATCGAGAAACCGGCGGCGCTTGAGATTCTTCAGGAGCTTGACGAGGTCCGTCATCTGCCGGGTCTTCGTCGGGGTCCCGTTGATCGCGGACGCGTCGAACACGAAGCCTTTCCAGGAATCGCCGGTAACCCCAAACGTCTCGCGCATGACGGACTCGTACTCCGCCCCGACGTCCTTCGGCACGAACCAGCGCAGCCCGACGTTGATCGTGTCGAGCGGCAGTTCCCGCAGCGCCTCGAGGGCGGCGGGAATGGCGTCGATATTCAGCTCGGTGACGGGAAGGATCGCGATCGTCATGGGCATCGGCCGCTTGAGCTCTCGACGCCAGCGATCGACCGCGCGCACGCCGGCGGCGACTTTGTCGTATGCATCGGCTTTCCCGCGGATATGGTTGTGCACCTCGGGAGGACCGTCGATCGAGACCGCGATGGAATCGATACCGGCTTCGACGAAGTCGCGCGCGTAGGCTTCGAGCCGGCCGCCGTTGGTGATCACGGTGCATGTTAGCCCGCGGCGCTTGATGTCCTGGATGAGGGGCAGGATGTCCGGATAGAGGAGCGGCTCCCCGCCGAAGAGGCTGATGATCGGCGACCACGGCTCGATCTCATCCAGGATGCGCTTGTAGTCGGCGAGCGTCATCTGGCGGTTCAGGCCGATGAGCTCGCGAATGCGGGCGCCCTCCGTCTCGCCGTCGGTCGCGGAGGCCGAGAACCCGTCCGAGCGGTAGATCCCCGTGTCGCCCCACTGCCCGCACATCTTGCAGCGCAGGTTGCAGAGGTTCGTCACACGCAACTGCACGAACGTCGGCATCGGCAGGTTTTCCGCGTTCGGAGACTCGAGGTGCGCCATCACTTCGCGCCGGCCGCGCGACATCCGGCCAAGATGCCGGCGCGCGAAACCCGCGAGCTGAAGACCGCGGCGAAAGCTCATCGGTTCCCTTTTCCCGATTCCCGCTTCCCGTTTCCGGGCCCCGCGTACAGATCGATGATCCGTTCGAGCGCTCGCCGGCAGGGCGCGCAGAACGGCACGTCGTTGCGCGTGAACATGATGCAGTCGATCTGCGGCCGGTAGTAGCCGGACGCCTCGTACATGGCCCCCTGGAACGCGCCGACTCTCTTCGCGTTCGGATCCGAGGACAGCAGCTTCGTCTCGGCCGCCTTCTCCTCGACGAAGAGCTCGTCCATCTTCTCTTCCGGCAGGCGATCCGCGCGGATCTGCCGTCGCCGCTTCTGAATCGCGCGCGACTCCGCTTCAAACTCCTTCTGCACCCAAGGCGTCGGCAGCGGCGTCCCCGGCGTCACTTGATCCTTCCACTTGAGTGTCGCCGGGTCCAGGAGTGCGGTGGCGTTCGGCTCCCAGGGCTCGGTCCTCTGCTCGGAGGAACCAAAAGCGACGTCGGAGGTGAAATATTCGTCCGCGAGCCCGGCAAAATGATGCCCGAATTCGTGAACGAAGACGTACGGCGACCAGAGGCTGTCCGCGGCAACGGTCGAATAGAGATTGAAGATCCCGCCTCCACCGTATGTCTTCGAGTTGGTCAGGATCTCCACGTGGTCGTAGGGAGCAAACGATGCCACGTCGCGGAAGCGGCGATTCTCGAAAGTCAGGACGTACCGCTCGGAGCCGAACGCGTCGTACGTCGCGCCGATCGGCGAATTGCGATGGATGCCGAGGGAGGGCCTCGAGATCCCGGATTCCTCCGCCGCGGGGGCGAGCCCCCAGACGTTGAAGTCGGAGCGGCGCTCGTGAAAAGGCGAAACCGAGAACAGGATATCGACGAGACGGCGAGCGTCCTTCTCGAACTTGCCGCGCTCCGCCGCCGTGTAGCCGTCGCCCAGGATCAGGATGTCCACCTTGTCCGACGGCGGCCCGTTTTTCTCGAGAGTGAGCAGCGGACCCGGGGACGCCGGCTTCGCGTCGTCGACGAACATGTCCTTCGGGTCGAGAGGAACCGACCAGATCTCCTGGAAGACATTCTTCGCGTCCCGCTTCTGGAGACTGACGCGGACGGGACCGGCGGGCGTCGGGAACCGGAGCGATTCGGAGAAGGTCCGGTCCCGCTCCTTCGCCTCATCGGTCGTGATCCATTCGCCGAAGATCGAGGCGAATCCACGCGAGTAGAGGACCTTCTTCGTGCCGGCATCGACGATCTCAAAAAAATAATTGCCGGAATTCGTGTCGTCGATCGGCCGGGCGGGATTCCCGGCCCAGGGGAGCGGCTCGACGACGACCCGATCCACGGCGAAACGCTCATCTGTGCCGGCGCGGCCCGTATGGAAGTAGTCGAGGCGCATGGTCCGCGGAATCGCGCCCGCCGGCGAGAGCGTCGCGGATTGCCCGGGCGAGGCCAGAAGACCGAGCGACAGGTAGGAAACCGTCAGAAGAGATGATCGTATAGTCATATGGATCGCATATCCTACGCCCTTCGCCGAGAACCGACCATGCGACGCTCCGCAGCTCCGCCGTCCCTCGCCACCCGGTCCTTCGGGGCGCAGGGACGATGTCGCTGCATCCGTTCTTCTCTCATCTGAGCGGCTTCGGCGCCCTCACGGGGCCGGAGTCATCCGCAGCAAGAACACACATGAGGAGATCGCCATGATTCACGACAGCATCCTCGGAACCATCGGCAACACGCCCGTCGTCCGCATCAACCGCCTCGCGCCCGCCGGCGTCACGATGTACGTCAAGTGCGAGGCCTTCAATCCCCTTTCCTCCGTCAAGGACCGCCTCGCGATCGCGATCATCGAGGACGCCGAGCGCCGCGGTGAGCTGAAGCCCGGACAGACGGTGATTGAAGCGACCTCCGGAAACACCGGAATCGCGCTCGCGATGGTCTGCGCCGTGAAGGGGTATCCCTTCGTCGCCCTGATGTCGGACAGCTTCTCGATCGAGCGGCGAAAGCTCATGCGCGCGCTGGGAGCGAAGGTCGTTCTCGTGCCGGCGGCCGAGCGCGCCACGGGAATGGTCCAGAAGACCGCGGACATCGCGAAGGAGCGGGGCTGGTTTCTCGCGCGCCAGTTCGAGAATCCCGCCAACCCCGAGTACCACCGCAACACGACCGGCCCCGAGATCCTGCGGGACTTCGCCGGCAAGCGGCTCGACTTCTGGGTGACGGGCTACGGCACCGGCGGGACGCTGACGGGTGCGGGCGAGATGCTGAAGAAAGCCCGGCCCGACATAAAGATCGTCGTGGCGGAGCCCGAGGGGGCAGCCCTTCTTTCGGGAGACGAGTGGAAGCCCCACAAGATTCAGGGCTGGACGCCCAATTTCATCCCGGCCGTTCTCGACCGGACCGTCTTCGACGAGATCGTCAAGGTCAACGACATCGAGAGCCGCGACGCGGCGCGGGATCTCGCGACGAAGGAAGGCATCTTCTGCGGCATTTCCTCGGGCGCCACGTTCCTCGCGGCCCGGAAGGTCGCGGAGAAGTCACCGCAGGGCACCGTGATCCTGGCGATGCTGCCCGATACGGGCGAGCGCTACCTCTCGACGATCCTCTTCGAGGGAATCAACGAGGGCACGGACGAGATCTGAGCATCTTCTCCCTCTCCCCCGCATTCGGGGGAGAGGGCGGTTTGAGGAGTTCGCTCTCGAGGTTTTCTAGAGTCGCTTCCGGGACTTCTTCTCCGCTCGTCCCGGTTGGCGCGCCGGAACTCCGGCCCCGCACAGATACACCGGGAACTCGTCGATCCCGTCGATACGCAGAAGCTTCTCGATTTTCGAGTCCTGAATCGCCGCGGTGGTGAAGGGGCCGAGGCCGAGCGAAGTCGCGACCAGGCAGAACGTCTGGGCGAGATGTCCGGCGTCGAGGAAGAGTGTGCGGTACGAGTCTTCCGTCGGGTATTTCCACAAGACGCGAGGAAAGACCGCGGTCAGGATGCAGAGAAAGGCCGCGCGCCGAACCCAGGTCTGACCCGAGGCGACCTCGACGGCAACCGCGCGGAAGTCGCCTTTCCGGAGGCGCGCCAGATTCCCCCCCATGTCGTAGTGATAGACGCCGGGCGCGAGGCCCCGGACGTTCCAGACGATCGCGTACGCCTCGATCGGGTGGAGCGCGCCTCCGGAGGGGCTCGTGCGGCCCACGAGGGGGCCGAAGAGGTCCGAAGGCAACACCGCCGAGACTCCGAACGTCAGACGGAAGAGCCGAGCGAGCTTCCTCGGATCGACCGGCTCACGGCTGAAGGCGCGAATGGTCCGCCGCTTCAGAAGGACTCGTTCGAGCTCGTTCGTCTCCCAGGTCCGTTCGCTGGCCGGAATGGCCACTCGCCTCGCGCGCTCGTAAGTCTTGAACGGTGCCGGTTTCGGTCGGGGCAGAACCGTCTTTCGCACGAACGCCTCGAACTTTCGGGGCCCGGCAAGGTAGGTCAAGTCCCGGCAGGCCGCGTGGTATCGAACCGAAGCCTCATTGCCGCGCCAGGCGCGCAGCTGTGAACGAGCTCGGCTCGCCGCGCCTTCCGTCAACAGATACCCCAGGTCGCGCAGCACGCGGATCTGAGCCCGGACGACTCGAGCGTCGCGGCTCGGGATGCGGCGAATGGCGTCGCTCATCGAAAGGGGCTCGTGGAAAAGATCCAGGATCTCCACGAGCCCCTTCCCCGGCACCTCGACGCCGGTCGAGCCGATAGCGAGGCTCGAGCCGCTACCCCCCCAGGTCAGAAGGAGGTCCGGATGCCGGCAGAGCCTCACCTTCCGATCAACCGATTTTCGGGAACTTCTGCTGCAGCATTTCCATCAACTCTGGCGTGTACGGGACGAAGATGAACTCTTCGATCTTTCTGAACCGCCTCTGGCACGGGTTTCCCCGGTAGACATTCAATGTCGGCAGACGGCGCCCGGGCGTGCAGACACCGCCTCCGCCCTTCGCCGAGGGCGCCCATTTTCCTCCCATTGCCACGCAGACACCTTCCGGGGTGGCGAGCATTTCAGCGTCAGCGGCGCGATTCGCTTTGCTCGTCTTCCGAGTCGCTTTCGTCCCGCGCGTTCCGGTCCTCTTCGTTTTCCCGATCCGGGTCTTTTTGGTGGGCATTCGATTTCCTTTCTCTATTAACCGGTTACAAGTCCCTCGAGGCGGTCGGTTAACGACCCTTGAAGAGATAGAGCTGGGATCCCAGGTGACTGACGGAAAACGCTTGAAGAGCCGCGTCGCCGCTCAGAGCGGCTCCGAGAAGCGAGTCGGCCCGGATGGACTCGCCGAGCGAGACGGGATCGTCTCCGACGACGCTGCCCCGGCCGGCGTCGATCGTGACGATGCGCCGCAGAGTGGTGACGAGGTAGATCCGCTGACCTGTCGAGCTCCAGCGCGCGTAGACGAACCTCGCACCGGATGGCAGCTCGTAGACGCGCCGGAGGACGGGCTCTTGCCCGGGAATGCGCGGAGAAACGAAGAGGACATTGTCTCGCTCGCCCCCGATGCACAGAAATTCTCTTCCGGAAGGGCTCCCCGCAGGCTTGTCACAGCCGGCCACCACGCGCCGTTCGCTGCCGCCGTCAGACGGCACCTCCCAGATCTCGTTTCGGCCGTTCATGGCCCTCCCGAACAAGACGGTCTCGGGGCCCAGAAAAGCGGGGAAGGAGTGCACGACCTTCTCGGTCGTGAGCGTTCGGGCGGAACCGCTGCCGAGCGATACCAGAACCACCTGGGCCGGTGAAGATCGCCCGGGTGTCGTCGTGACGACCTCCTGATCGCTCGGGGAAAATGACGCGAACTGGCCATCCGCGACGCGGACCGCCTCGCCGCCGTCCAATGGACGGACCCACGTTCCCAGGCTGTTCTGGTCCGCGGTGCCGTCGATGAAGAGGACGCTCTTCCCGTCGTGGGATAGATCCGTGACCATCGAAGAACCCAGCCAGGAGAGCTCAGCGGCAGCCGCCGCAGCTCGCCGGACGAGAAGCTTCGTGTCCCCGGTCTCGCTCGTCAGAAGGCATTGGTCTCCGGAAACGTCCTGCAGCTGAAGATAGTCGGGAAACGAGTAGGCGCACTGCAGTCGTCCCCCCGCCGTCGTCGTCCACAGGGACGTGCTGTAGATGCTCTCCTTCGCTGCGGTGAACCAGATCTCGTCTTTCAAACCGCTCCAGGCGAGCCCGGCCACGGACTCGAACGTCGGCGACACGGCGTGTGAATCGGAACCGTCTACCTGGACGATCCGAACCTCACCCGAATCGTCGAAGCGCGACCGATGATGGATGAAAGCGACCCGCCGTTCGTCCGGAGAGATACGTACCCACGAGATCGCGCCCGCCGTATGAAAGACCGGTCGCGCGGCACCACCGGTCTCGTCCCGGATCTCGAGAACCCGTTCGTCGCCGACGGTTCGGACAACGGCGAAGAAGTGCCCAATTCGCGCCCAGTCCGCCCAGCTCGCTCCATCGAGAATGAGCCGCGCCTGTCCTCCCAGGGCCGGCCACCAGGCGAGCTTGCCGATCGGGTTCAGGCTCGCCCGCGATATTCCGAGAAGAACGAGCACTTGAGATCCGTCGGCCGAGTAGGCCAATGGAAGCTGGACGGGAGCATCGATTCGGCGATCCGCGCCTTTGGCTTCCGGGAGAGTCAGAAACGTCCCGAGCGGCTCGCGATCCCAGGACGCCGCGTAAAGGATGGAGTTGGATCGCGGCACGAATAGAGCGCGGGCGACCAGCCCGTTACGAAAGGTGAGCCGTCGGAACTCGGGGTTCCCCGCGGGGCGCGGAGCTCGCAGGAGAGCGTAAGCGATTCCGGCGGCGACGACCGCCGCACACGCGGACCAGAACGGCACTCGTCGCGAGGCGGCCGCGGCTGTAGGCGGAGAGATGTCGCCGAGATGCTGGCGAATTCCCAGGAGGTCGCGAGCGAGATCCCGCGTGGCGCTATATCGGTCGGCCGGTGATTTCGCCAGACAGCGTTCGATGATCCATCGCAGCGGCGCGGGAAGATCGGGGCGGCGTTTGTCGATCGGCTCCGGCTCGTCGTTCAGAATCGCCGCGAGCGTCTCAACGGCGCTCGAGCGCTGGAACGCCCGGGCCCCCGTGGCCATCTCGTAGAGGATCGAGCCGAACGAGAACTAGTCCGCGCGAAAATCGATCTTCTCGCCGCGTGCCTGCTCGGGCGACATGTAACCGACCGTCCCGAGCACAGTGCCCGGCATTGTCGGCGGAGCGCTTACGGTCGAGCCCGTATGGCCCGCTCCGTCAAACGGTTGCGGATCCCGGTGCGCAAGCCCGAAGTCGAGGACCTTCACGAGACCATCTTTGGTGACCATGAGATTGCCGGGCTTCAAATCCCGGTGAACGATCCCCGCCTCGTGGGCGGCCGCGATCCCGTCCGCGATCTGCGCCGCCAGGTCGAGGAGCTTCTTGAGGGGGAGCGGTCCCGCGAGAAGAACGTCGCGCAGGGTGCGCCCATCGACGAACTCCATCGCAAGATAGGAAGTCGGACCCTCGGTCCCGATATCGTGGACGGTGACGATGTTGGGATGGTTCAGCGCCGATGCCGCGCGAGCCTCGAGCTCGAAACGGAGAAGGCGGTTGGCGTTCGACGCGAACTCGACCGGCAGGACCTTGACAGCGACGGCGCGCCCCAGCCGGACGTCGTGCGCCTTGTAAACCTCCCCCATTCCTCCCGCCCCGAGCGGCGAGAGAATCTCGTAAGGGCCGAGGCTATGACCCGCGGGGAGGCTCACTCGGCCGTGATTCTATGGCAGGGGCAGGACCTTTCTGCCGCCGGCCCGGACGCGGGCCGCGAGCGCCGCTTCGGCGTCGTTCTGCGGCGCCGGCGGATATTCTCGCTGACCCCGCGATTGGACCGCGCCTCCCTCCGGACACGCGTGCTCGCCGTCGAGCCGCGGGCGAACCGATCTTTTCGAAGGAGTTAACGAGGGGTCGGACGAGCTGCCCGCGTGACCCGGGAATCCGCTTCCGGCAATACCGACAGCCGGTTTCCACAGCTCGAGCCCTTGGGCAGAGTCTTCCGGTTCTCCGTCGCCGTCACGAGCGTGTAGGTCTGGCCCGAGATCACGATTTTCGAGGAGGCGCTCTCGACCATCTTTGCTCTCGTCTTCATGGTCATGGTTTTTCTCGCTTTCGCCGGGAATCCTACTCTGGATCGCGTGGATCTCCGAGTCTCCCGCGGATCTCCGAGCTCACGCCGACGCGGACGGTTTTCGCTTCCGAACTGTCCGGCTGTCCACGTCCCGCTTTTCCGCCCGAGGAATCCCCGCGCCGCACAGGTAGACGGGGAACTCCTCCACGCCGTCGATCTTCAACAGCTTCTCGATCCGGGAGTCCTGGATCGCCGCCGTCGTGAACGGTCCGAGCCCGAGCGATGTCGCCACCAGGCAAAACGTCTGGGCGAGGTGACCCGCGTCGAGAAACAGAGTCCGATAAGCGTCCTCGAGCTGGTATTTCCAGAGCACCCTCGGAAAAACGGCCGTCATCACGCAGAGAAATCCCGCCGATCCGATCCACTCCTGGCCCGACGCCGCCTCGACCGCGGCGTTTCGGAAGTCTCCGCGATCGAGCCGCCGAAGCTCCTCCCCCGTCACGTCATAGTGGTAAACGCCCGGGGCGAGGTGCTCCACGTTCCACGCGAGCACGTACGCCTCGATCGGGTGGAGAGCGCCCGCGGACGGGCTCGTCCGGAGGGCCACCCGCCCGAGGAGATCGGTCTGATGCGTGGCCGTGACGCCGAAGGTCGCGCGCAGCAGATAGGCGAAGTCCGCGATCGGAACCGGCTGCGGGAGAAACTCCCGAACGGTCCGCCGGTTTCGCAGGATCGCACCGAGCGCTTCCGTCCCGCCGGAGGAAGCGGCGGAAGTACCGGCACGGACAACGGGGAGCCGCCGGCGGACCGCGTTCCTGTAGTGCTTGAACCGCGGCGGCTTCGGCCGGGACAGGATGTTCTCGCGCACGTAACGCTCGATCTCCGCAGGCTCCCGCAGGTAAGGTAGGTCGCGGCAGGCGGCGTGGTATTGCGCCGAGGCGACATTTCCCTTCCACGCGGTCACTCTCGAGGGCGTCTGCCCGGCACGCCCGTCGGGGATCAGGAACCCGTGTCGGAGAAGAGCCGCGATGCCCTGCAGAGCCTCCTCCCGCTCCTCTCGAGGAAGATGCGCCGCCGCCGCTCGGGCGCTGCGCGGAGGATCGAACAGATCCAGAATCCGCACGACGTCTGCCGGTCCGACGATCCCGATTCCCGTCGAAAGGTTACGGACAAGCAGTCCTTCCGGTCTCCAGGCGAGAAGAAGATCCGGATGCCGGCGCAGACGCATCGGGCGGCTCGTTTCGGAAGAATCAGAAACCGCGAAGCAGGTAGAGATGAGAGCTCCGGCGGCCGACCGAATACGCCTGGACCGTCCGGTCGTCGCTGAAGGCGGCCGCCAGGATCGACCCGGTCGCGATCCCTTCTTCCAGTGGCACGGGGTCGTCGCGGAGGACCCCGCCGGACACCGGGTCGAGCGTGAGGACCCGACCCTGGCTGGTCAGGGCGTAGATCTCGTTTCCGGCCCCATTCCACCGGGCGTAGATGAATTTTCCGCCGTCGACGAGCGCGCGAACGGTATGGGTCGCCACCTCGCCGGCGGAAGGGATGGGTGCGGTGAAGAGGACGTCATCCTGCGTGCCTCCGACGCACAGAAAAGCGGATCCCGCCGCGTTGGCGGAAGGGCCGTCGCACCCGACGGCGATCCGGCGCTCCCCGGCCCCGTCGGTACCGACGCGCCAGATCTCGGTCTTTCCGCCGGAAGCGCGGGAAAAGAGGATGGCGTCGGAGCCGGCGAACGACGGAGAGGAGTTGGGCGAGGCCGAGCGTGTCAGCGGGGTGGAGCGGCCGGTGGCGATCGAAACCAGAGCGACCTGCGGAGTTCCTTTCGGCGCTCGCGTGATCGTGACGATCGACTGATCATTCGGGGAAAAGCGGCCGACTTCGCCGTCCGCGACCCGAACCGCATCTCCGCCGTCGAGCGGACGGAGCCACGTTCCCAGCGTCTTCTCCTCCGCCGTCCCGTCGATGAACAGAACGCTCTTGCGGTCGTGGGAGAGGTCGGTCAGGAAGGTGCTGCCGAGCCAGGAGAGGTCCGCGGGCTTCCGATCGCCCTTGCGGAGGAGGAGACGGGTGTCTTCGGATCCGCCGACCAGCAGACAGTCCTCTCCCGAAACGTCCTGCAGGACGAGCACGTCGGGGAAGGAATAGATGCGTTTTGCCGAACCGCGCGGGGACGCCGACCAGAGAGAGGTGCTGTAGACGCTGTCCGCCGTCGCCGTGAACCAGATGTCGCCCGAGCGCGCGTTCCATGCGAGCCCGGTGCAGGTCTCGTAACGCGGGCTCACCGCGCGGCCGTCCGAGCCATCGACTCCGACAACTCGAACCTCGCCGGCGTTGTCGAACCGCGACGGGTGATGAACGAAGGCGATTCGCTTCTCGTCAGGCGAGATCCGGACCCAGGAAATCGCGCCGACCGTTCGGAAGAGGGTCTTTTCGCTCTTTCCGTCGGCATCGAGCGTCTGCAGGATGCGCTCCCCTCCCTGACCGCGCACGGCCGCCAGGAACCGGCCCACGGGCGCCCAATCGGACCAGCCCGCCGGCTCGAGCGCCGGCCGCGTCTTTCCCCCGAGTGCCGGCCACCACGCCAGCGGGCCGAATGCGTTCAACGCGCCCGTGGGCCGGCCGAGAAGGACGAGGACCTCCGAGCCGTCCGCCGTGTAGGCCATCGGAAGCTGGACGGGAGAGTCGAGCTTGCGGTCAACGCCCTTCGATTCGGGAAGGGTGACGTAGGACGCCACCGCCTGGCCGTCCCACGCGGCCGTATAGAGGATGGAGTTCGATTTCGGAACGAAGAGGGCTCGCGCCACGGAACCGTTGCGGAAGGTCAGCCGCTTCAAGACCGGCAGCCGCGCTCCGCGCCAAGGGCCGGATATCCCGATCCAGATACCCGCCAGTCCGACCAGGAGAGCCGCTCCCGCCGCGAAGGCGAAGAGCGCGGCCATTCTCCGCCTCGGCGCCCGGGGGACGCTCGGGACCTTCTCGCCGGAGAGCTCGGAAAGGTGATCTCGGATACCGCGGAGCTCGAGGGCGAGATCCCGCGAGGAGTTGTAGCGATCGGCGGGCGACTTGGCGAGGCAGCGTTCCATCATCCAGCGCAGCGGAGGAGGAAGAGAAGCGCGATAGCGGGAGATCGGCTCCGGCTCGTCCCGCAGGATCGCCGAAAGCGTCTCGATCGCGCTCCCGCGTTCGAAGGCGCGCGCTCCGGTCGCCATCTCGTAGAGCATCGACCCGAAGGAGAACTGGTCCGAGCGGTAGTCCGTCGCCTCTCCCCGCGCCTGTTCGGGCGACATGTACCCCACCGTGCCGAGGACCGCGCCCGGTGTGGTCACGGACATCGTGTGCATCGTCTCCGTGGGAACCCCCGTGCCCAGGCGCGATTCCACGCGCGCGAGCCCGAAGTCGAGGAGCTTCACATATCCATCTTTCGACACCATTAGATTGCTCGGCTTCAGGTCCCGGTGGACGATCCCGCCCTCGTGGGCGGCGGCCATGCCTTCGGCAATCTGCGTCGCGAGCTCGAGCAGTTTCTTCAGGGGAAGGGGGCCTGCGCCCAGAAGCTCGAGAAGAGTTTTGCCGTCGACGAACTCCGTCGCGATGTACGAAACGCCATTCGATTCGCCGACGTCATAGACCGTCAAAATGTGGGGGTGATTCAGCGCGGAAGCGGCGCGCGCCTCGGTGGCGAACCGTCGCAGCCGCTCGGGGTCGCTCGCCAGCTCGGACGGCAACACCTTGATCGCCACGTTCCGGGACAGGCGGACGTCGAGAGCTTTGTAGACTTCTCCCATACCTCCCGCCCCGATCGGCGAAAGGATCTCGTACGGTCCAAGGCGCTGTCCGGCGGCAAGAGTCATTCGGGGACGGATTGTATGGGGACACGATGAGCAGGGGCGCCGCGACATGACGGACCGCGGACCGGATCGTCCTTAAGCGCGGTCAATAGCGAATCGGGCGAATCGGGTGATCGGGTGATCGGGTGATCGGGTGATCGGGTGATCGGGTGATCGGGTGATCGGGTGATCGGATGATCGGGTGATCAATCAGAGGAATCGGGTGATCGGAGGATCGGAGGATCGGAGGATCAAAGACAAACCCCTCTCCCCGAGCGCGGGGAGAGGCCGGGTGAAGGGGGTCTCTTCGTTTCCCCGTTTCCCGTTTCCCGTTTCCCGTTTCACGTCCCGCTTCGCGGCCCGACCTCAGACGCCCGCGAAAGCCTCTTCTTTCTTCTTCTCGCTGGACGAGCCGCGGGGCGCCGGAGGATGTTTCTTCAGCAGCTCGGCGGCCGGCACGAGGCCGCTTTCGAGCCACGCGTGGTCTCCGTCGAGCACCCGCCGCGCGGTCCTGTATTTGCGGACGTCGTCGTTCGTCCGCATGGCGTGGAAGTGCTGGCGGATCCGCCGGCGCATCATGCGGCAGAAGACGTCCGCGAGCTCGACCGCCCCGCGGCCTTCCGCGCCGCCCGCCTTCGCGAGCTGGTGCGCCCGGGCAACGGTGGCGGACATCGCGAAGAGATCCGCACCCGCGTCGACCGCCCGGAAGAGGAGCGCCTGCCGCTTCTCCAGCTTCGGTCCGTGCAGCGCCATCATGTGGAAAATCGAGCGGGAGAGCCGGCGCGTCGTGCGCTCCAGATACCGCAGGTGCGGGGCGAGAGCGCCGAACTCGGCGTAGCGCGGCCAGCGGCCCCATCCGATCCAGCGCGTCGGATACCACTTTCCGTAGAACGCGCCGATCTTCGGCAGCGCTTTCAGCTTCGTCGATCGCGACGACTTCGGGCTCACGAGATCGCCCGCCACCGCGAGATGCCGGTCGAGCGCCTCGCGCGCGATGAAGAGCCGCATAATCTCGGAGGACCCTTCGAAGATGAGATTGATGCGGTAGTCCCGCATCATCCGCTCGACCGGAATCCCCTCCTCGCCGCGCGCCCGCAGGGAATCCGCGGTTTCGTATCCGCGTCCGCCGCGGATCTGGAGCGTCCGATCGACGATCTTCCAGCCTTCCTCCGAGTTCCACATCTTCGCTACGGCCGCCTCGAGCCGGATGTCGCGATCGCCCGCGTCGGCCATGGCGGCCGCGAGATCGGTGACGGCATCCATCGCAAACGCGGTCGCCGCCATCTCGGCCAGCAGCTGCGCGATCGCGTCGTGCTTGCCGATCGGCTGGCCCCATTGCACGCGCTCATTGCCCCACGCGCGGCTGATCTCGACGCATCGCTTGGCGACCGCGGCGCACGAGGCCGGCAGCGTCAGGCGGCCCGTGTTGAGGGTGACGAGCGCGAGCTTCAGGCCCCGCCCTTCGCCGAGGAGGAGGTTCTCCTTCGGCACGCGGACGTTCGTGAATCGGATGACGCCGTTCTCGATCGCCTTCAGGCCCATGAAGTGGCAGCGCATCACGACTTCGACGCCCGGCCAGTCCTTCTCGACGATGAAGGCGGAGATCTTCTTCGTGTCCGGATGGCGGGCCATGACGACGAAGAGCTCGGCGAGCGTGCCGTTCGTGCACCAGAGCTTCTCGCCATTGATCACGTAGTCGCCTTCGGGAGTGCGGACCGCCGTGGTGGCGAGAGCGGCGGGATCGGAGCCGGCCTGCGTCTCGGTCAGCGCGAAGGCGGAAACCGCTCCTTTGGCGAGCCGGGGCAGGTATTTCTTCTTCTGCTCGGGCGTCCCGAAGAGCTTCAGCGGCTGCGGAACGCCGATCGACTGGTGCGCGGAGAGGAGCGCGATCAGGTTGCCGTCCTGGCTCGTGATGAGCTTGATCGCCTGGCTGTACTCGCGCTGGGAGAAGCCGAGGCCGCCGTACTCCGTCGGGATCTTCATACCGAAGGCGCCCATCTCCGCCAGACCGGCGACGACGCGCGGCGGGATCTGGCCGTCGCGGTCGATCGCGTCGGAATCGACCTCCTCGATCAGAAACTTCTGAAGGTGGTCGAGGAAGGCGCGAAACTCGGGCCGCTCCGGCGGCGCGACCGGGAAGGGGTGGACGAGGTCGAGCCGGAAGTTCCCGAGGAAGATTTCCTTCAGGAACGAAGGCGCGGTCCACTCGGACTCGCGCGCGTCCTCGGCGACCTGACGGGCTTCGGCTTCGGAAGGGGCACGATGCGGTTTTGGTGTGTCGGTCATGGGATGGAAAACTGTACATGATCGGCGCCCATTCCGCAGGTTCGTCTAGAGTGGCGCGCGATGCCGAACAAGTACCTGTCGTACGACGAGGAGAGGGCGCCGAAGGTTCGCGAGATGTTCTCCCGCCTCGCCGCGCGGTACGACCTCGTCAACGATGTCATGAGCTTTGGCATGCACCGCGTCTGGAAGCGGCGCACCGTGCGCCTGGGGCTCGCGAAGGCCGGTTCGACCGCCCGGTGGCTCGACCTCTGCTGCGGCACGGGAGACATGGCGTTCCTGGCGGAGCAATTTGCGGGCCGTCCGATCCGGCCGGTCGGCTGCGATTTCACCCTTCCGATGCTCGCGGTCGCGAGGCGGCGGAAGCGGGAGACGCGCCGGGCATCGGAGTTCGTCCAGGGGGACGCCCTCCGCCTCCCCTTCCGCGACGTTTCGTTCGACGTCATCACCGTCGGCTACGGCCTGCGGAACATTGCCGACCCGCGGGCGGCCCTCGCCGAGATGCGCCGGATCCTCGCGCCGGGCGGGCGATGCGTCATCCTCGACTTCGGGAAGCCCCGCACCCGGATTCCCGCCCTCCTCTACAACGCGTTCCTGCGAACGATGATGCCATTCGTCGGCTGGCTCTTCCACCGCGACCCCGAGACGTACCTCTACATCCCCGAGTCGCTCGCCCGCTACCCCGGCCAGCTCGGCGTCCGCGACATGATGCGGGAGGCCGGATTCGAGGACGCGCGGTTCGAGGAGAAACTGCTGGGCACGATGGGAATCAATATCGGGGAAAGGGAAACCGAAGCCGGGAAACGGGAAGCGGGAAACAGGAAACGTACGAACGGAAGCGGGGACCTCTAGGCTCCTCCGTTTCGTACTCGCAGCAACGGCGCCCGGGAACCGCGCCCCTTCTCCCGTCGTTTCCCGTTTTCCTTTCCCGTTTCCCGAACCGGCCTGAAGTCCATACAGGAGCCGGCGCCCCCGCGGCCTGGACCGAGACCCGTCTCGTTATAGACTCGCCGGCTTCTCATGGCACACCAATACATCTTCACGATGCAGAACCTGCGGAAGGTCGTGCCTCCGCAGCGCGAGATTCTCAAGGGGATCTATCTCTCGTTCTATCCCGGAGCGAAGATCGGGGTCCTCGGTCTGAACGGAGCGGGCAAATCGACGCTGCTGAAGATCATGGCGGGAGTCGAAAAAGACTTCTCGGGAGACGCCGCCCCCGCCGAAGGCACACGGATCGGCTACCTGCCCCAGGATCCCCGGCTCGATCCCACGAAGGACGTCCTCGGCAACGTCGAGCTCGCCGTGCAGGGCACGCGCAACCTCCTGAAGAGATTTGACGAGTTGAACGAGCAGATGGCGGGCGACCTGACCGAGGCCGAGAGTGAAAAGCTGATGGCCGAATATCAGCGGGTGCAGGACGCGATCGAGGCGGCGAACGCGTGGGAGCTCGACCGGCAGCTCGAAATTGCGATGGACGCCCTCCGCGTCCCTCCGGGCGACGCCGACGTGACCAAAATTTCGGGAGGCGAACGGCGGCGCGTGGCGCTTTGCCGGATCCTCCTCGAGCGGCCCGACCTTCTCCTGCTCGACGAGCCGACGAACCACCTCGACGCCGAGTCGGTCGCGTGGCTTGAGCACCATCTCGCCGAATATCCCGGCACGGTGGTCGCGGTCACGCACGACCGCTACTTCCTGGACAACGTCGCGGGGTGGATCCTGGAGCTCGACCGTGGCGCGGGCATTCCGTGGGAAGGAAACTACACGAGCTGGCTCGAACAGAAAGAGGCGCGGCTCGCCATCGAAGAGAAGCAGGAGTCCGCCAAGCAGCGCACGTTGAAACGCGAGCTCGAGTGGGTGAAGATGTCGCCCCGCGCCCGCCACGCCAAGAGCAAGGCCCGCCTCGAGAAATACGAGACGCTACTCGCGGAAAAGGGCCCCGAGGCACGGGGCGAGACGGCCGACCTATTCATTCCTCCCGGGCCCCGGCTCGGCGACGTCGTCGTGCGCGCCGAAAAAGTGCGCAAGTCATACGGCGACCGCGTGCTCGTCGATGACCTCTCGTTCGACCTCCCGCGCGGCGGCATCGTCGGGATCATCGGGCCGAACGGCGCCGGCAAGACGACGCTCTTCAAGATGATCATGGGCCAGGAGAAGCCGGATTCCGGAAACCTCGTCGTCGGGGAGACGGTCGTCGCGTCTTACGTCGATCAGGATCGCGATCGTCCCGACCCGAAGAAGACCGTTCACGAGGAGATCTCGGGCGGACAGGAGCGCATCATCGTCGGCAAGCGCGAGATCCCTTCGCGCGCCTACGTTTCCATGTTCAACTTCAAGGGCGCCGACCAGCAGAAGCGGATCGGGGATCTCTCCGGCGGAGAAATGAACCGGCTCCATCTCGCGCGGACTCTGAAGAAGGGCGGCAACGTTCTGCTCCTCGACGAGCCGACGAACGATCTGGACGTCGATACCCTTCGCGCCCTCGAAGACGCGCTCCTCGAATTTGGCGGTTGCGCGGTCGTCATCAGCCACGACCGCTGGTTCCTCGACCGGATCGCGACTCACATCCTCGCGTTCGAGGGCGACAGCCGCACGGTGTGGTTCGAGGGCAACTACCAGGAGTACGAGGCGGACCGCAAACGCCGGCTCGGCATCGAGGCCGATCAGCCGCACCGCATCAAGTACAAGAAACTCGCCGCCCGCTGAACGAGAAACGGCGGAGGACGGCCAGGGGTTACCCGCCGCTCCGCCATTTCGATTCCAAGCCGCTTCGATTCAGGGCGGTTCCGACTCCCGAAACCTGCGTTGTTTTTTTCGGATCAGTCGCGATTCAGGACCAGGTACCCAACGGCAACCACGGCTCCGATTGCGAACACTTTGGTCCAGGGAAAACCACGGCGCGGCGGCTTGGAAACGGCGCGCACCCATTCCTCCGCTGCCTCGATCCCCTTCGCGGCGATCTCGTCGATGAGCTTCGTACCCTGTGCCAGGGCGTCGCCATAGACTTTCCGGCCGCGATCAACCGCCTCGTCGCGCACGTCCTCGAAATCGCCCCTCGTCTTCTTCGCGCTCTTCTCAAAATGGTCGCGCACGCCCTCGAGCGCGTCGCCCAGCCCCTCGGAGCGGCGTCGAATGCTGCGCACGGCCATCGGAACGGCTACGCGCGTCACGAGCGGAATCAGAACCGGCGCGAAATCCCGAATCGTTTTGGAGGAAATTTTCGAACGAGACATAAATTACTCCTTAGCGTCCGTACTTTCCTGCGATGCCCCCCGCACTACAGCAGCTTTCGTGCCGGATAGTGGAAATCTCGCGATCTCGCGATCGAATGATCTCGCGATCGATCGAACCATCGAACTATCGGATATCGCCCGGGCCTACGGCGGCCCTCACCGATGACCCTTAATTCGATCCCCAGATTGATCGCGAGATCATGAGATCGCGAGATCGCGAGATCCGCCATCAAGGGGAGTACGATCTGTTCGGATGTCCACCCCCGATCCTCCCCCGGTTCTTCCCTGGCGCGACACGACCCGCCGCCGGGTTTCCTTTCCCGACGGATATTGGAAGCGGGCGATATGGCGGGGCGTGCGGCTGCGCTGTCCGGTCTGCGGCGTGGGGAAGCTTTTTCGGAATTACTTCGCGATGAACGAGCGCTGCCCGGCCTGCGGAGTGGGATTTGCGCGGGAGCATGGACAGTGGGTGGGCTCGCTCGACCTCAATACCTTCTTCTGCGCGTTCCTCCTGATGATCGGCGCCGGCTTCGGCCCCCTCTGGAGCCTGCGGACGAGCCTCATCGTATGGTGCTCCGCAGCGATTCTCGTCCCTCTCGTGACGTTCCGATTCGTGCGCGGGGTCTGGACGGCAATCGTCCACCTGACCGGCGGCGTGTATTAGGGGAGCGTAGGG
>JBBSEW010000028.1:0-44469 GCA_038239305.1 Thermoanaerobaculia bacterium | reverse complement strand
TCGACCAGTCGAAAACGCGGATCTAAAGACGCAATCCGGTGGCTCACTTCTGACCTTCCACTCCAACAACTGAACTCATGAACCGGCTGCATCACGTCGCACACACCCAAAAGGGCGTTTCTTCAGCAGCCTGCTAGAGCTGTTTGCGGACGACCGCGTAGGACGTGACGCGTGTCGCCTCGTCGCGGACCGCAACGCTCCAGATGTACGGCCCGGGAGGGAGGCCGAGCTGCATCGAGTCGGAGTAGGACGGGCTCTTCGCGTTCGGAACGCGCTGCGCCTTCACCGTACGGATGATCGGCTTCGCGCGGTTGCCTTCTTCGTCGGAGCACACGGCCCAGATCCGGGCGACGCGCTCGGGCGCCGCCTCTCCCGGTGCTTCGGCGGGGGAGAACTCCACCCTCATTTCGACGACGTCGCGGCCGCCTTCCTTTCGCACGACGTCGAACGTCGCGTGGAGGTCGAACGGGTTACTGACGGTCGGCTCCTGAATGTGAGCGATCACGGTGTCGAGAGTGCGCTCCTCGTCGCTCCGGGTCCGATACCCGCGGCGATACGCCGCTTTCGTTCCCGGCCTCTGGATCGTGATCTCGACCCTGTGGAACCGGTTGTCGTTCGGAGCGGGATCGCGGAACGACACCATGTAGTCGGAGCCTCGTGCGGCGGCGATCGTTCCCAGGCGATCGGATGCCTGCAGCGGGGCGAGCAGCGCCTGGCCGCCTGTCGTGTCGGCGAGCGCCGTCATCGTCTGAGCGACGGAGACCCGGGAGGTCATGCCGGAGCTCGTCGCCTTTCCCACACCGGCGACGCCGGGCATCGAACGTCCCGGCCACTTCGATCCCGCGCCCGGAATCGTGCCACGGTCCACGGCCTCCGAATCGAGGGGATAGAGCGCGATGTCGAGCTCGACCGCCTTGTTCGTGATCTTCGCCATGCGCTGGGCCCAGGTCCCTTGATTCGGCGCCGCGTCGCTGAACGCCTGGAGCGACTGGTCCTGAAGCTGCGCTTCGATCTGCTTGCCCGCGTCCGCCTGGTCGTGATTTCGCAAATAGTCCGCCCGCGTCGCGGCATCCTGCTGTGACGTCGAATCGTTCGCGCCCAGCATGACGGAGAGATCGAAAGGGGTGATGAGCGGGGTGCCGTCGGTGATGAAGACCAGTCCTTTGCGGCCAGGAACTTCCGGAAACCGGATGAGGGCCTGGAGGATCCCGTCGGCGGTGCGCCGCCCGGACAGATCCACCTGCATCTCGAGGCTTCGAGCGGGAGTTCCGTTGCGGATCGCGTCGGAGAGCTCGCTCGGGCTCGGCACGTGCGCGTCGGCGACGCTCTTCTGCATCTTCTTCAGATTGGCGACGGCGGCTGAGGAATCGGTCGTCCACGTGCCTTCCGCATGAACGGTGCCGTTGAAGCGCTCGAGGATCACATGAACGCCGGCCGCCGTCTTGTTCCTGAGGAAACTCTCGAGCTGCCGGAACACGTCACGGCGGTCGTACGTGTTGCTCGAGGTTTCGTCGAAGAGGATTGCCAGGTAGAGGTCTGAGCTCGATCCCGCGGCGGGAGCGGGCGGAATTCCAGCGACGGGCGCAGAGATGGATGCGGTCGTGCTCGACGCCGGCGTTGCCGGCACGAGAGTCTCCGATACCTCGGAGCCCGTTCGATCCATGCCTTCGATCGCGACTTCTTTGCCGTCGACCTTGAGCTTTACATCGGCCTCCGTGAGATCGAAGACCGGTCGTCCGTCTCGTCCTCGGACATTGAGCCGTATCGAGACGAGACCGATCTGGACGTTCTCGCGGAAAGCCTGGCCCGCCGCGATGGCGGCCGCGGCCGTGAAAACGATTGCCGCGAGAGCCCGGTCCGGTTGTGCCGTGGGGGCCTCCGAAAGAAAAACGAATCACAGAAGAGAGGGGGAGACGCTCCCACACGATACGCCCCGGGGCGGTTCGACTCAACCGGTTCACCGCACGGGTGGCGCAAGCGAAAGGGACCGCATGCTGCCGGGCTCCGTCCTCGGCGCCGTCGTGGGCCGGGGCGACGCAGCGATACCGCCGGCCGGCGGCTCGGACTGCGACTCCGCCGGCACTCGCCTGGTGAGGCCGGTCCGTCCCAAAAAAGAGGCATCGCCAGCCGCTGCCGCGGCGGGTACACTCGGGCCGGTCATGATCCCGGAAGTCTTCGAGTGCCCCCGCTGCGAGCGGCAGTTCGTGATCGATGCGGTCCCGGAGGAAGCGAACTCCGAAGTCCACTGCCCGCAGTGCAGCCGGTTCCTCGGCATCCGTGACGTCGCGTTCGTGCTTCGCTCCGAGCTGGACGAGCTGATCGAGCGTCTCTCGTTCGAAAAGGACCGGCTCGAGAAGGACGAGGCCATCTACGGAATGACGGACTGCGACGCGGAGATGAAGTTCTACGGGCGCGAAGTCTCGCGCGTGATCACGGTGCTGCGGACCGCCTTGAAGGACCTGCATCACCTGCGCGAGGACTACAAGATCGACGAGGGGGCGTAGAGGCCGTCAAGCTCGCGGGCCGTTGGCGGTTATCAGTTATCAGTTATCAGTTATCAGTTATCAGTTATCAGTTATCAGTTATCAGTTGTCAGTTGGTTATGGGTTTGGGAACTTGGCTGAGAGCTGACAGCTCGAACCCAAAGCTTGAGAACTGAAAACTGAAGACTGAAAACTGAAGCTTAAAGACTGGAAACTGGAAACGGCTCTCAGCCTTGCGAGCCGATCCGTTTCTCAAAGCTCCGTAGCCGCCGCATCGCTGTCTCTTTCCCCAGCAGCGCCATCACGTCGAAGAGGGGTGCGCCGACCGTGATGCCCGTGAGAGCCAGTCGGGTCGGATGGATGAGCTTGCCGGCGGAGACGCCGAGCTCCTCCGCGGTGCGGCGCAGCGCCTCCTCGAGCGGGCCGATCGTCCAGTCGGAGACCGCCTCCAGGTTCTCCACGAGCTTCGCCATCTGCGCGGCGGTTTCCGGCTTGACCTGTTTCTTCATGCCGTCGGCGTCGTACTCGTCCGGGTCCGCGGCGTAGGCGGCGAGCGCCCGTCCCATCTCGATCGTCGTCCGAACGCGGGTGCGGTGCAGCTCGACCGCGGCGAGGGCAACCGGAGTCGGTGGCAGGCCCGCCGTCGCGAAGGGAGCGGAGCGGGCCAGGAGCTCCTCCGCCGGCAGCTGGTGGATGTACTGGGCGTTCATCCAGAGAAGCTTCTCGGGATCGAAGACGGACGGTGAGGCGCCGATGCGATCGATCGAGAACAGCGTCTCCATCTCGGCGCGGGTGAGGATCTCGCGGTCGTCGCCCGGGGACCAGCCCAAAAGCGCGAGAAAGTTGAAGAGCGTCTCGGGGAGGATGCCGACGTCCCTCCACTCTTCGACGGCGGCGGCGCCATGGCGCTTCGAGAGCTTCTTCTTGTCCGTGCCGAGGATCATCCCGAGGTGCGCGAACTGCGGGACGGGCGTACCGAGGGCGGCGAACAGAGCGACGTGCTTGGGCGTGTTGGCGAGATGGTCGTCGCCGCGGAGCACGTGGGTGATCCGCATGTCCGCGTCGTCCACGCAGACACAAAAGTGGTACAGCGGATGACCGTCCGAGCGCACGAGCACGAAGTCGTCGAGCGCCTCCGGCAGAAACTCCACGCGCCCGCGCACGAGGTCCTCGACGACAATCGTCTCCGCGGGCATCTTGAGGCGAACGACGTGCCGCTCACCGGCGCGGGCGCGCCGCTCGCTCTCGTCCGGGGAGATGTCGCGGCCCGCACCGGAATACCGGTAGGCTTTGCCGGCGGCTTCCGCCGCCTTTCGCTCGACGTCGAGCTCCTCGGGCTTCTCGAACGCCCTGTACGCCTTTCCCTCGGCGAGGAGCTTCTCCGCCGCGGCGCGATACAGATCCGTGCGTTTGGACTGGTAGAACGGCCCCTCGTCGAAGTCGAGCCCGAGCCACTCCATCGCGGCCAGGATCTGAGCGGAGAGCTCCTCGCGCGATCGCTCGACGTCCGTGTCCTCGATGCGCAGAATGAAGGTCCCGCCGGTGCTCCGCGCGAAGAGCAGGTTGTACAACGCGGTGCGCGCGCCGCCGACGTGGAGGGATCCTGTCGGCGACGGCGCGAAGCGAACTCGGGGTGCGGGCGTCGAGGTCAAGCGAGGGATGATAGCCCGACGGCGGATGTCCCTGCCCCGTCGTCCGGAAGAGCGAAACGACGAATGGATCTGCCTTTCCCTATTGCAGCGCAGCGGCCGTTTCCTCTCTCGTCCGGAGAGGGCTGGGGTGAGGGGCGCCCCTCATTCCGTTCTAACGATCACCCGTTTCCTCGATGGATCACCCCATCACGCTTCTCCCGATCACGGGCGGAACGCTGGTTTTCGCGCGGACAGAGGTGTCCGAGATTCGTCTGGGCCGACCGCAGGAAAGTCTCGAAACGAAGCACTAAGAGTGACTTGTACTGCATTGGAACGAGACAGGTACTGGCGGTCTTGCCGATGGGAGACGGCCGAAAGGGACAGTGGGTCAGGGCCTTGCGCTGGCGGTCGGGAATCGGCCCGACGTCCGGGGACGAGATGGTTCTACGCGGCAAAGGAGACGGAAACATGGTCACCAGGAAAGCGGCGCCGGGAAAGGGAGCATCGCGAAACTCAAGGTCCAGAAGGAGACCATCCGGGATCCGGACGGGAAGGGCAGGGGCGGTAAGGTAAAGGGCGGAAGGGTGACGGGCGGTACGGAAATGCCGAGTGTGGGATGCGCCGTGACTCTCCTCGTCTGCATTGGTACAAAGAGAGGCTGACGCCGGGGAGAGTCGATCTCTCCGCGTGTGGATTTGGACGCGGAGAGGGGATCCGGTGAGGTCAAGGCGCAGGGAGGGCGTGACGACGGGTTCGGCCTGCTTGAGAAAGACACGATCTGAGTCTCGGTCGGAAGTCCCGGGATCGGGACTGCGATCGGGAGCCGACGACCGTTGGATGAGACTGGTCTTTGAGATACCGAGGGGCGATCGCGCGTAACTCGCAGCCGAAGTCATTTCCGTTCGCTTCGCATCGGCAGGCCCGCCGCGGGCAGTCCCCTTCGCACAACCGAACGCGTCCGGTGCCGTGATTCGAGACCCTCCGAACGTGCGGCAGCCGCTGCTTTTCCGCCGGCCGTTATTCTGGGGCCGTCGCAACCATGTCGACCGAATCGTCCGTCCGCCCGCCGAAGGATCTGCGAGCGGATGCCGTGCTCGTCGGCGTGACCCTCGTCTGGGGAACCTCCTTCGTCGTAGTCAAAAACGCGTTCGAGACCTCGCCGCCGCTCCAGTTTCTATTCTGGCGATTCCTGATCGCCTCGGCGATCCTCACTTCGATCCTGATTGCCCGCAGGCGCGCCGTTCGATCGCCCGGGATGTGGCGCGACGGCATCGTGATCGGACTGCTCCTCGCGGGAGGAATGGGCCTCGAGGTCCTGGGGATCCCGGAGACGACCGCCTCGAAGGCGGCCTTTCTCACGGGCCTGTCGGTCGTCCTGACGCCGCTCGCCGCATACCTCCGCACGCGCCAGTTTCCTTCCGCCGAGAACGCGGCCGGCATCACCCTCGCCGCGGCGGGATTCGTGTTGCTGACCTTCCCGGTGGGAGGCGGGCCCTTCAATCGGGGAGATGCTTTCCTGACCGGTTGCGGGATCGCCTTCGCGTTTTACATCGTCGAGCTCGCCATCCGATCCCCGCGCCACGACGTGTTCTGGTTCACAGCGGTGCAGCTCGGCTCGGTCACGATCGTGGCGGCGATCGCATCATTCCTGTTCCGGCTTCCCGCGCTCGCCGGTCTTCCGGAGGCCGCGCTCGAGGCACGTCCCGTTCTATGGCAGGGAACGTTTCTGTGGAGCGTGCTTTACCTGGCCTCGATCGGGACCGTCGGAACCTTCCTCTTCCAGACCTGGGCCCAGGCCCGAATGTCGGCCACCCACGCCGCGGTTCTGTTCGCGCTCGAACCGGTCTTCGCGGCGCTGTTCGCCGCGTGGCTCCTGCGCGAGCGTTTGGGCGCCCGCGGTCTGGCGGGCGGAGCGCTGGTGCTCGTGGGGATCGTGGCTTCGGAGCTGCGGTTTGCACGGGGGGGTCCGAGTGCGGGGGGACGGCGGCCCTCGAGTGCGTGATGTATCGATATGAGCCTACGATTCAAACGAGAAGGTCTCATGAACAGACTACGACGCAGAGGGCGGGCCGAACTTGTGATCGCTCAGATGGTTAGCGAGGCGGGCGGTTTGGCGCTCCGATTGCAACCTCCGCAGGCGGAACAGTGAGTCGATATGAGGTTGCCGAAAGGAGCGGACAATGGTTTGACAAGAAGGCGAAGCCGGGCGCGAAGAAAGCGGTGAATCCCAAACTGAAGAAAGAGACGATTCGGGACCTCAACCCCGGGAAAACGAGCGGGCAGGTCAAGGGCGGAGGCGGCATGAGGCATCGTATTGGCGGTACGGGTATTACCACCGAGTAGGCAACCCCCTTCCGCATTCTTCGCCTTCGATGTTTCGCCTGAATGCTGATCCTGAAACGCTGAACGATCGACGGTCGGAAGGAGGAGACGGACAATGGTAGTCAAGAAGAAGACGGCTGTTCCGAAAGGCGCGGGGAAGCTCAAGCTGAAGAAGGAGACGATTCGGAACCTCGACCTCCGGAAAACGAGCGGTCAGGTCAAGGGCGGAAGAAAGCTCGTGGGTAAAATCACCTGCGCCCCTGCGGAATGCATCACTGTTACCGGCTAGCGACAGAATCGTCGAGCTCTGCTGTTCGATGAGTCCACAGGTGTGTGAGCGATCGGTCCGTCCCGACGAATAAGGTCGATCGGTGGTGATCGAAGACTGGCAGAATAGTCGAACAGAAGGGCGCGAAAAGGAGTGGACATTGTCGCGAAGACGAAGGCTTCGGCCCAGAAACGTGTCGCCAGGCTGAAGCTCAAGAAGGAAACGATCCGGGACCTGGACGCGAGGGGCAAGTCTGCGAGGGTCAAGGGCGGACAAAACGAGAAACACCGTCAACGAATCCATCCGTTGGATGCACAACCACCTGCTCGTCTGCTACCAGTAGGGTGGACGGCTCGCGGGCGCGCGGTCTTTGATTCTCCATGAAGTCGGTGGGCTGGCGGCCGGTCCTGCACGGAAGGCTCGCGAAGGCCGCGCTCGAGGCGGTCGACGCCGTCGGCGAAGACATCGGGAAATCGTCCGCCTCTGCGCGAGACCCGTCGCTCATCTCGGGCTCGGCGGGGTTGGCGGTCTTTCACGCCTACTGGAGCCGGGCCCGATGCCCGCAAGACCGCCTCGAACCGGCCGAGCGATTTCTCCGCGAGGCCGAACAGGGTGTCGCCTCCGTGACCATGAGCTCGTCCCTTTTCGTGGGCTTCGCCGGCGTCGCGTGGGCGATGGCGCATTTGCAGGGAAGGTACTTCGCTCCGGACGGCGGAGATTCGACTGAGGCGGTCGATGAGGCCTTGGTCCGCTTCGTGCGCCGGCCCGGCTGGCGCAACGATTACGACCTCATCAACGGCTTGGTGGGCATCGGCGTTTACGCGCTCGAGCGCCTCCCATCCCGCGCTGCGATCTCGTGTTTGGAAGGCGTCGTCGATCGCCTCGAGGGGACGGCGGTGCCCCGGCCGGGCGGCCTCACCTGGCACACGCGGCCGGAGCTGCTTCCGTCCCCTCAGAGGAAGCAATGCCCGGACGGCTACGACAACGTGGGTCTGGCCCACGGCGTTCCCGGTGTCATCGCCTTACTCGCCGCGTCGTGGGCGGCCGGCATCCGGAAACGCATCGCGCGCCGGCTGCTCGACGGAGCCGTTTCCTGGCTCCTGCGCCAGAAGCTTGGCACACCGGGCGCGCGCTTCCCGGCCTGGCTCGCCGAAGGGCAGAAGAACGGAATTTGTCGCTCCGCATGGTGCTATGGCGATCCCGGCGTCTCCGCGGCGCTCTTGGTCGCGGCGCGGTGTGTGGGCGACCGCGACTGGAAACGGGAGGCGCTCGCGATCGCGCGCGGGGCAGCGCGGCGACGGCCGGAGCAGGCCGGAGTCGTGGATGCCGGTCTCTGCCACGGCGCGGCCGGTCTCGCGCACGTCTTCAACCGGATGTTTCAGGCGACCGGAGACGCGACGCTGCGGCGCGCCGCGCGATACTGGTTCGCGCGAACGCTCGCGATGCGCAGCCCCGGTCGCGGCGTCGGCGGTTTTCTCGCCCAGGAGGAGGGCAAGAAAGGGAAAAAGTCCTTGGTCCTCGCGCGAGGACTCTTCGGCGCCGGCGGAATCGCGCTGGCGCTTCTCTCCGCGGCGACGTCGATAGAGCCGGAGTGGGACCGCATGCTGCTCGTTTCGGCGCGGATGCCCCGACGCGCCGCGAAGGCCGCGCCCGCGTGTCCGGCCCGGAGCTAGTCTCAATACGAGTCGGCGAAGAGAACCGACGTGTCTTGAAATGAGTCCATCGTTCCGGGGCGAGTGGTGGCGGTATCGGCAAAGTCGCATCGCTTCGATCATTTTTCCGGAGCCGGCAATCGGGCCCGATCGTTGCTCCCGAATTGCGCAGATGAAGTCGTTCGGCGCCCGTAGTCACGGGGCCAGGGTTCCCGACAAAGAGGTGGACGATGTCGCGAAGAGCACTTCGATCGGAAAGCTTTCCGCCGCAACCGCGATCGAGCCGCCATGGGACAGGATGCTGCTCGTCTCGAGTCGGGCAGGGAACGCAGGCCGAAGGAGCCGCAAACGCTCGAAATAGGCGCCGAAATAGCTCTCCGCGCTCCGCGGTCGAGCCTTCCGCAGGAGTCGTGGTCGTTCGAATAGGATCGGAACCGGGTGCAGACCTTCCTGAAAAGGACCGCTCGAGACGATGACTCCGACTCCGGATAACGGTCCGCGAGAGCCGCAGTACCGGTCCGCCGGATTCTTCGCGCTTCGTACGCCTCTTCTTCCCTTCGACCAGTTCCTGGCATGGGGAGACGGGCTCCAGGCCGTGACGGCGCTCGAGGATCCCGCTCTTCTCGAAACGGCGCTCGTCGCCGACCGTACGCGGCTGCGCGAACGCCTGCGGGCGCTTCTCGATCGTCCGCTCGTCCGCGACGCGCTCTTCGTCGCGTCCCCGGACCTCGACGAGTCTCGGGAGGTCTGGATCCGCGATCCGGACGGGGAGCGGGGAACCCGAATCGAGCGCGCCATTGTCCGCTACTTCTCCCGCATGGCCGGACGCGCGACGCCGTTCGGCCTCTTCGCGGGCACATCCGTCGGCGGGATCGGCGATCGAACGCGTCTCGTCCTCGAAGGGGCCGAGAAGTCCCGGCGTCACAGCCGCCTCGACATGGACTACCTCTTCGTGCTCGTCGAAACTCTCGCGCGCGATCCGGCTCTGCGCGGCGCCTTCGACTTCCGGCCGAGCTCGAGCCTGTACCGAGCGGCGGGCCGCGTCCACTATGTCGAGGCGAGGCTCGACAAGAAGGAACGCTCTCATCACCTCGTCGCGGTCGACGATACGGATGCTCTCCGGGGCACTCTCGAGCGTGCCGCCGCGGGTGGGACCGGGTCATCCGCGTCGGCGCTCGCGCAGGCTCTTTCCGGAGACGACGTCTCTCCGGACGAGGCGCGGGATTACATCGGGGCGCTGATCGACGGCCAGATCCTTCGGCCCGATCTCGCACTGCTCGTCACCGGCGACGATCCCGCCGGGGCGCTGGCGGCGCGCCTGGCGGAGCGGCCGGAAACCGCTTCGATCGCCGCCCGCCTCGAACATGTCCGGACGAGTCTCGCCTCTCTCGATGTGGCGCGCCCGGGCGTCGATCCGGCGTTCTACCGGGATGTCGCGAAACAGCTCGCGGATCTTCCGGCGCCGGTCGAGCTGGCGCGGCTCGTCCAGGTGGATCTGTTCAAGGCGTCTCCGGAGGCGACGCTCGGTGGAGCAGTGCTCGAGGAAATTGCTCGCGGAGCCGAAATGCTGCGCCGTCTTCATTCCGCGCCCCGGCGCGGCGCTCTGACGCTATTTCTGGACGCGTTCACCGCGCGCTACGAGGAAAGGGAGATGCCGCTCGTCGATGTCCTGGACCCCGAGAAGGGAATCGGCTATCCGCCCGAGACCGGGCTGGACGCGGGAGGCGGTCCGCTGCTCGCGGGGATCGACTTCCCCGCCTCGGGCGAGACCAGCACCTGGGAAGCGCGAGACGAGCTTCTCCTGCGCCGCCTCACGCGGGCGACATCGGACGGACATGCGGAGATCGTTCTCACTGCCAGAGAGCTCGAGAAGCTCGCTGCCGGGGACCCGCCGCCGCTGCCGGGCGCGTTCGCCGTCATGGCGAGCGTGGCCGCCTCCTCCGAAGAGGCGATGCAACGGGGCGATTTTCGCGTTCTGCTGACCGGGCTGGATGGTCCGTCCGGCGCGCGCCTCCTCGGCCGCTTCTGTCACGGGGATCCGGCTCTCCATCGGCTCGTGCAGGAGCACCTGCGGGCCGAGGAAGCGCTCGATCCCGATGCCGTGTTCGCAGAGGTCGTGCACCAGCCGGAGGGCCGGCTCGGGAACATCCTCTTCCGTCCCGTGCTGCGCGAATACGAGATTCCCTATCTCGGCGGATCGGGTGCCGCGATCGACAGGCAGATCCCGGTGACCGACCTGCTCGTTTCCATCTCCGGAGGCCGGCTGATCCTCCGCTCGGCGCGACTCGGCCGCAGGATCGTTCCGCGGCTGACGTCCGCCCACAATTTCCGGAACGGCCTTCCGCTCTATCGGTTTCTATGCGATCTGCAGGGCGATGGCACGGCCGCCTCCGCGGGCTGGGACTGGGGCGCCCTCGGAGCCGCGGCGTTCCTTCCGCGAGTGTCCTCCGGGCGCATCGTGCTCTCGCCCGCGCGCTGGAACGCGTACCGCGAAGAGCTCGAGCCCCTCGGTCGGGCGCACGGCGCGGAGCGGTTTCGCCGGGTGCAGACGTGGCGCGCGGCTCGAAGGCTGCCGCGGCTCCTGCTGCTGGCCGACGGCGACAACCGGCTCCCGGTCGACCTGGACAATGTTCTCTCCGTCGAGTCGTTCGTCGCGCTCGTGAAGGATCGGGAACAGGCCGCCCTCCTCGAGATGTTTCCCGGGCCCGACGAGATCTGCGCTTGCGGACCGGAGGGGCGGTTTCTTCACGAGCTGATCGTGCCGTTCGTGCGGACGCCCGGAGGCGATCCGATCTCCGTCCCTGTATCCGCACCGCCGAACGCTCCTCCGGGAGACAAAGCCGGGACGCCGTGGGTCCCCTCGCCCGCGACCCGGTCCTTTCCGCCCGGATCCGAATGGTTGTACGCCAAGCTCTACGGCGGAGTCTCGTCCGCCGACCGCGTGCTGCTGGAGACGGTCGCGCCGCTGGTCCGCGAAGCGCTTGCATCGGGCGCCGCGGACCGCTGGTTCTTCATCCGGTATGCCGATCCCGAGGCCCACGTGCGCGTGCGCCTGCACGGATCGCCGGAGCGGCTGCTGGGCGAAGTCCTCCCCGCTCTGCACGCCGCCCTGGTGACGCCACTCGCGGAGGGGCGTCTCTGGAAGGTCCAGCTCGACACCTACGAGCGGGAAGTCGAGCGTTACGGCGGGCCCGAGGGCGTCCGTGTCGCCGAGGAGATTTTCGAAGCGGACAGCGAGGCGGTGCTCGCGATCCTCGAGGGGCTGGAAGAAGGCGACGAGGGCTCCGGGGAGCGCTGGCGTTTGGCCGTGCGGGGAATCGACATGCTTTTCGACGACTTCGGCCTCAGCGCGGAAGAAAGACTCGCCCTCATCCGGAGATCGCGGGAGTCGCTCGGCCGGGATTTCCGCGTGGACGCCGGCCTGAAGCGCCAACTGGGCGACCGCTACCGCAAGGAATCCCCCGGGCTGCGAACGGTCCTGGATCCCGAGCAGGACGGGGAGAGCGCACTTCTTCCCGGCATCGAAGCGTTCCGCCGCCGTTCGGAGCGCATAGCGCCCCTCGTCGTCCGGCTGAAGGAGGAAGATCGGGCCGGCCGACTGGCGAAGACGATCCCGGCACTCGCGGGGAGTTATGTGCACATGCATGTAAATCGGATGCTTCGCTCGGCGCAGCGAGCGCAGGAGCTCGTTTTGTACGACTTCCTGCGTCGGGCCTATGACGAGCGACGCGCCGTCCGCGCGCGCGAGGATGCGATCCGCCCCCGTTGAACAGCGAAGCGGCCGCGTTCGGACTCAGTTGAGCGGGAACGTCAGCGTGTACGCGAACCGGCCTCGCGCGACTTCCATCACGAGGGTCGTCCGATTCTGATCGCGCGCCAGAACGCGGTTGACCTCCTCCGCATTCCGCACTTCCGTGCCGTTCAACGCGATGAGGACGTCGCCGTTCTCGAGGCCGGCTTTCGCGGCCGCCCCGCGCGGATCGACGACCGTGATCCGGAGGCCGTCGCTGCCCGCGCGCACCGTCATCCCGAGGTTGCCGCGCAGCCGGCGCATTCCGTAGTCCGGCGGCGGCGCCTCTCCCGAGACGGTCAGAGTTCGCTCGCCCGTCTTCCCGCGCACCGCTATCTTCATCGGTTTGCCCGGGCCGCGCGTCGAGAGGGCGGTGTCGAATGCCTCCTGCGATTCGATGGGAGAGCCGTCGATCGAGATCACCGTGTCGCCGGACATGATTCCCGCCTTCTCCGCCGGTGAGCCGGGATCGATCGAGCGGACGAGAAAGCCGCGCGGCCGTCCCTGCCCGTCATCCCCCGACGTGACCGTGCGCCCGTGCGCGCCGATCCACACGGCCCGCACCTGGCCGAACTGCCGGATGTCCGCGACGATGCGCCGGGCGCGGTCGACGGGGATTGCGAACCCGATCCCCTGCGCTCCGCCGATGATCGCGGTCGCGATACCGATCATTTCCCCCTGGATGTTGACGACGGGGCCGCCCGAGTTACCGGGATTGATCGGAGCGTCGATCTGGATGAAATCGGTGTAGACGCGCTGGTTGTCGTTGCCGCGAACGCTGCGGCCGAGAGCGGACACGACGCCGGCGGTCACGGTATTGGAGAAGCCGAACGGATTGCCGATCGCGACGATCGTCTCCCCGATCAGGATGTCGGAGGAGGTCCCGAGCTTCAGGGTGGGCAGCGGAGCTCCCGGCTTCTTGACGCGCAGCACGGCGAGGTCGTTGTCCGCGTCGGACCCCACGACCTCGCATTCGAGCTCGACCCCGGACTTGGTCGTCGCGATGATGCGCGAAGCTCCCGAGATCACGTGGTCGTTCGTCAGAATGATTCCCTTGGGGTCGATGATCGCGCCGGAGCCGAGAGACTGAGTCTTCTCCCGCCGCGGCCTCGGATCGAGCCCGAAGAAGAAGTCGTCCCACGTGTTGGAGCGCCGCCGCACCATCTGCTCGGCGGCGATGTTCACGACGGCGGGAGCGACCTTCTCGACCACCTCGACGACTTCGCTGCGGCGGCTCGGGAGGGGTGCCGCGGAAAGAAGAGCGGGAAGAGCCGCCGCCAGGGATACGCAGGCCGCGAGGGTCTTTCTCACGTGACGGAGAACGGAGCAGGAGAGGCGGAGAATTCCACTCGAGCCGAAAGAAAAACGCCCCGCCGGGACGGGGCGCCTGAAAATCCGGAAAGGATGCCTGGGCTTGGACCCGTGGCCGTGGCCGTGTTTGGTTCGTCGCCGTGGCCGGAGAGCGAGCGCTTCAGGCTTTGCCCTTCTTGCCCGGGCGCTCGCTCCGGGGCTCCGGGGAAGGATCGGGCCGGGCGGGAGGCTTCTCCTCAGCGCTCACGGGAACGATCTCGATCCGCTCGCCATCCTTCGAGGCGTCGATCCCGGCGGAGCCTCCGAGCGCGAGCTCTCCCATGAGGATCTTCCGCGCGAGGGCGTCCGACACCTCTTTCTGAATCATCCGCTTGAGGGGGCGCGCTCCGAATGCCGGATCGTAGCCGCGCCCCGCCAGGAACCGTTTCGCCGCCGGAGTCCACGTGAGCGTGATGCCGCGGTCGGCCACCGTGCGGGCGAGGATCTGGAGCTGCACCTCCACGATCTGTTCGATCTCGTCGCGCGTGAGGCGGTGGAAAACGATGACGTCGTCGATGCGGTTCAGGAACTCGGGGCGGAAGTGCCGCTGGAGCTCCTCTTCGATCTTTTTCTGGATCTCGTCGTCGCTGCGCGCTTCCGATTCGGCGATCCAGTGCGAGCCGAGGTTCGACGTCATGATGATCACGGTGTTCTGGAAGGAGACGACGCGCCCTTTGCCATCCGTCAACCGCCCGTCGTCGAGCACCTGCAGGAGCACGTTGAAAACGTCCGGATGGGCCTTCTCGATCTCGTCGAACAGGATCACGGAGTACGGCCGGCGCCGGATCGCCTCGGTGAGCCGTCCTCCCTCTTCGTAGCCGACGTATCCGGGAGGCGCCCCGATCATGCGGGCGACCGAGTGCTTCTCCATGTACTCGGACATATCGAGGCGCACCATCGCATGCTCGTCGTCGAACAGGAATTCGGCGAGCGCGCGCGCCAGCTCGGTCTTTCCGACGCCGGTCGGGCCGACGAAGATGAAGGACCCGATCGGCTTGCGCGGATCCGAGAGGCCGGCACGCGAGCGGCGGACGGCGTCGGAGACCGCGGTCACGGCTTCCTTCTGGCCGATGACCCGCTTCGCGAGACGCTCCTCCATGTGCAATAGCTTCTGCTGTTCGCGCTCGAGCATCTTGGTGACCGGGACGCCCGTCCAGCGCGAAACGACCTGGGCGATGTCCTCCTCGGTGACCTCCTCGCGAAGCATCGGGGAGCCCTTCTGAAGATCGGCGAGCCGGGCGTTCTGATCGGCCATCTCCTTCTCGAGCTGCGGCAGGCGCCCGTAGCGAAGCTCCGCGGCCTTCTGCAGGTTGCCCTCGCGCTCGGCCTCGAGCGCCTTCTGGCGCGTCTGCTCGATCGCCTCCTTCGCCTGGGTGCTCTTTGCGATGACATCCTTCTCCGCCGACCATTTCGCCCGAAGGCGGGTGGCGGTCTCTTTTTTCTCCGCGAGCTCCTTCTCGAGCGCGGCGAGGCGGTCCTTTGCTTCCTTCGTCTTCTCCTTCTCCAGGGCGCGCTTCTCGATCTCGAGCGACATGATGCGCCGCTCGACCTGGTCGATCTCCGTCGGCACGGAGTCGATCTCGGTCCGCAGCCGCGCGGCGGCTTCATCGATCAGGTCGATCGCTTTGTCCGGGAGGAAGCGATCCGTGATGTAGCGCGAGGAAAGGCGGGCCGCCGCGACGAGGGCGCCGTCGGTAATGCGCACGCCGTGGTGGACCTCGTAGCGCTCCTGCAGGCCGCGGAGAATCGAGATTGTGTCCTCGACGTTCGGCTCTTCGACGTAAACCGGCTGAAACCGCCGCTCGAGGGCCGCGTCTTTCTCGATGTACTTCTGGTACTCGTTTAACGTCGTGGCGCCGATCGCGCGCAGCTCGCCGCGAGCCAGGGCCGGTTTCAGCATGTTCGAAGCGTCCATCGATCCCTCGGCCGCTCCGGCTCCCACGAGCGTGTGCAGCTCGTCGATGAAGAGAATGACGGTTCCCTGGGCTTCCTCGATCTCCTTCAGCACGGCTTTCAGGCGATCCTCGAACTCGCCGCGGTACTTCGCCCCCGCGATCATCGAGCCGAGATCGAGAGCGACGACGCGCTTGTTCTTGAGGCCCTCCGGCACGTCTCCCATGTGGATCCGCCGCGCGAGGCCTTCGACGATCGCGGTTTTCCCGACGCCGGGCTCCCCGATCAGGACCGGGTTGTTCTTCGTGCGGCGGGAGAGGACCTGGACGACGCGGCGGATCTCCTCGTCGCGGCCGATCACGGGATCGATCCTGCCGCGGCGGGCCAGATCCGTGAGGTCCCGCGTATAACGCTTCAGCGCCTGGTACTTGTCTTCGGGATTCGGATCGGTGATGCGCGTCGAGCCCCGGACCTCCTTGAGAGCCTTCAGCAGCGCATCTTTCTTCGCCCCCGCCTGCGCGAGAAGCGCCGAGGCCTCGCCGGAGCTCTCGGCCAGTGCGATCAGGAGGTGCTCGGTCGAGACGTATTCGTCGCCGAAGTCCTTCGCGACCTCGAAGGCGCGGTCGAACACCTTCGTGAGTTCCCGCGACGGGGCGGCATCGGCCGAGGCGCCCGTGACTTTCGGCCGGCGCTCGAGCGCGGCGGTGATCTCGCGCGCGAGGGTGGAGGGATCGGCGCCGAGCTTCTGGAGAATGGGAACGACGACGCCTTCGCTCTGCGAAAGAAGAGCCGAGAGCAGATGCTCGCCCGTCAGCTCCGCGTTGCCCCGCGAGCGGGCGTCATTCTGGGCCGCCTGAATGGCTTCCTGAGCCTTGATGGTGAGTTGATCGAAGCGCATGGGTTGCTCCTTCGGCGCGCTTTCCGATATCCGCTATTCCGCTATTTCGCTATTCCGCTGTCCGCCAATCCGCCAATCCGCTATTCGATCTCATTTCGCTGTCCCCAGGGAGGACGGCGGGTTTGCGGATCGAGAAATCCGCATCCAGTATGCAATTGGAACGGAGAACTGGTGACGACCGATGACGGCCCCGGTCCGAAACGAAAAGCGAAGAGCGCCAGCACTCATCTCCTCAACGGATCCACCACCCCGGCCTCTCGAAACCCCTTCTCGCGCAGGAGGCACGAGTCGCACCCGCCGCAGGGCTCCCCGGTGAGCCCGGGGTCGTAGCAGGAGCTGGTGCGGGAGAAGTCGAGGCCGAGCTCGCCTGCGCGACGGACGATCTCCGCCTTGGTCATGGCGAGGAGGGGAGCCCTCACCCGGAACCTGTCTCCTTCGACCCCCGCGCGGGTCCCGAGATTGGCCACACGCTCGAACGCTTCGAGAAACTCCGGGCGGCAGTCGGGGTAGCCCGAATAGTCCAGGGCGTTCGCGCCCAGGAAGATGTCCCGGCTCCCTTCGCCTTCCGCCCACGCGAGCGCGTGCGCGAGAAAGAGAGTGTTCCGAGCGGGGACGTACGTCGAGGGGATCGCCTCGGCGCCGAGCGCGTGGCGCGGAACGCTGCGGGAACGGTCGGTGAGCGTCGACGCCGCGGGCGCCGGGAAGTCGAGCCGTACGACCCGGTGGGCGCGCGCTCCGTAGTGCGCGGCGAGGTCCCGCGCCCGGTCGAGCTCGATCGCGTGACGCTGGCCGTAGTCGAACGAGAGTGCGAGCACGTCGAAACCTTCGCTCTTCGCGATCAGCAGGCAGGTCGCGGAATCGAGACCCCCGGAGAGAAGGATGATGGCGGTCGGGCGAGAGCTCTCCGTTGTCATCTGGCCGCTCTCCGTTCTCGGAGGGTTCGCGAGGCGAGACCCGGTTCCGGGTATCGGGCTGGGTTACGAGACTCGAGTTCCGAGCTCTGGCCGGAGTCGGTCCACGCCGATGTTACGTATCGCCAGGGCTTCGGAAGTGTCCATACGACCAAATCACGCAAAACGGCGGACTCGTAATTCGCAATGCACAACTGATAGCTCGCCCCTCATGACTCAAACCTCACACGGCCCGCTCCATTTTCATCTCCCCGCCACATCGCCCCACAACACTTTATGAATCTGCAGGCCGAGGCGGATCGGCCGGCCGCAGTCGCGCACCCAGGCGGCGAGGTCCGCCGCGGGGAGGCTCTCCCACACCGGGGAGAACGTAACGGGGTGGAGTCCATCGAGGCCCCGGCTCTCGACGAACGCGAGCGCCCAGTCGAAGTCGCGCCGGTCGGCGAGAACGAACTTGAGCTCGTCCCGGGGCCCGAGGAGCGCCAGGTTCTCCGGAAGATTGGCGGACTCCATGCCGCTGCCGGGGGCCTTGACGTCGACAATCTTGATCACGCGGGGATCGACCCGGTCGAGCGGAACGTGGCCGCCGGTCTCGATCATCACCGTCCGGCCGGAGGCGAGCAGTCCCTGGATCAGCGGATAGACGGCCTCCTGCTCGAGCGGTTCGCCTCCCGTGATCTCGACGAGATCCGTCCCGAGAGCCAGCACGCGCGAGAGCGCGTCCGAGACCGGAATCTCCTCGCCGCCCGAAAAGGCGTAGGCCGAATCGCACCACACGCACCGCAGAGCGCACCCCGTCAGGCGGATGAACCCGCACGGAAGGCCCGCGCGCGTCGATTCGCCCTGGATCGAGCGGAAGACCTCGGTGATCCGGAGCCGCGGCTCCACGTCTCGCGGAGTCTCGAGCGTCGAGAGCGGGGGAGGCGCGTTCAGGCGACGGATCCCGTGTTCGCGGCCGGGACGGACCCCGCGACCGGATTCTCGACCCGGAGAAGGCCGTGCAGCATGTTCATCCCGCAGGCGAAGGGGAACTCGCCCGTGCGGCGGGGAACGATCCTTATCCGGGTGCGGGCGTTGGCGGCGAGCGGCTGGCGGATGCCGAACTCGGGAATGACGACCTCGTCGCTGCAGGGGCTCGATTCCCGCCGGTCGAAAATCAGCGTCAGGGGCACGTCCTTCGTCGCGACCACCACCTCGGGATCGTATCCTCCCGATACGACGATCGTCGCCTCCTGCTCGGCCGCCGCGCCGCCGGGCGTTCCGGGCCGCGCGACGGCGCGCGCCTGCCGCCGCCGGCCGCCGAAGAAGAAGACGAAAAGAAACGCGAGGAAAGCGGCACCGAGTACGACCGCGGCGATGCGGTCGCCGGTCCACGGAAAGGAGGCCCGGGGAAGGGAGCCGGAGAGAGCGCCCGCCGCCTTTATGAGGATCACCGGGATTTCTTCCGGCGCCGCGCGAGGCGCAGGCTGTTGGCGACCACGGAGACGGACGACGCGGCCATCGCGGCCGACGCCACCATCGGAGAGAGGAGCCATCCGGTCGCGGGGTAGAGCGCCCCGGCCGCGAGCGGGATGCCGATCACGTTGTAGAGAAACGCGAAGAACAGGTTCTGACGGATCGTCGCGATGGTGTCGCGAGACAGCGCCAGCGCTTCCGCGACCGAACGCAGGTCTCCGCCCACGAGCGTGACGTCCGACGCCTCAATCGCGACGTCGGCGCCCGCGCCGATGGCGATTCCGACGTCCGCCTGCGCGAGAGCCGGGGCGTCGTTCACGCCGTCCCCCACCATCGCGACGACATCGCCTCCGCGCTGGAGCTCGGCCACCTTCGAGGCCTTCTCCGCGGGAAGGACTTCCGCGAAGACTTCGTCGATGCCCATTCTCCGGGCGACGGCGCGGGCGGTGCGCTCGCGGTCTCCGGTCAACAGATAAACCTTGCGGCCCTGGGCGCGAAGGGCGGCCATGGCCTCTCGGGATCCCGGCTTCTCGGGATCCGCGACGGCGATAAGACCGATGGCGCGTCCGCCGGCGGCCACGAAGAGAGGGGTCTTCCCCTCCTCCGCGAAACGCTCCGCCTCGTCGGACAGCGCCGCCGCGTCGATCTTCTCTTCGGCGAGGAGCCGCGCGTTTCCGACCACGACGATCCGGCCGGCCACGGACCCGACGATGCCGCGCCCCGTCTTCGACTCGAAGCTCTCGACGGCCGGCAGGGGAATGCCCTTCTCGGCAGCGGCCGCGAGGAGCGCCGCCGCAAGCGGGTGGGCCGAGCTGGCCTCCAGGGCCGCCGCGACGCCGAGAAGCTCTTCATCCGTCGTGCCGCCGAGGCGCACGCGATCCGTGAGCCGCGGCTTCCCCTCGGTCACAGTTCCCGTCTTGTCGAGCAGGATGGCCGTGATGGACCGGGCGCGTTCGAGCGCTTCGGCGTTGCGGAAAAGAATGCCCGCATCGGCGCCGCGTCCCGTGCCGACGAGGATGGCCGTCGGCGTGGCGAGACCGAGCGCGCAGGGACAGGCGATCAGCAGGACCGACGCCAGCACGATCGTTGCGAAAAGCGCGCGGGGCTCCGGGCCGGCGACGTACCACGCGACCCACGCGACCGCGGCGATCGCGAGGACGACCGGGACGAAGATGCCCGCGACGCGGTCGGCGAGCTTCTGGATCGGAGGCTTCGAGGCCTGCGCTTCCTGCACGAGGCGCACGATGTGCGCCAGCGCCGTGTCGGCGCCGACCGCTCTCGCCTCGATCTCGAGCACCCCCTGCTGGTTGAGCGTTCCGCCGATCACGCGATCGCCCGGCTCCTTCGCCGCGGGGAGGAATTCCCCGGTGACCATCGACTCGTCGACCGCCGAGCTTCCCGCACGGACGATTCCGTCGACCGGAACGGCGTCGCCCGGCTTGACGCGCAGGAGATCTCCGACTTCGACGTCCGCGACGGGCACTTCGACCTCCGACCCCTTGCGGATCAGCCGGGCTTTCTTCGGAGCCAGGTCGAGCAGCTTTCGGACTGCAGAGGACGTCCGCCGCCGGGCGCGGGTCTCGAGCCAGCGGCCCAGGAGAATCAGCGTGATGATCACGCCGACGGCCTCGTAGTAGACGTGCCCGGCGGCGCCCGCGGCGGCGAATCTGGCCGGAAAGAGGGTCGCGGCGGCCGAAAGCAGGAGGGCCGCGGTCGAACCCAGGCCGACGAGCGTGTCCATACTGGCGGTCCGGTGCCGGAGCGTTCGGACCATTCCGGACAGAAAGGGCCACCCTGCCCAGAAGTAGACGGGCAGCGTCAGGACGAGAAGGAGCAGGTTCCGGCCCGGAAACACCGCCATCGACATCGAGATCGCGAGCACGGGAAGCGTGAGGGCGGCCGCCGCCACGGTTCTCCACCCCAGTGCGCGGGTTTCGTGATCCGCGCGGCGCGCGTCATCGTCCGGAGAGGCTTCTTCGGCGGTGCGCGCGCCGTATCCGCTGGCTTCGACGGCGGCGACGAGGCGCCGCGGATCGAGACTGTCTCCGCGAACCTGCGCGCGCGCCGTCCCCAGGTTCACGGAAGCCTCGACGACTCCCGGGACCTCGGTGAGCGCGCGCTCGATCGTCGAGACGCAGGAGGCGCAGTGCATCCCCTCGAGCGCGAGAGTGACGGACTCGCCGGTCGGACGGGATCGGGACGCCAGCGGCAGGCGGGCGGGAGGAGTATTGGAAGCCGGAGCAGGAGAGACCGTCCGCGCGGGCGTGAAAAGAGGAAGGCTCTTGCCGGGCCGCAGGAACGCCGGGGCGGCAGGAGTCGGAGGAGCGGCCGGCCGCGCGGGAGTCTTGCCGGGAGCCCGCACCGGGCTCGTGGGGGAAGAAGCCAGGCCGGCAATCTTCTCGGAACGCCTCGTCGGCATTTTCTCCGGCGCGGGAGCGGAGGTCCCCGGAGTCACGTTGCCCGGCGGGATTGCCGGCGTCGCATTGCGCGTCGTGTCCGCCCTCGCCGGTCCGGAAGCTTCCGCATTCGCCGGGCCGGCCGTCCCGAGGTCTGCGGCTTCCGTCGCGGAAGGCGTCGCGGGCGCGGCGGGAATTGGTCCGGAGGGGGGCGCCGGGATACCGGAGGAGGGGGCCGGCTCGGGGGCGGCCTTTTCCGGAGCCGTCGGGTCGGGCTTTGGGGACGTCGAAGTCGGCGTCGAAGTGGGCGTCGAAGTCGGAGTCGAAGTCGACGCGCGTGCCGGGCTCGCGGCCGAAGCGCGCGGGGGCTTCGCTCCCGGCTTGCGGGCGCCGGTGGCCCAGGGATCCGGATCCTGGTCGAACGCGGCCGCGCATCCGGGCGCGCAGAAGAGAAATGTCCGCCCGTGGTAATCGCGGCGCGCCGCGGCGCTCCCGGGACTCACCTTCATGCCGCAGACGGGGTCTCGCGCCATAGAGGGAACTTACGCCCTTCGGTCCCGGAAGGTCGCCGTCACGAGCCGGTGGCCCCGGCCGGAACGTGCAGTCGCTCGACGACGTAGACTTCGAGGCGATCGAAATTTCCACGATGGCGCGAGGAACGTGACGAGCTCGACGGACGAACGCGGGACATTCTGCCGATCGAGGCAGTTCGGTCGGACGTTTCTCTGCGTGCCCGATGCGCGCAATTATTTTGGGGCATACCTGTCGTTGTTTCTCGCCGGGTCCCGCTCGCGGTCGGCGCCGCGGGAAGTCTATCCGGAGTGGTCCCGGCGAGTAACTTATCCGCCAATCGAGGTCATGCCGGCCGCCGATCTTCTCGCTTCGGGTGACGCCGGCCGCACGCCGCGGGCCGTCTCCGATCCGTTTCCCTTCTCGAGAACGTGAATAAGAAAAGGGCGGCTCCCGGGGGACCCGAGGGCGCCGCCCCCGGTCCGAAGCGCGAGGACCAGCGGTATCGCGCGACCGTCGCCTACGTCGGGACCTGGTTTTCGGGCTTCCAGCTGCAGGACAACGCGCCCCGGACCGTCCAGAGCGTCCTCGAGGCGGCACTCGAGGGATTCGCCACGCGCCCCATTCGCGTTCATGCGGCCGGACGCACGGACGCGGGCGTTCACGCCGACGGTCAGACGATCCACTTCGACCTTTCTCCACCGCGGGATCCCGTGCGCATCCGCGAGGGCGTCAACGCGCTCCTGCCCTGGGACGTGCGCGTGCTCGACGTCGCGCCGGCGCCCGAAGGCTTCCTCGCGCGGCGGGACGCTTCTTGGAAGGAATACATCTATCGCTGGAGCCGCGCCGCCGTGATTGCTCCCCGCGACGGGCTGTTCGTGTCCCCCATCTCGCGGGATGCCGACGCCAGCCTGATGCGGAGGGCAGCGGCGGCGTTGCCCGGGCGGAGGGACTTCTCCGTCTTCGCCGTGCGGGGCGGGGGATCGCAGGCCGGCGTGCGCCGGCTCCACACGGTCCGGATCGAGGAGCACGGGGATGAGATCCGCGCGGTCTTCCGGGGCGACGCGTTTCTGCGCGGCCAGATCCGCTCGATCTGCGGCGTGCTCGCGCACGTGGCCCGCGGCAAGGTCGCGCCCGACCGGATCGCACAGCTCCTGGAGACGGGCGACCGGGCGCTTCTCGCGCCGAAGGCGGCGGCGTCCGGGCTGACGCTCTTGCGCGTGGGATACGAGGGAGCGGAGAGGGAAGCGGGAAACGGGAAACGGGAAACGAGAAACGAAGGACGGACGACAGACGAAGGACGACGGAAATTGAAGTCGGGCGGCGCCGGTCAGGAAGGCAGAGACGTGAGCGTCAGGAAGGCGGCCAAGACCGGTCCTGCGAAGAGAAGCGAGTCGACGCGGTCGTAGAAGCCGCCGTGACCCGGGAGGAACGTCCCCGAATCCTTCACGCCGGCTCCACGCTTCCACATCGATTCGACGAGATCGCCGATCTGCCCCGCGGAGGATGCGAGCGCTCCGGCGAGAGCCCCCATGCCGGGACCGAGCTGCGGCGCGAGCCACCACGTTCCGCCGGCCGCCCCGATCAGGGTCGCGCCCGCGAGGCCGCCGAAAGATCCCTCCCACGTCTTGTTCGGGGAGACGCGCGGCGCGAGCTTGTGCTTTCCGAACGCCCGTCCCGTGTAGTACGCGAACGAGTCGCACCCCCAGACGATGAGAAACAGGAAGAGGACGGCCCGGGGAGAAGCGAGCCGGAGGGAGCACATGGCGGTCGCCGGAAGCGCGACGGAGACGATCCCGAAGACGGTCGAGGCCGAGCCTGCCAGGGATTTTTCGGGCGGCAGAGAGACGAGGCTTGCGACGGCCACCAGAAACGCGAGGACGAGCAGGAACGTCAGAATGCGCGCGCCGTCGGCGCTCGCGGCGTCCCGCAGACGCGTCAGCATCCCGCCGGGAAAATCGGTCGGGAAAGGGCCGGCGAAGCGCACGGCCGCGCCGAGAAGAAGGGCTGATCCACCCGCGATACCGATCGTCTTCGCCACGGGGTGTCCTGTCTTTTCCGCGATCCGGTAGAACTCCCAGAGAGCGGCGAGCCCGATCGCCATGACGAGGAGGTTGAAGACCAGGGGCGGCAGGTAGAACAGGATTCCGAGGACGATCGGAATCGCGACCGCGGCGGCGAGCTCGCGCTTCAAGGCCACGCGAGTCTCTTCCCGTCTCGTCGGTGGTTACGCGGGCATCGTTCGTTTCCCGTTTCCCGTTTCGCGTTTCCCGATCGGAATCTCCCGTATCCCGCCCTCGTCACCCCGCGGCCTCGCCCGGCTCGGGCTGCCGGCCGCCATCGATGACGCCGCCATAGCGACGCTCGCGCTTCTGGAAATCGAGGAACGCTTCGAAGAGGTGGCGCTTGCGGAAGTCGGGCCAGAGAGTCGGCGTGACCCAGATCTCGCTGTAGGCGATCTGCCAGAGAAGGAAGTTCGAGACGCGCATCTCTCCGCTCGTGCGGATCAGGAGGTCGGGGTCGGGTAGCCCGGCGGTTCCGAGGCGGGAGCCGAGGGTCTCCTCGTCGATCTGTTCGGGTGTGAGGCGGCCGGCTTCCACGTCGTGCGCGAGCGAGCGGCAGGCGTCGACGATCTCCGTCCTTCCGCCGTAGTTCAGCGCGATGTTGAAGGTCATTCCCCGGCACGACGACGTCGCGGCGAGGCCCCGGGCGAGAGCCTTCTGAACGCTCGCGTCGAGCTCGTTCATCCGGCCGACAACGCGAAACCGGATGTCGTTCTTCAGGAGGTTCGCGAGCTCGCGGTTCAGGTACTCCTTGAGGAGGGACATCAGCGTCACGATCTCGAACCGCGGGCGCTTCCAGTTCTCGACCGAGAAGGCATAGAGCGTCAACGCGTCGAGATGGAGCTGGGCGCACGTTTCGACGATCTCGCGGACGGAGGAGATTCCGGCCCTGTGGCCCTCGACGCGCGGGGAACCCCGCTGGCGGGCCCAGCGGCCGTTGCCGTCCATGATCACGGCGACGTGGCGGGGGAGCCGGCCGAGGTCGATCTCGTCCAGAAGGACCCGTTCCTCCGTGCCGGGGTTGGCGACGATGTCCCGGTCGATCACGGAAAGAGTGTACGGCAGCCCGCGCCCCTATAATTGGCGGTTCTTCATGAAAACGCTCTCCGTGCTGGGCTCGACGGGCTCGATCGGCCGTTCGGCACTCGACGTCGTCGACGCTTTCCCCGACCGGTTTCGCGTGGTCGCCCTGGCGGCGGGACGCTCGATCGAGAGACTCGCGGAACAGATCCTGGTGCACGCGCCCGAGCTCGTCTCGGTGTCGGGGCCCGAAGAAGCGCAAGCGCTCCGGGCACTCCTTCCCCAGAGCCACCGGGACAGGGCTCCGCTCCGGATCGTGACCGGCAGCGAGGGGCTCGACGAAGTGGCATCGCACGAGAAAGCGGACGTGGTCGTCGGTGCGCTCGTGGGAGCCCTCGGGCTCCGGTCGGCGTACGCGGCGGTGCGGGCGGGCAAGCGCCTCGCGCTCGCCAACAAGGAGACTCTCGTGGTCGCGGGAGAGCTCATCCTGCGCGAAGCCAGGAAGAGCGGCGCGGAGATCCTTCCCGTCGACTCGGAGCACAGCGCGATCCATCAGGCTCTGCGCAGCGGCTCACCCGCGGAGGTAGAGCGGATCGTGCTCACGGCCTCCGGCGGTCCGTTCCGCGAGCGCGAGCTCTCCTCGTTCGACTCGATCACCGTCGAGGATGCGCTGGCGCACCCCACGTGGAAGATGGGACCCAAGATCACGATCGACTCCGCGACGATGATGAACAAGGGTCTCGAGATCATCGAAGCCCACTTCCTGTTCGGCCTGCCCGCGGATCAGATCGACGTCGTCCTGCACCCGCAGTCGGTGATTCACTCTTTCGTCGAGTTCCAGGACGGCTCCGTCATCGCGCAGCTCGCGAAGAACGACATGAAATTTCCGATCGTGTACGCCCTGACCTATCCCGAGAGGGCGCCCAACCGGTTCGGCCGGCTCGATCTCGTCCAGCTCAAGAAGCTCGAGTTCTTCGAGGTCGAGGCGGAGCGGTACCCGGCGGTGGAGCTGGCCCTCGAAGCCCTGCGCCAGGGGGGCGGAATGCCAGCCGTGCTGAACGGCGCGAATGAGGTCGCCGTCGCGGCCTTTCTTCAGGGGAAGATTTCGTTCCCGGAGATCGTTTCCATCGTGTCCGAGACCGCCGCTGCCACGGGCTCCGTGGCCGCGCCGGCCACGCTCGAGGAGGCGGAGGAAATCGACGGAATGGCGCGGCGGCGGGCATCGGAGATCACGCACCGCCTCTCGCGCGCGGCCGTCGCGAACTAGCACAGCAAGTCCCGGAAGGAGCCCTCGATTGAATCTTCTCGGCAACACTCTCGCGCTCATCGTCGTCCTCTCCGTTCTCGTCGTCGCGCACGAGTTCGGCCACTTTGCCGTCGCCAAGGCGTTCGGGTTTCCGGTCGAGGTCTTCTCCGTCGGCTTCGGCAAGAGGCTGTTCGGGCGGAAGGTCAACGGCACGGACTACCGGGTGTCCGCCATTCCGCTCGGCGGATACGTCCGAGTCATCGGGCTCGGGCCCGACGAGTCGACGCTGACCGAGGGGACTTCGACCGAGGCGCCTCCGGTCGGCAAGCGGTGGCAGCGCGCCCTGATCCTGCTGGCCGGCCCGGGTATGAACCTCATCCTGGCGATCGTCCTCCAGACCGCGGTATTCACGCTCGGAGTCAAGGTGGCCGCGTATGAGCTCCAGCCTCCCATCGTGAAGAGTGTCGACCCGGGTTCCGCCGGCGTCGAGGCGGGCTTTCTCCCGGGGGATCGGATCCTTTCGATCGACCACCGGAAGACCCCTCGCTGGAGGGACGTCCTCTTCGCCTTCGCCGTGAACGCGCACGAGAAGCTGGCGGTCGACGTGGACCGCGGGGGAGTGACGCGGACTCTGAACGTGACGCCGCACGCCTTCGGTCCGAACGAATCCGGCGACGTCGGGCTCTATCCGGACGCGGGCGAGGTCCAGCCGCGGATCGGAGAGGTCGTCGCCGGATCGGCAGCCGAAGCCGCGGGACTGAAGCCAGGCGACTTGATCGACTCGATCGCGAACCGGCCGGTGCGAGCCGCTCCGGAGAAGGTGTTCGATACGTTCGTCGCCGCCATCGGGGCCGCCGCCCCCGGTCCTTTTCCCGTCGCGTTCCACCGGGACGGGAAGCCCGGCGTGATCCAGGTCACCCCCCGGAAGGAGGGCGAGCTCTGGAAGGTGGGCGCGAAGATCGGCCCCGATGTCCCCGTGGTCGTCGAGCGTTTCCCGATCGACCAGGCCGTTGTCGAGGGCTGGCATGAGATTCGAACCCAGACCCGCACGACGTTTTCCGTGCTCGGGCGGCTCGTGCGCGGGCGCGCCAGCATGAAGACGATGTCCGGCCCCCTCGACATCGCGAAGTTCGCCGGGGGGGCCGCGCGCACGGGAGCGATGCCGTTCCTCGTGCTGATGGCGTCGATCTCGCTTCAGCTCGGCATCTTCAATCTGATGCCGATTCCCGTGCTCGACGGAGGCCATCTTTTCCTGCTGACACTGGAGGGAGCGATCCGCCGCGACTTCTCGCTGCGCGTGAAGGAGCGGATCCTGCAGCTCGGTTTCGTGATGATCCTCGTGCTCGTCTCGGTGATCCTGTACAACGATTTCGCGAAGAATCTGCCGGCGAAGCTCTGGCCATTTTAACGTCGCCGGAGCCGCGTCTCTCAGCCGGGCTCTTGGTTGAGTGCGTTGCGCGGAGAAGCTTGAGTTCGTAACGTTGCTCGGCTCGGCCGGATGCGGCCTCGACCGAGCGGAGCGTGGTTTGCTCCGGCTCCCGCAACGGGAGGCTCCTCCTTCCCTCCGGTCAGGAGACTCCTCCCGTTGCGAGCGGTTGGATCAGCCGATCGGAAGATCATGAGATTTCCCTCATTCCCCGTCTCCCGGCGGGAGAGGGTCGGGGTGAGGGGTCTGGGCTCTCCGGTTCCCCGATCCCCACCTCACCCGATTCCCCAAATTGATCACCCGATCACCCGATCACCCGATCACCCGAGTTCCCCTCGATAGTTCGATTGATCGCGAGACCATGAGATCGTGAGATTCGAGCTGAGGCGTCCGATCCTTTCTGCCGCCGGCACTCGAGCGCGAAGTCCTGAGTCGACACGTCGCGCTACGGGCTCGCGGCTAGAATCGACCATCCGTGCTTGAGTTCACGACCCTCGCGCTCTGGGCCACCTACGCCCTCTCGGCGGGCGCGACGGTCTGGCTCGCGCGGCGGTTCGCAGGCCCTGTCGCCCGCCGCTCGGCCCTGGTTCTCGCGCTCCTGCCGCTCGTCTTCACCGGAAAGGCGATGCTCCTCGGGCAGATCTACGGCCCCGCGGATCTGCCCTCGGCGTTCGCTCCCGGACGCGCGAGCGCGGCCGCCCGCGGCGTCGCGACGCCCGTCAACCCGGTTCTGTCGGATCTCGCCTTCGCGAACATTCCGTGGCGCGCGGCGATCCGCGAATCGATCGCGAACGGGCGATTTCCGTTCTGGAACCGCTTCGTCCTGGCGGGCAATCCGCTCCTCGCGGCTTCGCAGGCCGGGATCTTCCATCCGGCGACGTGGCTGGGGATTCTTCTCCCGCTCGCACTCGGATGGACCTTTTCCTGCGCATTCACGATCTTCCTGGGACTCCTCTCCGCATACCTGTATTTTCGAGACTTCGACCTCGCGGAGGAGCCGGCGCTGCTGGGCGCCGCGGCGTGGGGCTTTTCCACCTACCTCCTCTTCTGGGTGGGATGGAGCGTCGGGCCGTCGACCGCGACTTTCCCGCTCCTCCTCCTCGGCCTGAGGCGCATCGCGCGCGGCGGCAGCCGCGGCCTGGCGCTCACGACCGCGGCGCTCCTGCTGTCGCTCGCGGGCGGCCATCCCGAAAGCCTGTTCCATTCCGTCGCGGCGGCGGGCGCCGTCTTTCTGGTGGACCTCGTGGCGCGAGCCCGCCTCGGCCCGGGCGTTTCTCTCGCCCGGCCGCTCGGGAGCGCCCTGTCGGCCGGCGTCCTGGCCCTCCTGCTCGCCGGACCCCAGCTCTTCCCCTTGCTCGAAGTGATTCCGCACACCGCCGAATATCGCGAGCGGCAGTCGCGACTGGCGGCGGGGGTCTCCGTACAGTCCGTGCCTCTCGACGAAGCTCTCGCGCGCCTGCGCCCCGCCGTGCTTCCGTTCGCCCACGGAATCTACGGCAAGAGCCCCGTTCAGCAGGAGCGGCGCGACGGCTCGGGGATGTCGCTGGGGTACGCCGGCGCCGTGCTGTTTCCATTCGCCGCGCTCGGACTCGCGGCACGCCGGCCGGGACGGGCGGTCTTTGCGTGTCTCGCGGCGGCCGGCCTTCTCCTCGGCGCGAGCGCGCCGGGGCTGATGGATGTGCTGACCCATCTGCCCGGATTCACGCTCGCTCTCAACTACCGCCTCGTCTTCCTGGCGCCCATGGGACTGGCGGGACTCGCGGCATTCGGCGCCGAGTCCGTCCGGCTGCCCGGAGGTTCGCGCCGCCTCGCGATCGCCGCGATAGCGGTTTTCACCGTCGTCGGCACGGCGACGCTCCTCGCGCAGGGACTGTTCCGGGATCGCGCGCTGTCTCCCGGGTTCATCGCGCGGTCCGCCGCGTTCGAGCTTGTGCCGCTCGCGCTCCTCGCCGCCGCCGGCCTGCTCTTCGGGTCTCGTCCCGGACGCCGTGGGCTCATGGCGTCCGCGATCCTGATATTGGCGCTCCAGCGAGGCCTCGAGATGGGCGCCACCTACCCGACCCTGGACGGCGCGAACCTCGCTCCGCCATCCGCCGCCCTCGACCGGGTGCGGGAAGCGACGCCGACCGGGGCCCGCATCGTCGCCGACGGATCGACCCTTCGCCCGAACGGTGCGGCGCTCTACGGAGTCGAAGACGTCCGGGGATACGAGTCGATCGTGCTCGACCGTTTCGCGGATACCTATCCTCTCTGGTGCGAGCCGCAGCATGCGTCTTTCAACCGCGTGGACGACCTGTCGCGCCCGTTTCTCGAGTTTCTCGGGGCGCGATTCGCCATCGGGGAACCGGATGCCGCGGCGCCGCGAGGCTGGCTCGCCCGCGGCCGGTCGGAGGATTCATCCCTGTTCGAAAATCCTCGTGCGCTTCCGCGGGCCTTCGTGCCGGCGGTCGTGCGGGGGGAACGCGACGCCCGATCGACGCTGGCCGCCATGGCCGCGGCCGCGGATTTTTCGCGGGAGGCGTGGACCGACGGCGTTCCTCCCGGGCAAGAGATCGAAAATCCTGCGGCGCGGCTGGCTTCCCGCACGGACGGTCCGGATCTCGTGCTCGAATCGGACTCGCCGGCGCCCGTGTTCGTAGCGACGTCCCTTCCCGACTGGCCGGGCTGGCGCGCGCGGGAGGGCGCGGAGAGCTTTTCTCTCTCGACTGTGAACCACGCGTTTGTCGGCCTGCGGCTTCCCGCCGGTCGCCACAGCGTGCGCCTCCAATACCGCCCGCGCTCGTTCGATGGGGGCGTCGTGGCGTCCGGGGCCGTCCTGCTCGCTCTTGCCCTCGCCCGCCTGCAGCGGAGAAAGACGATGTCAGCCCGACCGCCGCTCGTCTGAGGCAGAAGCGGACGTCGCGCCGAGCGCCGCGAGGACGAGCAGGCAGGAGACGATCATGAAGATGCGTCCGGCCGACCATCCGATGAGAAGAGTCGGATCCGCCAGGTGGATATAGGTGAAGAGGAAAAACACCCCGAGGGTGGCGGCCACGGCGGCGGGGAAGATGGCGTTGCTGCTACGGACACCGCGGCCGGCCATTAGGAGAGCCGCGAGCGGGATCGTCCAGGCAAGGGCCCATCCGGCGCTGGCGAGGGAAGTCGCGATCGTCCTCAGCGCGACCGGCAGCGCGCTGCCATGGATCTCGAGCAGCGGTCCGTAGCTCTCATACCCGCGAAAGAGACCGCGCATCGCGCCGAACGCGAACCATGCGCCGAGGAACGCGGCCGAGGGACCGAAGAGGCGCACGCCCCTTCCGACCGTGGAAACGAGGCCCGGCCCGCCCCGGCGCAAGAGATGGAATGAGCCTGCTGCGAGCACGAAGGGAAGACCCTCGACCTTGGCCGCCGCCGCGGCTCCGAGCAGAACGCCCGCGAGAAGCTCCGGCGCGGGCTCTCCCTTCGGCGCTCCCATGAGGACCGCGATGGCCAGGATCTCGAACAGCAGGAGGGCGGGGTCGGCGTTGCCCGCGATGTCGAGTGAGTCACCGAGAAAGCCGGCGGAGGCGACGATCATCGCGGTCGCCACGAGAGCGTCGCGGCGCGACGCGAATCGCGCGAGCGTCCCCGGCAGGGCGAGGGCGAGAGCGGCCAGCAGAAGCGGAAACGTCGCGACCGGACCCATCCACGGGAACCGCCCCGCCGCAATCGCCCCGAAAGCATAGACGGCCGGAACCAGCGGCGGATACGAGACGTGCTGGTACCGGTGGAGGGGATCTCCGAGGTATTCTGGATCGAAGCCGCGCGCCGCCGAGAACGCCTCGGCCTTCGGGCCCCAGAAGAGGAGGAGGTCGGGTGATGTGGCGGACGCCGACGCCGCCGCGGCTGTGGCGGCCGCCAGGGCGAGCACGATGATGGCGAGCGCGGACCAACCTACGGGACCCGGCGTCCCTCCGGCGGAACGGACCGGATTGCCGGGGACGACAGGCGGTAGCACCAGCCGGAGAAGGAGGCAGAGCGCCGTTCCCACGAGGACGACCGGCAAGAGGCGCCACGGCCATCCGGCGAGAGTCGCGAGGACGAGGACCAGGGTGATCGCGAACGCTCCCGCGGCGCCCGCGAACACGGCGCGTGCGGAGGCTCCGTAGCGCCGGAACGATGGATGCAACAGGAGCGGCGCTCCGGCGACAGGAAACGCGAGGAGGCTCGCCAGCCAGAAGAATCCGCTTCTCATCTCCATCTACCGGGACGTGGACCCGAGGGGCGACGGCCGGTGGCGGCGCCAGATCGTCCCTTTCTCCAGCGCCCCGACGAGGCGCCCCGGAGGAACGGCCGGACCCGTCCCCTGGATCACGACGTATTCGGCCGCGGCCTCGTCCTCCGGAGTGAACGCTCCCCACTGCGCGGCGGGAAGGACACGCCGGCCGGGAAGCAGGGCCACGCCCGCCTCGAAGAGATTGCCGTCTCGCCCCGGATCGCGAGGCTCTTCGTAGATCGTGACCGTCGCGCCGCGCGGGACGAACGGACCAACGCGCGTCAGGAAGAGAAATGTCGGGCCCGCGGTGTATCGGACATCGCTGTGCTCGTACGGCGTTTCGGGCGCCCGCAGGATCTCCGCCGGAGGCGGCAGCCGCGCGACCGACCACGCCGCCAAGGCGGCGGCCCCCGCGAGAAGGAGCCCGATAGGAGCCGATCCCCTCGGCGCGCTCATTCGTCCGCCGGGCCGTCCTGCGCGAGCCGGCGCAGCGTCTCGAGGTTCCGGCGATCGAAGTCGAGCGCCTCGTCCTTGGGAGTTTCGAGGAACATCGGGATCGCGGCGAAGCGCGCATCCGCGAGGAGATTCCGGAACCCCGATTCGCCGATCGTCCCGCGGCCGATGTGCTCGTGCCGGTCGACCCGCGAGCCGCGAGGCCGCTTCGAGTCGTTGACGTGCACGGCGCCGAGGCGGACGAGCCCGACGGTGGCGTCGAAGAGCCGGACGGTATCGTCCCATCCCCGGCGCGACACGAGATCGTAGCCGGCTGCGTGCACGTGGCAGGTGTCGAAGCAGACTCCCACGCGCGCCCGCTTGCGCGAGCGGACCGCCGCGAGGATGTCGCGCAGGTGCTCGAAGGTGTGGCCGACCGCGTGGCCCTGCCCGGCGGCGGTCTCAAGCAGGATCCGCACGTGCGATCCGGCCGTGCGGTCCAGGGCCTCGTCCAGCGAGGCCGCGATCCGCGCCACGCCCGTGGCTTCTCCTTCCCCTCCGTGCGAGCCGGGGTGGAGGACGAGGTCCCGGATTCCGAGCCGCGCACAGCGGGTAATTTCGTCGGCAAGCGCTCCGACGGACTGGCGCCGGAGATCCGCGGAAGGAGAGCCCAGGTTGATCAGGTACGAGGCGTGCGCGACGACGTGGGAAAACGCCGCCGCCCGGGCCGATCGCCGGAACTCCCGCGCCTCGTCGTCCGGGATCGTTTTGCCGACCCAGCGGCTGTTGTTCTTGACGAAAATCTGGAGGGTCCGGCAGCCGGTCGCGATGCCTCGCTCGACGGCGCGCGGGGTCCCGCCCGCGATCGAGTGATGTGCGCCGAGCAGAGGGCCGCTCCGCGGATCCTGTTTCAAGTCACCGATTCTAGCGAGCTTCGCGGCCCGGCTGCGAGCGCCGGGAAATTCTCAGGAGGGTTTTTCTTTTTCGCCGAAACCCTCGAGGAGCTCCTGGCTCAGGCGTCGGGAGACGAAGATCTGCTTGAGGTAGTTCAAGGACGTCAGCGCGAACGGAACTCCGGCGGCGGAGAAGGGTGCGCCCATCGCCGCGATGGCGAGGTGACGGGCCTTCTCGCTTCGCGTGAACTCGGGGTTCTTCCAGTCGAGGACGCTCCCGTAGTAGCGGAAGACCATACGGTAAACGTCCGAGAGGAGCACGCGAAAACCCATTTCGCTTCCCCAGACGAAGCACTCGCCGGTGCGCACCTTCTCGAGAAATTCGGCGGGCGTATCCGCTTCGGCGACCGTGTAGACGAGCGCGAGGGGCGAAAGCGTGTGCGCGTCGGATCCGGCGACGAGGGAGACGGCGCCGCGCTTCTCCCGAACGACCGCCATCAGGTCTTCGATCAGGCGGTTGTGCTGGGAGGCCATCGCGCCGTTCTTGACCTCGAAGACGTCGAACATCCGCAGCATCTCCTCGAAGTACTGCCGCGGCGAGTTGCGCATGCGGTAGTTCTGGAACATGTGATTGGCCGACGCGAGAATTTTCTCCTGGCGGAGAAACGCGTGCAGATCGTAGATGTTCTCGCGCAGTTTCTGGATCTCGCGGTGCTGGCGTTCGTCGATCCCGAACACGTTCACGTGGATCCTCTGCCGCGTCTCCGGGAACCATGTCTCGACTTCCTCGGAGATGAAGAAGTCCGTGAGATCCGGCATCGCGTTCAGCAGGTAGAGGCAGCCATCGATCGAGTCGTGGTCGGTGATGGTGACGAAGTCCATCCCGCGCTCCTTGGCGACGCGGTAGACCTCCTCCGGCCGGTTGTACGAGTCGCGGGTGTTCGCGATGCGGAAGTACTTGAACGTGGAGTAAACGGAGTGGCAGTGAAGGTCGGCTTTCTTGAAGCGGGAATCCGCGAACCAGGCGGGGGCCTCGATTTCTCCGCCTTTTCGGGACTCCATGAGCCAACTAGGGTTGCAAATCGCGAGCCCGGGGTCAACTCGGGACGAGAAGAAGTGGGCAGGTATCGGTTTTCCGTCATGGATTTCGAACCAGGCCGTCATCCCCTTACGCCCTTTCGGCTCTCCGCTCTGCGCCTCGAGGTGTTCGAGTGGGGCGACCTCCACACGCACACGCACACGCACATGCACACGCACACGCATACGCCCATGGCGCATCGGCCAGGAACCTCGACGGACGGCGGACGGCGGACGGCGGACGGCGGACGGCGGGTAACGGCTCCCGAAGGGCCTGTGCTACGTTTTCCCCATGCGGCGCGTCCTTTTCCGGCTCCTGTATGCGGTTCTTCTCGTCGCCATCTTTCTGGGGGGGGCGTGGTTCGCATTCCAGAAGTCGATCGTGGGCCGGTCGGTCCCGGTCCCGGAGCTCGTCGGTAAGTCCCTCCCGGATGCCATCCGGATCGCGCACGATGCCGGCCTGAAAGTCGACGAGCAGGCGGGTCGGGCGCGTAACGACGACCGGATCCCGCGCAACCTCATCCTGTCGCAGTCCCCCGACAGCGGCTCGCTCGCCAAGCCCTCTCAGGTCGTCCGGATCGTCCTGTCCCTCGGCCCGCGCGAGCTGAAGGTGCCGGATCTGACGGGACTGCCTCCGCGAGCGGCGGCGCTGCGCCTCGCGCAGGACACCCTCCAGCTGGGCGCGGTGTCGTGGTACCGCGATCCGGTCGCGCGCGTCGGGATCGTCACGCAGGATCCCGAGCCGGACGCCGCCGCGGGCAAGAACGCGGCCGTCGCTGTGCTGACCAACCGCGGCCTCCCCGAAACCCGTTACGTCATGCCGGACCTCATCGGCAAGGACGCGGAAGAGGTGAGGGCGCGGCTCGAGATGTACGGATTCCGAGTCGGCAGCGCGCGATTCGAGTCGTACGAGGGAGTTCCTCCGAACACCATCCTGAAGCAATTTCCCATTCCCGGGGCGCCCCTGACGTCGCGCGAGGTCGTGTCCGTGACGGTGTCCCGCGCCGCCGATTCCTCCGCCCCGGTCCTCCGATGACGCGCGTGTGGGTCGCGCCCTCGATCCTTGCGGCCGACTTCGCGCGCCTGGCGGATGCGCTCTCGATCGCGGAGGAGGGGGGCGCCGATCTCATTCACGTCGACGTGATGGACGGTCGCTTCGTTCCCAACCTGACGCTGGGGCCGCCCGTGGTCGCTGCCTTGAAGAAGGCGACCCGCCTCCCTCTCGACGTTCACCTCATGATCGAGAATCCGGAGGAGACCCTCGACCGGTATCTCGATGCCGGAGGCGACTGGATTTCCGTTCACGTCGAAGCGACCCGACACCTCCAGCGCTGCCTGGCGGCGATCCGGGCCGGAGGAGCGAAGGCGGGCGCCGTTCTGAATCCCGCGACCCCCGTTTCGGCGCTGTCGGAGTCGTGGGACGACCTCGATTACGCGGTCGTGATGTCCGTCAACCCGGGCCGGGGCGGTCAGCCCTTCCTCCGCCACGCGTTCGACAAGGTGCGCCGGTTGCGTCAGGATGGGCTCGAAGCCCGACGGCCGGTGCCGATCGAGGTCGACGGCGGGGTCGATTCGGGTAACGCCGGGGATCTCGTGGCGGCGGGAGCGGAAATTCTCGTCGCCGGGACGTCGGTTTACGGTCAGGCGGACCCGCGAGCCGCCATCGGGGCCCTGCGGGCAGCGGGCCACGCGGGGGCGGCAGGGAGAGGAGTGAGAGCTTGAAACAGGTCATAACGACGAGACGGGACGCCGTGCGCCGGGCCCTGACAGGTGTCGGGAGCGCCCGAACTTTCGCCGGACGCTCGGCGGGAGCGCTCGCGGGGCTCGTCCTCGTGATCGCGACGGGCGTTCTGACGGGCTGCGCCTCGGCGTCCTCCGGGCACAAGCCGGACAAGCTCACGACCGAGCTCCTCTCGACGCCGAAGGAACAGCTGTTCGAGAAGGGCAAGGCGCTTCTCGCGAAGAAGAAGTACGACGTCGGCCGGAAATACCTCACCTTCGTGTTCGAGACGTACCCGAACGATCCGCTCGGCCGTCAGTCGCTCCTCCTCGTCGCGGACTCGTACTTCCGGCAGGCGACGACAACCGGGTACACCGAGGCGCGATTCCGCTACCGGGACTACCTGAACCGGTATCCCGGCGCCCCGCAGCGGGACTACGCCCGCTACCAGTTCGCGGTCTGTTACGACAAAGAGCACGAAAAGCCGGATCGGGATCAGACGTCGACCCGCGAGGCGATCACGCAGTACCAGGTCCTTCTCAAGGAGTATCCCAACTCGAGCTATACGGCGGGGACCAACGCGCGCATCCAGGCGCTGATCGACCTGCTCGCGGAGCACGAGTTTGCCGTCGGTTATTTCTACATGCGCAAGGGTGCCCCGAAGGCCGCGCTCTCCCGGTTCCTCGATGTCGAGCAGCATTTTCCCGACTACGGAGCGCGCGACAAGCTCTTCTTCTACTCGGGCCAGGTGCTCCAGCGCCTGGGCCGCAACGAGGAGGCCTCGCGCTATTTTGCGCGGCTGCTCGAGGAATATCCGAAGAGCCAATTCGTCAAGAAAGCCAAGCAAAGGGCGGCCAAACTGCCTCCTCCCGCCACGGCGTCCGTTGACAGCGCGCCCAAGAGCGAGTAATTTACGGTAGAAACCGGCTTTCGCCGTATTTTTTTAGGAGCCGCCATGCGCCTCCCCGCTCGTACTTTCGCCGTGTCGCTCTTGGCGACCTGGGCCGCCGTGTGCGCGGCGCAAACGACATCCAAGCCGCCGTCGGTCAAGGGATCGAAGGCGACGATGCAGGAACACAACGCGATCGTCGCGCCGTCGGTGACGACGGTCGAGGCTCCGACGCTCGCGCCGAACACGACGGAGGGCGCTCCCCAGCCCGTTGGCTTCGAGAGCGACGTTTACTGCTTCGGGTATCTGGGAGATCCGCGCGAGCAGTTTCCTCTGTCGGTCAACGGAGCTCAAAATCTCTACGAGCAGACCGACTACATCACCCAGGACCTTCTCTACGTCGACGGCGGATACGACAAGGGCCTCAAAGTCGGCGACCAGTTCTGGATCATCACCCGAGAGCAGGACGTGCTCCATCCGGAGAGCGGTCGGAGCATGGGCCGCTTCTACCAGTATCGCGGACGCGCGACGGTTCAGTCGGTCGAGGCGCGGACGGCGATCGTCCAGGTGACCAGCTCCTGCACGGACGTCCCGCTCGGGGCATTCCTCAAGAAGTTCGATCCGATCCCGATTCCGCTCGCGAGGAAGTCGCCGCCGGCTCAGCCGGGCGACGCGCCGTCCGGGAAAGCGAAGGGTCGGATCGTGTACACGCGCGATGGCGTGGTGGCGCTCGGAGCCGACACGAACCTGATCGTAGATCTCGGCGCCGCCGATGGGCTGCAGGCCGGGGACTTCCTGACCATATTCCGATACTCGACGGGCCGCGAGTACGGCATCGGTCCGGTGGGCGCCTACTGGGTGAACGTTCCGCCGAGAGCCGGCGTCGTGATTCCGAGAACGTACCTCGGCGAGGCGGCGGTTTTGAACGTGGGTGATCGGTGGTCCGTCGTTCGCATCACGGACTCGAACCGGTTGATCGAAGTCGGCGACGAGGTCGAGCTCAAATAGCCGGTCGCGGTGAACGGGCGACCGCAGACGCGGCCGCCCGGAGAGATCTCCCCCGCGAATCGCTCCAGCCTCTTCTCTGTTCTTCTCTTCTCTGCTCTTCTCGCGCCTGCTCTCGCCTTCGTCCGCCGGATTTCCTCTGGCACGGGAAATTTCCTGTCGTCCGTCTGTCATCGGCTATCGGGTGCGTTCTGAGTTTGCTAAGATGCGCGCCTTCTCGACGGAACAAATCGCTTTCGGAGGACGACGTGAATCTGGACGGCCAGCTCCAGCAAATCATCGACGAGCTGCTTGCGCACGGCATCTCGCTCGATCTGGCGAAGAAAGAGTTCGAGAAGAAGTACATCGTCGGAGCGGTGAAGCGCTCGTCGGGCAATCTCGGACGGGCTGCTTCGTCGCTCGGCATCCACCGCAACACGCTCCGCAACAAGGTCGGGATCCTCAACATCCGACTCCCGCGCGACAAGCAGCGGGTCTCGTCCGACATCCAGAAAAAGAAGTGATTTCGGCGCGGGCACGTGCCGACGCATTCTCGGACCGGCGCAGCCCCGACGGATCCTCCACCCGACGGATCCAGCCCGAAGGATCCTCTAGCCCGACGAATCCTCTAGCCCGACGAATCCTCTAGCCCGACGAATCCTCTAGCCCGACGGGGCCGCTAGCCCGACGGATCCCCTGGTCCGACGGATCCCTCCGCCCGAAGGAGCCTTTAGCGCGAAGAATTCTTTCGATAGTTCAGCCTCCCGGCAGGTTTCCCCGCGCCCGGCGCGTCGAGCGGAAGGCAGATCCACTGGCTTTGCCGAGGTGACAGCTGTCGGGACACGCTGCTCCTCGGAGCGCCGGCGCGTCGGGCGACAGGGCGTACTCGTTCGTTTGCGCCGGATGACAGCGGTGACGCCGCCGTTCTTCCGGTCGCCGGCTTACGGCTTGGGAGGCTTGCGGTCGTCGGAGGGGGAGGAGCCGTCCTTGATCGAGTCTTTGAAGTTCTTCATGCCCTGCCCGAGCCCGCGGCCGAGCTGGGGAAGCTTGTTCGCTCCGAAGATGATGATGACGATCAGGAGAATGATGAGCAGTTCGGGCAGACCGAGCGAGCCAAACATAGAGTTCTCCTTGGGTTCTCAGCTTAACAGAGGAGCCAGGCGGGCCTCGAAAAGCGTCGCGAACGCGCGGTCCGGCCCACCGCTCCCGAGAAGACGCGATACGAGGGCGATCTCGCCCGGAAGATACCGGCGGTACGCCTCTCCACGCCCCTGGGCGACCGCCCGCGCGAACGTTCCGCAGACCTTCCACGCCCGTTGGAGCAGGACGCGATCGAACCGACCGCGGAAGGGTCCGCCGTCGACCCCGACGCTCCGCACAAACGCGTCGATGGAGGCCTCGGCGATCTCCGGCGTCATCCAGTCGAGAGTCGTGCGCTCCCACAGGAGGGACGCGAGGTCATAGGTATCGGGACCGCGTCGCAGGTCCTGAAAGTCGATCGCGGCGACGTCCTCCCCCTGCGGAAAGAGGTTGTTGCCGTGAAAGTCCCGATGGCAGAGAACCTGCGGATGCGCGGCGATCTCCGCGGCGAGAGCATCCGCCCAGCGGTCGTGGACCGCCCGCTCGTCAGGCTCCAGGGGCGCCTGCAGGAAGAGATCGAAGACGGCCTCGCGCGCCAGATCGAGCTCCCGGCGGAAGAACGCCGCGTCGAAGGCCGGATTGATCGCCGGATCCTGCATCCGGCCCAGTTCCGCCGCGGCTTCCACGGCCCTCGCGAGCCACGGCGCCCGCTCATCCGGAGCCTCGAGAAACAGCGTGGCGAGATCGCGCCGGCCGAAGTCTTCGACGATGTGGCTGCCTTCCCGATCGTCGGCGATCAGGTCCGGCACCCGGATGCGCCCGTCAAGCGCATCGCGGGCGATGATCCAGCGGCGCCGCGAGTCGGTCTCTTCGGCCGGGTATACGACGCCGAGCACCGATCGTCCATCCGTCAGATTCAATCGGACGTAGCGGCGGCGCCCGACGTCGCCCGGGAGCACTTCGCAAGAAACGGGCTCGTGGCGCGTGCGCTTCGCCAGCGCCGCGAGCCGCGAAAACTCGGGAGGAAGCTCCGAAACGGAAACCTGTCTAGCCCTTTGCCTGGGTCAGGAGGATCTTCTTGATGTGGACGGGCGTGGCCGGGAGGTCGCTCGAGTTGCGGGGAGCGGCGACGATCTTGTCGGCAACGTCCATTCCCGATACGACTTCACCGAATGCGGTGTACTGGTTGTCGAGGAACGTCGAGTCCTTCACGACGATGAAGAACTGCGAGGAGGCGGAGTTCGGGTCCTGCGACCGTGCCATCGAGACGATCCCGCGCTTGTGGGACGTGTCGTTGAACTCGGCCTTGAGCCTCACTTCTTTGCCGCCGACGACGTTGCCGCCCGTTCCAAAGCGGTGCGCGGCGTCCTCAGTGCCTTTCGTGTTCGGGTCTCCGCCCTGGATCATGAAGCCCGGGATGATCCGATGGAAAAACGTGCCGTCATAGAAGTGTCCGGCGGCGAGGTCGATGAAATTCTCGACGTGCTTCGGCGCCTTGTCGTGGAAGAAACGGATGGTGATGTCTCCCGCATCGGTCTGCAGAGTGGCGAGAGTGTTGTCATAGTCGCGCGATGTGGTCACGGCTTTTTTCCCCTTTTGAGCCTCCGGAGCCGCCGCGAGGGGCAGCGCGCAGAGCAACGTCAGGACGATGGCGAGTTTCTTCATTGTGAAGGATTCTCCTTTCGATTCGACGAAACGATAACATGGTGAATCCGGCGGAATTCCGTGGTTTTCCTCCGACAAACGAAGAAATTATCCGACGAGAGGATCCTGATCATGTACTCCGATCTCGCCAGCATGGTTCTCCTCGGGGGCGACGAAGGTCGACTGGACGCCGAGATCCGGGCCCTCATCGAGAAGCACCCGGACGCCGACCGTTACGAGATCGCCGATCGGCTCATTGCGCGGGCGGCGATGCGGTGCGGAGCGGTTGGAGCGATCGCCTCGGTTCCCGCCGGATTTCTCGCCGTCCTGCCCGCCGCCGCGGATCTCTCCTACCAGGTGCGGTCGCTTCAGCGCCTGGCTCTCGGAGTCGCCCGGGCGCGCCGTTACGAGACGACGCCGCTCGAGCGCGCGGCGGTGGCCGTCGGCGCGCTCGCCCTCGCGGGAGCCGGCCGCGTTTTCCGAGAGCAGTTTCTGCGGGCTGCTCGCGCTTCGTTTCGCCGGCGCGCTCCCCGCCTTCTGCCTTTCGCGGGAGCCCTCGCGGGCGCCGCCTCCGGAGCGCTCACGGCCTGGGCAGCGGGCCGCCTCGCCGGAGAGGCGTTCGGAGGCCTCCGCCGGTGATCGCTCGGCTCGCTCCGGATTCCGTCCGTTCGGTGCTCGTCGTCGGCGGCGGGGCGATCGGGTGCGGAATCGCGCGGGAGCTCGCGGGCCGCGGACTCGAGGTCACCGTCGTCGAGCGCGGGGAACCGGGCTCGGAAGCGTCGGGCGCGGCCGCGGGACTCCTCGCACCGCAGGCGGAAGGCATCGCTCCAGGGCCTCTTCTCGATCTGGCCGTCGAGAGCCGCTCCCTATTTCCGCGCCTCGCGGAGGAGCTCGCGCGGGAAACGGGCATCGACGCGGGCTGGCGTCCGGCGGGCGTCCTGCGATGCGACCCGGAAGGCCTGTCGGATCTCTCGGTCTTCCGGGATCAGCGGCACGCCGGGCTGAAGGTCGAGGACGCGGGGCCGGCCCGGGTAGCGGAGATCGGCGCCGGCCTCGTGGCGCCGGATGCCGGGACCGCGCTTTTCTTCCCGGACGACGGCATCGTCGATCCTCGACGGCTGACCCGGGCGCTCTGGATCTCGGCGGAGCGCCGCGGCGTCCGGTTCCACCTCGGGACGGAGGCGCGGCGTTTCCGCGTCGAGGGGGGCGCCTGCCGGGGAATCGAGACCGATGCGGGGTTTCTCGGAGCCGACGTGGTCGTGGACGCGGCCGGGGCGTGGGCGGCGTTCGATCGCGGCGGCGCTGTCGAAGTCCCGGTCGAGCCGGTGCGAGGCCAGATCGTCGACCTGCGGCCGGCCGGCCCGCGCCTGCCCTGCGCGATCCAGTCGCCGGACGTTTACCTCGTGCCGCGAGCGGACGGGAAGCTCATCGTGGGCTCCACGACGGAGCGCGTCGGCTTCCGCAAGGAGGTCACCGCCCGCGGCGTCGAGCGGTTGATCGCGGCCGCCTGCCGCCTGGTGCCGTCACTCGCCGCCGCCCGGTTCGCGGGAGCGTGGGCCGGCTTGCGTCCGGCGAGCCCGGACGAGCTGCCGCTGCTCGGAGCCTCGAGCCTGCCGGGCCTTTTTCTGGCCGCCGGACACTATCGCAACGGGATTCTTCTCGCCCCCGCGACGTCGATTCTGCTGGCCGATGCCCTGATGGGCCGGGCGGGCTCCGCGGAGGCCATCGAAGCCTTCTCGCCGCTCCGTTTCGGGTCAGAGGGAAAGAACGGTGGCCGACCGCCGGCAAACGCCGTTTTCGGTTAGAATCCGCGCAAACCGGTCGGGATTCCCCCGCCGACAATGGAGGAGATTGTCCGGGATCAAATCCGGGCACCCATCATGCGGAACGTTCTCTATTCCGGCCTCCGGCTCTCGGCGGACGCTCTCTGGCGCCTGACGCGCGCGATCGACAGCCGCTTCACTCAGAATTCGTTTCAGCCGAAGTGGGCTCCCGCCCCGCTTCTGAAGCAGAAGGAACGCACGTTTCCGCAGTTCGGCTTTCCCCGCGAGACGGATTCCCTCTGTCCGCGGTGCGTCATGGAAGTGCGCACGAAGATCCTTTCGGGCGAAGCCGACTGGAAGGTTCTCGTCGACGGGAACCCGGGCGAGATCAAAGCCCAGATCGTCGAGGAGAACGGGCAGATCCTGATGCGCAAGGAGTGCCCGGAGCACGGGGTCTTCGAGGACGTCATGTCCACCGATCCCGCGTTCTTCAAGCGGCTCGAGACCCTCTATCCGGGGCGCGATTTCGTCATTCCCCGCGACGGTCTCCACGAGCACGGAAGCTCTTCGATCAAGTACGGGCGCGGCGCGGTGCTGACGATCGACCTCACCAATCGCTGCAACATGATGTGCAACCCCTGCTTCATGGACGCCAACCAGGTCGGGTACGTTCACGAGCTCGACTGGGAAGACATTCAGAAGCTCCTCGACGACGCCGTGTCGATCAAGCCGCGGCGCCAGCTCTCCGTGCAGTTCTCGGGAGGCGAGCCCACGATCTCGCCTCACTTCCTGCGCGCCGTCCGTTACGCGCGCGAGGTCGGATATTTCTCCGTCCAGGCGGCGACGAACGGCATCCGCTTCGCCCAGGACGCCGATTTCGCGCGGGAAGCCCGCGAGGCCGGCCTCCGGTTCGTCTACCTGCAGTTCGACGGCGTCGACAACGCCGCGAACGAGCACCGCAAGGTCGGCAACCTTTTCGACGTGAAGCAGCGCGCCATCGACAACCTGCACGCGGCGGGAGTCGACATCACCCTCGTCACGACCATCGTCAAGACCGTCAACGATCACCAGGTCGGCGAGATTCTGAATTTTGCGATTCAGAACATCGACAAGATCAACACCGTGTCGTTTCAGCCGGTCTCCTTCACGGGTCGCGACGAGGAGATCGACGACGAAACGCGGCAGAAACAGCGGTACACCCTCTCGCACCTCGCCCACGACGCCAAGGCCCAGGCCGGAATCGGCGAGCCGATGCGGGACTGGTTCCCGCTCTCCGCCTCGGGTCCCTTCTCGGATCTCAAGGACCTCCTGGGCGGCCTCGAGGCCGACTGGGGCTCGCTCAAGTGCGGCTGCCACCCGAACTGCGGGATCGGCACCATGCTGCTCGTCGACTCCGACACGAAGGAGTCCGTTCCGGTCCCGGCGATGCTCGACGTCGATCAGATGCTGAACGACATCAAGGCGATCACGGACTCGGCTCGCAAAAAAACGTGGACCGCTCTCCAGACGGCGCTCTCGATCCTCCGGAATCTGCGTCCCGCCGGGATACCGAAGAGCCTCTCTCCCTGGAAGGTCGTCCAGATCATGGACGGCCACACTGGTGGCAAGCTCGGCTTCTCGAAGAAGAAGCGCTACGACTGGCGCGTGTTCTTCATCGGCGGCATGTGGTTCCAGGACCTCTTCAACTACGATTTCCGCCGCACGGAGATGTGCATCATCCCGTACGCGACCCAGATGGGCGAGATCTCGTTCTGCGCGTACAACACGGGTGTCGGCTGGCGCAAGATCATCGAGGAGATGTTCCAGACCGCTTCGCTCGCAGAGTGGTACAAGAAGGAAGGTCGCCACGAGGTCTTCGCGAGAGGCCGCAGCGTGCCGCTTCCGGCACTGCCGGGGCAGACCGTTCCGAGCCCGCTCGCGGCACCGCCGCCGCCGGCCCGTCCGTCGATGCCCGGTTCCCTGCCGGTCTACGGGGGCGCCGTCGGGAAGTAGCTCCCGGTACTGACTTCCGTCCGTCCGATCGAACGGGCGCGTGGTCGGTAGTCGGTGGTCAGTCATCAGCGTTTATGGCCGCTGGCCGCTGAAAAGACCGCCCGCCGCCGGCTCCGCCTCCCTCCGAGGCACGCGGCAGCCTCGATGCTGGGGTGATGACCTGGCCGCCGCTCGTCGTTCGGTCGCATCCGCAGACAGGCGGTAGCCCTGGGATGGGCGTGCTCCCTTTCTCATGGCCTCGTACGGGAGGCTCCGCCGGCGGCGGGCTCCCGTGTGGCGGTCGTGACATCGCGAAGGGGCGCGGAAAAGACGCCCGCCGCCGCCACCGCCTCCCTCCGAGGCACGCGGCGGCCTCGGTGGTGGAGGGATAACCTGGCCGCCGCTCGTCGTTCGGTCGCAGCCGCAGAGAGGCGGTAGCCCTGGGATGGGCGTGCTCCCTTTCTCATG
>JBBSEW010000027.1:0-45221 GCA_038239305.1 Thermoanaerobaculia bacterium | reverse complement strand
CGCTCCCGGCTGGGCGAAGTACCGCACCCCGATTCGCGGCCTCTACATGTGCGGCTCCGCCACCCATCCGGGAGGCGGGGTCATGGGGGCGCCCGGCAAGAATGCCGCGGGCGTCCTCATCGCCGATCAGAAGTGGAGGCGCGCGTGAGCACGAGCACGAGCGCGGGCGCCGGCGCCGTCCCCAAGAGCGCACCTGTCGTCCGCGAGGGACGCCGCGACGTGATCGTGATCGGTGCGGGCCCGAACGGACTGATCGCGGCCGCGCTGCTCGCGAAGGCGGGATTCCGGCCGCTCGTCTTAGAGCGCCGCGACGTGGTCGGAGGGACGGCCGTCACCGAGGAGTTCCACCCCGGATTCCGCGCGTCGATGATCGCGGCCACCGCCGGGCCGCTCCTCCCGAAGATCGTGCGCGACCTGGACCTGGCTCGCCACGGGTTCGATCCGATCCAACCGTCCGTCCGGCTATTCGCTCCTTCCGCGGATGGGAGAGCGCTCCTGCTCCATGAGGACCCCGCACGCACCGCGGCCGGCCTGTCCGGCTTTTCCCGCAAGGACGCCGAACGATTCCCGCAGTTCCATTCCAGCCTGTCGAAGATCGGGGCGATGCTGTCCCCTCTCCTGTCGATGACCCCGCCGCGGATCGACCGTCCGGGTGGCGGAGACCTGGTGCGGATGGCGAAGCTCGGGAAATCCTTCCGGGGACTGCCGAAGCGCGACGCCTGGCGCCTGCTGCGGTGGGGCCCGATGGCCGTCGCCGATTTCGCGGCGGAATGGTTCGAGTCCGAGCCCCTCCGGGCCGCGATCGCGGCTCGCGGCATCGCCGGATCTTTCGCGGGGCCCTGGTCGGCCGGGACGACTTCGGGGCTGCTTCTCGCGGCGGCCGCGGATCCCCATTCCGGCGGGCCCGGAGGATTCGTGCGCGGCGGGATGGGCCGGTTGAGCGACGCGCTGGCGGCAGCCGCTCGGTCCGCTGGCGCCGACATCCGGACCGGAGCGGCCGTCACGTCGGTCCGCGTGAAAAACGGCGCGGCCGCGGGAGTCGTCGTCGCCGGCGGGGAGGAGATCGATGCGGACGCGATCGTTTCGGGCGCCGATCCGAAGCGCACCCTTCTCGGCCTCGTGGATCCGGGGGAGCTCGACCCCGAGCTCCTCTCGAACGTGTCGAACTATCGCTCCACGGGAACGGTCGCCATGGTCCACCTCGCCCTGTCCGGGCTGCCGGAGTTCCGCGCGCTCAACGGCGTGGATCCACGAGAGGCTCTATCGGGCCGCATCCACATCGGAACCGAGATCGACGAGCTCGAGCGCGCATTCGACGCCGCGAAGTACGGCGACTTCTCCCCCCGCCCGTTCTGCGAAGCCACGATCCCGACCCTGTCCGATCCCGGCCTCGCGCCGGCCGGCTCCCACGTCATGTCCATCCGGGCGCAATACGCGCCCTATGCCCTGAAAAAAGGCACCTGGGAAGAGAGGCGAGGCGAGCTCGTCCGCGCGGTGGTGCGGACCATCGCGGAGCACGCGCCGAACCTCGAGGCGCGAATCGTCGGAACGCGGGTGCTCACGCCCCGCGACCTGGAAGACACCTACGGGCTGACGGGAGGACACATCTTCCACGGTGAGCAGTCCCTGGATCAACTCTTCACGATGCGCCCGCTCCTCGGATGGGCGCGCTACCGGACACCGATCGCGGGCCTCTATCTCTGCGGCTCGGGCACGCATCCGGGAGGCGGGATCACGGGCGCTTCCGCCGCGAACGCCAGTCGCGAGATTCTGAAGGATCGGAAGGCCGGAAGGCTTCGAATTCGATAGCGCAGCGGGCAAGACAGCGGCGGAGTCCTTGAGCGCCGGGGATCCGACGACGCGGCGATCGCCTCGATCCGGAGAGCCCCGCCCAGGTCAGCTCGCGGTTTTGGAAGCCGTGGCCGCGGCCGCGGCCGCCAGTCCTCCGAGCTTGTCGTAGGCTTCGGCCAGGCTCGTTCCTATCTGCTGCGCCGTGCGGCCCTCGATCTCGTGGCGCTGGATCAGGTGAACCAGCTTTCCGCCGGCCACAATCGCGATCTGCGGCGAGGAGGGAGCGAAACCCTCGAAGTAGCTGCGAGCCCGCGCGGTCGCTTCGACATCCTGACCCGCGAACACCGTCGCGCGGCGCTTCGGGGCGGACGCGTGAGAGAGCGAGAGAGCGATGCCGGGCCGCGCGACGCCCGCGGCGCAGCCGCAGATGGAGTTCACGACCAGGAGCAGAGGCTCTCCGCTCGCCGCGATCTCCGCGTCGACGGCATCGGGAGTCGTGAGCTCTTTGAATCCGAGTCGAGTGAGCTCTTCGCGCATCGGCTGAACCATCAGGGGTGGATACGGCATCGGCGGCTCCTCTCAGGGACCGGAACCTATATCCTACCCCTGCGCTGAAAACGGCCGCGTTCGGCCGCGCTGGGAGAAGGAGGGCGTCACATGGTCGCGTTCACCCGAAGGGGCGTGCTGACGGCGATCGGGTCGGCCGCCGCGCTCGCCGTCGTCGGGAGTGACGCTGTTGCGCCCCGGGACGCGGCCGCGGCCTCCGGCGCCGTCCCGCCCCTCCCCCCCGCTCTCAAGCCCGACGTGTTCCGCGAGCGCCAGGCAAAGCTCCGCGCTGCCGCAAAGGCGAGGGGGATCGACGCCGTCTTCATGACCCCGTCTACGAATCTCGCATGGGCCGCGAACCTGAGCATCGGGCGCAGCGAACGGCTCACGGCTCTCATCCTGTTCGCCGACGGGCCCTCGATCCTGGTCACGCCGTCGTTCGAGGAGACAAACCACGCCCGGACTGCCATCGTCGATGAGGTCCGCACGTGGACAGAGGAGCAGGATCCCATCGCCCTGACCTGGAAGATCCTCGCGGGCCGCAAGACCCTGGCCGTCGAAGAAACCACGGCCTATTCCACGGCGACGGCGCTCGCGGCGGGCGGAGCGATCCGACTCGAGGAGGCCGCGCCGCTCTTCGATCCCCTTCGCATGATCAAGTCCGACGAGGAACAGGCGTTCATCGAGGAGGCGGCCCGTCGGACCAATCTCGCGATCGAGTCGACCCACAAGCGGATGCGCGCCGGGATGACCGAGAGCGACGTGTCCCGGATCCTCGAGGAAGAGTTCACCCGGCTCGGCGTGCGCGGGGGCGGGCTCGTCCAGTTCGGCGCGTCCTCGGCGTTCCCGCACGGCGCCCCGGCCGAGCGCCGGCTCGCCAAGGGCGACGTCGTGCTGATCGACTGCGGCTGCCGCGTCCATGGCTACGACTCCGACATCACGCGCACCGTCTCGTTCGGGCCGGCGTCCGCTCTGCTTCGCAGAGTCTACGGAGTCGTCGATCGGGCTCAGCAGGCGGGGATCGGATCCCTCAAGGCGGGGACGACCGGAGAAGAGGCCGACCGCGCCGCGCGCAAGGTGATCGAAGATGCCGGGTATGGAGCGTTCTTCACGCACCGGCTCGGCCACGGGCTCGGCATGGATGGTCACGAACCGCCCTATCTCGTCCGTGGAAACACGAAACCTCTCGTCGCGGGAAACACGGTAACGATCGAGCCCGGGATCTATATGCCCGACAAGTTTGGCGTCCGGATCGAAGATGACTACGCGGTTCGCGACACTTTTCCTCCCGCGAGCCTCTCGTCCCGCCCGGGCGATCTCCGGGAGCTGACTCCGTGAGATCGGCGCGCACACGACTCGCGGCCGCCGCCGCCCTGCTCTTCTGGGGAGGCGGAGCAGGGCCACCCGCTACTCTCCGCGCCGTCGGCCCCCCGCGCGACATGCTCGTCGTCTTGAACAAGGCCGACAATACGGCTTCGGTCATCGACATCGAGACGAAACAGTCCCTGGCGACGATCTCCATCGGATTCGGCCCCCACGAGGCCGAGACGATTCCCGGCGGACGCGTCGTCGTCGTGTCGAATTACGGCACGGATGACCGACCCGGCAACTCGTTGAGCCTGATCGACCTGGAGAACCTGGCCGACGTCGGAACCGTCTCCATGGCCGCCGGATCGCGCCCTCATGGCCTGAAGACCATTTCGGGCAACCGAATGCTCGTGACCACGGAGGGCGCGAAGGAGCTCATCATCGCCGAGCCTCTCCAGCGCCGGTTGCTTGCGCACATACCTCTCGGCAGGGACGGATCGCACATGGTCGTCACCAATCCGGAGCAGACTCGCGCCTACGTGAGCAACACCGGCTCCGGCTCCGTAACCGTCGTCGATCTCGCCGCGCAGAAGGTCGCCGGAGAGATTCCGACTGGCGCGGGCGCGGAAGGACTCGACTTCCGTCCTCAGGCCTCCGAGCTCTGGGTCGCCAACCGCGTCGCCAACTCGATCTCGGTCATCGACACGGCGACCTCCACTGTCGTTGCGACCCTCGCCGTCAAGGATTCGCCGCTCCGTGTAAAGTTCACGCCGGACGGGCGCCGCGCGCTCATATCGTGCTCGAAGAGCGGGGACGTGGCCGTGTTCGACGCCCGGACGCGCCGGGAAATCCGGCGAGTCCCTCTCGATCGCCAGACCGTTCCGGGGGGTCGCGATCGGATCTTCTCGTCGGTGTACGGCAAGGTCCCCGCCCCGGCTGGAATTCTCATCGCTCCGAACGGCCGCCTTGCCTGGATCGCCTCACCGAACGCCGACGTCGTCTCGGTGCTCGATCTCGGGAAACTGCAGGTCGTCGATCGGATTGTCACGGGCCACGAACCGGACGGCCTCGCGGGCGCTTTCCGCACTTCCCCGCGGTGATGACGTCGCCGGCGAGCCCGGAACGGCTCGACGCCCTCGACGTGTTCCGCGGAATGACGATCGCGGGGATGATGGTCGTCAACACGCCGGGCGACTGGGACCACGCCTATCCGCAGCTCCTGCACGCCGAGTGGAACGGATGGACGTTCACCGACACGATCTTCCCCTTCTTTCTGTTCATCGTGGGCGTCTCGATGGCGTTCTCCTTCGCGCGTCGCGCGGGCGAGCCGGGAGGGCGAACTTCCCTTCTTCTCCACACGCTCCGGCGGGCCGCGACGATCTTCGCGATCGGATTTTCTCTGAACGTGCTCGGCTTCTTCCTGTTCCACCGGCAGTTCGTCCGCATCCCCGGAGTGCTGCAGAGGATCGCCGCCTGCTTCTTCCTGGCCGCCCTGATCTACCTGCTGCTGGGACCGCGCGGCCTCCTGCCGGCAGCGGCGATTCTCCTCGGCGTGTACTGGGCGCTGATGACGTTCGTGCCGGTCCCCGGCTACGGCGCGGGCCGGCTCGACCTCGAGGGCAACCTTGCGCGTCACGTCGACGTCGCGGTCCTCGGCGGACACACCTGGAAACACAACCCCGACTGGGATCCGGAAGGGCCGCTCTCGACAATCCCGGCGATCGCGACCACGCTCTTCGGCATCGCCGCCGGAGAGCTCCTGCGGTCCCGCCGCGCGTGGCCGGCGAAGCTGACCGGCCTCATGGCCGGAGGCGCCGCCGCGTTTTCGCTCGGCCTGCTGTGGGGAACATCGTTCCCGATCAACAAAAACCTCTGGACGTCGTCCTATGCCCTCGCGATGGCGGGGCTCGCGGCCGTCGTCCTCGCTCTCTGTCTCTGGATCATCGACGTCCGCGGCTGGAAGGCGTGGGCGGCGCCGTTCCGGTGGCTCGGATCGAATGCCATCGCCCTCTTCGTCCTCGCGACGCTCGCGACCCTCCTCCTCATCGGGGTCAAGAGCACGGGGACCGACGGAAAGCTCCATTCGCTGTACGGGTCGATATATCGCACGGTGTTCGACCACTTCGCCGACCCCCGGCTCGGATCGCTCCTTTTCGCGCTCGCGTTTCTCTCGATCTGGATCGGTGTCGGCGCGCTTCTCTACCGCAGGCACATTTTCGTGAAAGTCTGAGGCGATGGAAAAAAGAACCCGCCAGCTCGTCCACAAGTTCCGCGTCCGCGACGGCGGCAAATTCCGGCTGAAGGAGTGCGATCCCGGCGACACGGGGGGGCTCGACATCGACAGGGAAGAGGCGCAGAAGATGCTCGCGGAGGGCATCGAACGTCTCTCGGACCTTCAAAGCCGACTCGCCGCCCAGGACCAGTGGGCGCTTCTTCTGATCTTCCAGGCGATCGATGCCGCCGGCAAAGACAGCACGATCCGCCACGTCTTCTCGGGTCTGAATCCGCAGGGCTGCCAGGTCACGTCCTTCAAACAGCCATCGAGCGTCGAGATCGATCACGACTTCCTCTGGCGCACCGGCCCCGCGCTGCCGCAGCGAGGCCAGATCGGGATCTTCAATCGCTCCTACTACGAAGAGGTCCTCATCGTCCGCGTCCACCCGGAAATCCTGCAAGCCGAGAAGCTTCCCGCCGAATGCGTGAGCAAGCGGATCTGGAAGGAGCGCTACGAGGACATCAACGGCTTCGAAAAACACCTGCGGCGCAACGGCACTGTCGTGCGGAAGTTCTTCCTGCACGTCTCGAAGAAGGAGCAGAAGAAGCGCTTCCTCGAGCGGATCGAGATGCCGGACAAGAACTGGAAATTTTCAATGGCCGACGTGCATGAGCGCGAGCGATGGAACGACTATATGGAGGCGTACGAGGAGATGATTTGCGCGACGAGCACGAAGCGCGCCCCCTGGTACGTCGTCCCCGCGGACCACAAGTGGTTCACGCATCTCGTCGTGGCCGCCGCGGTGGCCGAGGCGCTCGAGGAGATGCGTGTCCGCTTTCCGAAAGTCGATACCGTCCAGAAGCAGGAGCTCGCCGCGGCCCGCCGGAAGCTCCTCCGGACCTGACTCAGGTCCGGAACGCGGGATCCAGCTTCGGCGAGAGCCCCTGGAGAAAGACCGCCGATCCGATCGAGGCCGTCGTGGAGGACGGGATCAGACCTTCCCGTAGATTTCCGCGCCCGCAGACACGAACTCCCGCGATTTCTCCTCCAGGCCTCGCGAAAGCGCCGCGTCGTCCGTGACACCGAGCGACGCCGCGTACTCGCGCACGTCCCGGGTAATCTTCATCGAACAGAAATGCGGGCCGCACATGCTGCAGAAGTGGGCAACCTTGGCGCCCTCCGCCGGCAGAGTCTCGTCGTGGAACTCGCGGGCTGTCTCCGGATCGAGGGACAGGTTGAACTGATCCTGCCAGCGGAACTCGAATCGCGCCTTGGAGAGGGCATCGTCGCGCTCCCGCGCGTCCGAGTGGCCCTTCGCGAGATCCGCCGCATGGGCCGCGATCTTGTAGGCGATCACGCCGTCCTTGACGTCCTTCTTGTTGGGGAGGCCCAGGTGCTCCTTCGGCGTCACGTAGCAGAGCATCGCCGTGCCCATCCAGCCGATCATCGCGGCGCCGATCGCCGACGTGATGTGGTCGTAGCCGGGAGCGATATCGGTCGTGAGAGGGCCGAGCGTGTAGAAGGGCGCTTCCTTGCAGATCGCGAGCTGCTTTTCCATGTTCTCGGCGATCTTGTGCATCGGAACGTGGCCAGGACCTTCGATCATGACCTGGCAGTCGTGCTTCCACGCGACGTCCGTCAGCTCCCCGAGCGTCTCGAGCTCGGCGAATTGCGCCTCGTCATTCGCGTCGGCCGTCGATCCCGGACGCAGCCCGTCGCCGAGCGAGAACGCCACGTCGTAGGTCTGGAGCAGCTCGCAGATCTCTTCGAACCGCGTGTAGAGGAACGACTCCCGGTGATGCGCGAGACACCACTTCGCCATGATGGAACCGCCCCGCGAGACGATGCCGGTGACGCGTTTCGCCGTCAACGGGATATAGGGCAGGCGCACGCCCGCATGGATCGTGAAGTAGTCGACGCCCTGCTCCGCCTGTTCGATCAGCGTGTCGCGGAAGATCTCCCAGGTCAGCTCCTCCGCCTTGCCTCCGACTTTCTCGAGCGCCTGGTAGATCGGCACGGTCCCGATGGGGACGGGGGAATTCCGGAGGATCCACTCGCGCGTCTCGTGGATGTTCTTTCCCGTGGAGAGATCCATCACGGTGTCCGCGCCCCATCTCGCCGACCACGTCATCTTCTCGACTTCCTCCTCGATCGACGACGTGACGGCCGAGTTTCCGATGTTCGCATTGATCTTCACGAGGAAGCGCCGGCCGATGATCATCGGCTCGGACTCCGGGTGGTTGATGTTCGCGGGAATGATGGCCCGACCCCGGGCGACCTCATCGCGCACGATCTCGACCGCGAGATTCTCCCGGATCGCGACGAACTCCATCTCCGGAGTGACGACTCCCTTACGGGCGTAGTGCATCTGCGTGACGGGGCCCCGGCCGCGCAGCACCTTTCGAGGGAGGCTCATCGCCAGCCCGGGGCCGTTGGTGCGGACGGGGTCAGTCGTGTCGTATTCGCCGCGAGCGAGGATCCAGTCCCGCCGCAGCTCCGGCAGCCCGCGGCGGAGGTCGATGGCCGCTCCGGGATCCGTGTAAGGACCGGACGTGTCGTAGACGCGGAAAGGCGGATTGATCTCCGTCTCGCCGCGCATGCCGCGGGTCGGGCTCAGGCCGATCTCGCGAAAGGGAACGCGCATGCCGCCGGGGCCCGCCGCATAGGTTTTGCGAGAGCCGACGATCGGCTCCCGGTTGGCGACCTCATTGGACGGAATGGCGTCGCGCGGATTCGACTGAGTGCTCATCGTCTCTCCCTCCGGCGGCATTACCCGCATCAGGTTCATTCTGGGGTCTCCGGCATGCGCCGGACTCTCAGCCGTTGGCGCTCGACGCCAAGTGGGCTCCCCCGGGAAGGAGAGTCTACTGCGGTCATGGGAGGGAAGAGTGGGAGGAAATGTGGGCTGTTGAGATTCGATCTCGCGATCTCGCGATCTCATGATCTCGCGATCAATCGAACTATCGAGGGGAAATCGGGTGATCGGGTGATCGGGTGATCAATCAAGGGAATCGGGTGAGGTGGGGATCGGGGAACGGAAGAAGGCAGCCCCTCACCCCGGCCCTCTCCCGCCGGGAGAGGGGGAAGACGGCTTCGCCCCGCCCAGGAGCAGACAGGCTCCGCAGTGCCACCCAGATCGAAAGACGCGGTCGCGACCGAGCGATCGTGCGGCGAGGCCGCCCGGCTGACTCAACTGCCCGCAACAGGAGGAGTCTCCTGACCGGAGGGAAGGAGGAGCCTCCCGTTGCGGGAGCCGGAGCCCGCCACGCTCCGCTCGGTCGAGGCCGCATCCGGCCGAGCCGAGCGGGCTTCCATCAATCAAGTACCTCCGCGCAACGCGCTCGTTCATGGGCCCGTTTGAAGAGCGCGGCGCAGGCGACGGAGCCTCCTGTTGCGGGAGCCGGAGCAAACCTCACTCCGCTCGGTCGAGGCCGCATCCTGCCGAGCCGAGCGACATCCGCCACGAAGGACTCTCCGCGCACCGCGCTGAATCCGCAGCCCGGCTCGATCGCGCGGCTCCGGCGACGTTTTGGCGCGCCCTTTGCGATCCCCCTCCCCGGAGGAAACCATGAACGACAGCAGCGGCCCGAAGAGCACCGATCCGAAGACCCCCCTCGACGCCGGGATGACGGAAAAAGAGAAGGGTCGGATGATCGACCAGATGGAAGAGTTCGAAGGGCCGGAGAAGCGCGAGATCCGAGGCGAGGAGCGCGAGCCCGCCAAGGATCCGGGAGTCGCCCACTCGTAAACGCCCACGGCGCGACCGCCCGGACATCATTTGCCGGGACCGCGGCATAAGATCCGGCTCCGGTGGCCGATCAACCTTTCCTCCCGTTCGAGGAGGAGGAGACTCTCGCTTCCTCCTCCCCGTCACCGCCTCGCGCGGCCGGCGCACGACCGGCACCCGAGCCGGAGCCGGAGCCGCTCGCGACGGGGACCCTCGAACCCTCTTTGCCCTCTTTGCCCTCTTTGCCCGCTTTTCTTCCGGCCGATGCTTCTCTCGTATCGGGTCCGAAGACGTCAGGCGTTCCGGCGCCCACGCCGGCGGGCGATTTTCCGGGCGGCCCGATCGAACGCCAAAGCCCGCCCGCCCGAAAGAGAAGCCCGCCCGCCCGAAAGAAGACTCCAGCGCCCGGCGATTCCGAAGCGGCGGCGGATCCGAGCGCGAGCGCGCGGCCCCTTCTGCTCGAAAGCCTCGCGCGCATCTGCGTCCGGCACCCGCTCGAAGAAAAGGTGCTCGTTTCACCGTCCCTCCTCGTCGGTCACCAGATCGCGGAGGCTCTCGCCCGCTCGGGCGTCACCGTCGTTCACCTGCGCGTCGAGACCACGAGAACGCTCGCGCACGCCCTCGTCGGACCGGAGCTCGCGCGCGAGGGGCGAAGGCTGCTCTCACGGGCGCAGGCGCTCGCGCTCGTCGAACAGGCCTGCTCGGACGAGCTGACCGAAGGCTCCTACTTCGGCGCGCTGCGGGACCGGCCCGGCTTTCACCGCGCCATCCAGAGCACTTTCGACGAGCTCCGCGCCGCGGGACTGGCTCCCGGAGGGTTGCCGGTCCAGGCGTTCGCGGATGAGCGCAAGCCACGGGAGCTCCGCCGGATCCTCGAGGCCTACGAGGCCGCGCTCGAGCGAGGCGGCTGGGTCGATCGGGCCGAGGTCCTGCGGCGGGCCGCGGATCTCGCCCGGCCCGCTCCCGATGCCCCCTTGCTCCTCCTCCCGGACAGCCTCGATCTCTCCGCCGTCGAACGGCGGTTTCTCGAGGGCCAGGGCCCGGACCGGCTCGTTCCGCTCGCAGCCGACGCGGCGTCCGACTGGACCTCTCCCGCTTCGGCCGCGAGGATCTTCCGGGCTTCCGGCGAGGAAAACGAGATCCGCGCCGTGTTTCGCGAGGTCCTCTCGCGGGGGCTTCCGCTCGATCGGGTCGAGGTCCTCCACACAGACGCCTCCACGTATCCGCCCCTCGCGTTCGAGCTTTCGTCGGAGCACGGCATTCCGGCCACGTTCTCCGGCGGGGTCTCGGCGACCTTCACGCGGCCCGGCCAGGCGGCTCTCGCCTTTCTACGCTGGATCGGGCGCCGGTTCGAAGCGGAAGCTCTTCGGGAGGCGCTCTCCTCGGGGCTGATCGCGTTCCCCCAGGGCATGTCGTCGCGGATCGGACCGCTGGTCGCGGCGCAGGAGATGCGCCGTGCCGTCATTGGCTGGGGCCGCGATCGGCATCTGGCCGCGCTCGACCGGCTCGCCGCGGAGATCGCGTTTCCCCGACCGCTTCGCGCCGACGACGACTCGCAGGCTCGCAAGTCGCGGCGGGAAAAACGCCTCGGAGCGCTCGGTGCGGCGCGGACCTTCGTCTCGCGGGCGCTCTCGCTCGCGCCGGAAACCGGAGAGTCGGACCTGCCGAGCCTCGCTCGCGGCGCGCGGACGTTCGTCGCCGAATTCGCCCGCGTGGCCGGCGAGCTCGACGCCACGGCCGCCGCCGCTCTCGCGAGACTGTTCTCCGAGCTCGAGCTTCTCCCCGGACGGCCGGCTCCCATCGATCAGACGGTAGCGCGCCTCGTGGACGCCGTGCAGGCGCTCCAGGTCACGCCCGACCGGCCCCGGCCCGGGAAGATCCACTTCGCGGAATTTCGGACCGGCGGATTCTCGGGACGTCCGCATACCTTCGTGATCGGACTCGATGAGAGACGCCACCCCGGCGGCGGCCACGAAGATCCCGTCCTGACGGACGACGAGCGCCAGAGGATCAACGCTCTCTCCTCGACTTCGCTCGTCCTCGCTCCCGACCGATCCCGCGAGTCCGCCGCAGCGCTCCGGACCGTCGTCGCAAGGCTGCGCGGCGAAGTCGTCTTCGGATACTCCGGCTGGAACCTGCGCGACCTCGCGAACCCGGGCGAAGTGTTCCCCTCTCCATTTCTGCTCGAGGCGTTTCGCCTGCGCGGCGGAGAATCCGACGCGGACTACGCGCGGCTCGCCGCCTCGGTCGGGGAAGGCGTAGGGTTCGTCCCCGGAAGCGCGCGGGCGCTCGACGAGACGGAGTGGTGGCTGTCGAGCATCGGGGACGCCCGGGGCCCTGACACGTGCGGCGTAGTCGAGCGTATGCACCCGTGGCTCGCGGACGGCCGGCGGGCGGAGGACGCCCGGAACTCCCTCGAGCAGACGCCGTGGGATGGCGTGTTCTCTTCACCGACGCCCGAGCTCGACCCGCGGCTCAATGGGATCCCGATGTCGAGCTCGCGCATTCAGGCGCTGGCCGAGTGCCCGTTCGGATACTTCCTCGCGCACGTGCTGCGGCTCGCCTCCCCGGACGAGCCGGCCGAGAACGGGGCGGAGTGGCTCGATCCGAGCAGCGCGGGCACCCTCATCCACCGGGTTTTCCGGCGTTTCCTGGAAGACCTCTCCACGGCCGGACGCCGGCCCGCATACCCGGACGATCTCGGCGCGATCCTGGCCGTCGGCGACGCGGAGCTCACTTCCATGCGCTCCCGGTTTCCTCCGCGCAGCGAGCTCGCCTTCGATCGGACTCGCGACAATGTGCGTTTCGCCAGCCGGACCTTTCTGATCTCGGAAGCGGCGCGGGCCGCTGACGTCGAGCCGGTCGCCTTCGAGGTGTCGTTCGGCGTCGACAGCGAAGAGCGCGCCGCCGCCTATCCGGACCCGGTCGAAATTGCGCTGCCGGGCGGGCGGTCGTTTCGCCTTCGCGGATCGATCGACCGCATCGACCGCGATCGCGACGGGCGATTTCACGTCTGGGACTACAAGACGGGCAGCTCCGCCTTCACCTACGAGCAGCGCGGGATCGCGGCAGGCCGACAGATCCAGCCCGCGCTCTACGCTCTCGCCTGGCAAGCCCTGCTCGCGCGCGATGGGAAGCCGGGCACAGTCGAGCAGTCGGGCTACTTCTTTCCGGGCCGGCGCGGACTCGGCGAGCGATTCACGGTGCGGTTCACGGAGGCGGAAGCGGCCGAAACTCTCGACACGCTCTTCGATCTGCTCGCGTCCGGAGCGTTTCTCCACTCGCCCGACGAGGACTCCGACTGCTTCACCTGCCGGGAACTCTCGGTCTTCTGCGGCGATCGCAAGACGTCGGGTCGCCGGAGCCACTCGAAACTGGCCGGCGCGCAGCAGCGCTCCCTGGCGGCCTGGAGGAAGCTGCGTGAAGACGAATAAGGAGCCGCTGGCGGACGCGGAGTCGCGCCTCCGGATCCAGGACGCGATCGGGCGCAATCTCCTCGTCGAGGCGGCGGCCGGCACCGGGAAGACGACGAGCCTGGTCGATCGCATGGTCGCGCTCGTCGGAAGCGGAACGTCCGTGGAGCGAGTCTGCGCGGTGACGTTCACCATCAAAGCGGCTGCGCAGCTCGATCAGAAATTCCAGAATGCCCTCGAAGCCGCGGTCCGGAGCGAGATGGATCCGGAGCGGCGGGGCCGGTTCGAGGAGGCGCTCGCGCACCTGGACGCGTGCTTCATCGGCACGATCCACGCTTTCTGTTCCCGCCTGCTGCGGGAACGCCCCGTCGAGGCGGGACTCGACCCGGGTTTCGAGGAGATGGACGAGGCCGCGGATGTCGCGGCGCGCGGAGAAGCCTGGGGACGCTATGGCGAAAGGCTCTTCAGCGAAGGGAGCTCCGTTCTGGCCCGGCTTCTGGAAGCCGGAATGGAGCTCGAGACCCTGCGGGGCTCTTACGACATCCTCAGCGAAAACGGCGACGTGGCCGCGGCGGCGGCGCCCGAAGGTCCTCCGCCCGACCTTTCCGCCGTTCGCCCGCTCGTCGAAGCCTTCCTCGACGCGGCGCTGCCGCAGATTCCGCAGACCGTTCCCCGCAACGGCTGGGACAAGATGCAGGCGCCGATCCGGGCCGCGGGCCGCATGCGAAAGCTCCTCGATCTGTCGATCACCCGCGATCTCATCGCTGTTCTGCGCGAGCTCGACCGTGCCACCAAGCCGGAGACCGCGTCCTGGCCGAGCCGCCAGGCGGCGTCCCGGTTCTCGAAGGAATTCGAGGAGTTCGAGGCGGCAGTCCTCGCGCCGGCGTTGAAGCGGTGGCGCGAGTACCTGCACCCGATCGCGATGTCCGTCGTCGTTCCGGCGGCGGCCGAATACGCGGCCTGGCGCCGGCGGGAGGGACGACTCAATTTCCAGGATCAGCTGCTCTTCGCACGCAATCTCCTCCGGGATCATCCTGCGGTCCGCCGGTCGCTGCAGGAGCGATTCACGCCGGTGCTCGTCGACGAGTTCCAGGACACCGATCCGATCCAGGCCGAGGTTCTCCTGTACCTGACCGGCGCCGAGCTCGAGGAGAAGGATTGGCGCCGGCTTCATCCCCTTCCCGGCGCTCTCTTCGTCGTCGGCGATCCCAAGCAGTCGATTTACCGCTTTCGCCGCGCCGACATTCAGACGTACGACACGGTCAGCCGCATTCTCGAGAAGTCCGGCGGAGAAGTCGTGCGCCTCTCGACGAACTTCCGTTCGACGGAGGCTCTCTGCGGCTGGGCAAACGACGTCTTCCGCCGGATCTTTCCGCAGGAGCGCACGGAGTCCCAGGCGGCGCACGTCGAGCTCGCCCCTTTTCGCCGCGACGCCCCCCCCGCTGCCGCCGCCAACGCCGCTCCCGATGACGGCGCTCCCGTCTTTCGGATCGACGTTCCCACCTCGCAGCGCAAGATCGAGATGGCGACGGCCGATGCAGAGCGCATCGCCGACGCGATCGAGGCCGGTCTTCGCGGAGCATCGCCGTTCGGCGGCGTCGATCGAATGTCACCGTCCGATTTCCTGATCCTGTCGCGCAGGCGGGCAAACCTTCCGGTCTATGCGCGGGCGCTCGAGGCCCGGGGGATTCCGTACGAGATCGCGGGGGGCGGAGCGTTCCGCGACTCCGAAGAGATCGCGACTCTGCTCGCCGCGGTCGAAGCGATCGCCGACCCCGAGAACCCGGTGCCGCTCGTGGCGACTCTCCGAGGGCCCCTTTTTGGCGTCGACGACGAGAGCCTCTACCGTTTCCGTCAGGCGGGCGGGCATTTCGACTTTCGCAGCTCGCCTCCGCCGCGATCGGACCCGCGAATACGCCGCGCGTTCGGCCTGCTCGCGGAAGCGGCGGAGGACGCCGCATCACTTCCTCCGGCGGCGGCGCTGTCCCGGTTCGTCCAGCGCATCGGGAGCGCCGCCCTCGCCGCCGCCCGGACGCTCGGCGACGCACGAGCCGGCAACATCCTCAAGGCCCTGGCCTCGGCTCGCGAGCTTTCGCGGCAGCGGGAGACGTTTCCGGAAATCGTGCGGCGGCTTCGCGAGCTCACGGAGGACGACAAGGTCGAGGAGATGGTCACGCGGCCGGGGCGGTCCGACGTCGTGCGCCTGATGACGCTGCACCGCGCCAAGGGTCTCGAGGCTCGGGTCGTCTTTCTCGCGGACCCTTCCGATTCCCAGGATCGGTCGCCCAACCTCTGGATCGACCGTTCCTCCGAGCCCGCGTGCGCGCATGTGCTCGTCGAGCGGAAGCCCGGCGGTTTTTCGTCGCCGGAGGAGATCGCGCGGCCCCGCGACTGGGAGTTGAAGCGCGACCGGGAGAGGGAGTTTCTGGACCGGGAAAACGAGAGGCTTCTCTATGTCGCCGCGACACGGGCTCGCGAGGCTCTCGTCGTCAGCTTCCGCCGCAACAAGAATGGAGACGTCGGCGGGCCCTGGAAACGCCTCGATCCGCACATTGCGCGAGAGCTCCCGCGGACGGCCGCCGCGGCGCGTCTGGCTCCGGCGCTCAACCGGCAGTCTCTCGCCGCCGAGCTCGAGCAATTCCGAAGCCTTCGTCGCGACCGCCAGTCCGTTTCCTCCCGTCCGAGCTATGCGGCCGCCACCGTAACGGCGATCGCCCACCGGCCGGAGAAGGGAGATGCGCGTCCCTTCGCATCGGCGACTGGAAAGGGAATGTCATGGGGTAGCTCTCTCCACCGGATCCTCGAGGCGGTGATGCGCGATCCCGCGCTCGACCTGCGAGCGTTCGCCGCCAACGTGCTCGCCGAAGAAGATCGGCCTCCGGAGGACCTCGACGAAGCGCTCGAGGCCGTCGAGGGGGTGCGCGGATCTCCGCTCTGGAAACGCGCCCTCGCCTCGCAGCGCTGTCTGGTCGAAGTGCCGTTCTCGCTCTCCGTCCCCTCCGCGGATCTGGGAGTCGACGACGGGCCCGCGGAGACCCTGCTCTCCGGCGCGATCGATCTCGTCTTCGAGGAGGACAGCGGCTGGGTGCTCGTCGACTACAAGTCGGACACGGTCCGCGACAACCTCGACGCGCTCGTCCGGTTCTACGAGCCGCAGCTCGCGCACTACCGTCGGGTCTGGCAGGAAACGACGGGGCGTCCGACGAGGGCGGGCCTCTTTTTTCTCGACGGGGGACGCGAGGTCTGGCTGAACGCGGCAGATCCGCCGGCATAAGCGTTTTGCCGCGTTTCGCTCCGCCGCCGAGGGCTCTCCCTGGCGCTTCGGCGGCGAATCCTCTCCGCCCCACGGCTATAGGGGCCGGTTCAGTCCTATGATCGGCGCGGAGGGCCCCCCTGACACTCTCCTCCGACACCTCGCGTTCCCGGTTCGCGGCGTCTTCCCGGCGGTGCGCCGGACCGCGCTCCTGACCGTCACCATGATGACGTCCGTCCTTACGGCGGTCGATGCTCAGCAGGTTCCCGCCTTCGGTTGCGGCGCTTCGCCATCCTGCTCCGGGCCCCGGGGGTTCTCGACCCTCAGCGGAAACCTGCCCGGGAATCTCCTCGGCTCCCGGCTCTGGCAACGCACGCCGCCCGAGGTCCGGCTGATTCTTCCGCCCGATCCGGTTCTGCTGGACGGAGGAGCGATCGAAGTGACGGCTGAAATCGTCCTCGCTCGCAACCCGAAGCTGCGCGAGAGCCTCGCGATCGCGATGGCGGCGAACGATCCGAAACCGGACCCGGCCGCTCGCCCCGCGGGGGAGGCGCTCATCCGGATCGTCGGGCGTCCCGCTCCGAGGACCCGCCGGGATGACGTGCCCGAGAATCCTTTCGTCGCGATGCCCCTGCGAACCGTTCGCTATCCGCAGTTCCCAACGCCCTGACCCATCCTCCCCGGGGCGCGTTTGCGAAAGGGCGGGAATACGCCTTTGTTGTGACGCGTGGACGAATCCGGGCGTTCCGCCAGGCCGCAGGGCGGTTCTGAGGCGGTGAACCTGCGGGAACTCTCCCGTCGTAATTCGCGTTGTAGGAAGTGGCCGGTCTGTCGCGACCGGCTCAAGAAAAGGTGAAAAACGACATGAGTGAAATTCTGACTCTTCCCGTCGTCCCGATGAGGAACTCCGTGCTCCTCCCGGGCGTCAGCCTTCCGATTGCCGCCGGCCGTCCGGCGACGCTCCGCGCCATCGAAGCCGCGATGAAGGATTCGGACCGGCGCGTTTTCGCCGTCTCCCAGCGCCAGGACCAGGAGAACGTCGAGCCGGAAGGGCTCTACACGATCGGCACCATCGCGACGCTCGGCTCCGTCCAGCGCGGACTCGGCGGAATTCGGCTCGTGCTCGAAGGGCAGTCGCGCGGCATTGCCATGCGGATCGTCTCCCGAAAGGGTTACCTCGAGGCATCCGTCTCCGAGCCTTCGGAGATGCTGCCGCTCGACGACCACGATCCCGCCTTCGTCGGCCTCCATCGGGAAGCGCGCGAGCGGGCCGCGGAGCTCGGCCGCAAGATGGGTCTGCCCAACGAAGCGATCGATCAGATCCTCGCCGAGGTGAACGAGCCCGGACGACTCGCCGACGTCGTCGCCGGATACATCGACATCGAAGCGAACGAGCGCCAGTCGCTCCTCGAGACCCTGTCCGTCGAGGACCGCCTCCGCCGGGTTCTCGTGCACGTCCAGCGGCAGATCGACGTCCTGTCGGCGCAGGAAGACATCCAGTCCAAGGTCAAGGAAGAGATCGGCAGCCGCCAGCGCGAGGCGTACCTGCGTGAGCAGATGCGCGCCATCCAGAAGGAGCTCGGCGAGGGCGAGGGCGCCCAGGACGACGCCCTGAAGGAGATGCGGGCGAAGCTCGACAAGCTCGATCTTCCGGACGAAGCACGGAAGGAAGTCGATCGGGAGTGGAGCCGGCTGACGCGCATCGGCCGTGAGTCGGTCGAGTCGCAGGTCATCCGGACGTATCTCGAGACCATCGCGGAGCTTCCCTGGAACAAGAGAAGCGACGACGACCTCGACGTCCCGAAAGCTTCCGAGGTCCTCGACCAGGACCACTACGGGTTGAAAGACGTCAAAGACCGCATCCTGGAGTTCCTGGCCGTGCGCCAGCTCTCGCAGGCCGCGGGCCGGGAGTCCGAAAAGGAAGAGGCGGAGAAGAAGGCCGCCGAAGTCTCCGGTGACGGAGAGCCGCAGCCCGGTGTCGTCAAGGAGGAGGAGCGCAAGTCCGCGCGAGCGCGCGGCCGAATTCTTCTTTTCGCCGGTCCCCCGGGGGTCGGCAAGACGTCGATCGCCAAGTCGATCGCGCGGGCGATGGGGCGCAAGTACGTCCGGATCTCCCTCGGAGGCGCGCGCGACGAGGCCGACATCCGCGGGCACCGGCGCACTTACATCGGAGCGCTCCCCGGACGGATCATCCAGGGCATGAAGCAGGCCGGCACCAAGAACCCCGTGTTCCTCCTCGACGAGGTCGACAAGCTCGGAACCTCCTACCAGGGAGATCCGGCGAGCGCGCTCCTCGAGGTGCTCGATCCGGCGCAGAACGACAGCTTCACGGATCACTACTTGTCGGTGCCATTCGACCTCTCCGAGGTTCTCTTCATCGCGACGGCGAACTTCATCCAGAACATCCCGGGCCCCCTGCTCGACCGGATGGAAGTCGTGAATTTCGCCGGCTATACCGAGGCCGAAAAGCTCGCGATCGCGAAGAGCTATCTCGTCCCGCGGCAGGTCGAGGAGAACGGTCTGCGGAAAGACCAGATCTCGCTGGACGATGCGGCCCTGTCCGAGATCATCTCCGCCTACACGCGAGAGTCCGGCGTGCGGCAGCTCGAGCGCGAGCTCGGGCGGCTCGCCCGGAAGATCGCGCGCCGGATCGCGGCCCGCGAGATCGACTCCCTGGCGATCGGGCGTGACGACGTCCACACCCTTCTCGGCCGGCCGAAGGTGCATCCGGAGAAGATGGCAGGCGAGGATCAGATCGGCATTGCGACCGGCATGTACTACACGCCGGCCGGCGGCGACATCATGTTCGTCGAAGCATCGATGATGCGTGGCAAGGGGGAGCTCATCCTGACCGGCCAGCTCGGTGACGTCATGAAGGAGTCGGCCCGCGCCGCCTGGACATTTGCCCGCTCCCACGCCGCATGGCTCGGGATCGACGAGACCGATTTCGATCGCGACATCCACATTCACGTCCCCGCGGGAGCGATCCCCAAGGACGGGCCGTCGGCCGGAATCGCCATGGCGTCTTCGGTGGTGTCGGCTCTCTCTCAGCGACCCGTCCGCAACGACGTGGCCATGACGGGCGAGATCACGATTTCCGGGCGCGTGCTGCCGATCGGGGGCCTGAAGGAGAAAATCCTCGGAGCCGTTCGGGCGGGCATCACCCACATCGTGCTGCCGCGCTCCAACGAGGCCGACCTCGAGGATCTGCCGGAAGAAGTCCGGCGCTCGATCGAGGTGTCTCCCGTCGATACCCTGGCGGAGGCCCTGGCCGTCACGCTCCGCGATACGTCCCTCTCGGAGGGCCGGTTGCTGTTCCGCGCGGCCGCAATCGGAGCATCCGGCGGCGGCATTCCTCACTGACAACAGAAGCGTCGAGATCCCTCATCTGCGGGCTGCGGGGCAGCCCGCCTTTTTTTTGAGCCCGCCGGCACTTTTTCGCTTATGGGAGCCCGCCGACCCCCGTTTCGGGCGTTTCCCGTCTATCGCCTGCCGCTCTTGCCGAATCCGACTCCCGCGGGCGGGGTCGGCGTCGGCGAAGTCGCGACCGGAGTCGGAGCGAAATCGAAGGAGATGTCCCCGGTGACCGTCGGGCAGCAGGGAGCCGCGCCGGTCTGCGTCCCGGAGTAGGAGCCGCTCACGACCGCGCCGGAAACCGTCGCCGTTCCCGTGGCCGTTCCGCCGCAGGGAACGAACGTCAACGTGTAGGAAAGGGTGTTCCCCGAGACCGTGCCGGCGAGGGTTCCGAGACCGGTCAGGTTGCCGGAGAACGTGCAGGCGACCTGGGAGAGCACGATCTGGCCGGAGCCCGTGTTGTGGCAGGAGTCGGACCAGAACGCGTTCCGAGTCCCGCTCACGTTCGAACAGGTACCTCCGCCTCCGCCCGGCGTGGGAGTCGGACAGGGAGCGTTCGGAGGGCAGGTGCCGTCGCCGCAGCCCGAGGCGAGAAAGAGAACGAGGGCTATCAGGGCTCCCGCTCCGACGGTGACTCGAGACACCCGGGAAACCATGAAGTCCTCCCCCATCTTCTCCGGAGCGAGACAGGCCGAAGCCTATGACGAATCGCCGGTGTCTGGATCTACGGAGCGACCTCTCGAAACGTTGAGCGATCCCCCACCGGAGCCGGCTCGCCCGCTCAGACGATCCGACGTCAGACGATCAGCGCGAACACGCCCGTCCAGAATCCGAGCGTCGCGGAGTTCTCGAGGATCTCCCGCGCTCCGCTCTGGCGTGTGCGCCACAAAAGGACCCCGCCGAGCACACCGCACACGCAGAAAGACGCGACGAGCTCCGCCGCGTGCCGTTCCGGCGGCCATGCCGATGCGAGCAGCAACCGACGTATGACCTCGACCGATCCCGCGCACCACGCCGCGCAGAGAAAGCGAAACGCGAACCGCCCCGACGTGCCGAGCCCGCGAAAGAGAGCCATATCGCCTCCGGAGGTCGATGGAACCCCGCGAACCTCGACAAACGATGTCCGACCCCGTGTGGCGCCGCGGGCCGGAACTTGCAAACATGGGGCTCGTGAACCGGCTCATCACGGCCTTCCTCGCCATACCCGCGCCCTGGGTGGTCGCCGTCGTCTTCCTGATGCCCGCCCTGGAGACGGGCCTCGTGCTCGGCGCCCTCCTGCCGGGAGAGATCGTCGTCGTGCTCGGAGGCGTGATTGCGGGTCGCGGCGGCGTGTCCCTGGCTCTCGTGATCGTGGCCGGTATCGCGGGGCCGATCGTCGGAGACGTGACCGGCTATCTTCTCGGCCGGCGCTACGGGGAAGACTTCGTCCGGCGGCGTCTCGGCCGTCGGAGGAAAGGCGCCCATCACTGGCTCTCGCGCCAGCAGGGCGGCTTCACGATCTTCGCCGGAAGGTTTCTTCCCTTCCTGCGCAGCGTTCTGCCGATGACCGCGGGAGCCGTCGAAGTCCGCGCGGCAACGTTCCTCCCCTGGGACATCGCCGCGGCATGCGTCTGGGGAGCCGGGTCCGCCCTGCTCGGCTACTACGCGGGCCGGGACTTCGACCGGATCCTCCACGGGATGCACGCGCTCTCGATCATCGCGTGCGCGGTGGTTCTCAGCCTCGCCGCGACCGCAGCGGTGTATCTCCGCTCTCGGAAAAAACATGCGCCCGCCAGGGTGAGAAAACCATCCCGCTCGGCAGGGAGCCGCGCTCGAACGGCGGGTAGGCCGTCCGCAACGGTCCGCGGCCGTAGAGCAAGAGCAGGCACAAAGCGCCGGAGCTGACCAGCTAACCGCTCGAACCGACAACTGACAACCGACAACCGACAACTCCTTCAGGGAATCAAAGCGAAGATCCCCGTCCAGAACCCCATCACCGCCGCCGACTCCAGAACCTCGCGGGCCGCGCCGGCCCGGCTCCTCCAGAGAAGGAGGACGCCGATCAAACCGGACGACCCGAAGGCGAGGACCGCTCCCGTCGTGCGGCGGTCGGCGGACCACGGGCCCGGATGGCGCCTTAGAAGCTCGATCGCCGAGAGCAGGGCCGCGAAGCAGAGGAAGCGAAACATGGCTCGCGCAAACGCCATGACAGCCCGCTTCGCCGCGGCCGCTTCGAGGGCGGCGGCGGAAGCGGCGCCGGGATCGGCGGCGGGAACTTTTTCGATCATCCGGTGGTCGCGAAATTATCGCACCCGCGGCGCGAGCCCGGCCGACGCGCGACCGCGCACGGAAGTGAACGCCCGCGCGGTGTTCCGGCCGGAATCGGACGGCATCCCGATAGACTGGACCGGTGCGACATCCCGCTCCCGCCGTGCCCGCCATGCTCGCCGCTCTCTCAGCGCTCGCCGAGCCGCGCTCCGCGCCGGTGAGGCGGCACCTCCTGCCGCCTTCCTGACCCGGGACCGAAGCGATGGTGAGCCGGCTCCTGACTCGAATCGGTTATGTCTCCCTAGGGATCGTGTACGCGATCCTGGGATGGCTCGCGATCCACGCCGCGCAGCTCGCCCTCCTCGGAGGAACCGATCGCGTGCGCGGCTTCCGCGCCGCCTTCCGCTACCTCCTCGCTCATCACAATGGACCCGCGGTGCTCGCGGCCGTCGGCTGCGGGCTCGCCGCCTTCACGCTCGGTCGGGCGCTCGATGCCTTCGACCGCCGCGCTGCGACGCCCGCCCGGTTCGCCGCCGCGATCGATGCGCTCGCGCACCTGGTTCTCGCCTGGATGGCCGCCGCGCTCCTCCTGCGGATCAAGCGCGGGGGGAGCTCGCCGCGTCCCGCTCTCGGATGGATCCTGGAGCAGTCCTGGGGCTCCGGCGCCGTGAAGATCGCCGGGATCGTCGTGATGGTGATCGGTGCGTTCCAGCTCTGGCAGGGTCTGACGGGAAAACTTCGCCTGAAGCTCTCGCATCGCAAGCTCGCGACCGAGACGGTGCGCGCGGTCACGCGAGTCGGCCGATTCGGCTATGCGATTCGAGGCGTCGTTACCGGAATCATCGGATGGTTCCTCTTCCGCGTCGGGCGGGAGTTCGATCCGCGCAAATACCGGGACATCGGCGGCGCCCTCGAGATCATCCAGGGAATGCGGTTCGGGCCCTTTCTCCTGGGAATCGCAGGGCTCGGCCTCGTGAGCTACGGCGCGTACCTCGCCATGCTCGGTTTCTTTCGCCGGGGAGTCTGAGAGGGCGCGGCAGCGAATCCCTCACGCAGAATTCGCGTAACTCTTCCCGGCGGGGACCCGTCGCTCCAGAGAATGACGGTAATGCGCGAGGAAATGTTTCACCCGGTCTTCGGGGTTTAATCCAGAAGTCATGTGGATCGTTCGCCTCGCCCTTCGCCGCCCGTACACTTTTGTCGTCCTTTCCCTCCTTCTCCTGATTCTCGGTCCGATCGTCATCCTGCGGACTCCCACGGACATCTTCCCCAACATCAACATCCCCGTCGTCAGCACGATCTGGAACTACGGCGGCCTCTCGGCTCCCGAGATGGCGAACCGCATCGTGTCCGGCTACGAGCGCTCCCTGACGACGACTGTCAACGACATCGAGCACATCGAGTCGCAGACCCTGAACGGGATCTCGGTCGTCAAGATCTTCTTCCGCCCGAGCGCCCGCATCGACGCGGCCGTCTCGCAGGTGACCGCGATCGCCCAGACGAATCTGCGCTCGATGCCGCCCGGCACCACGCCGCCTCTCGTCATCAGCTACAGCGCGTCCACGGTCCCCGTGCTGCAGCTCGCGCTGTCCGGTGCCGGCCTTTCGGAGCAGCAGCTCTTCGACGCCGGCAACAACTTCATCCGCACCCAGCTCGCCACGGTCCAGGGCGCCGCGATCCCATTCCCCTACGGCGGAAAGCAGCGGCAGATCCAGGTCGATCTGGACCTCGTCGCGCTCCAGGCTTATGGCCTCGCCCCGTCCGACGTCATTAATGCGATCAGCGTTCAGAACCTCATCCTCCCGGCCGGCACGTCGAAGATCGGCGGTTACGAGTACAGCGTCGAGATGAACAGCAGCCCGACGACGGTGCAGGGCCTGAACGAGCTGCCCATCCGCAACGTCAACGGCACAACCGTGCTCATCCGCGACGTGGCCCAGGTCCGCGACGGGAACCCGCCGCAGACCAACATCGTGCGCGTGAACGGACAGCGCGCGTCTCTCCTGACGATCCTGAAGACCGGCGCGGCTTCGACGCTCGACATCATCGCGCGCGTTCGAGAGCAGTTGCCGACGATCGCCGCGGGATTGCCGAAGGAGCTCAAGATCACGCCCCTCTCGGATCAGGGCCTGTTCGTCCGGGCATCGATCAACGGCGTTGTCCGCGAGGCGATCATCGCCGCCTGCCTCACCGGACTGATGATTCTCATCTTCCTCGGCAGCTGGAGGAGCACCGTCATCATCGCGGTCTCCATTCCCCTGTCGATCCTGACCTCGATTCTCATCATGTCGGCGCTCGGCGAGACCATCAACATCATGACGCTCGGGGGCCTCGCGCTCGCCGTCGGAATTCTCGTCGATGACGCCACCGTCGAAATCGAGAACATCAACCGGAACCTCGAGCAGGGAAAGGAAGTCGAGCCCGCCATCCTGGACGGGGCCGCGCAGATTGCCATTCCCGCGTTCGTCTCGACCATCGCGATCTGCATCGTCTTCGTGCCGATGTTCTTCCTCACCGGCGTCGCGAGATATCTCTTCGTTCCTCTCGCCGAAGCCGTCGTATTCGCGATGCTGGCGTCGTACTTCTTCTCGCGCACACTGGTACCGACGATGGCGAAGTACCTCCTGAAGGGCCATCCACCGCAGCACGAGAGAGACGGTCAGAAGAAGGGTTTCTTCACGCGCTTTCAGCGGAGGTTCGAGGAGCAGTTCGAAAGACTCCGGAATCTCTACCGGGGTTCTCTCGACCTGTTTCTCCATCACCGCAAGGTGTTCCTGATCGCGTTTTTCGCCATATGTTTCGTTTCCGTCGCGGGCCTCTACCCCTGGCTCGGCGAGGACTTCTTCCCGACGGTCGATGCCGGCCAGCTCAAGCTGCACCTGCGCGGCCGCACGGGCACGCGTATCGAGGAGACCGCCCGTCTCTGCGACCAGATCGACCAGAGCATCAAACAGCTGATTCCTCCGACGGAACTGTCGGCCATCATCGACAACATCGGCGTTCCGTACAGCGGTCTCAATCTCTCGTACAGCAACTCGGCGCCGATCGGACCCGCGGACGCGGACATCCTGATCTCGCTCGCGGAGAAGCACCGTCCGATCGAGAAGGTCGTCCAGGAGCTGCGAACGAAGCTCGGCCACCAGTTTCCGGGGGTCGCCTTCTATTTTCTCCCGGTTGACATCGTGAGCCAGATCCTGAATTTCGGCCTGCCCGCGCCGATCGATGTGCAGGTCATCGGCCGCGACGTCGAAGGCAACCGGAAGTTTGCCGAAGGCCTGATGGACAAGATCCGTTACGTTCCCGGCCTCGTCGATCTGCGCATCCAGCAGCCCTTTGACGCGCCGAGCCTTCTCGTCAATGTCGATCGCCTCCGAGCCCAGGAGGTCGGTTACACCCAGCGCGACGTCGCCAACAATCTCCTACTGGCGCTCTCGGGCAGCTCGCAGACCTCCCCGGCGTTCTGGGTGGACCCCAAGAACGGCGTCAGCTACAACATCGCCGTCCAGGCGCCGCAATACCGCCTCTCGTCGCTCCAGGACCTGCGGAACGTGCCGATCTCCGGGACGGGGCGCTCGGCTCAGATCGTCGGCAACCTCGCCGAGATCACGCGCCAATCCGGGCTCGGGACCGTTTCTCACTACAACGCGCAGCCCGTGATCGACATCTACGGCGCCGTGGACCGCACCGATCTCGGCAGCGTCGCGAAGCCCGTGAACAAGCTGATCGAGCAGTCGCGCAAGAGCCTCCCCCGCGGATCGCAGATCATCGTCCGCGGCCAGGCCGAGACGATGCGGACGTCCTTTCGCGGGCTCTTCTTCGGCCTGATCTTCTCGATCGTCCTGGTGTATCTCCTCATCGTCGTCAACTTCCAGTCCTGGCTCGACCCGTTCATCATCATCGCCGCTCTTCCGGCCGCGATCGCCGGCATCGTCTGGATGCTCTTTCTCGTGCACACGACGATCAGCGTTCCGGCTCTCACCGGCGCGATCATGTGCATGGGAGTTGCGACCGCCAACAGCATCCTGGTGGTCAGCTTCGCGAAGGAGCAGATGGAAGAGGGCCGAAGCCCTCTCGAGGCCGCGGCGAACGCCGGCTTCGTGCGATTCCGGCCGGTCATCATGACTGCACTCGCGATGATGATCGGCATGGTGCCGATGGCTCTCGGGCTCGGAGAGGGCGGCGAGCAGAACGCTCCCCTCGGCCGAGCCGTCATCGGCGGACTTCTCGCCGCCACCGCAGCGACCCTCTTCTTCGTGCCAGTATTCTTCAGCGTCCTCCATGGCCGACTCGCCGAACGGCGGAAGGCGCGGGCGCAATCGGGAGATCGAGCGTGACCGAAAAGCAGCGTGACGAAAAGGAATCGAAGGCCCCCTCGCCCCGGGACGACTCCGGGGAAGCGGCGAACCCTTCCGGCGGCCAGCTCGAAGTACCCCGGGAGCCTCCGCCGAAGATCGGTGCCGGAGGCAAGTGGGTCGTGATCGTTCTCGCGATCGCCGCTCTTCTCGGCGCCGGTTTCGGAATCGCGACGCGGGTGCATTCGCGCGGCAAGCTGAAAGACGACACGCTCGCCTCCGCCGCGCCGATCGTCAAGGTGATCGCGGCAAACCACGGAGGGGCGAGCCAAGAGATCGTGATCCCCGGCACGGCGCAGGCATTCACGGACGCGCCGATCTACGCCCGCACGAACGGCTACGTACGCCGCTGGTACGCGGACATCGGGGCGCGCGTCCGGAAGGGCCAAGTCCTCGCGGACATCGATGCTCCGGAGATCGATCAGCAGCTCGCGCAGGCCAGGGCGGATCTCGGCACCGCGCAGGCCAACGAGCGCCTGGCGAAACGGACGGCCGACCGCTACGCGGAGCTCGCCAAGACCGACTCCGTCTCCAGGCAGGATGCGGACAACGCCGTCGAGACCTACTCGGCGCGGCGCGCCGCGACACTTTCTTCGCTCGCCAATTCCCGTCGGGCCGAGCAGCTCGTGTCGTTCGAGAAGGTCGAAGCCCCGTTTGACGGAATCATCACGGCTCGCAACACCGACATCGGCCAGCTCGTCGATGCCGGTAGCTCCGGTGGTCCGGCCCGCGAGCTCTTCCACATCGCGACGAACGACCGCCTGCGCGTCTTCATCGGAGTGCCCCAGACCGGCTCGAGCGCCGCGGTGGCCGGGCTCCCCGTGGACGTAACGATTCCGGAGCGTCCGGGCCGGCTCTTTCCCGGGAAAGTCATCCGCAACGCCGGCTCGATCGATCCGACGACCCGAACGCTGCTCGTCGAGATCGACATGGACAATGCGAAAGGCGAGATTCTTCCCGGCACCTCCGTCCGGGTCCATCTCAAGGGCTCCTCGGCCGTCTCGGGCCTTCTCCTGCCCGTCAGCGCCGTGCTGTTCCGCTCCGAGGGTCCCCGGGTGGCGGTCCTGACGAACGGCAACCACGCCCAACTTCTGCCGGTGACGCTCGGACGCGACTACGGAACGGCCCTCGAGATCACCTCCGGGCTGACCGCCGACTCGCAGGTCATCGACAGCCCACCCGACTCTCTGATCGACGGCCAGCAGGTTCAGATCGTCCGCGACGCGAAACCGGCGGGCGCCCCGAAGTCCTGACGTCCCGGACAGCCTCGTCGAGGCGGCGCCCGCGGCCGGGCGCGCGAGAGGGTAAGGTGCGGCCTGGCATGCTCGACCCGGACCCGTTCGAGAAATCCGCACTCCCGTAAAAATCCGCTTCCGCCTTGTCGATTTCGCCTGCCCTGTTCGACTCATAGCCAAAGGAGGATCGAAAATGCGTTACATCCTGTTGATCTACGACCGGGAGGCCGACTGGGCGGCGATGTCCGAAGGGGACAAGGGGAAGATGTTCCAGGAATACGGGGCTTTCACGGAAGATCTCCGCAAGAGCGGCCGGTTGCTCGCCGGGGAGCCGCTCCAGCCCACGTCGACGGCAACGACCGTGCGGATGCGAAACGGCAAGGCGGTCACGACCGACGGTCCCTTCGCCGAGACACGCGAGCAGCTCGGCGGCTTCTACATCGTCGAGGCGAAAAATCTCGATGAGGCCACGGAGATCGGCTCGAGGATCCCGGGCGCCCGCATGGGCTCGATCGAGGTGCGTCCGATCATGGAGATGCATGGCTGCTCGGAACGAGCAGTCGGCTTTCAGCAATCAGCCGTCAGCTCGTCCCGAGAGAGCCTTCTTCTCGCGATTTGTCCCCGGCCCGGTGACCGAATGACTCCATTTCCGATCGGAGTCCTGTCACCGGGCCCTTTCGTTCTCCCACGATCTCCGGAAAAAGCGTATCCCGATGTCGCTTGAGAGCATCTATCGCGAGGACCGGGGAAGGATCCTCGCCACCCTGATCCGCCTCGTCGGCGACTTCGACCTGGCCGAAGAGGTCATGCACGACGCCTTCGCCGCTGCGCTCGAACAGTGGGCGGGACACGGCGTTCCCGAAAATCCCCGCGCATGGCTGGTTTCGACCGCCCGTCACAAGGCGATCGATCGGCTCCGCCGCGACATCCGCTTTCGGGAGAAGTCGCAGGAGCTCGCGCACTGGGCCGCTCAGCGGGAAGACGCGGCGCCCGATTTCACGGACGAGACTGACCACCGGGTCGCCGACGACCGGCTGCGCCTGATCTTCACGTGCTGCCATCCGGCGCTCGCCGTCGAGACGCAGGTCGCCCTCACTCTCCGCACTCTCGGCGGTCTCACGACGGAGGAAATCGCCCGCGCGTTTCTCGTCCCGGTCCCGGCGATGGCCCAGAGGCTCGTGCGCGCGAAGTCCAAGATCCGCGCGGCCCGCATCCCCTATCGGGTTCCTCCGGACGATCAGCTCCCGGGAAGGCTCGATGCCGTGCTCGCCGTTCTCTATCTCGTGTTCAACGAGGGATACGCGCCGACGTCGGGCGCGGAGCTCCTCCGCCGCGAGCTCTGCGCCGAGGCGATCCGGCCGGCGCGGCTCGTCGTGTCTCTCATGCCCGATCGCGCTCAGGCCCGGGCACTGCTGGCCCTCATGCTTCTCCACGATTCCCGCCGGGATACCCGGATCAACGAGGAAGGAGAGCTCGTCCGGCTCGAGGAACAGGACCGCACGCGCTGGGACCGGGATCAGATCCGCGAGGGCATCGCCCTGACGGAGTCGTCGATCCGCGACGGAGGCCCCGGCGACTACGCCCTGCAGGCCGCCATCGCCGCCGTGCACGCCGAAGCCGAACGGCCCGAGGACACGGATTGGCGCCAGATCGAGAGTCTCTACCGGGAGCTCCTCGGGCGTTACCCTTCGGCCGTCGTGGCCCTGAACCATGCCGTGGCGATCGCCGAGGCGTACGGTCCCCGGGAAGGGCTCGCCCGGGTGGAAGATCTCGAGCGGCGGGGAGAGCTGCCCGACTACCATCTCCTGCCCGCCGTGCGCGCCCGGCTGCTCGTCCGCCTCGACCGGCGCGAGGAGGCGGCGGAGGCGTGGCGCCGGGCGCTTGCCCTCGTGGGAACCGAACCCGAACGGCGCTTCGTGCTCCGGGAGCTTGCAAAGCTCGAGACCGACCCCCTTCCTGACACGCAAAAGCCGCCCCCGAAGGCGTAAGCTCGTTTCATGGGCTGGCCGCGATTCTCCGATCTCCACCCGGTCACGCTGCTTTTCCTCCGCAAGGGCCCGAACTGGAGCGCCGAGGAATCGGAGACGTCCCGGCAGCTCCAGATCGATCACCTCGCGTTCCTGAAATCGATCCGCGACGGAGGACAGGCCGCGATCGTCGGCCCGATGCTCGACGACGGAGACCTGCGAGCGGCGTGCGTCTATCTGGTCCCGATCGATGAAGCGCTCGTGCTCGCGGCGGGGGATCCCGCCGTGCGCGCCGGCCGCCTCGTGGTGGAGGCTCACCCCTGGATGATCGAGAAAGCCGCTCTCGACCATCGGCCGACGAAGTCTTCGTAGTCGCCCACCAGATCCGTTTTTCGTTTTCCCGCTCGCCTGCTTTTCCCGCTCTGTCTCCCCGAAAAACGTAGCCGTTACTGGCACAGAAACTGCTCGTTATCCCGGTGTGCAGGGGCCGATCACCCGGTGGCACGACGCGGCGGTGAATATCGGGCCGCGAGAAGCTTCGGAGACTCCGATTTTGCGAGTCTCGACTCAGAGGCGAAATCGATAAGGAGGAGAAACCCATGCGATCCATGAGCACGAAGTGTCGGTTGGCTATGGCGATCGTTTTCGTTGCGGGAACGGGCTTCGCGTCCGCCCAGGAGGCGAATCCTCAACAACTGCCGCCCGTTCCGGCACCTCAGCAGCAACAGCAGCAACAGCAGCCGACCGCTTCCCCCGATTCGTCGGCTCAAACGCAGACCCAGGTGGACCCCCCTCCGTCAACGGTCGCTCCGGCGGTCCAGGATCAGAATCAGAATCAGAACAGTCCCGCGGCGAATCCCGCCACCCGTCCCGTGAGTGTTCCCGCCACCGCTCTCCCGGCTTCGACGGCGACGCACCAGACGTCCACGACCACCACCCGCTCGCAGCAGAAGAAGACGACGGCTTCTGCGAAGATCACACGCAAGAAGACGGCGGTCGATCAAGATGTCGTATCGCCCGCTCCGACGGACACCGCTAAAGCGACGGCCGCCGCGGCCGCGGGCGTGGCCGACCAGGGCTCGAGCTCGACGGGAGGGAATCCCCCCGTTTCCGGAAGCGTCGCGCCCGCTCCCGACGCCAACGTCGCGCCGGCGGCGGCGCCGGTTGCCGCTGCCCCGGCTGCGGATCCCCTCGACGCCGCTCCCGCGAATACATCCACGGAGCGCTCTGCCACCACCACGCAGACGTCGCACGGCGCGACCGGCTGGATCCTCGGCGGCGCCCTGCTTCTCGGCCTGATCGGCGTAGGCTTTCTGACGGCGCGCCGACGCCGGGAAGAAACCCTCTCGATCTATGACCGCTCCTTCGTGGCCCCCGCTCCGCGGCCGAGCCCGCGCACAAAGGGTTCGACCGCGACAGGCGAGTTCGCCCACATCCCGCGTTCCTGAAGGGACCCGGTGTCCTCCTGGCAGGACGACAAGGATCGCCAGCGCTCGAAGCGCACTTTCGGAGGCGGGGTTTTCCCCGCCTCTTTTCGTTGGCCGGGTGTCCTCACGCGCTCCACGGGGCTTCCTGCCTGCCAGAGGAAGGCGCGAGGCAAGCCGGACCGCCGGCCTCGCCGTTCGTGCTAGATTTTTCCGTCGCACGAGTGCCCCGTCTGGATGTTCGGGTATGCCGATCGGGATGATTTTCAACGATGATTTTCTGGATACGATTTCTCGAACTTCCGATTTCGGATGTTCGGACTTTCGTTAAGTCCGCCTCGACGTCGGATCTTCCGATTCCCGTGAGCCAGCCGAACCGGTGAACGCGTGAGCGGCGACGAACCGGTCGAGGGTTCCCTCTCCGGGGGCGACCCCGCGGAATGCGAGATCACCGACCGGCTTTCGCAGGCCTCCGGACGATCCCCCGATTTCGCGAGTGAGAATCGCGCGCTGGCCGGTCTCGCCCGCGCGATGTCCGAAGATCCGCGACGACTTCCGCAACGTCTCGTCGAGCTGGCGCTCGAGCTCTGTCGCGCGGGAAGCGCCGGCATCAGCATCCTGCGTTTCGGACCCGAGGGCGAATACTTCGAGTGGACGGCCGTCGCCGGCGCTCTGGCGAGCCACCCCTCCGGCCGCGTTCCGCGAGGTCAAAGCACGTCGGGGCTCACGCTTTCGAAAAACGCCACGCAGCTCTTCGACCGTCCAGGCCGGTTCTATCCTTTCCTGGACATTCCGAGCGCGCCGATCCAGGAATCGCTCATCGTGCCGCTGCATTCCGCCGAGGGTCCCCTCGGAACCGTATGGGCCGTCCACCACGAAGCCGGCAGCGCGTTCGATCGCGAGGACGCCCGAATTCTCGAGAGCCTCGGGGCGTTCATCGGGGCCGCCATGCGGCTGCTCACGTCGCTCGATTCCGCGACCTCTTCGGTTCGAGAGCTGAAGCGCGCCCAGGAGGAGCTCGAGGAGAGCGACCGCCGCAAGAACGAATTTCTGGCGATGCTGGGACACGAGCTGCGCAATCCGCTCGGCGCGATGGCGAGCTCCGTCCAGATCCTTCGGTCCGGGCCCCAGGACGACCGGTCCTCCTGGGCGACGGAGGTGCTCGACCGCCAGCTCGACCACGTCACGCACATGATCGACGATCTTCTCGACATCTCTCGGATCACGCATGGCCGGATCGAGATCGAAAGGATCCCCGTTTCGCTCGCCGCCGTCGTCGCGCAGGCTGTCGAGACCACGCGTCCCCAGATCGCCAGCCGGCGCCAGGAGGTCGAGGTCGATCTGCCGGAGGGTCCTCTTCCGGTGATCGGCGATCCCGAGCGTCTCGCGCAGATCGTGTCGAACCTGCTCGACAACGCCTCCAAGTACTCGTCCGAGGGCGGGCGGATTTTCGTTACCGGAGAGCGCACGGAATCGGAGCTCCTGATTCGTGTGCGGGACTCCGGGGTCGGAATCACGAAGGAAATGCTCCCGCGGATATTCGACCTCTTCGTCCAGGGCGCCCGGACTCTCGACCGCGCGCAGGGAGGACTCGGAATCGGCCTCGCGCTCGTGCGCCGTCTCGCGGCGATGCACGGCGGGACGGTGGAAGCGCAGAGCGCCGGAGCCGGTCAGGGCAGCGAGTTCCTGCTGCGCCTGCCCGCGCCGGCGGACGGGACGGAGGTCGCCCCGGCGACGGACGCAGCGTCTGTCCGGCCGAAGGACGACGCTCGCGCCAGGCGCCGGATCCTCGTGGTCGACGATAACGAGGATGCCGCCGCGGGCCTTTCTCTCCTGCTGGAGCTCGACGGACACGACGTGCGAGCCGCCCACGACGGGGCTGCGGCGCTCCGCGTGTCGGAGGAGTTCGCCCCGGACATCGTGATCCTCGACATCGGCCTGCCCGGCATGGACGGCTACGAGGTCGCTCGCCGCCTGCGGGCCCGGCCGGACGGCTCCCACACGACGATCATCGCCCTGACCGGGTACGGCCTCGAAGAGGACCGGAGGCGTTCCTTCGCGGCCGGGTTCGATCATCACGTAGTGAAGCCGATTCGGTCCTCCGAGGAGCTCCTCGGACCGTTCGCCGGAGAGCGCCCCGACCCGATGTCGGAGACCCAGAGACGCCGCCGTCCCCGCACGGCCCGCGTTCCCGCCCGCCCCGAACCCTCCTGAATCCCCGACCGATCGGGTGGCGCAACCGTTGCACCCTCATTGGACGGCCCGGTTCGCCCGGCGAGCCAACACGACCAAACAATGAGGAGAGATATGAACCAGACCCAGATCGAAGAGCTTCTGTATCAGGCCCTCGAAACCGAGCTCGGAGGCGTGGAGGTGTATCGCACCGCCGTCGCCTGCGCGGTCAACAAGGACCTCAAGAAGGAATGGACGAAATACGGAACGCAGACGAAGAACCACGTCCGGATCGTCCGCGGCGTGTTTGACGCCCTCGGCCTCGACACCGAAAAGCAGACGGTCGGACGGCGCGTCGTCCATGCGAAGGGGCAGAGCCTCGTCGCCGCGATGGAAAAAGCCCTGAAGGAGGGAACTCCGGAGGCCGCGCAGCTCGTCGCCGCGGAATGCGTCATCGACGCCGAGACGAAAGATCACTCCAACTGGGAGCTGATCGGAGAGGTTTCCCGGAAGGCCGACGGCGACATGCAGAAGACGCTTAAGGCCGCCTATGACGAGGTCGAAGACGAAGAGGACGAGCACCTGTACCACACGACCGGCTGGTGCCGGGAGCTCTGGCTCGACTCGCTCGGCCTGAAGGCGATCCTCCCGCCGCCCGAGGAGAAGAAAGACGTCAAGACCGCGATGGGCGAGGCGCGCATCAAGGAAGAGCGCAAGGGCAAGGACAAGCCCGCTTCCCGAAAGGCGAAATCGGCTCCGAAGACGACCGCCGCCCGCAAGTCCGGAAAGGCGCGGAAGGCACCCAAAAAGAAGTAAGAGCGTCGACGGACGTCATTATCGCCGGGCGATTGACAACACCGGTGATCGGGTGTGAAATCCCGCTGTGACACCTCGGAGGTCCGCCTCGCGATATTCGGTGACCCTCACGGGAAACGAGCGATTTATGCGCTTTGTCCCGTTCACCGCGCGCGGCGCCTGACCTCGTCTCGATCCTGATTTTTCGGATCCTCGATTCACGAAGGCCGCCGCGGGAAACCCGGCGGTCTTTTCCTTTTCCGGGACTTTCTCAACGCGACGACAGCGACGACAGCGCAGACAGCAAGGAGCACGCGAGATGGACGAAGACAGATCGCACGACGCCGCAAGCGAGCCCCCGACCACCGAATCCGGGCTCGACTCCCTGCGCCAGGACATCGAAGAAGCGGACCGGGACCTCGTCGACGTGCTGGCCCGACGCCTCGCACTCGTGGACCGCGTCGCGGCTCGCAAATCCGAGACTGCTTCGACGATCCGCGACCGGGAACGCGAGCGCGTCGTGCTCGCCCGCGCGGAAGCACGGGCCTTCGAACGAGGACTCTCCGCGCCTCTCGTCCGCAAGATCCTCGAGGACGTCATCGCCCACTCGGTCTCACGCCAGTCGGCCGCGGCCTCCGGGTCGGACTCCCCGGCGGGAATTCTCCGAGTCGCGTTCCAGGGCGTCGCCTACGCATACAGCCACCTGGCGGCGCGCAAGTACCTCGCCGCCGGAAACCTGGGCGGCACGTTCCAGGGGCACCGGAGCTTTCGCGCGGTGACGGCCGCGCTTCGATCCGGTGAAGCGGACCTCGCGTTTCTTCCGATCGAGAACACGACGGCCGGCAGCATCAACCAGGTGTACGACCTCCTCCGCACCGAAGAGGTTTCGATCGTCGGCGAGGAAGTCTGGAAGGTGGACCACTGCCTCGCCGGGCCGGCGGACGTGCCGCTCGCGTCGATCCGGAAGATCCTTTCGCATCCCCAGGGGCTCGAGCAGTGCAGTCAGTTCCTGCAGTCGCTCCCCCAGGCGGAGCCGGTCCCGTATTTCGACACGGCGGAGGCGCTCGCGCGCGTCGCGGCGTCCGCGGATCCATTTCAGGCCGCGATCGGACCGCCCGAGGCGGCTCAGGCTCATGGGCTTCACGTTCTGCGCCGCGGAATCGCGGACCAGGAGGAGAACTGGACGCGCTTCGTCGCGCTCGCGCGGGAGCCCGTTCGCTACGACCCGCGCGTCTCCTGCAAGACGAGCATCGTGCTGACGACGCGCCACGAGCGCGGGGCGCTCCTGCGGTGCCTGCACGTCCTCTCGGATCACGGTCTCCAGCTCACCAAGCTCGAGTCGCGGCCGCGGCCGGGCCGTCCCTGGGAGTACATGTTTTTCGTGGACTTCGACGGAAACCTCGCCGACGACGGCGTGGCGGCGGGTCTCGAGGAGCTCAAGTCGGAGGCCCTCTACGTGAAGGTCCTCGGCAGTTATCCGGCCAAGGCGGCGCCCGTGGACATCGCGGCGGATGCGACCCTGCCGCTCCGGACCCCGGCGCCGGCGCCGGCTTCGATTGCGACGCCCGGTGCCGACGCGCCGGCAGCCGCGCAGGCGAAACCGTCCGCGCGAGCGAGCGTTGCCCGCGCGTACAAGCTCGTGAGCCGGGATGCACGCTCGGAGGACACGCGTGTTCGCGTGGGAGACCTGCTCGTCGGCGGGGAAGGTTTCACGGTGATGGCCGGCCCTTGCGCCGTCGAGTCGCGCGAGCAGGTCGAGGCCGCTGCGCGGGGAGTGCGCGCTCACGGCGCCCACGTGCTGCGGGGCGGAGTCTTCAAGCCCCGCACGAGCCCGTACGCATTCCAGGGTCTCGGTTACGCCGGCCTCGAACTTCTCGCCGCGGCGGGGCGCGCCAACGGCATGCCGATCGTGACGGAAGTGATTTCGCCCGAGCAGGTGAGGAGCGTGGCGGAGAAGGCGGATCTCCTCCAGGTCGGCGCCCGCAACATGCAGAACTTCGAGCTCCTGCGCGAGCTGGGCCGCGTGGACCGTCCGGTGCTGCTGAAGCGCGGACCGTCGAGCACGATCGAGGAGTGGCTCTTCGCCGCCGAATACATCCTCGCGCAGGGCAACGGCCAGGTCATCCTCTGCGAGCGAGGCATCCGCACGTTCGAGACGGCAACGCGGAACACTCTGGATCTCTCGGCCGTGCCCGTTCTGCGGGAGCGGACGCATCTGCCGGTCCTGATCGACCCGAGCCACGGAACCGGGCACCGGGCGTACATCGCGCCGATGGCATGGGCCGCGCGCGCGGCGGGCGCTCACGGGCTGCTGATCGAGGTGCATCCCGATCCGCCGAAGGCGCTATCAGACGGCGAACAGAGTCTGACCCCCGAGGAATTCGGCGCGCTGATGCGCGGGCTCGAGGGGATGTCGCGGCCGGTGTTCTAAGCGGGAGCTCCTCAGAGAAACGAGAGCCATCCGCCCGGACTCTCCGCCTTGCGAGCCGCAAACCGGCGGCACGGAACGTAGAGAAGGAGTGCCACGAACGCCGTCGCGAGCCAGACGATCGGCAAGCCGTACCCGTAGCCGTCCGGCTTGTCCGGCGGCATCACGGGATGATTTCCGAAGAGCCACGGAATGGCCGTGCCGTACCGCAGCAGCGAGAGAAGGATCGCGATCGCATGGGCCGTCGCGATGTGGAGGACATAGAAGAGCAGCGGAACCCGGCCGAACACCTGCAGTATTCCGCCGGCGCGTCCGCGCAGTCGCTCCGCGAGAGGAATCGCGAGGATGGTGGGCCCGAGTGTCATCAGCAGAAAGAGGAGCGATGCCGGGTACTTGCGCGTGTTCAGGAAGGAGAGGGCCGAGAAGATCGCGGTCGCCTGGGGCTTCCAAGGAGCGAAGTTGCCATAAATGTTTCCGGCGCGCAGGACGAGGAACAGCGCGACCGCCGAGAGGCCGATGACGACACACGCCCTCCGGCGGCGCGCATCGGGCCAGGTGAGGACCGCGCCGAACGCGTAGCCGCAGGCGATGACCCCTATCCACGGGACGAAGGAATAGAGGACGAAGAGAAGTGGGCCGTCCTGGCCGAGCGAGACCGGTCCGCCGAGATACAGAAACTTCCAGAGCGCGCTCCACGAGCTCGCCTCCAGAGCGGCCCGATGCGCCGGCAGAAACCCGTCGAGCAGATTGTGGAGGAACACGATCGCGACGCCAAACCCGGCAACGGCGCTCGTCGGCAAAAAGACGAACGCCGCGAGGCCGATCATCGTCCAGCCGATCATCCAGAGAACCCCGGCCAGGAGGTAGTGCCGGTAGTCGACGTTGAACGTCCACGCCAGCCGAACGAGCGTCATCTCGAGCACGATCAGCCAGAGCCCCCGCACGAGGAGAAATCGGGCGAGATCGGATGGACCCGACCGGCGCCCGCGCAGGTAAGCGCCGGCCCCGGCGAGAAAGACGAACCCGGGCGCGCAGAAGTGCGTGATCCACCGCGTCAGATAGAGCGGCACCGTGGTGTGCACGACGTCCATCGGATCGACGGTCGCATTCGTCAGGTAGAGCCGCACATGATCGACCACCATCAGCAGCATGATCACGCCGCGAATGACGTCCACCGACGCAACGCGGGAACCCGACCGGGAAGCCGCCGGAGCCGCAACGTTCACATCACACCTCCGCCACAGATGTTGAGCAGGATTGGGGCCCCGGTGAGCCTACATCGCCCGGGGCGTCGCGGGGTGAGGGGTCAGACAGGGGGGAGAGGGGGGAGAGGGGGAGAGGTGCAGCGAGGAAGAGAAACCAGCGAGACTGTTTCGGCCACTAACCCTGCGGGAAGTACCCGTGAAGCTCGCGGAGGGCTCCGCGGTCGATCTGGCGGCGGCGAAGGGATTCGCGAAGAAGACCGAGTGCGGCGAACCCTTCGGGGACCATCTGCTCTTCGTCGATGATCGGGAGGGCAGCTCGAACTTCCCACTCGGCCTGGCGGTCAAGACCCGCATCGAGGAGAAGATCGGCGATGACGAGGTGAATTGCGGCGGAGTCCCCTCGGGTTCCGATCTCTTCCGATTCCCGAAGAGCCGCGCGATAGGACTCGAGAGCCTCGGCCTGGTTTCCCAGCTCCCGAGAGATGTCGCCGACGGACCAACGGAGCTTGGCGAGACTAATCCGGTTCTGCGTTTGCTGAAGAAGGGGCAACGCCTGCTGGGCATACGCAAGCGCCTGCTTCAGATCACCCTGGAGGCGGACAAACTGCGTGAGATTTCCGAGCGCCATCGCCAGAAGTTTTGTATGACCGATTCGTTCGGCTTCAGCGCAGATCCTCTTCGTCACTTCTATCGAATCCGTCATCTGTCCGGTTTCGCGATAGACGTTTGCCTCCAGAAAGAGGCATTTCAGGGCGCCCTCATTCATATGCAGCTTCTGGAAAGCCGCCGCCCACATGGGCGCCGCCTCGAGAACCTCGTCGAATCGGCGTTCCTCGACCGCGAGGGCCAACTTCTGGTACGCCAGTCGGGCGAGGTTAGCGGTACCGTTCTCGGTGAGAACGAAATGCACTTCGGCGCGTGCGAACCAACGGCGCGCATCGTCCCGGTGAAAAAGCACCCGGCACGATGTTCCGGAAATCATCGCCAATTCACCCAGGAAATACTCGCGCTCATCGAAGTGGCCGATGGGTTCCGCGGAATCACGCACGAAGCCGAAGAAGAACCTGGCATCGTCGCCGATTCGGGCAGGATCAGACTCGATTCGGGTGCGCAGCAGCTCTGTCACCGACAGCAGAACCTCCGGATCATCCAGCCTGAGCTCCGCAGCGCGGGCCGCCCGGTCCGAAACCTCCATCTTGAGAATCGCGTCCGCGACCTCCAGCCCTTCTCCCGAAGACATCGTACGGGAACGGAGCGGAAACGGGAGGAGATCACCGCTCACGAGTCGGTCCCCGGGACGAACACCATGTTGTGCTCGAGCTCGATTGCGACTTCTTCGGGATCGCGATTCAGCGCGGAGCGCACTCCGTCGTCGGTAATGCGTCCTCCGTGGTGCTTCCAGAGCCAGTAGTCCTGCGCCGCCTTACAGGTCATCCGGAAGAGATTCGGCCGGAGCGAAGCGACCGGCCGTTGCGCGTCCGGTCGTCGGGAAAACCGATGGAACCACGCGTAAAGGCTCAGCTCAATCTCGTCCGCATCGTCCGCCGGAACCCGGTAGTGAGTCTCCAAAGCCGTTCGGATCAAGCTTCGCGCCTGGCCGAAAACGGCTAAGACCTCGCTATCGCGCTGAGAGGGCGTAATGGACATGTTGCGGCAGAACTTTGGTCGTTCGAGCGTACACCAAAGAGCCCCTGCCGGCTCGCCCGGAACCGTACTCATGACGGCTCCCGATATCTGCTCCTAGCAGGGTACGGTGCCCTGAATCTTGATCGTGAATGGCTTTGGCGCCGGGCGCTGAGTCGGGGTCTGCGCGGGCTGGTTCTCGGAACGCTCGGGGACAGGGATCGTCTGGGTCGACTGGGACGTCATGATGAAACTCCTCTTTCGCGAAATAAAAATAATGAATCGTGAAAATAATATGTCAGCGAGAAAGACCCTTGCGTCAGGTTCCGTACATAAGGTCAGAGAAGATTCAGCTTGGGAGAGACCGGCAGGCGGTAATTGGACGTAATCGCGCGGCTCGAGTCGCCCCGTCAAACGACTCCGGCGATGGATCGGCCGTCTGCCGCGCGCTATACGATCCCCCCGCTTCCGATTCCCAACCCGCGAAAGGGAGGCGATTTGACGGATCTCCAGGCGAACGGTCTTCCCGCAGCCACCGACGCTACCCCCTCGGCCCGATCCGCCCGGCGCCCCTCCCCTGACCCGGCCTGGGACTTGCCGCCCCTATCCGCCGGCATCGTCGCCTTCTTCGTCCTCGCCAAGCTCGCGATCCACCTCGTCATCGCGAACCGGTACGGCTACTTCCGCGACGAGCTTTATTTCCTGGATATGGGCCGCCATCTCGACTGGGGCTACGTCGACAGCGCCCCGCTCATCGCCCTTTACGCGAAGGTGGCTCTCCTCCTGGGAGGATCCCTTCCGGTCCTGCGGTCAATCGCTGCCGTCGCCGGGGCCGCGGTAGTCGCCCTCACGATCGTCCTCGCGCGCGATCTCGGCGGAAATCGCTACGCGCAATTCCTCGCGGGACTCTGCGCCCTTCTCCCCCCTATCTTTCTCGCCACCGACAGCCTCATGACCATGAACGCCTTCGAGCCCCTCTTCTGGATGGGCTGCGCCTGGGCCCTGATCCGGATCGTGCGGACAGGCGACTCGCGCTACTGGATCATCTTCGGCCTCCTCGCCGGGCTCGGGCTCGAGAACAAGCACTCCACTGTTTTTTTCGGCGCCGCCGTTGCGGTCGCTCTCGTCCTCTCGCCGCAGCGCCGTGAGCTCGGCCGGCGATGGATCTGGATCGGCGGCGCGATCGCGCTTCTCCTCTTCGTGCCCAATCTCCTGTGGCAGATTCGCCACGGATTTCCGACGCTCGAGGATCTCGAGAACGTCAAGCGCACTCACAAGAACGTCTGGCCGGGCGCGCTCGGTTTCGTGAAGGGCCAGATCATGTCCCTGCATCCCTTGCTTCTGCCCGTCTGGATCGCGGGCCTCGCTTCACTTCTCTTCGGGCGGCTCTCTCGCGTCCGGATCCTCGGCTGGATCTACATCGTCCTTCTCGGGCTCATGATCGCGGGCCACGCCAAGAACTACTACCTCGCACCCATCTACCCGATGCTCTTCGCCGCCGGCGCCGTCGTCATCGAGGACTGGCTCGCGCGCGCCCGCTGGAGCTCCGCCCACGCATGGCCTCGCGTCGCCGTCGCGTCTCTCGTCGTTCTGGTGACGGCGCCGATCGTACCGGCGGTCCTTCCCTTCCTCCCGCCCGATCAGCTGCTCGCGTACCAGCGCGGGGTTCACGCCGTGCCCGCGAAGACGGAGGTGAACCATGACGGCCCGCTCGAGCAGCGCTTCGGCGACCAGTTCGGGTGGCCGGAGCTCGTCGCCGACGTCGCGAAGATCTACAACGCGCTTCCTCCCGAGGAGCGCGCGCGCACGGGAATCTTCGCGAGCAACTACGGCGAAGCGGGAGCGCTGAATCTCTACGGTCCCGCGCTCGGCCTGCCCGCCCCGATCTGCGCCCATCAGAATCACTACTTCTGGGGCCCTCCGTCACCGGAGCCGGAGAACCTGATCTGGCTGCAATGGGATCGACAGGGCGTGGAAGATCACTGCCGCTCGGTCGAGCAGGCGGCGGTGCACTTTCATCCCTGGGGCATGGCGGAAGAAAACCGGCCCATCTATCTCTGCCGCGGACTGAAGCACACGATCGCCGAGTACTGGACGCCGGACTTCAAGCACTGGAACTGAGCGAGGCGCGCGAACCTGGGCGCAGCCCCCCGGCGACAGAGAGAATCTCGTGATCTCGATCTCGCGATCTCATGATCTCGCGATCAATCAAACTATCCAGGACGAATCGGGTGATCGGGTGATCGGGTGATCAATCGGAGGGAATCGGGTGATCGGAGGATTGAGGAAGGAGTCCTCCTTCATTTCCCGTTTCCCGTTTCCCGTTTCCCGGACTATCGCCTTCTCCTCCCCGTTCCGTGGGCGATGGAAAACCGCACACCGTGACAAATGGAAACGGCTGTAAATGATGCGACCTGGGCGTCGTGAGGATGCGACGCTTCGATAAGATTCGCCGGCCCCGAACCGAAGGTCTCCGGCGAAAGGATGTTCTCCGATGAAGAACCGCATTGCCGTCGTCCTCGCTCTGCTCCTTCTCCTTCCGTTGGTCCGGCCGCCACGGCTGTCCGCGGAGGATCCGCCCCGGCAGGGAACCGACAAGACCCTTTCCGCGCCGGCGGTCGATCCCACCCGCGAGGAAAAGGAGAAGGACGCGAAGAAGTGGGACGTCGCCGCGCCGCCGTACGCCTTCGACGTCTCGATCCCTCTCGACGTCGACGAGGGCACGTGGATGTCGCTCGACGTCTCGCCCGACGGCAAGGAAATCGCCTTCGATCTCCTGGGCGATCTCTACACGCTTCCGATCGGCGGCGGTGAGGCGAAGTCGCTGACGTCCGGGATCGCCTGGGACATGCAGCCGCGCTACTCGCCCGACGGCCGGTGGATTGCCTTCACGTCCGACCGCTCGGGAGGCGACAACATCTGGGTCGTCGGACGCGACGGCAAGAATCCGAAGCAGGTCACGAAGGAGTCGTTCCGCCTTCCCAACAGTCCCGCGTGGACTCCGGATTCGCAGTACGTCGCCGCGCGCAAGCACTTCACCGGCACGCGCTCGCTCGGCGCCGGCGAGATCTGGCTGTACCACCGCTCGGGCGGCGAAGGTCTTCCGATGACGAAGAAGACCAATGAGCAGAAGGACACGGGCGAGCCCGCATTCTCGCCGGACGGCCGCTACCTCTACTACTCCGAAGACTCGTCTCCCGGCCGCATTTACCAGTACAACCCCGATCCGAACGGCCAGATTTACGTCATCAAGCGGCTCGATCGGCAGACGGGGCGCCTGATCGACTTCGTCACCGGGCCCGGCGGCTCGATCCGCCCCACGCCCTCGCCGGACGGCAAATCGCTCGCGTTCGTCCGCCGCGTCCGCTACCGCTCGACACTCTTCGTCAAGGACATCGAGTCGGGCATCGAGCGGCCGATCTGGGGCGGTCTCGAGCGCGACATGCAGGAGACGTGGGCCATTCACGGCGTCTATCCGTCGATGGCCTGGATGCCGGACGGCAAATCCATCGTGCTCTGGGCGGAAGGCAAGATCCGCCGCATCGACGTGGCCGGACGGTCCGCGGCGGTGATCCCCTTCCACGTGAAGGATACCCGCCAGGCGGCCACGAGCGTTCGCATTCCCATCGACGTCCTCACGGGTCTCACGCAGGCGTCCGCATCGCCGCAGATCGCGTCGGCTTCATCGTCTCCATCGAGGACGGCGGGCACCTTCCCCGTCCGCATGCTCCGCTGGGTCTCGGTCTCGCCCGACGGCCGGCACGCGGCTTACGGGGCGCTCGGCTACGTCTACGTCCGCGATCTTCCGAACGGCACCCCTCATCGCCTGACCCGCCAGACGGATCACTTCGAGTTCTTCCCCTCCTGGTCGCGCGACTCGAAATCGATCGTATATTCGACGTGGAACGACGAGTCCCTCGGATCGATCCGCGTCGCGGCCGCCGCGGGCGCCGCCGACGCGAAGGGCGGTTCGCGCGTCGTCACCGACAAACCCGGCCACTACATCGATCCGGTGTTCTCCCCCGACGGCTCGCGGATCGTTTATCGGAAGGACACGGGCGGATTTCTGATGTCCTCGGCGTGGTCCTCCGAGCCCGGGCTCTACTGGGTTCCGGCGGCGGGCGGCAAGTCCACCCTCATCACCGAGGACGGAACGAGCCCGCAGTTCGGGAAGGACTCCGACCGCATTTTCTTCATCAAGACCGAGGGCGGCGACCAGGTCGCTCCGGAAAAACGCATCCTCGCGTCAATCAAGATCGACGGCTCCCAGCCGCGCGATCACTACATCTCGGATCTCGCACAGGAGTTCGCGATCTCCCCCGACGGAAAGTGGCTCGCATTCCGGGAGCTCTTCAACGCGTACGTCACGCCGTTTGCCGAGACCGGACGCCGCGTCGAGATCGGCCCGAAGAGCAAGGGGATCCCCGTCTCGCGCGTGTCGAAGGATGCCGGTGAGTATCTCCATTTCTCTGGCGATTCGTCGCGACTCTACTGGTCGTACGGACCCGAGCTCTACCACCGCGACCTCCAGGAGGCGTTCCTGTTTCTGCCCGGCTCGCCGGAACAGCTTCCCGAGCCGCCGGCGCGCGGGACCAACATCTCGTTCACGGCTCCGATCGACGCGCCGACCGGCACCGTCGTGTTCACGGGCGGCCGCGTCGTGACGATGAAGGGCGACGAAGTCCTCGAGGATGGCGTCGTCGTCGTCGAAGGCAACCGCATCCGCGCGGTCGGGAAGAAGGGCTCTGTGACGGTTCCGGCCGGAGCCCGCGTCGTCGATGTCACCGGCAAGACCGTCCTGCCCGGCTTCATCGACGCTCACTGGCACGGCCCGTTCGGGTCCGACGGCTTCCTGCCCCAGCAGAACTGGAAAACGGACGCGTCGCTCGGCTTCGGCGTGACGACCCTCCACGATCCCAGCAATGACACGGCGACGGTCTTCACGGCCGCGGAGATGGCGCGCACGGGCGAGATCCGCGCCCCGCGCATTTTTTCGACGGGAACGATCCTCTATGGCGCCGCCGGCGATTTCAAAGCGGAGATCGATTCCCTCGATGACGCGCGCGCCACGCTGCGGCGCATGAAGGCCGCGGGCGCGATCTCGGTCAAGAGCTACAACCAGCCGCGCCGCGATCAACGCCAGCAGATCATCGCCGCGGCGCGCGAGATCGGCATGATGGTGGTCCCGGAGGGCGGCTCACTCTTCGAGCACAACATGGCGATGGTCGTCGACGGGCACACCACCGTCGAGCACACCGTTCCCGTGGCCAACGTCTACAAGGACGTGCTGGCTCTCTGGCCGCCGACGAAGGTCGGATACACGCCGACCCTCATCGTTGCCTACGGCGGGAACATGGGCGAGAACTACTGGTACCAGAAGACGAATGTCTGGGAGAACCCGCGGCTGACGAAGTTCGTCCCGCCGTTCGTGCTCGACCCGCGCTCGCGCCGGCGCGTCATGGTTCCGGACGACGAGTTCAACCACCTCAACGAAGCGAGAGTCGCGACGAACCTCCGGTACGCCGGAGTCCTCGTCAACACGGGCGCGCACGGACAGCGCGAGGGCCTCGGCCTCCATTGGGAGCTCTGGATGCTCGTCCAGGGAGGTCTCTCGCCCCTCGAGGCGCTGCGCTGCGCGACCGCAAATGGCGCCCGCACGCTCGGCATGGATCGCGACCTCGGGACGCTCGAGGCGGGCAAGCTCGCCGACATCGCGGTCATCGACGGCAACCCCCTCCAGGACATCCGCCAGTCCGAGAAGGTGGCCTGGACGATGGTCAACGGTCGCCTCTACGACGCCGCGACGCTGAACGAGACCGGCTCGCGCGAGAAGAAGCGGACGAAGTACTGGTGGGAGACGGCGCACGAGCAGTAGGGAGCGCCGGGGTTTTCTGTAGCTCTCGCGGCTGGGGTGAGGGGCGGAAGTTCAAGGTCGAATCTCGCGATCTCGCGATCTCATGATCTCGCGATCAATCGAAATATCGATTCATCGGGAAATCGAGAATCGACGAAGAGACCTCGGCGCGCATTCCCCCCTCTCCCGGCGGGAGTGTTTAGTCCGGAGAGATGGTGGACAGGTGTTCGGAGACATGGTGGACACATTTGGGGTGGAGGATGGGGCCTGGGGAGGGCCGATCCGATGCCTTGGAACGAGGTATCCATCATG
>JBBSEW010000026.1:0-51084 GCA_038239305.1 Thermoanaerobaculia bacterium | reverse complement strand
GCCCCGTCGGGGGGGGCGTAGATGACGGGGTCGTGGAGGCCCGGGAGGGCCGCGACGGAGAGGTCATCCGCCGCCGCCGCGAGTGCGTTTCCTGCGGCCGCCGCTTCACTTCCTACGAGACGATCGAAGAGATTCCCTACATGGTCGTCAAGAACGACGGCCGGAGGGAGACCTTCGACCGGAAAAAGTTGCGCGGGGGCCTCGTGAAGGCCTGCGAGAAGAGGCCCGTGGCTCCGGCTCGCCTCGACGCGATCGTGGATGAGATCGAGACGCGCCTCCACGACTCGGAGGAACGCGAGATCGCGACCTCTCAGATCGGCGCGCTCGTGATGGAGCGCCTGCGCGAGCTCGATAAGGTCGCGTACGTCCGGTTTGCGTCCGTTTACCGCAAGTTCGAGGATGTCGATGAATTCCTGCACGAGCTGAAAGACCTGATCGGCCGGGCGGAGACCAAGACGTCCGGCTGACGGTTGAGAAAGAGCCGTGAGCTGCAGGCTGAACAGCCGCAGCGGACGGCCGGAAAGGATTCGTGACATGAGACGCGCCGGCAAGTTTTACGGGCCCATGGTCGAGCTCTCACGGCTTCAGAGCGAGCTGAACCGGCTCTTCGCCACCTTCGTCGAGAGCAACCAGGGCGCGACCGCCGCCGCGACGTCGTGGGATCCGAACGTGGACCTGTTGGACGACGGCCAGAAGCTCCGCATCCTGATCGAGGTCCCGGGCGTTGAGGCGGAGGACGTCCGCATCACCGTCCGAGCCCGTGTCCTGACGGTTCGGGGGACTAAGAAGGGACGTACCCGGACGCGGGAAGGCATTCGTTTCTTCTGCATGGAGAGATACTTCGGCGGGTTCGTGAAGTCGGTCGCCCTGCCGCACGCCGTCAACACGCACCAGGCGCGAACCTCGCTGAAGGACGGCCTTCTCGAGATCGTCCTCCCCCACGTCCCGGACCAGCGGGAACGGGAATACGAGATCGGGGTCAAGGCGGAGGAAGAAAAGGCGACCGAGACGAAGTTGTGAAGACCCCGGGAGCTGATAAAACGGGATCGACAGACATGGCTGAAATCGACGAAAAGGAAATCGCGGCGGAACGGGAGCACGAGCTCCCGATTCCCGACATCCTGCCGGTCCTTCCCCTGAAGGACGTCGTGGTGTTTCCCTTCATCATCCTGCCGCTCTCCGTGTCGCGGGAGAAGTCGATCACCGCGGTGGACGCGGCGCTCGCCGAGCAGCGGATCATCATGCTGGTCGCGCAGCGCGACGCGCAGAATGAAACGCCGCGGCCGGAGGAGCTCTATCCGGTCGGTACCGTCGCGGCGATTATGCGGATGCTGAAACTGCCGGACGGGCGGATCCGCCTTCTCGTCCAGGGACTCTCCCGCGCGCGCATCGACTCCTTCCTCGCGGAGGAGCCCTACCTAAAGGCGAAGATCACCAAGCTCGAAGAGCCTCCGACGGCGAAAGTGCTTCCCCCCGAGCACGAGGCGCTTCTCCGGAGCGTGAAGCAGAACCTCGAGAAGTCCGTCTCGCTCGGCAAGAACATCTCGCCCGAAGTCATGGTGATCGCGGCGAACCTCGACGACCCGGCGCGCCTCGCGGATCTCGCCGCGTCGAACCTCGATCTGAAGCTCGATGAGGCGCAGAAGGTTCTCGAGTCCACCGATCCGATCGAGCGGCTGCGCCTCGTGAACGACAGCCTGAGCAAGGAGATCACCGTCCTGACGATGCAGCAGGAGATTTCCTCGCAGGCGCGCGGTGAAATGGACAAGTCGCAGCGCGAGTACTACCTCCGCCAGCAGCTGCGAGCGATCCAGCAGGAGCTCGGCGAGGGCGAGGACATGTCGGAGGACGTGATCCAGTTCCGCAAGGCGGTCGTGGACAAGAAGATTCCTCCGGAGGCCTCGACGGAGATCGAGAAGCAGATCAAGCGTCTCGAGCGCAGCCACCCCGATTCCGCGGAGACGGCGATCATCCGAACGTACCTCGACTGGCTGACGGGGCTTCCGTGGGGAAACCTGTCGGAGGACTCGGCGGACATCGCGCGCGCCCGCCAGATCCTGGACGAAGACCACTACGACATCGAGAAGGTCAAGGAGCGCATCATCGAGTACCTCGCGGTGCACGCGCTCAAGAAGTCGCTCAAGGGTCCGATTCTCTGTTTCGTCGGCCCCCCCGGCGTCGGCAAGACGTCTCTCGGGCGCTCGATCGCCCGCGCCCTCGACCGCAAGTTCGTGCGCCTTTCCCTGGGAGGAGTACGCGACGAGGCGGAGATCCGGGGCCATCGCCGCACCTACGTCGGCGCCATGCCCGGGCGCATCGTCCAGGGAATCCACCAGGCCGGCACGTCGAACCCCGTCTTCATGCTGGACGAGATCGACAAGATCGGCGCGGATTACCGCGGTGATCCTTCGTCGGCGCTCCTCGAAGTTCTGGACCCCGAGCAGAATTTCTCTTTCCGCGACCACTATCTCGGCGTTCCCTACGACCTCTCGCGGGTGCTGTTCATCGCGACGGCGAACGTCCTCGACCCCATCCAGCCAGCGTTCCTCGACCGGATGGAGGTCATCCGCCTCACGGGCTACACCCTCGAGGAGAAGTACGCGATCGCGCGCCGCCACCTCATTCCGAAGCAGCTCGAGGAGAACGGCATCGGGGAGCAGAACGTCGACTTCACGGAATCCGGGATCGAAAAGATCATCGAGGCGTACACGCGCGAAGCCGGCCTTCGCAACCTCGAACGGGAGATCGGCGCCGTCTGCCGCAAGATCGCGGTGTCGGTCGCCAAGGGCAAGGCGCGGAAGTACCGGATCACGAGCGCGTCGGTCGAGAAGATGCTCGGACCCGTGAAGCATTTCGCCGACGAGCTCCTGAAGAAGGACCAGGTCGGAGTCGCGACGGGTCTGGCGTGGACCTCCGTCGGCGGCGACATCCTGTTCATCGAGGCTCTCGCCGTGCGCGGCAAGGGAGGTCTCCGGCTGACGGGGCAGCTGGGAGACGTGATGAAGGAGTCCGCGCAGGCCGCGATGTCGTACGCGCGGGCGCACGCGACGGACCTCGGCATTCCGGAGGATTTTTTCGAGACGCACGACGTCCACGTGCACGTGCCCGAGGGCTCCATACCGAAAGACGGGCCGTCCGCGGGCATCACGATGGCGTCGGCGATGATCTCGGCTTTCACCGGGCGGCTGGCCCGCCGCGACGTCGCGATGACCGGCGAGATCACGCTGCGAGGCGAGGTGTTGCCGATCGGTGGCGTGAAGGAAAAGGTCCTCGCGGCGCGCGAGGCGAAGATCAAGACGATCATTCTCCCGCGTCTGAATCGGCGCGACGTGCTCCAGGTGAATCCGCGCGCGATCCACGGCATCGAGTTCCGCTACGTGGACAACGTCGATCAGGTGCTCGAGGTCGCTCTCCTGCCTCTTCCCGCGAAGGACGCCGCGCCCGCGCCGGCCTCCGTTCCCGCCCAGACGCCGCGCGACATTCCCGTCGCTCCCGCTGGCCGGCCGGTCCCGCGACCAAACCCCTGATTCGGGCGTCGGTCTCTCCGGGAGGCGCGTCCCCGTGGAGCCCGGCCGGCCGCGATCCCGCCTCCGTCCACCCGGCTCGCTTCGTGAATAATGCGAAGCCCATGATGAAGGCGGAGGACCGTTTCGTCGAGCGTCTGCGGGCCCTGCGGACGCTTCCCTCAGCCGCGGACCCGGTCGTGCTCGGAATCGGAGACGACGCGGCCGTGATTCGCGGCTCGGCGGCCGACACGGCCGTCACCACGGACCTCCTCGTCGAAGGCGTGGACTTCCTGCCCGGGGAAGATCCGGAGCGCCTCGGCCGCCGCGCCGTCTCCGTCAACCTCTCCGATCTGGCCGCCATGGGCGCGCGGCCGCGGTGGTTTCTTCTATCGCTCGCCATTCCGGACGGCGTGAGCGAGGACTTCGCCTTCGACGTCTGCCGCGGAGCCGCCCGCCGCGGAGCGGAGTTCGGCGCGGTTCTCGCCGGGGGGGACCTCTCGCGGGGGCCCGCCGTGTTCGTGTCCATCGCCATGGCCGGCGATCTCGATTCGCCGCCCCTCTCCCGTTCCGGCGCCCGACCCGGCGACCACCTCTACCTGACGGGCAGCACAGGACGCGCCGCCGCCGGGCTCGCCCTCGCCCGCGGGGATGACGCTCCGGAAGAGCTCGATCCCGCCCAGCGTACCGAGCTGCTCGCCGCTTATCGCGATCCGGAACCGCGGATCTCCGTCGGCCTCGCGCTTTCCCGCGGGGGTCTCGCGCGCGCCGCGATCGACATCTCCGATGGCTTGGGGATCGACGCGGCACGGCTCTCCCGGGCGTCCGGCGTCCGGGCAGTCGTGCTCCAGGACCAGCTTCCGATCGCTCCTGCGCTCGCCGCGTTCTGCGCGGGACGTCCGGTGTTCGCCCTCGACCGGGCTCTTTCCGGCGGCGACGACTACGAGCTCCTGTTCGCGGCTCGACCCGGAGCGGCCCGGGCCCTCGAGTGCCTGCCGGTCGATGTCCCGATCACGGCGATCGGGTATTTCGAGGAGGGATCGGGCGCCGTGCTGCGCGACGCCTCCGGAGGAGACCGCGACATCGCGGCCCTCGGGTACGACCATCTCGAGGCGGCTCCGTGAAGCTGCCTCTGTCGCGGGCGTTCCGGCGGCGCAAGATCCATCCGCACACATGGCGGCGTCGCGGGAAGATCCTCGTCCTGGATCTGCTCGGCCGGGAGGAATCGGCGGAGCGGGTCGCCGCGGCAATCGGTCTCGGCATCGCGATCGGATTTTCGCCCTTCATCGGTATTCACTTCGCGCTCGCCCTCGGGCTCGCGTTTCTTTTCCGGCTGAACAAGCTCGACGCGCTGCTCGGCACCCTCGCCGGCAACGTCCCGACGTGGGGCGTCGTGTTCCCCCTCGGTTTCCGCCTCGGGCGCTGGCTGCTGCGGTATGACCGCCGGACGGTCCCCCGGATGAATCTGCAGCCCCTGCTCCACAGCGACTTCACGTGGATATTCCATCCGATCGAGACCCTCCACGTCGTTTTCGGTCATCACGCGCTCGGCCCCCGGCTGCTGTCATTCGTCGTGGGCACCACGATCCTCGCCGCGTTGATCGGCGTCGCAGCGGCTTTCGTGGCGCGGGAGATCCTGCGTCTCTTCCATCGGAGACATCCGCGCGTGGCGATCCGAGCCGAGCACCGGCGCCGTTCCGCGCGCCTCGCGACGGCCGGCCGCACTCCCGAAAAGAAAGACTAGCCGCGGGCGGCTGAGCTCTTTTCCGCGGCGGCCACGGCCCGCTCGAGCTCCGGCCGAACCCGTTCGAAGCGGACCCGGTAAGTCGGGTTCCGGCGCGCGATCGCAGCGAGCGCGTCGAGATCGTCCCGGTCCCGGGAAAAGCGGCAAGCCTTCTCGAGCGCGAGGGCCGAGGCGAGGGAACCTTCTTCGTCGGGACGGCGGCGAGCGAGCACGCGGAGGGCCGCGAACGAGTGCGGATCGAGACGGAGAGCCCGGTGGGCTTCCTCCGCGGCTTCCCGGTCCCGGCCCTGATCCAGGAGCCAATCCGCGTAATCGGCATGCGTCGGAGCGGAGGTCGGTCCGATCGCGAGCGCCCGTTTCCAGGCTTCGCCGGCTTCCGGCGACCCTTCGTCCCCGAGCACAGTCGCGAGACGAAACGAGAGGGGAAGCGAATCCCGCGTCTTCGCCAGGCCGCGGCGGTAGGCGGCCACCGCGTCGGCGGGCCGGTCCATGTCCTCGTAGACCAGGCCGAGCCCGAAGGCGGCCACCTCGGAGGCATCGTCGGCGGCGAGCGCGCTTCGATACGACCGCTCTGCCTCCTTCAGACGCCCGAGCTCGCGCTCCATTTTTCCCTTCCCGGACCAGGCGTCCCAGTAGTTCGGATAGAGCCGGATGGCGCGCGTGTAGTGGCGTACGGCCGTCTCGCGGTCGCCCGCTTCCGCGCGGATGAAGGCCCAGTTGTACTGGGCCTTGGCGCTGTCGGGAGCATCCGCGAGGGAGCTCGCGAACAGAGAGGAGTCCGTCCACCACACGGCATTCCGGACCGCGGTGCGTCCCGCGAACAGGAGGGCGATCGCCGCCGACGCCCGCCGGCGCCCGGCCGGGAGGGAGGACAGCGAACCGGCCGCGCCCGCCAGCACGGAAGCGAGCGCAAGACACAGGCCGGCGGAGGGCAGGTATGCCACGCGCTCGCCGAAGATCGTTCCGATCGGGTAGAGCAGATTCGCCGTCGGCAGGAAGGCGACCCCGAAGAAGAGGATGCCGAGGGCGGTTGCGGAGCCCGATGCGCCCGGGCGCGAGGATCGGGTCAACCGCATCCCGGCTGCCACTGCGAGGGCCGCGACAATCGCGGCGGCGGCGACGCCGGCGACCGACAGCGCCGGCATCGGCCGGATGGACCACGCGGACTCGTCGGCGGACAGATGGAGGGGAAAGAGAGTCCGCCCGGCGTATCGCAGGAGGATCGCGCAGGCGTTGACGGCCCGGGCTCCGCGGGAGAGAGGCGCGAGCGGATTTTCGACCTCGAAAATGCCCCAGCCCGGAGCCCGCAGCACGCCGCCGAGAACCCATCGGCGGAGAACGAACGTCCCCGCGAGCACGCCCGCGCATCCCGCGAAGAGAATCCCGCCCCGCCGGAATGCGGCCCGGATCCGGCTGAACAGCGATCCCTCCGCGTGAAAAACGAGAAGAAGGAACAGGAGAGCCGGAGCCACGGCGGCGCTCTCCTTCGTAAGAATCCCGAGACCGTACAGGAGAAGCCCCGCGGTACCCGTCAGGACCCTCCGGGTGATGGACCGCCGAACACGATCGGAAGGGCCCGGCCCTTCCGCCGCCGACAGGGAGGCGAGAAGAAAGCCGAGCGTGAACGCAGCGGCAAGCGTCTCCCCGCGGCCGACGAGACTCGTCACGGCTTCGACATGAATGGGGGCAACGGCAAAAAACAGGGACGCGAGACCCGCCCGAGCCGTGCCGACGCCGATGCGAAGCAGGAGCACGCCGAGCATGATCGTGACGGCCGCGTGGAGGAACACGTTGACGACATGGAATGCGAAAGCGTCCTTGCCATGAATCCACCACTGGACGGCATAGCTCGCAAGGAGAACTGGCCGGTAAGCGGTGCCCGACCCGCGCGGGCCGCCGAAGTAGGAGGTCGAGAAGATCTCCCCGAGGCGGTCGGGCGCGCGGATGCGGGGATTGTCCCGGACGATGGCCTTGTCATCGTACGTAAACGTTCCCGTCGTGCCGTTGGCGTACGCCACGGCGCACACCAGGACCAGGAGGAGCGCCCATGCCGCTCTTTCGCGGCGGGCGGGAATGGCGGGCATGGCGGCGATACTAACCGTCGCCTGCGCCGCGGATCAGATCGCCGCAACCGATCGATCGCGGTGCGCGGAGCTCATTCGTGGCGATAGTTGCTCGGCTCGGCCGGATGCGGCCTCGACCGAGCGCATGGAGGCGGGCTCCGGCTCCCGCAACGGGAGGCTCCTCCTTCCCTCCGGTCAGGAGACTCCTCCCGTTGCGAGCTGTTGGATCAGCCGAGCGCGTCGAGGCGGCGCGCTTTCCCCCTCTCCCGGCGGGAGAGGGCGGGGTGAGGGGCACTTCACGTCGGTGGACTCTCGTGGAGCTCAGGATGACATGGGGGGCATTAACGCCCGGCCCGGCGTCCTCCCGATTCTCCGATCGCCCGATTCCTCTGATTGATCGCCCGACCACCCGATCACCCGATTTTTCCTGTTAGTTCGATTGATCGCGAGATCATGAGATCGCGAGATCGCGAGATCCAGACTCACGGCGCAGCGTCTCTCCCGGTTCTCCGATTCCTCGGGGTGATCATCCGCTCCACCTTCCCCTTCTCCCTCACTCCCAACTCCCGGATCAGGTACAAAAGCGCCTGCCGCGACAGTCTCAGATCCCTGGCGGCCCGGCTGCGGTTGCCCCCGGCGCGATCGAGCGCCTCCATGATGAGGTCCCGCCGATGGGCGTCCACCCGCGAGCGGTATCCGCGGGACGCGTCGGCCGGACGCGCGGACCGGCGCACGGCTTCGGGAAGAAGCGCCGCCCCTATGCGGCGGCCGTCCGCAAGCGCCGCCGCGGAAGCGATCGCGCTCTGGAGCTCGCGGACATTGCCGGGCCACGTGTGCGCGAGAATTGCCGCGACGGCATCCGGCTCGATCTCGAATGCTCCCTTTCCATCCTCGCGCGCGGCCTGCGAGAGAAAATGGCGAGCGAGCAGAATCGCGTCGCGCCCGCGCTCGCGAAGCGACGGCAGCCGGATCACGGCCACGTGGAGCCGGTAGAAGAGATCCTCTCGGAACCTCCCCTCCTCGACTTCCTTCCCGAGGTCGCGCGAGGTGGCCGAGACGACGCGCACGTCGATGTGCCGCGTCCGGTTCTCGCCGACCCGCCGGATCTCGCGATCCTGAAGCGCGCGGAGAAGCTTGGACTGGAGGGACGTCGCGAGGTCTCCGATCTCGTCGAAGAAGATCGTGCCTCCCGACGCCTCCTCGAGAAGGCCGGGACGGTCCCGGTCCGCTCCCGTAAACGCGCCACGCGCATGGCCGAAGAGCTCGCTCTCGACGAGCGCGGCCGGAATCGCGGACACGTTCACGGCGACGAAGGATCCTCTGCCGCGCGGAGAAAGGGCGTGCACCGCGCGCGCGACCGCCTCCTTTCCCGAACCGGATTCGCCGAGGACGAGGACCGTCATCGGCTTCGGAGCGAACCGCAGCAGGCGCCGGTACGGTTCCTCCATCGCCTGATCGCCCGCGACGACTCCGAACCGGCGCCAGCCTTCCGCGGGATCCGGAAGAGACTCCGCGGGGGCGAGCCGGTACAGGAGCGATTCGAGGACGAGCGCGACCGCCTCGGCGGTCTCTTCCGGCAGGGTCGGAAAGAGCCGCAGGGTCCACAGGACGGCGCCGGCATCCAGCGGACGGGACGGAGCGCCTTCGGGCGGAGCAGCGCCCAGCGAAAGAACCGTCTCGCCCGACTCGTTTGCCAGCGCGATGCCCGCGAGACCCAGGGGGAGCGGATCGGGGGCCTCTTCGCCGGCCAGCGCGCCGGCGATCGCTTCTCGCAGCGCCCTCAGACTTCGCAGCCCGGCGGTGTCCCAGGGCGCGGAGCCGCTCTCCGACGGCGGCCGGCACATACCCGCGAGGGCGGGTGCGCCGCGGCGCTCCAGGAGAGACGCCGCGATCTTCCGCAGGTCGACGGGCACGCGCTCCGGCGCGATACCGGTCCATCGCGCGACGGCTTCGGCCGACGCAAATTCGCCGCGCTGGAGGGCCGGCCGGACCGCATCGAGGAGAGAGGAGGCCTCCCGCTCCCCTTTCTCCCACGCCTCGAGCTCCGCGATCCGATCGAGGGCGCGCCGGCTCGTGTCACAGCGATCCGGCGGGTCATCCGCGGCCTGGCGATATGCGGCCGCGGCTCCGGCGGCGTCTCCGCCGAGCGCCAGCCGATCGCCTTCTTCCAGCCAGAGCTCTCCGATTTCGAGACGGTCGCCGACGCGGCCCGCGAGAATGCGCGCTTCGGCGTTGTCGCGTTCCGCTTCCCCCAGCCGGCCCTGTCGGAGCGCGAGGCGGGCGCGATGGTGCAGCGCGACGAGAATCCAGGTCTCATCTCCCTCGTGCCGCGCGCCGGCGAGCAGTGCGTCGATGCCCGCGGCGGCGCCCCTCCAGTCCTCCGTGGCGAGAGCGGCTTCCACGAGGTTCCCGCGGGCGATCCGGGCGAGGTCTTCGCGTCCGGCCGCGACCGCCAGCGCAGCGGCCTCGACGAGCAGGCCCTCGCACCGCTCGCCCCTCCCCGCGTGGTACAGGGTCGAGGCGAGATCGATCGCGAGCCGCGCGCTCTCGATCGGTTCGTCGCGAAAGATCCGCCGCGCCTCTTCGAGCCGCGCGATCGCGCCGTCGAATTCCCGTCGATCCGCCAGGCTGAGGGCTTCCCGCGCGAGCACGCGCGCCGCGAGCGATTCGTCCGGCGAGCTCCGCAGCAATTCCCGCGCTTCCTCGTAACATGCCGTTTCTTCCGCGGCGCGTCCGGCTCTCGCCATGGCGTCCGCCCGGGTAAGAAAAACACGAACGCGGACGCTCGCGTCGAGCGGCTCGGCCTCCCTCCGCGCCTCGTCCAGAAGGGACGTGGCGTCACCGGCATCTCCCTCGCGCGCCGCGCCAGCTGCTTCGATCAGCAGCCCGCGCACGCGTTCGTCCGCCGGCGCGTCCGGGTGATCGGCCCTCCATCGGCTCGCCGCTTCCGCCGCGTCCCGCGCACGCCCGCGCGAGACGGCGATCTCCGCGAGGCGCAGACGGGCAGCGCGGCGCTCGGCAGCATCCGCTTTCGAACCCTCGAGAATCCGGCCGAGGGATGCCTCGGCGGCGGCGAGCCGGCCTCCGGCGAGCTCCCGCTCCGCCTCCAGGGCGTCGAGCCAGGGAGGCCGCGGGGGTCGAACGAGCGCGGCGAGCCGGGCCGACAGCTCGAACCATTTCTCGACCGGCGACTCGCCTTCCTCCTGTCTCCAGGCGCTCGCGGCCGTCAGCGCCGCCTCCCGGTCGGACGCCTCGAGGGCCTGCCGCAGCTCCCCCGCGCGCCCTGCAGGCGGGACATCTTCCCGCCTCTTCCGGGCGGCCCGGCCCGCTCGAAGGGCGGCCGGCGCGTCCGGCAGGACGGGCGGAAGGGGCGCGTCTCCCGTGGGATCCGCCACGAACGCCGCCCAACCCGGGTGCGCCACCAGGCGTTCTGCCGACTCACGCCCGCCCAGAGATCCGGCCGCCGCCAGAGAGGCGACGCGCTCGTGAAAGCGCAGGGACGCCCGCACGGTCCCGCAGGACGCGAAAATTTCGGCGCGCCACTCGTCCGCGCGCACCGGCCGGGGCAACGACTCCGGAATCCACACGATCTCGGGCATGTCAGAACCGGAGACGGATATTTCCCCGTTGAGAGCCACGGCCGCGAGCGCCGCCCGCGACAGCGCATCCCACCGGTTTTCGTTGGCGCAGATCCAGACTGGCCGGCGTCCTGCGCCTTCGGAGGAAGCCAGGCCTTCGCGGAGATGGCGGATCACGCTCTCGAGGTCGGCTCCCGAAAGACCGGCGGCCTCACCCGGAGCGAGACAGATGTTTGCGGGCGCGAAGACGCGCGCCGGCCGGCCCTCGAGCACCGCGCGCCCCTGCTCGATCCCCAGCCGGTCTGAGGCGCTCCGCAGCGCGACGCCAGGAAAGGCGAGGGTGCGCAGGCGCGCCGGCGCCGCTTCCGCGGTTCCCAGGCTGCTCCACGCCGCGTATGCGGCCCCCACCCAGAAATCGGCCCGGCGGCTCGAAGCCCCGTCGGCCGCAAGCGCGGCGGCGACCGTCCGCGCGCCTGGCTCCCGGATCCGGCCCGAGCGGCGTGAGATGCGATCGAGAAAAGGCCCCAAGGCATCCGAGGCCCGGACTCGGGGCCCGCCCGCGACGCCGGCCGGCGACCGGTCGGCCAAGAGGCGCGCCTTCCCCGCGCTCACATCCCAGGCCGCCTCGAGAAGGTCGTCGGCCGAGGCCCAGAAGCCCAGGCTCTCCAGCGTCGCGACGTAGGAGGCCGCCTGCAGAAAGAGCTCGGGAGCGCGGGCGTCCGGGATCCGCCCGTCCCGGATCCGCCGCCGGGGAACCGGCGCGCGCCGCACGAGCAACTCGTCGCCGTCCCGGCCGAAATTGATCGGGGCGGGGAGAACGGGGTGCTCGAATCCCAGGAACTCGAGCCATCGGGAACGGGTCGCGGAGAGGCGGAAGCGCTCCACCGGGCTTCGCGACGCGGAAGCGGACGCGGACGCATCCCGGGATCCAGCCCCGGCCCCGGCCCCGGACACGGATCCGGACACGGATCCGGCCGCCGGACGGGAGTCCGCGGAGCCGGACCGGAAAAACGATTTCGTGGCCATTGGCGAGCGATCGACGCCGGGCGCCCTCACTCAGTGCCAGATTGTCGCGAGGCTGGGTACGACGAGGAGGGAGGCGGAAGAACGAGAGGCGGAAGAACGAGAGGCGGGAGGAAGGGAGCCGGAGGAAAGCCGCCGCTATCGCCGGCAGAGCTCGTCGAGATCCCGGAAGAAGGCGGGATAGGACTTCGCCACGCAGTCCGGATCCTCGATGAGGAGGCCCGGGCGCCCGAGCGAGAGGAGCCCTCCCGCCATCGCGATGCGATGATCGCGAGAGGTCGGCAGGACGCCTCCGTGAAAATCCGGAGAGACGGCTCCCCCCACGACGGTCAGGCTCTCGGCGTCGGCGACGGCGTGGGTCCCCGCGGCGGCAAGGAGCGCCACGAGCGCGGCAAGACGATCGCTCTCCTTCCACCGGAGATGGGCGATCCCCTCGAACCGGCTCGTGCCCGGCGCGAAGGCCGAAAGCGCCGCAAGCGCCGGAACCGCATCCGGAAAATCCTTCGCTCGCACGCGAACGGGAGTGAGCTCGCCGCCATGCGCCGTGAGCCGGCGGCCGGCCGCGTCGGGCGCGACCGCGACTCCCATTTGCCGCAGCACCTCGAGAGCTCCGGCATCCGCGTCGGCGGACGGATATCGAAGCCCTTCGACCGAGACCTCGCCGCCGCGGACGCCGGCCGCCGCCAGGAGCGGCACGGCGGACGAGTAGTCCCCCGGAGGCTCGTAGAACGCGGGAGCCGCGGCACCGCGCACGACCCTCCACGGACCATCGCCCTCGACGCCGTGACCGAACGCCCGGAGGGCGTCGAGCGTCACGGCCACGTAGGGCTCGGAGGCGATCCTGCCGGCGGCTCGGACCTCCCAGGGCGTGACGGAATCGGGCGGCCGCTGGGCCGCGCCGAGAAGCAAGAGGGCCGAGAGGAACTGGCTCGACTGCGAGGCGTCCACGCGGACCGATCCCCCGGGAATCGCTTTTCCGCGGATTCGCAGAGGCAGGCACCCGGGGGCCCCTTCTTCCCGGACGTCGGCGGAGAGCGAAACGAGGGCGGCAATGAGCGCGGACATCGGACGCTCCGACAGGCGGGAGGAACCGGTCAGGCGGAAGTCGCCGGGTGTCGCAGCGCAGAGTGCCGCCAGGAACCGCGCCGCCGTTCCGGAATCGTGCGCGTCGAGGACGGTGGCCCGGTCCTCGGGGACGCCGAGCGGCCCGCGGACCGACCACCCTTCCGGCCCGCGGTCGATGGTCGCGCCCATCGCGGCGAGGCATTCCGCCAGAGCGCGCGTATCGTCGGACTCGAGTGGATGCCGCACGACGACGGCTGAGTCCGAGAGGGCCGCGAGAAGGAGAGCCCGGTTCGTCGCGCTCTTCGAGGCGGGCACGCGGACCACGCCGGAAAGAGAACGAGCCGGAGGAAAGGCGAGATACGAAGTCACGGACGGGAAGGCTTCGGGCGGATTTCGGTCGGCCCGCTCAAGCGCCGAGGGAGACGAGCGAAGTGGATCCGTCGTCGGCAATCTCCATCCAGCGCCGCTCATCGACGAACGCCGGCAGGATCTCGACCCGGCCCTTCCCGAGGTCCTCCGCCCACGACTTGTGAAAATGCCCGAGAAGAATCGTGTCGAAACCCTGCGCGAACCGGGCGAGCGCGAACCGCCGGATCATCTCGACCGGGAGCCTCGTCTTGTGTTTGAAGTTCGATTTGTAGAGGCGCGCCTCCGTCCTCCAGACGAGGCGGTTGCCCATCTTCTTCGGAATCACGTGAAGCGATGCCCGCGCGATCGGGTTTTTCGAGAGGGCGCGCCAGAAGCGGTAGGGAACGTCGGCTTCGTTCAGCAGGTCGCCATGGGCGAGAAGGAAACGGCGGCCCCCGACGTCGAACGTCTCCTCGTCGCAGACTTCCCGGAAGTGGTGCTCGACGTACGAGCCGCGGAGGAAGAAATCGCGGTTACCCTCGACGTAGGTGACGGGCACGCCCCTCCGGGCCAGCCGGTCCACCGTGTCGAGAAAACGGCGGATGGCGACCGTCTCGAACTTGGGGTGCGCGATGAAGAAGTGGAAGATGTCCCCGAGCAGGGAGATCGAGCGCGCACCCCGGTCGGCTGCCCGCTCCAGGGCCTCCAGGAACGGGCCTTCGTCGTCGAGCCGCCGCCCGACGTGACAATCCGCGAAAACGGCGCGCATTCTGTAAAGATAACGTAAGGCTCCGGAACGCCGGGTCGGGCGGGAATTCGAGGCGTGGGGCGGCGTTCTTCTCCCTTAGACTGGGGTCCGGCCACATTTCGCCCTCCGGAAGGAAAACATGCGCCCACCCGTTCGACCGTTCGCCCATTTCGCCATCGCCACTTTCCTGGCGATCGCGGCCACGCTGCTGTCCGCCGGACCCGTCCGCGCCGCCTCGCCCGAGACGTCTCCCTTTCCGGTCACTGCCGCCGATGCGCCGACCGCGACGCCCCGGCTTCTCCGCGAGCTCGCCCGGGGGACGCAGACGCTGCGGGTGATCATCGGACTGCGGGATGGCACGCCGACTTCGAAGGAGCTGCTCCGCCGGCCCATGCCCGAGCTCGAGAGCGCGTTTCGGGTCCGCCGCATCGAGGCGCAGCAGACGCTCGCCGACAGCATGAACCCGCAGCATTTCTCCGCGCGGCAGTTTTACGAGAGCTTTTCTGTCATGGCGGGCACGGCGTCTCGCGAGGGGATCGTGGCGCTCGCGCAGCGTCCGGACGTCGCCTGGATCGCGCTCGACGGGACGAAGCGCGCCCTGCAGACCGCACCGCAGGCAGCCCAGACTCTCATCCACAGCGATGGCGCCAACGCGCTCGGATTCACGGGAGCCGGCTCCGCCATCGCGGTCATCGACACGGGCGTCGACTACACCACGGCGGACATGGGAGGGGGCGGCTTCCCCAACGCGAAGGTGATCGGGGGGCTGGATCTCGCCGACCACGACAATGACCCCGCCGACTGCGACGGCCACGGAACCGAGACTTCGGCCATCGCCGCCGGCCCCTCGGGCGTGGCGCCTTCGGCGAAGATCGTCGCGATCAAGGTGTTTTCGTCGTCCGGGAAGTGCGACTCGGCGAATGACTCCGACATCCTTCAGGGCGTGAACTACGCGATCACGAACCGGTCGCGTTTCGGAATCACGGCCATCAATCTGAGCCTCGGCGGTGAGTACGACGACCATCTCGACCACGGTTTCTGTGACGACATCAATCCCGATTACGCTTCCGCGTTCGACTCGGCCGCAGCGTCCGGCATCGTGGTGGCCGTCGCGTCGGGCAACGGCTCGCGCGCGAATCAGATCGCTCAGCCGGCCTGCGTCTCCTCGGCGGTGTCGGTCGGCGCCGTGTACTCGAGCGCATTCGCGAGCGTGCGCTGGGCCGATCCGGATGGCTGCACCGATGCCCCCGTCGCCCCCGACCAGGTCGTCTGCTTCTCCGACTCGAACACGAACCTCTCGCTCCTGGCGCCCGGCGCCTTCTGGTCCGTGACGACGAAGGGCGGCTCCGTCGATTCGATGTTCGCCGGGACGTCGGCCTCCGCTCCGGCCGTCGCGGGAGCGGCGGCCGTCGTCCATCAGGCGCGGCCGGACCTCACGCCGGCCGGAATCATCGCGCTCCTGCGCGCGACGGGCAAGCCAATCACCGATACCCGCAACGGATTCGTCACTCCGCGGATCGACGTGCTCGCGGCAGTGCAGCAGACCGCGGCGAAGCTCTCCGCCTACTCGGGGTCGGTGATCGCGATTCCCGACGGAACCGGGTCGGCGACGGTCAGCGTCACGACATCCGGTTTCACCGGAACGCTCGCCACGGTGCAGGCGTGGGTCGAGATCGACCATCCCGACCCGTCCCAGCTGCGGGTCACGCTGATCGGACCGGACGGAACGTCCGTGCTTCTGTCGAACCGGACCGGCACCGTCGATCACCCGATCAATGCCTTCTACGGCAAGACCGACGCGGCCGCGCAGTCCCTCGATCTTTTCGCCGGCAAGCAGGCGAATGGCGTCTGGACGCTGAAGGTCGAGGATCTCGTCACCGGAACGACCGGGACGATCCGCAATTTTGCCGTGGAGCTCGTCGCCGCCGCCCTCGGGCCTTGCGTCGCGAACGCCACGACTCTCTGCCTGAACGCAGGCCGGTTCCAGGTGAGCGTCGTCTGGCAGGTCCCGGCCGACGGCACGAGCGGTGTCGGCTCGGCGGTACCGCTGACGACGGACACGGGTTACTTCTGGTTTTTCACCTCGAACAACATCGAGCTCGTGCTCAAGGTCGTCGACGGCCGCCCCGTCAACAACAGGTTCTGGGTCTTTTACGGCGCCCTGTCGAACGTGCAGTACACGATCACCGTGACGGACACGGTGACGAGCGCGCAGAAGGTCTACACGAACCCGAACGGCGCCCTGGCATCGGTGGCCGACACGTCGGCGTTCTGACCCTGGCAGTCGGCTGAAGGATTCTCTCGCGATCGTGTGAGATCGCACCGGTTTCGAGCTGTCGTCTCATCGAGAAACGGCGCGAGGCCGGTCACAATCCGAGGGAACGATCGATTCGCGAGAACGCGAGATTGAGATCGCGATCGCCATTTCCGGCGAATTTCCTATTAACCCTCAGCTCGGTTTTCCCTCGAGAGTCCTCTGTACCGACTCCGCGAGCTTCATGTACGCCTCGGTCACGGCCGATTGCGGCTCCCCTGCCACGATGGGCCGTCCGGAGTCGCCGCCGATGGCGATCTTCGGATCGAGAGGGATCTCGCCGAGAAACGGGACGTGGAGCTCGTCCGCCGTCTTTTTCCCACCCCCGTGCTTGAAGATCTCCTCGCGGTTCCCGCATTTCGGGCAGATGTAGTACGACATGTTCTCGACGATCCCGAGGACGGGGACGTTGACCTTCTGGAACATCGCGAGACCCTTGCGGGCGTCGATCAACGAGACGTCCTGGGGGGTCGTCACGATGACCGCCCCCGACAGGTGAATCTTCTGCGTCAGCGTCAGCTGCGCGTCGCCCGTGCCGGGAGGCAGGTCGATCAGGAGGTAGTCGAGCGTGCCCCAGGCGACGTCGCCTAAGAACTGCTCGACCGCCTTCATCACCATCGGCCCGCGCCAGATCACGGGCTGGTCCACGTCCATGAGAAAACCGAGGGACATGACCTTCACCCCGTAGCGCTCGATCGGGACGATCTGGTTGTCCGGGTTGATGAAGGGCTTTTCGTCGATCCCCATCATCATCTGCTGCGACGGTCCGTAGATGTCCGAGTCCATGAGGCCGACGCGCTGCCCGAGCCTCTGGAGGGCGAGGGCGAGGTTCGCGGCGACCGTGGACTTGCCGACTCCGCCCTTACCCGACGCGACCGCGACCTTGAAGCGGACGTCCTTGAGAAGGGCGGCGTCGGCCGGCGGAACACCCGCCGCGCCGCGGGGTGGGGCCATGGTCGGCGCCTGCACCGCGAGACGGATCGTGACGGCATTCACTCCCGGCAGCGATCGCAGCTTCTCCGTCGCGTCCCGCTCGATCTCTTCGGCGGCGCGCGGGGACTCCGTCGTGATCTCCAGCCGGAACGAGACGTTGCCGCCCCCGACCGCCAGGTCCTTGACGAAGCCGAACGAGACGATGTCCCGCGACAGGCCGGGAAACTTCACCGTCTTCAGGACCTCGAGAACCTTTTCTTCCGTCAGCTCCGTGGTCGAGGGCATCGGACCTCCGTCGGCCGAAATTATCACGCGGTGCCGGACGCGACCTCCGCGGCTGCCTCGGCTCGGAGGCTCTCGATCGCGGCGCGAGCCAGGGCGGTGACCTCCGCCCGATCCTTTGCGCCGAGGCCTTCCACCGGGATCGGCTCGCCGGCGCACACCACGACCGGACCGGCCGTCGGCACGAGCGTCGTCCGCGGTAACACGCGCATGGTCCCCGCGAGACCCACGGGAAGCAGCGGCAGTCCCGACCGCAGCGCCAGGAGCGCCGCCCCCTTCTTGAAGGGCGAGAGCCCTCCCGTCCGCGTGCGCGTCTCCTCCGGAAAGATCACGAGCGAGCGGCCGCCCTGAAGGCGCGCCAGCGCGGCGTCGAACGTCGCCGTGCTGCGCGCGCGATCGCCGCGGTCGACCGGGATGAATCCGGCCGCGCGGATCGACCAACCGAGCACCGGGACGCGAAACACGCCGCGCTTGGCGAGGAACCGGACTTGTAGCGGAACGTGCGCGAGGAGCACGAGGATGTCGGCGAAGCTCTCGTGGTTCGCGACCAGGACGACGCTCCGGCCCGAGCGGAGCCGCTCCGGGTGGAGCACGCGGACCCGCACACCGGCGAGAGCCAGGATCGTGCGGGACCAGCCGCGGGCGAAGAGTAGGAACCAGTCTCCGCGGGGCGGCACGAAGGCGGCGAAAATGGCGGGAAGGCCGAACGCGAGGGTCGCGAGCGCGATCCCGATCCAGACGAGAGCGGACCTCAGGAACGTCATCGGCCGCGGGCAATCCTACAGCCCTCCATCGCGGGACCGCGCGCCCGCGGGGAGGCCGACAGCTTACAATCCCGCCCGATGGCGCAGCCCCCCCCGGAATCCGCTACGGCGATCTTCTACCGGAACTTCCGGTGGCTCCGGTTCGTCGACCGCTTCGGCCGGAAAGGCCAGGGAATGGTCGAGTATCTCGGCGGCCTCGCGGAGCTCGGCGGGCAGACGATCCTGTCCTGTTTCTCCCGGCCTTTCTACGGCTCGGAGGTGATCAAACAGATGGACGAGATCGGCGTCAAATCCGTTTCGATCACGGGCATTACCGCGCTCTTCACCGGCATGGTCCTCGCGCTCCAGACGGCGTATTCGCTCGCGGCGTTCGGCGGTAAGCTGTTCGTCGGCCGCGTCGTATCGCTCTCGCTCGTGCGCGAGCTCGGGCCCGTTCTGACGGCTCTCATGGTCGGAGGCCGCGTCGGCTCCGGTATCACAGCCGAGCTCGGCTCGATGACGGTGACCGAGCAGGTCGATGCGCTGCGGGCGATGGCGATCTCCCCCGTCCGCCGGCTCGTCGTTCCGAGAGTGATCGCCACGGTTCTCATGATGCCGGTTCTTGCGGCTCTGGCCGACGTCCTCGGAATCCTGGGAGGGCTCGCGATCGCCGTCCTCGAGCTGCAGATGACGACGCAGGACTACCTGACCAGCATCTGGAACCAGCTCCAGATCTCCGACATCATGAGCGGGCTGTCGAAGACGTTCTTCTTCGGATTCGAAATCGCCCTGATCGGTTGCTGGAACGGCCTCAAGACGGAGGGCGGCGCCGCCGCGGTGGGCCAAGCGACCACGAGGACCGTCGTGTTCGCGTCGATCTGCGTCCTGATCTCCGACTTCTTTCTGACGAAGCTGTTCCTCTCGCTCTGAGAGAAATCCAAGCCATGAGCACCACGACGCCGCCGCCGCCCCACTCCGAAGAAACCGCGAAGATCCCGGCATCCGCACCCGCGTCGGCATTCGCGCCCGCCGCGGCGCGGACACGCGGCGAGGCCGTCGTCGAGTTCGCCGACGTCTGGAAGCGATACGGGAGCCGCGAGATCCTCGCCGGCGTCAACCTGACCATCTACCGCGGCGAGGTCCTCTGCATCCTGGGCCCGTCGGGGACCGGCAAGAGCGTGACCCTGCGGCACATCAACGGGCTCACCAAGCCCGACTCGGGAGATGTCCGCGTGTTCGGCGAATCCGTCGTGCCCCTGAGCGAAGAAGCTCTGGCGCCCATCCGTCGGCGTCTCGCGATGCTGTTCCAGGGCGGCGCGCTGTTCGACTCGATGAACGTCGAACAGAACATCGCGTTCCCTCTTCGGGAGCACACCGGCAAGAGCCCGTCCGAGATCTCCGACCTGGTCGCGGAGAAGCTCCAGATGGTCGGGCTGCCGGGCACGCAGAAGAAGATGCCGTCCGAGCTCTCCGGCGGCATGAAGAAACGGGTCGCGCTGGCGCGCTCGATCGCGCTCGAGCCCGAAATCATCCTCTACGACGAGCCGACGACCGGCCTGGACCCTCTCACCTCCGAGAAGATCGCGCAGCTCGTCGTCGACATCAACGTGCGGATGCGGACGACATCGGTCGTCGTCACGCACGACATCGTCACGGCCCGAACGGTGGCGGACCGGCTTGCGTTCCTCCACCAGGGTCGTTTCCAGTTCATCGGGACCTTCGACGAAGCGGCTCGAGGCGGCCATCCCGTGCTGCGCGAGTATTTCCGCTCCATGGGGTTTCCCTGCGGCTCGGGCGCGATTCCCGCCGTGTCAGGAGGCGCATAGCGTGGTCACCGAACCTCAAGTCGGCCGGCGTTTTCGCGTCGGCCTCGTCGTGCTCATCGCCCTCGTGGCGGTGATGTCCGGAATCTTCATGGTCGGGCGCCGGGCGAATCTCTTTCGGAAGAAGTTTCCGTACGAGACCCGGTTCGACTCGGCCGCGGGGCTCGTCGGCGGAAATCCCGTCCGCTTGAACGGCGTCACGGTGGGCAACGTCCTCGAGGTCGTCCTCTCGCCGGACCCGGCGGACCGGACGGTGCGCGTCGTGTACGACGTGGACAGGCGGGCGGCGCCGCGCATCCGCAAGGGAACGCGGGCGTCGATCAAGACCATCGGACTGCTGGGCGACAAGTACATCGAGCTCGAGGGCGGCACCGCGGTCGAACCCGAAGTCCAGATCGGCGGCCAGATCCCCGCCGCGCCGGGGGCCGGGCTCGAGAAGCTCCTGGAAGGCAGCGGCGACCTCCTTTCGGATCTTTCGGGGATCGCCCGCTCGCTCAAGAACATCCTCGCCCGCACGGAGCAGGGGAAGGGATTCCTGGGCGCGCTGACGTCGGACAGCAAGGAGAGCGACCAGCTCGGATCGGGTCTCCAGACCACCCTCACGTCACTCAACTCCATCCTCCGCAAGGTGGATTCCGGGCACGGATTCGTCGGGCGAGTCCTCGTCGACGAGAAATACGGCAAGCAGACGGGCGACTCGCTTCAGAGGGCCATCCGCTCACTCGAGAACGTCTTCGGGAGGCTCGACGAAGAGATGCGCACGGGAAACGGAACGATCCCCGCTCTCCTGCACGACGCGGACGGGAAGAAGCGGGTCTATGCGCTGATCGACAACCTGTCGACGGCCGCACAGTCGCTCGCGAAAGTCACGTCGCAGCTCGAGAAAGGAAACGGCGTGCTGCCGCTTCTCCTGCACGACGAGCGCTTCGGCAAGGAATTCACCCACAACCTCGATGACTTCGCACGGCGCATCGATTCGATCTCGCGCAAGCTCGACGAGGGTCAGGGCACGGCCGGCAAGCTCATCAATGACCCCGCCATCTTCGACGCGGCCCAGAACCTCGTGGTCGGCGTAAACGAATCGAAGGTCCTGCGGTGGCTCGTCCGCGACCGGCAGAAGTCCGGAATCCGCAAACGTTCCGCGACCCCGGAGACGCCTCGCCCGACTCCCGGGCCGGAGAACGGCGCGTCCGATTCTCATTCGTCCTCTTCCACGCAACCTGCAGACGCCTCACCGCCGCAGCCCGTGAGCGGCTCTACGCCGGCGTCCCGGACGACGCCCGCCCCGTCCCGGCCGCCGGCGGTATCTCCCTCGGGCTCATCGCGGTGAGACTGCTCGTCACCGGAGGAGCGGGGTTCATCGGATCTCACGTCGTCGACCGGCGGATTGCCCGCGGCGACCGCGTGGTCGTCGTCGACGACTTCAACGACTTCTACGATCCCGCCGTGAAGCGTCGCAACGTCGCACCGCACCTGTCGAACCCGCTCTACCGGCTGGTCGAGTCGGACATCCGCGACCGCGACACCATCCTCCGCCTGTTCGCGGAGGAACGCTTCGATGCCGTGATCCACCTCGCCGCGCGCGCCGGAGTGCGCCCGTCGCTGTCGCAGGCGGCCCTGTACGAGGAAGTCAACAGTCTCGCGACGATTCACCTTCTCGACGCGGCGGCGGCGTACGGCAAGCCACGCTTCGTGTTCGGCTCCTCGTCGTCCGTGTACGGGATCAACGCGAAGGTGCCGTTCTCGGAGGAGGACTCGATCGATCGCCCGATATCGCCCTACGCCGCCACGAAGCGCGCGGGCGAGCTTCACGTGTTTGCCGCTCATCACATCCACGGCATCGAGGCTGTCTGCCTGCGCTTCTTCACGGTCTACGGCCCGCGGCAGAGGCCCGAGATGGCGATCACGCGATTCATCCGGTCGATCGCACAAGGCGAGCCGATCCCGTTCTTCGGGGATGGCGCGTCTCGCCGGGACTACACGTACGTCGACGACATCGCCGACGGAATCGAAGCCGCGCTCGGGGGGCCCCCGGGCTTCGAGATCATCAACCTGGGAGGGGCGAGGCCGGTCACGCTCACGACCCTCGTCGCGCTCATCGAACAGGCGACCGGCCGCACGGCGGTGCTCGATCACCGGCCCGACCAGCCCGGGGACGTTCCCGTGACGTACGCCGCCGTGGAGAAGGCGGAGAGACTTCTCGGCTTCCGGGCTCGTGTTCCTCTCGAAGAGGGCCTCCGGAGGAGCGTCGAGTGGCTGCGGAGCCAGGGCACCGTCGCAAGCGCAGGCGCAGCCGCAGCCGCCCCCTTCGCCCTCCCGAAAACAGGGACGGCCGTGAAATGAAGATCTGCATGGTGGGAACGGGATACGTCGGCCTCGTCACCGGGGCGTGTCTCGCGGACTTCGGCATGGACGTCGTCTGCGTCGACAAGGACGAAGCGAAGATCGATGCCCTCCAGCGCGGCCGGGTTCCGATCTACGAGCCCGGGCTCGAGGAGATCGTCGCCAAGAACGAACGGGCCGGCCGGCTCCGCTTCACGACGGATCTGAAGACGTCGATCGAGGAGTCCCTCGCGATCTTCATCGCGGTCGGCACACCTCCGAAAGCGGACGGCTCTCCCGATCTGACCTTCGTGCGCCAGGTGGCGGAGGCAGTGGCCGAGCACATGAACGGATACAAGGTCGTCGTCACGAAATCCACGGTTCCGACCGGAACAGGGCGGATGATCGAGCAGACGCTCCGAGCCCGCAACGGGAAGCACGACTTTTCGGTCGTTTCGAACCCCGAGTTCCTGCGGGAGGGCTCCGCCGTTTCCGACTTCCTCCGGCCGGACCGCATCGTGATCGGAGCCTCGGACGCCCGCGCCGTGGAAGTGATGCAGGAGATCTACAGTCCGCTCTATCTCATCGAAACGCCTTTCGTGATCACGGACGTCGCGTCGGCCGAGCTGATCAAGTACGCCTCGAACGGGTTTCTGGCCGTGAAGATCTCCTTCATCAACGAGATCGCGCGGCTCTGCGAGCTCATGGGCGCCGACGTCCACGACGTCGCCAAGGGCATGGGTCTCGACCGGCGCATCGGGCCGAAGTTTCTCCATCCCGGACCGGGGTTCGGCGGCTCGTGCTTCCCCAAGGACACCTCGGCCGCGGCCGATCTCGCGCGGCAGAATGGATACACGTTCCGGATCATCGAGGCGACGATGGAGGTCAACCGCGAGACCAAGGCCCGCATGATCCAGAAGATCGCCGCGACGGCCGGGCCTCTCGCCGGAAAGACCGCGGCCGTTCTCGGCCTCTCCTTCAAGCCCGAGACCGACGACATCCGGGAGTCGCCGGCCGTCGCGGTGGCGCTCGACCTGCGCGATGCCGGCGCTTCGATCCGCGCGTTCGACCCGGCCGCCATGGCGAACGCAAAGACCGTCCTGCCCGAAGCCCACTTCGCGGAGGACGCGTACGACTGCGCGACCGGTGCGGACTTCCTGGTGCTCGCCACCGAGTGGAACGAGTTCCGCGCCCTCGACTTCGGAAAGCTCGCGCGCGTCATGCGCTCGCGCACGATGATCGACTTGCGCAACGTGTACGACCCGAAGACGATGAAGGAGGCGGGATGGACTTATACCGGAGTCGGCCGATGAGGGAGAGCGCGGCTCGAGCGTTTCCCGTTTCCCCTTTCCCGCTTCCGGGGTGGTTCGAAGGGGTGTCCTGATGCGCGTCGTCGTCACGGGCGGGGCCGGATTCCTCGGCAGCCATCTCTGCGATCGCCTGCTGGCCGAAGGCCACGAGGTCGTCGCGGTCGACAACCTCCTCACGGGAAATCCGCGCAACATCGCTCACCTCGGGGAGAACACGCGGTTCCGGTTCGTCCGGCACGACGTCACCCATTTCATCTTCATCGACGGACCGGTCGACGCGGTGCTGCATTTCGCCTCGCCCGCCTCTCCGATCGACTACCTGGAGCTGCCGATCCAGACCCTCAAAGTTGGCTCTCTGGGGACCCACAACGCGCTCGGGCTCGCGATGGCCAAGAAAGCGCGCTTCCTCCTCGCTTCGACCTCGGAGTGCTACGGCGATCCCCTCGTCCATCCGCAGCCGGAGACGTACTGGGGAAACGTGAACCCGATCGGGCCGCGGGGCGTCTACGACGAGGCGAAACGTTTCGCGGAAGCCATGACGATGGCTTACCAGCGCGCCCACGGCGTCGAGACCCGGATCGTTCGGATCTTCAACACCTACGGCGAGCGGATGCGGCCTCGCGACGGACGAGTCGTGCCGGCACTCATCTCCCAGGCGCTGGCGAACGAGCCCATGACCGTGTTCGGCGACGGCTCGCAGACGCGGTCCTTCTGCTACGTCTCGGACCTCATCGAAGGAATCTACCGCCTCCTGCTCTCCGAGGAGAAGGATCCGGTCAACATCGGCAATCCGGCCGAGCTTTCCGTTCTCGAGTTCGCCCGCACCATTCGGGACCTCACGAAATCGAAGAGCACGATCGAGTTCCGCCCCCTCCCGGTGGACGACCCGAAGGTCCGCCAGCCGGACATCACGAAGGCACGGACGAGACTCGACTGGGAGCCGAAAGTGAAGCTCGACGAGGGCCTCGATCGGACGATCGAATACTTCCGCTCGATTCTCTGAGCGGGAAACGGGAAACGGAAGAGAAGGCACGAATCCGACGGTTTCGGATCGATTCTCCGATCATCCGATTCCCTTGATTGATCACCCGATCACCCGATCACCCGATCACCCGATTCTCGGATTCCCGAAAGATCCGGGGTGATTCGTCCGTTCGGTTTTAGTCCTCACCACTCCGCGTCCGTCTCAAGATCCGCCCGCCGCCGGCTGCGCCTCCCTACCGAGGCACGCGGCGGCCCCCCTCCTGAGGGGAGACCGTCGCCGCCGCTCGGCGTTCGGTCGCATCCGCCGGGAGGTTTTCGGTTGAGAGTGGTGTGCTCCCTCACTCATGGCCTCGTACGGGAGGCTCCGCCGGCGGCGGGCTCCAGTGAGACTTTAGGGGACGAAGCACGCCTTCCCCCTCTCCCGGCGGGAGAGGGCCGGCGTGAGGGGCTTCTTCCCTTCCCGATCCCCGCTTGGCTCGATAATTCGATTGATCGCGAGATCATGAGATCGCGAGATCGCGAGATTCACCCTGGCGGGATCGCCTCTTTCGAGCCGCCCCCGTCCTCGCCGATGGCTTCGACCGGGCAGCAGTCCATCGCTTCCTGGCACTGGGCTTCCTCGTCGGGGGTCGTCGGCTGGCGCGAGACGAATGAGAATCCGAGCTCTTCATTGCGCTGGAAATTGGAGGGTGCGGTCACACGGCAGACGTCGCAATCGATGCACTGCGTATCGACGTAGTACTTTCCGGCGACGCTTCCGGCGACGCGGTCGCGGGGATCAGCCATGGGAGGGAGAACCTATCAGAGTGCCCGCCGGCGGAGCCGCCACGTTAGGAACACCTTCAGGGGTGCTGCCCGAGCGGGGTAAGGCTAAACTGCAGCCGTGCCGGGCCGTTTCCCTCCGATCCATTCGACCGGACACGGGAACTCCCTTCTCGCGGGCCTTCTCCGAATCGGCTTCCTCGGCTTCGTCCTCCCGATGGGGGTAGCGTGCCGCGAGAACCGGCTTCCCGAGGCGGACAGCAGCAAACGCGCGCTGGCGGCCGGCCGCACGATCTACGAACGCAAGTGCGCGTCCTGCCACGCCGCGAGCGGTGACGGCCGGACGATGACGGCGAGCCGCTTCCACTACGCGAACCTGATCGACGGGGAATGGCGCGGCGATGGAAGCCTCGCCTCGATCGAGCGGCAGATCCGGAAGGGCCGGGATCCGATGCCGAAGTTCGAGGGTAAACTGACGGACGAGGAGATCCGGGAGACCGCCGAATACGTGCTCGATCTCGCGCGCCGGCACTCCCGAAAATGAGCTTGAAACTGCCCCTGTTCCCCCTGCCAGGAGTCGTTCTTCTGCCGGGAACGCTCCTGCCCCTGCACATCTTCGAGCCGCGCTATCGCGCGATGGTCGCGGACGCTCTCGCCGGAGACCGCACGATCGGGATGGCAATGCTCAAGGCGGGGGCCGACGCGGACTCGGTCCGGTCCCCGGTGTACGCGATCGGGGGCGCCGGCGAAATCATCGAATACGAGGAGCTCGACGACGGCCGGTACAACATCCTCCTCGAAGGAAAGTTCCGGTACCGGATTCTGGACGAGGCGAAGTCCTCCTCTCCCTACCGCATGGCCCGCGTCGAGACACTCCCCTCCCATCCGTTTGCGTCCGACTCCGAGGCCGCGCAGATCTCGGAGCTCGCGCGCCGGACGTTCGAAGTGGTGCGCCCGGAAATCGATCTTCCGCCGCTGCCCGAAGAAGACGTGACGCCGGAGCGGCTCTCCTCGGAGATCGCGCTGCGGCTGCGTTACAGCCCCCAGGAGCTCCAGGCGATCCTCGAGACCAACTCGATCTCTTCGCGCTTTGGCGTGCTCATCGGGCGGATGCTCGAGTGGGAGAAGCGGATCGAGTTTCTCGCTCCCTTTCGTCCTTCGGAGATCGACGCGACTCGGAACTGATTCGATCGAGAGGGGTCGTTCCCGCGAGCCGATCTCGTGCGCCGTCACGATCCCGGCCTTCCTCACCGATCTCGCGATCTCGCGATCTCATGACATCGCGATCGATCGAACTATCGAGGGAGAATCGGGGGATCGGAGAATCGGGGGGGAGGCGTATTCTTTCCCGTTTCCCGTTTTCCGTTCCCGGGAAACGGCCGGGCCTCCTCTTCCTACATTTTCTGGGCGGTGCTGGCGTTCAGGGCTCGATCGTGGGCCCAGCTCTTGATGGCCTTGATCTGCTCTTCCATCGTCACGGCCAGGGGCACCGTGGCGGAGAGGACGCGATGCAGATCCTCTTCTGTCACGGTCCGGGCCTCCGAATAGGCCTCGACGACCGAGGAGATGACGGCCTGCTCGATCTCCGCTCCGTTCCAACCCTTGGTGGCCTTGGCGAGGAACACGAGGTCGAACCGCGCCGGGTCGCAGCGGTTCTTCTTGAAATGGATCGCGAAGATCTGCTTGCGCTCCTCTTCGGTCGGGAGATCGACGAAAAAGACCTGGTCGAAGCGGCCCTTCCGGATGATCTCGGCGGGCAGGAGCTGAATGCGATTCGCGGTGGCCGCCACGAAAACGAGGGCGCTCTTTTCCTGCATCCACGTCAGGAAGCCGGAGAAAATGCGCGACATCGCCGCGTCTCCTCCTTCCCGGTACCCGCCGACGCCCATCTCGATCTCGTCGATCCACAGGACGGCCGGCGACACGGCCTCGACCGACCGGAGGGCCTTCAGGAACGTGCTCTCCGGGTTCTCCGTCCCGAAAACCGCGTTCATGTCGAGGCGGAACAGCGGCAGGTTCCAGAGGGTCGAGATCGTCTTGACGCACAGGCTCTTTCCGCAGCCGGAAATGCCCATCAGAAGCAGGCCCTTCGGAATCGGGATACCGGCGTCGAGCGCGTCCTTCGTGAACAGCGACTGGCGCTTGCGAAGCCATGCCTTCAGGGTCTCGTAGCCGCCCACGTCCTCGAGCGAGAAGCGCGGCGGGACAAATTCGAGAACGCCCTCCTTTTTCGACATCTGCTCCTTCTCGGCGAGGATCTCCATGAAGGCGCCTTCGTCGAAAGTCTTGCGCTGCGCGAACACCTTGAGGAGCAGGTGTCCGATCTCGTCGGCCGTCAGCCCTCGCATCGCGAGGGCCAGGCGCTTGACGGCGTTGTCGTCCATCGATTCGGCCCCAAGACGGCGGCGGACGCTCCCCTCGATGATCCGGGAGATCTCCGCTTCATCGGGCAACTCGTACTCGATGACGTAGATCTCTTTCTTCAGATCCTCGGGAATCGTGAGCCGGGGCGACACGAGAAGGACGTGCCGCCCGCGGTCTTTCAGGCCCCGGTAGAGGTCCCGGAGCCGCCGGACGATCTCCGGACGGGTCTCGAGCGACGCCGGGAAATCCTTCAGCAGGTAGAAGCCCTTGCCGGACGCCTGGAAGATCGCGTCGAGAGCCTTCAGAGGATCCCGCGTGTCGGGGATCGGCATCCCGTCGACCATGAGCCCATCGACGACCGACCAGACCCCGAACGGGACGGCCTGGCCGAAAAACGTCTTCGCAAAGTGCTGGACCAGGCGCTCGACGCGGGACTCCTCCCAACTCTGCACGTAGAGAAGGGGGTGGCCGCCTACGAGCGCGCGGCGGATCTTCTCCATCGCTTTGGGCGGGGCCTGGATCGCGGCGAGAGCGGTGCTCATGCGACCATTCTAACCGGCCGATGCGGCGGATCCGGGGCGCAGGCGGGAAGCGCAGGACTCCAGGATCCCCTCGGCGGCGCGCGGTACGGGATCCCCGGGGCCGCCGGCGTCATACAATCCGCCCCGCATGCCCAATCCCGAGCACATCGCCCTCCTCCTCTCGACCGAATGGAATTCCTGGAGAGCGCGCAACTCCAACGTCACGCCTGACCTGACCGAAGCGGCCCTCGCGGGCAAGGACTTGACGGACAAAGACCTCAAGCGCGCCGATCTCACCCGGGCCGACTTTTCGGGAGCCAAGGTCGACGGCGCCGACTTCACGCGCGCGACGCTCGAGGCCACGAAGTGGAAGGGAGCGTCGGCGGCCGGCGCGATCCTCGAAAACTGCATGCTCGACGGCCTCGACTTCTCGAAGGTGTTCCTCGCGGGGGCCCGGTTCAAGTCGTCGTCCATGCAGGGTGTCTCGCTCACGGACGCCGATCTCGCGGGCGCGGACCTGTCGATGACGAGGCTCGAGGGCTCGGATCTCACCGGCGCGAACCTCGCCGGCGCGAAGCTCACCGACGTCAACTTCCGCGGCGTCCGCACCGCGCGCGCCCATTTCGACGGAGCGGACTTTTCGCGCTGCCTTTTCGAAGGCGTCTCCGCGACGCGCGGCTCCTTTCCCAACGCCATCTTCGAAGGCGCGAACCTCAAGACCGCCGACCTCTCCGGCTCGGATCTGCGGAGGGCGAAGTTCCTCCGCTCCAATCTCCGGCAGGCCATCCTGAACGCGGCCGATTGCGAGGGCGCCGACTTCAGCGATTCCGATCTCGAGCTCGCGTCCGCGGTCGAAGCCAATTTCGCCGAAGCGACGTTCGACAAGACGCGCATGCGGAAGATGGAGCTGCGGAAGGCGAACTTCCTGGGCGCCCGCGGCAAGGACGTCTCGTTCGCCGAATCCAAGCTCACCGAGGTCGACATGCGGACGGCGAAGTTCGAGAGCGCGAACTTCCAGAATGCCGATCTCTCCAAGGCGATCTTTTCGAGATGCAACCTCAAGCCGTATTCGTTCGTCGCGGCGCGATTCGCGGGCGCGGACTGCTCCGAGGTTCAGGCGGAAGGCGTCAACTTCTCGCGCGCGGATCTTTCTCTCGCCAATTTCCGGCTTGCGGTCTTGAAACGCGCGAACCTCTCCCAGATCAAGGCCTTCGACGCGGACCTGTCCGGAACGATGCTCGTCGGCGCGAACCTCCAGGGCGCCAGCCTCCAGGAGGCGGATCTCCGGTTTGCCCGCGCCATCGGCGCCGATTTCACCGGCGCTGATCTCTCGGGCGCCGACCTCGCCAATGCCGATCTCTCCGAGTCCATCGTGAAGAAGGCGAAGTTGTGGGGCGCCACCGCGAGGCGCACCAAGGCCCCCTCGGGCAAAGGCCTCCTGCTTTCTCTCTCGACATTCTTCTCCAAGACAAAGGAGAAGAAAACGAAGTCTCTCGACGAAAAGGAAAAGGCCCGCGCGAAGCGGATCGCCCAGCTCGAGGCCGAAGCCGACAAACGTCCGCCGCACCTGACCGGCAAGCGGTAACCGACTCCTCCGCCGGGATCCGCCCGCCGCCGGCTGCGCCTCCCTACCGAGGCACGCGGCGGCCTCGTTCCGATGAGAGAGACCGTGGCCGCCGCTCGTCGTTCGGTCGCAGGGGCAGAGAGGCGACAGTTGGAGTTCGGTGTGCTCCCTCACTCATGGCCTCGTACGGGAGGCTCCGCCGGCGGCGGGCTCCAGTAAGACTTCCGTCACTGTTTGAGCCCGGAGCCGGGAGCCCTCCCGGAGGAGACCGGCTTTCGCTTCGCCCAGAACAATTCCAGAGGGTTCGCGATTCGGCGGTTTCCCTTCCCCGAACGCGAGAGCGGCCCCGATTTCGCGGAGGCGGCTGCCATTTCTCTTCCGAGGCATCCCTAGCCGCGCCGTGTCGACGGAGCGGAGGGCGGACGGACCCGGGCGTCCTGCAAGCGCACCGCCTGCCTCGCCGACTGCGCGGACTAGGGCTTCGGCACCTTCGGGGCCGCGGCTGTTTTGCGGAAGGCGTCGTGGGCTCGCTCGATCGCGTCCGACGCGAGCTGGAAGGCTCCGGGGCGCCCGCCCACGATCGCGAGCGTCTCTGCCCGCGAGGCGAAGAGTTGCAGGGTCCAGGTTTCCCCGGGAGTCGAACGAATCGTGATCGTCGCCGCCGGCGGGAGGCCTTTCCAGGCCGATGCGGCGGCTTCGTCGAGAAAGCCGCGGCTCTTGAGATCGAGCACCGCGGTCATGAGATCGTCCACAGACGGCGCGGGAACGTGGACGACTCCGGACAACCAGGCCGCGTCCTTCCGCTCGATCGAGAATCTCTCCGGGCCGAACACGCCCTCCATTGCGGACACCCCGCCCCGGTCGAATCGGACGAGTCGCGGCTCTCGGAACGCGATGGCCTCCTTCGAAAGGTCCTCGACGACGGTGCTGGGGACGGTGAAGACCTGAGTCTCGCGGCGGGCGTACACGGTGTTCCCGTCGGATCGCGTCGCTCCGAACTCGACCGACGTCGGCGTCTTTCCGTCCGACAGCGTGACGCGGTACAGCGCGGGCGAAAGACCGAACGCCGCCAGGTTCTGCCGGTCTCCGGGGGGTAGGAATTCGAGCGCCTTCAGCCCGGTCAGCTCGTCCACGAAGCGCTGGGCGAAGTCGGCGTCCGCGAGATCGACGAACGGCTGCGACAACCACCACGTTCCGTTCTTGCGGGCGAGAGAGAGTTTTCCTCGTCCTCGCTCGACGTCGACCCGGGAGAACTCCCCCGAACCGAAGACGTCCTTCGTCCGGAAGTCATCGGCTCCTTTTCGCGCCGTCACCGCGAGCGAGGCCGGCACGAAGAACACGCGGGCGCCCCCCGCCGATCGCGCCGCGGCCGCCTCGGTGCCCGGGATGTCCACGCCGAATTCCACCGTCCGAGCGAAATGCTTGCCGGGAGCCCCGGGATCCTTCCAGCCGATGGTCGCCTTCGCGGAGGGCGTCGTCAGCCCGTAGTCTTCGGGCCTCGCGTCCGGCGCTTCGCTTCCGGCGCGGCGCAGTCGGGAGAGCTGCGTCACGACTTCCGCGACGGCGGCGGAGTCGGCCGGATATCCCTCCGGGCGCACCAGGCGCCAGGCGCCCGGCGCGGTTTTCTTGAGCTCGACACCCGGAGCACCGGGATGCTCGAGCCGAAGTGAGTCCACCTGATCTTCCGGGAGCTCCCAGATCAGGTCTTTTTTCTGGTTCGCCTCGGAGGTCGTCGGCAGCTTTCGCTCGAACAGGAAGATGAAAGCAAAGAGAACGGCCACGAGCGCCGTCAGAACGAGAATTTTGCGGGCAGACATCGTGGGTGTGGTGAATGGCTGAATGCTGAATGTCTAGTCGCGGCGCCGATACCAGACCCAGACGCCGAGGAGAATGGCGAGCCCGGGCATCCCGAGGGTCGCGAACAGCCCGATCCGGTTGACCTGGGCCTTGGTCATCGAGATCGAAGCCTGCTCGGGCGTCTTGGGGGCGATCCCGACGAGCCGGTCCTGGCCCGTGAGCCACGAGATGGAGTTCAGGAACAGGTTCGCGTTTCCCGCGTTCGCGAGCGCGCCGTTGGCGACGAAGCGGGAGTTGCCGAAGACCACCAGGCGGCCACCCGGCTTCTTCTCGTCGGTCGGCGCCGCCACCATCGCGATCGAAACGGGTCCCGCGTTGTCGGCCGCGTCCTTCTTGACTTCGTCGAGCTTGTCGAGGGACGTCTCCCCCCAGCCTTCCGCCGTCGTCTCGACGAGCATCACGTCCGCGTAGCCCGCGGGGCTCTTGGCCAGCTTGCTCACCGAGCGTGCCAGCGGAAACACGACGGGAAGGCCCTCGCCCGAGAGCGACCGCACGATCGGGTGGTTGCCGAACCGGTTCGCAATCAGGGTCTCCGGGCCCACCTGCGGGATCGCGTTGGCCGGATCGATCACGATGTCGTTGTTCAGGCGGAGGCCGTACGCGCCCAGGAGCCCGGCCAGTCCGAAGTCCGCGGGAGGCGCGCCCGCCGTCGGCAGGACGGGATCCGCCATCAGCAGCACGCGGCCGCCCCCGGCCAGATACTTCGTCAGGGCGCCCGTCTCGGGTTCGAGAAAGGCCGCGCGCGGACCGCCGACGACGATCGCCGCCGCATCGGAGGGGAGATCGCTCTTGCCGAGCGAGCTCCAGGCGGCGACGGTCCGATTCTGGCGCTCGAGGGCCTGCTTGAGCTCGGCGAACCCGCGGCCGCGCTCCGATCCGTCGAGCGCCGCCTCGCCGTGGCCCTGAGTGAAATAGATCTTCGTGGAGCGGCTCTCGGTAACCTCGATGATGGCGGACGTGAACGCTTCTTCGCCTTTGAACGCCTTGATTTCGGGGGAGCCCCCTCCCATCGCGCCTCCGAAGTCGAAGTCGGCGAGCTTGTCTTCCTCGACGTACTTCTTGCGGTCGCCGGAACGGAACACGATGGTGTTCTGCCGGATGCCGAACTCCTGGACAAGAGCCTGCGCGCGGGCGGGATTGCGTTCCGGGTCGAGGTACTCGATCTCGAGCTTTCCCGACAGCTGGCGATAACGATTCAGGAGCTCGGTGACCGGTTGATACACGCGCGACTGCCGCGTCATGAACACGGTGATCCGCACGGGCTTCGTCAGCCCCGCGACGGTCTTCTTCGTCGTCTCCGAGATCGAATAGAGATGCGACGACGTCCAGTCACCCCGCCACCAGTGGCGCCCGCCGAGCCAGTTGACGCCCGCGAAAAGCGCGATGCCGAGCACGATCGCCACCGTCGAGGCGTTGCGGCGATGGGCCGACGCGCTCACGGATTTTCTTTCTTGGCCGAGAGCGAGACGGTGGCCAGGAACAGGAACAGGGCCGTCCCCGAGAGGTAGTACACGAGCCGGCGGCTGTCGACGATGCCGCGGGCGAACTCGTCCATGTGGTCCCACAGGTTGAAGTAGCCGAGCCAGTCGTGCGCCGCGGGCGGAAGCATGGACTCGAGCAGCCCGAAGGAGAAGATCGGGATCAGCATCCCGAAACACAGGATCGCCGCGATGATCTGGTTCTTGGTCAGCGTCGAGGCGAACGTGCCGATCGACAGGAAATACGCCCCGAGCAGGGCCACCGAGAGATAGCCCGAAGCGACCGGGCCCGCGTCGATCTTCGTCTGGGACCGCAGGAGCACGACATAGAGAAGCGTGGGAGCCCAGAGCGTCAGGAAGAACCCGAGAGCTCCGAGGAACTTCCCGAGCACGACCTCCGTCTCGGAGACGGGAGCCGTCAGCAGGCTTTCGATCGTCCCGCTCCGCCGTTCTTCGGGGAAGAGGCGCATCGCGATGATCGGGACGACGAAGAGGTTGAAGATCCAGAAGTACGTGTTGGTGAAGAGCAGCACGAGGGCCTGGCCGCGGGGGGCGCCGGGGGCGGAGAGGAAATTCAGGATCACGTAGAAGATGATCCCGTTCAGGAGCAGAAAGGCCGCGAGAATGACGTACGCGAGCGGCGAGAAAAAATACGCCCTCCACTCCCGGCCGACGATCGCGAGGATGCGCTTCAAGAGGGGGACTCCGATTCTGCGGCCGCCGGCGTCGACTCGGGGGGAAGCGGGCTCGAGGAATCTTCGCCGCTCGCGGATGGAACGGAAGACTCCGGCGCCGCGGCCTCCTCGTGCCGGGTCAGGCGCACGAACACATCCTCGAGTGAGACCGACTCCCGGGCGAGCTCCCGCAGGACCCAGCCCTTGTCGACGGCGAGGCGAAAGATCTCTTCCGTCAGCTCGCGTTCGCCGAGCTCGCCCCCGCCCCCGCCCTCGCCCGCCGCATGCACGCGGGTCCGGGTCTCGCCGTCCCCGGCGGTCTCCTCGACTTCCGTGACTCCGACGATCCGAAGAAGCTCGCCGCGGGCCGGAACGAGCCCCCGGAAGACCGCCCGGATGACGGGGGTTCCGGAGAGCTGCCGCCGCAGGTCCGCGGGCTTGCCCTCCGCCACGATGCGGCCCCGGTCGATGATCAGGACTCGATCGCAGACGGCTTCGACCTCGGGCAGGATGTGGGTGGACAGGAGAACGGCCCGCTCCTTGCCCAAATCGCGGATCGTCTCCCGGATGCGGATGATCTGCGTGGGGTCGAGGCCGACGGTCGGCTCGTCCAGAATCAGAACGGGCGGCTGGTGGACGAGGGCCCCGGCGAGCGCCGTGCGTTGGCGGTACCCCTTCGAAAGGTTCTCGACTTTGCGATCCGCCACTTCGTCGAGCAGGCATCGCCCGATCGCGTCGGCCACCCGGCGGCCCACCTCGGCGCCCGAAACGCCTTCGAGCCGGGCCCGAAAGACGAGGTACTCGCGGACCCGCATCTCCGGATAGATGGCGGCCGATTCGGGAAGGTAACCGATCGACGCGCGGGCCTCCCGGGACTGCCGGACGATGTCGTGCCCGTCGATCCTCGCCGTTCCGGAGGTCGGCGGCAGGAAACCGGTCAGAACGCGCATCGTCGTGGTCTTGCCCGCCCCGTTGGGGCCCAGGAATCCCACGATCTCGCCCTGCGCGACCGAGAACGTCACGTCCGAAACGGCGGCCTGCGTCGGGTATCGCTTGGTGAGGTTTTGAACTTCAATCATCTGGCGGCCGCGTAATCTAACACGCGCGGGGACCTCGACTCTTCCCGATTCCGGACGCCGGCTCCGGCCGCGAGCCGTACGGATTAGACTCCCTCCCGTGATCGTCGTGCAGGGCGTCTCGAAGAGCTACGGACGGGGCGGTCGCGCCGCGGCGGCCCTGACCGACGTCTCGCTCGAGATCGCGCGCGGGGAGACGCTCGGGCTGATCGGACCGAACGGGGCCGGCAAGACCACTCTCCTCTCCTGCCTGCTCGGCCTTCTCCATCCGGACCGCGGGACGATCACGATCGACGGAAAGCCCCCCGACGACCTCTCGATCCGCGAGCGGACGGGCTACATGCCTGAGCGCCTCGGGTTCGACCGGGAGCTCTCGGGTCGCGCGTTTCTGGCGCACCACTGGCGGCTCTCGGGTGGCGCGCCGGCGCGCACCGAGGCGGAAATTGCCGCGGCCGCGCAGCGGGTCGGCCTCGACCCCGTGGCCCTCCGGCGGCAGCTGCGGACGTACTCGCGCGGCATGCTGCAGCGGATCGGCGTCGCGCAGGCGACGTTCGGCTCCCCCGACCTGCTCTTCCTGGACGAGCCGGCTTCGGGAACGGACCCCGTCGGTGTCGCCGTCGTGCGGGACCGCATCCTGGAGGCGAAGGCGCGGGGCGCGACGATCGTCCTGAACTCTCACCAGCTTCCCGAAGTCGAGCGCGTCTGCGACCGCATCGTCTTCCTCGAACGGGGCCGCGTCGTCCGCTCGGAGGCGCTGCGGGGCGAAGGAGCCGCCCTGCGCAAGGCGGTTCTCCGGACCGCTCCGGATCGCGCCCCCGCGGCAGCCGCATCGCTCGCGGCGGAAGGGTTCGAGGCCCTGGCGGCGGCGGACGGGTCCGTGCGCCTCGGCGCGGCCCGCGAGGAGGACATCGCGCGTGCCGTCCGGCTCCTCGTCCTGCAGGATTGCCCGATCTACGAGGTTCGGTCGTCGGCCGAGCTCGAGGATCTGTTCCGGAAACCGGCATGATCGAGGACCGCACTTTCGGGAGGAAGCTCGCTTGATCGAGACCGCCCGCCGCTACCTCGCCCAGAAGACCGGCTCCGTAGGCGCCTGGATCGCGCTGATCGCGCTCGGATTGATGGCCGCCGTGCCGCTCGCTGCGGGCCAGCCCACGGGCTTCACGACGCTGCTGGCGGTCTTCCTGCTGGCGACCGGCATCGTGTCGCGGGACGCTTCGAGCGGCGCGCTGCAGATGATTCTCACGCGTCCGATCCGCCGCTCCGACTACGTGCTCGGGCGCTACCTCGGCTTCCTGGCCATGCTGGCGGGCTTCCTCTCCTCGACCGTCGTCCTCGCGGCGCTCGCCCATCGCCTCGAGCAGACGATGGGCTGGAGCAGCGGGGCGCAATCCTTCGACTGGCCGGAAGTGCTTCGCGTCGTCGCCCAGGAGCTGACGCACGGCGCGCTGCTCGGTGCCACCATCCTTTTCTTCTCGACTTTTCTGCGCGGCCTGGGCGATCTGCTCGCCTACCTGCTGTTCGGGCTGATCTTCAACGTCCTGCCCGGGATCGGTGCCGCAGCCATGCATCGCCCGGAGCTCGCCCGCCTCAGCACGTTTCTCCTGTCGAATTTCGCCCCCCGCGGAGCGTGGGCCGAGATCCTGACGGGAGGCCGGTTCCTGCAGATTCCGACGGGACAGTATTTCCTCGCGCTCGCCGGCTACCTCCTGCTCGCGACCCTGATCTTCAATCGACGGGAGTTCTCTTATGGAACCGACTGAGCCCACGATTTCGGCCGCGCCACCCGCTCGCTCGGGACCGCAAACGCAGATACCGCGGACGCTCCTCTGGATCGCCGCCGCCGCGGTGGTGCTGCGGATCGTCACCGCGGTCGCGGATCGCCCGAAGGCGGGCGGAGCCGGCCTCGTCGCGTGGAAGCCGGTCTCCGACGCCGCGTCCCTCTCGCGGACGGCGGGAAAACCGATCCTCTACGATTTCACCGCCGCCTGGTGCGTGCCGTGCCACCGCCTGGACTCGGAGGCGTGGGGGGACGCCTCGACCGCAAAACGCCTCGCGGATCGTTTCGTTCCCGCCCGCATCGTCGACCGGCAGCGGGAGGACGGCCGCAACACGCCCCCGATCGAAGAGCTCGAGCAGCGATTCCGTGTCGAAGCGTTTCCGACTCTCATCGTCGCCGACGCGTCCGGGAAAGAAGTCGCGCGGATGGAGGGTTACGGCGGGCCCGATCGCCTCGAGCAGTTCCTCGCCGGAGCAGCGAAAAAGGCGGCCGGCGGGAACTGAAGAGAGCGGCCGGGCTCGGGGAACGGGAAACGGGAAACGGGAAACGGGAAACGTAAAACCGCCCGGCCCCCTCACTTCACCTTTTCTAGTTCCCGAAATGGATCGCGGCCCTTCAGCGCGGCTTGTCCTTGCGCCGGGAGGCCGCCGGCAGCGGGGGCTCGCCGGCCGGCCGGGGCGCGAGCTCGGCCAGAAAACGGCCCGTCACGCTCGCGGTCGCGCGGCGGATCTCCTCGGGAGAGCCCTCGGCGACCACGGTTCCCCCGTCCCTCCCGCCGCCCGGCCCGAGGTCGATTATCCAGTCGGACGCCGCCAGGAACTGCAGGTGGTGCTCCACCGCGATCACCGAATGGCCGAGCGTGATCAGGCGCCGGAGCGTCCGCAGAAGCCGCTCGACGTCGACCGCGTGCAGGCCGGTCGTCGGCTCGTCAAAGAGAAACAGAGTTCCCCGCGACGTCGCCGGCCGGATCTCCAGAAAGGAGGCGAGCTTCAAACGCTGGGCCTCGCCGCCGGAGAGGGTCGCCGTGGGCTGGCCGAGCTTTACGTATCCGAGACCCACCTCGACCAGGGGCGCGAGGCGTTTGCCGATGCGGGGCTCCTCCGCGAAGAATCGGCCGGCCTCGGCGACGGTCATGTCCAGGACGTCTCCGATGCTTTTTCCCCGATAACGCACCGCGAGGACGCGGCTCTGGAATCTCCGGCCGTCGCACGCTTCGCACCGCACGATCACGTCGGCCAGAAACTGCATATCGATCGTCTGCCATCCGGTGCCCTTGCACACCTCGCATCGCCCGCCGGCCGAGTTGAAGGAGAAGTCGCGAGCGGTGATACCCCGCGTCACGGCGCGCCCGCACTTTGCGAACAGCTGTCGAATGTCGTCCCACGCCTTCATGTAAGTCACGGGATTGGATCGGGCGGACCGTCCGAGGGGGCTCTGGTCGACGAACTGGATGTCGGCGAGGGATTCGAGCCCGTCCACGCGGTCGTGCGCGCCGACGTCGACGGAGACCGTGCCCTTGACGCGGCGCGCGTAGGAATTGAAGAGAATGTCGCGCACGAGCGTCGACTTCCCCGAGCCTGACACGCCGGAGACGGAAACCAGGCGGCCGAGCGGGAACCGGACCGTGAGGTCGCGGAGATTGTGCTCGCGGGCCCCCACAACGGTCACGGCTCCCTCCGCGCGGCGAAACGCAACGAGGCGTCCTCCCCGGCCGGTGACCGCAGTCGCACCGGGCTCGGCAGGATCCTCCGAGCGCGCGGCCTGCCGGCGGACGAGCTCGGCACCCGTCAGGGACGTGCGCTGGCGCGCGAGGGCGCGGGGCGTGCCCTCGAACAACAGACGTCCCCCCTCGGACCCCGCGCCCGGCCCGAGATCGATGACGTGGTCGGCGGACTCGATCACCTCGGGGTCGTGCTCGACCAGAACGACCGTGTTGCCCCGGTCCGCCAGTCGCCGCAGGATCGCAATGAGCCGGCGGGTGTCCGCTGCGTGAAGCCCGATCGTCGGCTCGTCGAGCACGTAGAGCGTGCCCGTGAGCGAGCCCCCGAGAGCGGAAGCGAGGCCGATGCGCTGCGCCTCTCCTCCGGACAGGGTGCGCGCGGCGCGTGACAACGTGAGGTAGTCGAGGCCCACGTCGTTCATGTACCGGACGCGCGCCCGCAGCTCCGCGACGACCGAGGACAAGCGCGCCTCCTCCGACGGCGAGAGCGCGAGATCGTCGAACCATCTCTGGAGGTCCGACAGCGGAAGCTCGGCGAGCTCCGAGATCGTCTTTCCGCGGAAACGGACCGCGCGGGCCGCCGGTGAGAGCCGCGCGCCGAAGCACTCCGGGCAAAGCGTGTAGGCGCGATAGCGCGCGAGCAGGACCCGGACGTGGATCTTGTACCGCTTGGTCTCGAGCCATTCGAAGAAACCCTGGACGCCGTAGAAATCGCCCCGCCCGCGGAAGAGAACTTCCTTCTCGTGCGATGAGAGGCGCTCGACGGGGACGTCCGTCCGGACCGAATAACGCCGGCACGACCGGAAGAGGTCGTCGTAGGCGGACTCGTAGGCGGGAGTGTTCCAGGGCGCGATAGGCCGGTCGGAGAGCGTCTGGCCCGGATCCGGGACGACCTTCGCGAAATCGATGCCGATCACGCGCCCGAAGCCCTGGCACGCGACGCAGGCACCGAGGGGAGAGTTGAACGCGAAGAGCGCCGGAGTGGGATCGCGAAAATCGACGCCGCATTGCGGACAGTGGAGCCCCCGGCGGAACGTCCGCGCGCGGCCGTCGAACTGCGCGGTCAGGCATCCCGCCATCGCGAAAGCCGAGTCGGCCGCGGCCGCGGTCTCCGCGCGGGATTCCGGCCGCACGACGAAACGCCCGACGACGATGCGCAGCCGGCCCTCGGAGTCGAGAAGAGGGGCCGCGTCCTCGCCGATCTCCACCGTCTCGCCTTCCGGGGAGAGGGCGCGGAAGAATCCGGCGCGCTTCAGCTCCTCGAGGCGCAGCCGCGACTCCTTCAGCCGGTTCCTCTTGCTTCCGGCCGCATGCGCTTCCCATACGAGAGGCGCGACGAGGATCACCCGGGAACCGTTCTCGGCCTCCATCAACTCGTCCACCGCCCGGCCGACGCCGCCCGGCACCGCGTCGACGCCGCACGTCGTGCAGCCGGTCGTTCCGCCATGCGCATAGAGGAGCCGAAGGGAGTCGTAGATCTCCGTCTGCGTGCCCACGGTCGAGCGGGCGTTGCGCACGCCGTTCTTCTGCTCGAGGGCGATCGCGGGAGGAACGGGCTCGATGGAATCGACGTCCGGCCGGTCGAGCCGCTCCAGGAACTGGCGGGCATACGTGGAAAGGGATTCCGCGTAGCGGCGCTGCCCTTCCGCGTAAAGCGTGTCGAACGCCAGGGAGGACTTGCCGGATCCCGACACGCCCGTGATCACGCTCAACCGCTCCGTGGGGATCGACACCGAGATGTTCTGGAGGTTGTGCGTGCGGGCGCCCCGGATGCGGATGGGAGGAGAGGAGGAATCGGACATGCGCATGCGGCGGTGGCTCCCGGGAATCGAAGGGATGGATGGAGTTCTGGGGCGTCGTTTCAGAACCGGCGAGTTTACAACGCGCGCAATCGCGGCTGTATCCGCGCGAACGATGGACCGAGGCCGGCTGTCGTTCTATCGGCTCTGGGCTATCGCCTGTCGGCTATCGGCTATCGGCCCCCGCAACCCGACGCGCGGGCTTCAGGCCCCGGGAAGGTCGCTCGTCGAGGGGCGCCGCGGCGAGTGGCTGGGGCACTCCGCAGTCGGCGCGGTTCCGGAGATGAAGACCTCCGTCATCCGGCGGGGACATTCCGGAACCGCGAGATAGCCCGTATCCGGATCGATCTCCGCCGTCACGATGTCGGACGGCACGGGAAACGTCTCGTTGAAGTACTGACCGGGAACCGAGCGCGTGAACTCCGCGAAGAGAGGCACGGCTCCGAACGACCCGGAGAGATGCACGGCGCGGTTGTCGTCGTATCCGACCCATACCGCTGCCAGGAAACGCGGGGAGAACCCGACGAACCACGCGTCGCGCCCGTCATTCGTCGTTCCCGTCTTGCCCGCGAGCACGCCCTTGATCCCGCCGAGGCGCGCTCCCCCTCCCGTTCCGCGGTCGACGGCACCTCGCATCATCGAATCCACGAGGAAGACGGCGTCCGCCGGCAGCGCGGGCTTCAGGGCGGTTTCCTTCCGGTCGAGCACGGTGCCCTCCGATGTCATCACGCCGACGATCGCATTCGGCTCGATCCGCACGCCTCCGTCGGCGAACACGGAGTACGCCGAGGCGATCTCGATCGGCGAAATCTCGAAGGCGCCGAGCGCGATCGAGGGATAGGGCCGGAGACGCGAGCCGATCCCCGCGGCCCTCGCCGTTGCCAGCACCGTCGGGAGCCCCGCCTCGAGAGCCGCCCGCACGGTCGGAATGTTGATCGACTGCTCCAGGGCGGAGCGCGCGGACATCGGTCCCCGGAAGGCGTTGTCGTAGTTGCGGGGCGTCCACTGCTGCTCGGATTCCTTCCGATCCCAGGCGACCGTGATCGGCGAGTCCTCGAAGATGGTGGCGGGCGTGACCGGCCGCGGAAGGTCGCGACGGGAGAAGGCGGCCAGGTACACGAACGGCTTGAAGAGCGAGCCCGGCTGGCGGTGCGCCTGCGTCACGCGATTGAACTGCGAGAGCCGGTAGTCGCGCCCCCCGACCAGCACACGGACCGCTCCCGTTTCGGGCTCGAGCATGATCAGGGCGCCCTGGAGCGGGGCCTGTTTCGCCGCCTCGGCGAGCCGGCGGTACTTCTTTTCGAGGCCCGCGAGCCCTTCGCTCACCGCCCGCTGCCCTGCCTGCTGCAGGTCCACGTCGAGCGTCGTGTAGATCCGGAGCCCCTCCGTCTTGAGCTTCTCACCGTAGCGCTCGGCGAGCTCTCCCTTCACGAAATCGACGAAGTGGGGCGCCTTGGTCAGAAGCGCGCTTCGGGAAACAGGCTTCATCGGCTCGGCGATCGCCTGCCGGAGCTGCTCGTCGGAGATCTTCTTTTCCGCGTGCATGAGCCGGAGAATCAGGTCGCGCCGCGGAATCGCCTTCGCCGGATTTCGCAGGGGCGAGTACACATTCGGGGCCTTGATCATCCCGGCGATGGCGGCGGACTCGGCGAGGTCGAGGTCCGCGGCCTCCTTGCCGAAATAGTGACGCGCTGCCTCTCCCACGCCCGTGATGGCGATGGCGCCCTCGCGGCCGAGGTAGATCTCGTTCAGGTACGCCTCGAAAATCTCGTCCTTGGAGTACCGCGCGTCGAGGATCAGCGAGAGGATCGCCTCCGTGGCCTTGCGCTTCAGCGTGCGCTCGGGCGAGAGATACAGGTTTTTGACGAGCTGCTGCGTGAGCGTCGAGCCGCCCTGCGTCGCACCGCCCTTCAGGTTCGAGAATACGGCGCCGAACGTGCGCTTGATCGAAACGCCCGCATGCCGGTAGAAGTCTCGATCCTCCGTCACCAGGATCGCGTCCGTGAGCGTCCTGGGGACTTCATCGAGCCGCACGAGGGACCGGTCCTCGACCTCGTCCCCGAACACGGATCCGAGGAGCTCGGGCTCGATGATGACGGCGGGGATTGCGTCTCCCCCGGCGCTGTGCACGGCGGAGACGCGGCCGCCAGCAAACTCGACCATAGCGCGGAAGCCCGGGAAATCGTGCCCCGGATATCGGAACCCCCGAGTGAAAATCTCGATGGACGTCCCGGTGCGGAGATAGTGCCCGGGGCGCGTCGGGGCCTCCTGGCTCTTCTGGTAGAGGAGCCGGTCGAGCTTCGCGACCAGCTTCTCGGGAGAGCTGCCGTCGCCCGGTCGAATCGCGAGGAGATCCGAATAGATCCGCGACGGAAGATTCCAGCGCCGCCCCTCGAATCGCGACACGACGACCGACGTGAAGTAGCCGACCGTCGCGAGCGTGACCACGACGACCGCCGCCGCGACGAGCAGGATCGGCAGTCGATGGCGGTACACCCAGAGGTGGAGGGAAACGCGCCGGGGTCGAGGAGAGGTCCAGGTCCGCATGGCCAGACGGGCAAGCATACGGCACGAACGGCGCGCGATTCCGATCCTGGCCGGAGACCGCGCGAACCTGTTCTAATGCCCGCTGTGCCGAAGGCAAAGAAAATGCGGCCGGGCGGGCGCACCAGACCCGGAGCGCGCCGCGGGCCAGGCTCTCCGCTATCCCCGATGACAACTTCCTCGGACGGGCCGCCCGATCGGGACGCCCTGTGGGGTTGGGTCGCCTGCCTCTTTCTCGCGGCGGCGTTCGCTGGAGCGGCCCTCGCGTTCGACTCCTCCGTGGACGCGTCGTTCGACGCGCCAAAGAGGCTCGTGGCACTCGTCGGAATCGCGACGGCCGCACTGTTCGCCTTCGGGTTCAGATCCGGCCGCTGGACCAGTCCGTTCGCGGGCGGCGCGCCGTTTTGCTGGAGAGATCCGCGGATTCCCCTGGCGTTCGCGACCGCCGCGGCCGCGATTTCCGTCGTGTCGGCCCTCGTCTCACCGCACCGCTCCCTGGCTCTCGACTCGCTCCGCGCGGCGGCGATTTCGGCGCTCCTGCTGCCGCTCGGCGCCTCCCGGATGGTCGCGCGCCGGATCCCTTTTCTCCTCACGATCTTCCTCGCGGCGGTCTCCATCGACGCCATCGTTTCGATCCTCCAGGCGCGCGGCCTCTACCAGCCGTTCCCGCTCGTCACCCAGGTGGCGCGCGAGGCGACCGGCGCGTACGCCGGCAATGTCGGCTACCTGGCGCTGGCCCTCGCTCTCGCCGCGGTCACCGCACTCGGGGTCGCGGTCACGTCCCGGCGCAACGTCATCCGAATCCTCGCCGGATCCGTGACCGTCGTGACATGCGCGGCATTGATCGTCAACCAGAATCTGACATCTCTCTCCGCGTTCGCCGCCGGCGTGGCGGTCCTGTTCTTCGGGCTGTTCAAGAGGCGGGCGGCGGCCGCACTCGGCGGGACGATCGTGGTTTTCGCCCTCGCGATCGGGCTGTACGCCCCCATGCGCGCCCGGGCTACCGACTCCCTCCGCGCCGCCCGCGCGGGGGACTGGGACACCCTGCTGTCCTACCGCACCGCCCCCTGGGCTGCGGCGCTCGGAATGGCGCGGGACCGGCCGCTGCTCGGATTCGGGCCCGGCACGTTCGGCGCGGAGTTCGTCGCGCATCGCCTCCGCGCGGACATCGCCGCCCGGAGACGGCTCGTCAACCCCCTCGCGACGAGCTCGTACGCGGAAGCCCACTCCGACTATCTGCAGCCGTTCGCGGAAGCGGGGATTCCGGCGGGTCTCGCGGCGATTGCGGCCGCGGTGCTCCTCATCGCCGGCCTCGCCCGCGCCGCCTCCGCGCGGACTGGATCCGGGCGTTCGGAGGCGGTCGTCCTCCTGGCGATTCTCGCGGCCGGAGCCACCGCGGCCATCACGTGGTTTCCCTTTCAGCGCCCGATCACGGCGATTCCGCTTCTCTTCGCAGCCGGGCGGGCATGGCGCCTCGTGACGGACGCGGACGGGAGCGAAAGCACCCCGAGCTCCGATGCCGAAGTATCCGCCGAAGCGAGGGCGGTCACGGCGGGATGAAGGCCGTCCGTGTCCTCCTCCTGGCGGGCGCTCTCGCGGCCCTCCTAGCGCCCGAGCCGGGCCGTTACCGCGCGGAACACCTCCTGCGGGCCGCGACCGACGCCCTGCGCCTCGTGATCACGCATCCCACGGACGTGTCCGATCCGCCGAAGGCGCTCGACGGGATCGCCAACGCGGCCGACACGTGCGTGGCACGGCTCCCCGGCGATCCGCGGCCGCTGCTTCTCGAGGGATCCGCGCGGCTCGTCCGCGGCGAGGCGGAGCGGGCCGCCGCCGCGTACCGTCTCGCGCTCGGCGCGGGCGAGCGCGCGGAGATCGATCTGAACCTGGCCCGCGCCTACGAGGGCCTGGGACGGGAAGCGGACGCGCGAGCCGCGTACGTGCGCGCGGCATGGATCAGCCCCATGCTGCTGCGGGCCATGCTTCCGGATGCCGCCGCGGCGGCGGCCGGAGAGGTCGAGCGCCTCGACCGGGAGCTCAAGGCGGGACGGCTGGCCGCGCCGCCCCCGATGCCCATGCCTTTGCCCTTGCCCTTGCCCTTGCCGCAGTAAGGCAACTCAAAGCTCTGCTCTCGGCTGTCGGCTGTCGGACGTTTGGTCTCCGACGTCGTGGCTCGCTCAGCGGAAGATCTTCGACGAGCGAATGCCCCAGACATGCAGCTTGTACTGGAGCATCGTCTTCAGGATCGCGAACCCGTATCGCACGGACGGCCCGAACGCGATCTGAGACGCCTCGTCGAAGTACCGCGTCTCGATGGGTATCTCCCGGATCCGGAGCCCCTTCGCGATTCCCTGCGCGATGATCTGCGTATCGAAAACGAACCCGTCGGAGTTCGCCTCGAGGTTGACGGACTCGAGGTAACGCCGGCTGTAGGCGCGGAAACCGCTGTGGTATTCCGTCAGGTAGATCAGGAACGTCGCGTTCTCGACGGCGGTCAGGAAAATGTTGCCGAGGTATTTCCACTTCGGCATTCCGCCCTGGATCGGACGGCCGCCGAGCATGCGGCTCCCGAAGACCGCGTCGCACTCCCCCGCGAGCAGGGGCTGAACGAGATGCGGGATCACCGTGGGGTCGTACTGGTGGTCGGGATGCACCATCACGACGATGTCCGCCCCGCGCTCGAGCGCTGTCCTATAGCAGGTCTTCTGGTTGCCCCCGTAGCCGCGATTGCGGGGATGCACCACCACGTGGAGCCCGAGCCGCCGCGCTTCGTCGACCGTCCGGTCGCGCGATGCGTCGTCCACGAGAATCACGTCGTCGACGGACCCCATCGGGATGTCGTTCCACGTCCGCTCGAGGGTTTTTTCCGCGTTGTAGGCCGGCATCACGACCGCGACGCGCAGCCGTCTCCCCTGCCCCGAAGCGGTCTCGGCCGGTCGGATCTTGTCCGTCACATCACACTCCGCGTCGCGTCAACACCACGGGAAGAGTCCGGAGCAGGATCGACAGATCGAGCCCGAAGGACCAGTTGTTCAGATAGGCCAGATCGTAGCGCAGCTTGATTTCGGGCTCGGTCGCGTAGTCGCCGGAGACCTGCGCGAGCCCCGTGAGCCCCGGCCGCGTGGAATGGCGAAGCGAATACCCGGAGACGTCGCGCGCCAGCCGATCGGCGAACTCGGGCCGCTCCGGACGCGGGCCGACGAGGCTCATGTCTCCCTTCAAAACGTTCCAGAGCTGAGGAATCTCGTCCAGGCGAAGCGAGCGGAGCGCGCGGCCCACCGGCGTGACCCGCGAGTCGCCCGGCGACGAGAGGATGGCTCCCGTCTCGGTCTCCGCGCCCGCGCGCATCGTGCGCAGCTTCCAGAGGTCGAACACGCAGCCATCCTTCCCGACGCGCTTCTGCCGGTAGAACGGTCCTCCCCGCGACGTCGCGCCGACGAGGAAGGCCGCGGCCGACACCAGGGGAATGCCGGGCACGAGGAGCATCGCCGCGAGGATGATGTCGAACACGCGCTTGACCGCCGCCCCGATGCCCTCGAGGGGCCGGACCTTCGCTTCGAGGAGAGGCAGATCTCCCACGATGCGAAACCGGAGCCTTCCGATCATCGTCTCGAACGGCGAGGGCCAGACGAGCAGGTCCGGGGCTCCCTCAAGCGGAAGGCCCTCCCCGATCCGGTCGCGCCAGCTCGCCTCGTCGGGGGTCACGATGATCTCGTCGATGTTCCATCGCGACGCCGCGCTTCCGACGTCCCCGATCGAGCCGAGGCGCGGGAGGTCGGCGAGAGGGCTCGGGGAGTCCGAAAGCAGGCCGACGAGATCGACGCCCGTCCAGGGGTGCCGCCGGATCGCCTCCGCGATCAGGACGACGGCGGGCCCGCGGCCGGCAATGATCGCGCGTCGGTGCCGCTGCGGGAAGAGACGCTCGAGCGCGATCCGCCAGAACGGGAGAAGGAGCCCGTCGACGAGCAGATACAGGACGAGGACCGAGCGGGGAAACGCGTCCTCCTGCGCGGACACCAGAAAATAAACCGTCGAAAGAGCCGCGAGCTCGAAGAACAGGGCGGGAATGAGAAGCCGGCCGAGAGGGTCGCGAAATCGCTCGCGTGCGCCGTAGAGACCGAAGAGGGAAAGAGCCAGCACCTGGGCCCCCGCCACGAGAAGAACGTTCGTGGGCGTGAATTGAACTCTGTCCCGCGGCAAAAGGGCATCCGTTCCGGGAAGCGACACGTGAGTGCGGATCCAGAACGCCAGAGCCAGGGAGAGGACCGCGACGGCCACGTCTCCGGCGAGGGCGGCGAGGCGAAATCGCGAGTGGGAGCCCGAACCGCCCCTCACGCCCGCTCCGCCGTCTTCCAGGCGGGCCGGCGGTAGCCGAGGAGCCCGGCGGCGACGCCGCCGGCGATAGCGAGGTTGATCACGGCGAAATAATAGAGCCGACCGATGGCGCCTCGCGCGGGAACGCCGGCCCGGGCCGCCGCCGTCGAGAGAGCGGCCGCCGCGAGCAGCACGATCCCCGCCGGCCGGATCTCCCGGCTGCCGAGGGAAAAGACAGCGGCGAGGAGAAGACAGAGGGGCGCCAGCCAGCGCGCCGCCTTCCGCGAAAAAAAGGCCAGCGCGAGACGGGGACGCCGCGCGAAGTTCCAGAGCCAGCGTTCCCGCCGGAGCACCTGCCCGGCTCCGATGCCGATGCGGAACCGGCGCGCTACCTCGGCCCGGGGATCGCGGCCCGCGCTTTCCCGCGCGACCGCCCCGGCGGCGAAGACCACCGCGCCGCCCCGCCGCGCCACGCCGATGGGAATCAGGAAATCATCCATGGAGGTGGTGTCCCGGCGAAGCGGCGGAAGGCTCGAAGCCGTCGCGGCGTCCTGCGCCACACTCGACCGTTTCGCGGCATAGATCGCGCCGTTCGCGCCGAGGCAGATCCCCAGCCGCCCCTCCGCCTCCTTCAGGGAGGTCTCGCGGTCCCAGAACTCGCCTTCCGGGGTGGACGCCCCGGGAGCGCCTTCGAGCACGAGCCGTCCGCAGGCGGCGCCGACACGGCCTGGTGCGAGCGCGGCCACGAGACTGCGCACGGCCCCCGGATCGAACCGCGTGTTCGCGTCGGTGAAGACGAGGACGTCCGCCCGGGACGACGCGATCAGGTCGTTCAGCACGGACGCCTTTCCCCGTCGGACGGGAAACGCGATGACCTCGACGCGCGAGCCGCCGGCCGACCGGGCGCGATCCGCGGTCGCGTCGCGGGAACCGTCGCATCCGATCACGACGCGGTAGGTCCCGTCGACGTCCTGGGCGAGCAGATCGCGGACGCGGGCGCCGATCACGGCTTCCTCATCGGCCGCGGAGACGAGCACGTCGACCGAGAGAGGGCCGGTCGGCGCCGCGGGCCCGGCCTCCCCCATCCCCGGCGCGCTCCGGGCCATTCGCCGGATCAGCACGGGATATCCGGCGTAGGACCAGACGGAGAGCGCGACTCCGAGCGCGAACAAACCGATCGCCGTCGCGGTCATGGCCGGGAGCCCGCCTGAAGCCTCTCGGCGAACTCGGCGCTGATCGAGCGCCAGTCGTAGCGTCGTTCGATCCGCTTGCGGGCGGCGAGCGCGATGCCGTCGCGGCGCGCCGGATCTCCGAGAATCCGAACGAGTGTGTCCGCGAAATCGGGCGGATCGTCCCGAAGGAGAATCTCCGTGTCGGGCGCGAGCTCGAGCCCTTCGGCGCCGACCGAGGTCGAAACGACCGGAACGCCGCACGAGCCCGCTTCCAGGATCTTGAGACGCGTTCCACCGCCCGCGAGCAGCGGCACGATCGCGGCGTCCGCCCGTTCCCAGTGGGGCCTCGTATCGCCTCCCTCGCCGAGAAAGCTCCACTCCGGAACGCGCCGGCGCAGATCCGCGGGTGGTCTCCGTCCGAGCACTTCCACTCTCGCCCGGGGCGCACCGCGACGCACGAGCGGCCAGATCCGCTCCGCGAACCACCGGAGCCCCTCCGCGTTGGGCGGCCAGGAGAGATCGCCCACGAACAGGAGAACGCCGTTCCCCGGGCTCGTCTCGCGGAAGCGGTAGCGGTCCAGGTCCACGCCGTTCGGGACCACGAGGGGAGCGGAAAGGGGACTCCTCGCGAGAATCGCTCCGGCGTCCGGCGACGAGACGCACGAGACACCCTGGGCCCGCGACAACAGCGCGTCCTCGAACGCCTGCACGCGCGGCGCCTGCAGCGCGGAGAAAGCGCGGACGAATGGGGAAGAGGCCGTCTCTCCCATCCTTCGCCAGATCTGCGAGTCGAGGTTGTGGAAGTCGATCCACGCCGGCCTCCCGGACCCGACGGCCATGGGGCCCACGTGGTACGCGTGCGCGACCACCCACGTCGGCCGGTCCGCCGCGGCCGACGCCGCAATTTTCGCCGCCATCGCGCGCGATCGATACATTCGCGGCGAATAGGCGCCTCCCGCGAGGAGGCTCGCTGCGGCGGCCGCCGCCTGACGGAGGCTCCGGTTCGGCTGCGCGAACTCCTGCACGTCGACCCCGGAGGGGTATTCCCCGTCCGGCAGGTGCGGAGCGCGCAGGACGAATGCCCGAACGGAGAACTCGTCCGCGAGCGCGCGGAGCAGATGGAAATTGCGGATGGCGAGGCCGTCCCGGGTCGGGTGGGGCGGACGAGGAAGGACCGAGAAGAGAAGAGGTTTCATGGGGCTGGCGGAGTATAGGGAGGTTTGCCCGGTCGATCGCCGCCGGCAGGACGGCAGCGCCTCCCGGGAGCTCGCGAGGCAGAAGAAGGCCTCCCCTCCGCGAAGCAAGGGCAAAGGGCAAAAGAAAAGCCCCGGCTTGCGCCGGGGCTCGAAATCGAAACGGTCGGGGACGAGTCTCAGTACATTCCGCCCATACCGCCGCCGCCGGGCATGCCTGCCGGAGACTTGTCCTTCTCCTTGATCTCGGAGATGAGAGCTTCCGTCGTGAGCATGAGGCCCGCGATCGACGCCGCGTTCTGGAGCGCGTTCTTCGTGACCTTGGTCGGATCGATGATGCCGGCTTTCAGCATGTCTTCGACCTTTTCCGCGTTCGCGTTGAACCCGAAGTTGCCGCCCTTGGACTTGAGCTCGTTGATGATCACCGAGCCCTCGAGACCCGCGTTCGCGACGATCTGCCGCGTGGGCTCTTCGAGCGCGCGGACGAGGATCCGGGCGCCGATCTGCTGGTCGCCGTGGAGGTCCTTGACCACCTTCTGGATCGAGTCGATCGCGCGAAGAAGCGCCACACCGCCGCCGGGGACGATCCCCTCTTCGACAGCCGCCTTGGTCGCGTGCATCGCGTCCTCGACGCGGGCCTTCTTCTCCTTCATCTCGGTCTCGGTGGAAGCGCCGACCTTGATTTGCGCGACTCCGCCGACGAGCTTGGCGAGCCGCTCCTGCAGCTTCTCGCGGTCGTAGTCGGACGTCGTCTCTTCGACCTGGGACCGGATCTGCTTGACGCGGCCCTGGATAGCTTCCTGCTTCTTCTTCGACCGGTCATCCACCACGAGCGTCGTGTTGTCCTTGTCGACGTTGACCTTCTTCGCGTCGCCCAGGTCTTCCCATTTCACGCTCTCGAGCTTGATCCCGAGATCCTCGGAGATGAGCTTGCCGCCGGTCAGGATCCCGATGTCCTCGAGCATCGCCTTGCGGCGGTCGCCGAAGCCGGGGGCCTTGACGGCGCAAACCTGAAGCGTGCCACGGAGCTTGTTCACGACGAGCGTCGCGAGCGCCTCGCCCTCGACCTCTTCCGCGATGATCAGAAGGGGTTTGCCCTGCTTGGCGATCTGCTCGAGGATCGGGAGAAGGTCCTTCATGTTCGAGATCTTCTTCTCGTACAGGAGAACCTTGGCGTTCTCGAGGATGCACTCCATCCGCTCCGCGTCGGTGATGAAGTAGGGCGAGAGGTAGCCGCGGTCGAACTGCATGCCCTCGACGACTTCGAGAGTCGTCTCGAGCCCGCGGGCCTCCTCGACCGTGATCACGCCGTCCTTGCCGACCTTGTCCATCGCCTCGGAGATGATCTTGCCGATCTCGACGTCGTTGTTGGCCGAGATCGTTCCGACGTGCGCGATGTCCTTGCCCTCGACAGGCTTCGACATCTTGTTGAGCGCCTCGACCGCGGCGCGAACGCCGGCGTCGATGCCGCGCTTCAACTCCATCG
>JBBSEW010000025.1:0-52974 GCA_038239305.1 Thermoanaerobaculia bacterium | reverse complement strand
GGCCAGTGCGAAGTCGTAGCCCGTGCTGCCGCCCATGTTCGCCTGACCCGCCGCGACGATCTTCCCGTCCGCCTGGATCACGACCGCCGTCGCGATGTCGTAGCTGCCCGCAAAATCCGCCGTCACCTGGCCGCCCGAACCAAACGCCGGGTCGAGGACGCCCGCGGCCGTGTAACGCAATACCGCGAAGTCGCCCGCCGAGACCCCGGCCACCACGATCTTCCCGTCCGCCTGCAATGCCACCGCGTTGCCGCCGTCCTGGCTCGAAAGCACCGTCGTCACCTTCCCGCCCGTGCCGAACGACGCATCCAGAGATCCGTCCGCGTTGTACCGTGCCACCGCGAAATGCGGGCCCGAAGAGCCTGCGATCACGAACTTCCCATCCGCCTGCACCACCATCCCCGATCCCCGATCCGCTCCCCCGAAATCCGTCAACACCTTCCCCCCCGTCAACGGACCGAAGGTGAGGTCGATCGTCCCGTCGGCGGCAGGCAGAGGAGCGGGCGCGATCAGCGCGGCGAGGATGAGCGGGCCGGGGGCCAGCCGCGCGAAGCCGCGTGACAGTCGCGAGCAGGCTGCCGCGAGGAGAAATCGGCGCGGCGACGGGCGTGCCGCGTCCATTTCTCCCCGCCGCGAAGAGGCGGCGGACGTCATGGTGAAAGCAGGATTGTAAGGGGTAAATTTGCTTGCCGGTTCGCGGCGGGCCCGGTTATTTCGTTCGTTTCCCGTTTCCCGTTTCCCGTTTCCCGTTTCCCGTTTCCCGTTTCCCGAAGCTCCGCGATCAGCCAAGCTTGCGGATCCGCAGAGTCTTGCGCATCTGCCGGTCGATGGCGCGATCGGAGAGAAGCCGTCGCAGGGGAATCAGCGTCTTCGCCATGGTCGTGACCGCGTACCGGGTCTTCGGCCGATCGGCGTCGATCGCGTCGAGGATGACCTTCGCCACCGCCTCGGGAGGCAGGCTTCCTTTCTGGAAATCCTCCTCCATGGCGCGCTCGGCGTTTTCGTAGATCTTCGCGTAGGGGCCCGGCCGGCCGACCAGCTTCGCGACACTGGCGCGGGCTCGATCGCCGAATTTCGTTCCGATGGGACCGGGCTCGATCACCACGACCCGCACGCCGAATCCCTCGACCTCCACCCGAAGGCAATCCGACATCGCCTCGAGCGCGTGCTTCGATGAACAGTAGGGTCCGGCGAACGGGATTGCGATCTTTCCCACCACGGAAGAAACGTTCACGATCGTTCCGCTGCCAGCCTTGCGCATCACGGGCAGCACCGCTCGGATCATGGCGAGGGCTCCGAACAGGTTGACGTCAAATTGCGCCTTCCAGTCTTCCGCGGACACGTCCTCGACCGCGCCATACTGCCCGTAGCCGGCGTTGTTGACCAGGACGTCCACCCGTCCCTCGGTCAACTCCATCGCGGCCACAGCGCGGGCGACCGAGGCGTCGACCGTAACGTCGAGCTGCGCGGTGCGGATGCCTCGGCTGCCCTCGAGATCCGAGATGGAAGGGAGACTCCGTGCGGTGGCGACGACGACGTGCCCGCGGGCGGAGGCCTCGAGGGCGGTCGCTCGCCCGATGCCGCTCGAGCAGCCCGTGATGAGGATCGCGCGTTGCCGGGGCACCGGCCGATGTTACCCTTCCCCCAGAGCCATATGGGGTACGCGGACAAGACCCTCGCGCCGGGAGAGACGGTTCTGTACCGGGCGCGGTACCACTGGATCTTTTATCGGACCGGGTTCCTCATCCTTTTGCTCGCGCTGCTGCTCGGCGGCGGAGCAATTTACGCGTCGCGGGAGTCCCCCGGCGCCGGCGTCGCGGGCCCGGTGGCGTACCTCGCACTCGGATTCGCGGTCCTCGCGGGGATGATCCTTCTGGCGCGCCGGTTTCGCGCGGCACAGGACGAGTTCGTCGTGACGGATCGGCGGGTCTTCCGCTCCGTCGGCGTCATCGCTCGGGAACACGAGCAGGCGCCGCTCGAGAAGATCCAGGACATCACGGTGACCCAGAGCGGGCTCGGCCGGCTCCTGGGCTACGGAGACGTGACGCTCGAGACGGCGTCGGAACGGGGGACACTCGTTTTTCCCTCCATCGCGACGCCCGAAGCGTTTCGCACGGCGATCTGGGGGCGGGCCCGGGCGGAATCGGGCGCGCCGGCGACCGCGGCGGCTCCTGCCGTCATCCCCGCTCCAGAGGCGGCGGGCCCGTCGGCCACCGGACGCCTCGAGCAGCTCGAAAGCCTTCGTAAGCGGGGGATGGTCACGGATGCGGAATATGCGGAGAAGCGCCGCGAAATCCTGGCCCGCCTGTGATGGGCGCGGCGCCGTACGTCCCATTCCCGGGTAAACCTTCCTCCTAGCACGATCGTCCAACCCCATGTGCCTGCTCTCTCGATGATTCCGCGCCAGACCGATCCCGGCGTCGACGAGGCCCGCCTCATCCGCGAGGTCAAAGCGGGAAATGCCGAAGCGTTCGAGCATTTCGTTCGCAAGTACCAGCGGCGGATGACGCGGCTCGCCTACCGGCTGCTTCGGGATGCCGGCGAGGCCGACTGCGCGGCGCAGGAGAGCTTCCTCCGGGCGTTCCAGAACATCCAGGATTTTCGGGAAGGGTCGGCCTTCGAGACGTGGCTCACGCGCATCTGCATAAACTGGTGCAAGGACCGTCTGAAACGGCGCCGGCTCGTTTTCTATTTTCACCAGGCACCGAACGATGACCGCGACGCGGAAGAATCCGGGCCCCGCGATGCGGTGGCGGCGGAGGATCCTTCCCCCGAACGCCGCGCCGTCTCCCGGGAGATCCGTCAGCGGCTCCAGCGGGCGCTCGAGATCCTCTCGCCGCGGCAGCGAAGCATTTTCGTTCTGAAACACTTCGAAGAGCTCTCGATCCCGGAGATTGCCGACCTGACCGGACTCGACTCGGGGACGGTGAAATCCCATCTCTTTCGGGCAGCTCATAAGATTCGCGAACGGCTGGCCGACTACCGCACAGGCACAGGCACAGTCCCAAGCACAGGCACGAACCCGGACACTCACAAGGCCTGAACGATGGAGATCCGCACGATGACCGCCCACCTCAGCGACGAGGATCTGTTCGCGCTCGCGATCCCGGCCGCCGGGATTCCCGAAGCGCTCCCGTCGCACCTGTCGGACTGCCTTGCGTGCACCCGGGCGCTGTCGGCGTGGAAATCGGCGGTTCGGGAGCTTGCGGACGATGCCGGTTCTCTCGATCAGCGGACCGCGGAAGAGTGGACTGCGGGGGAGGACCGCACTCTCGAGGCGTTGCGGCGCACGCACCCCGGCCGCCGCTCGCGGCCTCTGGGCTGGGCCGTCGGCATCGCGGCGTCCCTGCTGATTGCGGTTCTCGCGATTCCGCTGCGACACGTGGTTGGATTCGCCCGGACGCTCCCCGTTGACAGCACCGCGCTGTCGGCGCAGGACCAGGCGGACGATGCGCTTCTGCGCGACGTGGCGCGCATGTCCCGGGCGGACGAAGGGGACGGGTCCTGGAGCTCGCTGGCGCCGGAGCCCGGTTCCGGAGCGCGTGAGCATGAAGAGGATCACCTGTGAGCGCGCGCTGCAGCGGGCCCGTGAGCTCGAGCCGGAAGAATGCGGTCCGACGCCTCGTCCTCTCGGGAGCGCTCGCTGGCGTGCTGCTCGTTCTCGCCGGGCCCGCTCTGGGGGCGCCCGATGTCCCGGATGGCAAGTGGTGGAAGCGGCCTCGCCTCGCCAACCTCATCCATCTCACGCCCGATCAGTCGCACGAAATCGAACAAATCTTCGTCCGATCGCGCACGAAGCTGATCGATCTGAAGGCCGACCTCGAAAAGAAACAGCTCGCTCTTCAATCGTCCATGGAAGACCAGGGCGTTGACCGGCGCGCGGTCGAGAAACAGATCGGGGCCGTCGAGAACGCGAGGGCCGAGCTCCAGAAAGCGCGCGTCCTCATGGTCCTCGACATGAAGCAGGTCCTCAAGCCGGACCAGTGGGAGCGTCTTCTCCAGCTGCAGCAGGAGCTGCGCGAGCGGCGTCAGATGGAGAAGGAAGGCCGGCCGGACGGATACGAGCAGAACCCGCGCCGGCTGAAGCCGAAAGACAACTAGTCCCGCCGTTAGGTATCGGCTGACGGCGAGAGCGGGTTACCTTCCGTTTCCCGTTTCCCGTTTCCCGTTTCCCGTTTCCCGGCCTCACCCCTCAGGAATCGCTGAATCGTTCCTCTTTCCACGGGTCGCCCCGCATGTGGTACCCGTTGACCTCCCAGAATCCGGGATGATCTTCGCGGACGAGCTCAATTCCGCTGGCCCACTTCGCGCCCTTCCAGAAGTAGAGATGCGGGATGACCACGCGCATCGGCGCACCGTGCTCGCGCGTCAGGGGCTCTCCGTTGTGATCGATGGCGAAGAGATTCTCCTCTCGATCGAAGTCCTCCAGGGGCACGTTCGAAGTCCAGCCTCCGACCGCGTGCTCGATCACGAATCGAGCCTCGGGACTCGGGCGCGCGATCCGCAGTAACTCCCGGACGGGCACCCCATCCCAGCGGTTGTCGAGCTTCGTCCAGTGCGTGACGCAGTGCACGTCGTTCATGCGGCTGGCGCGCGGGAGGGCCTGGAATTCGGGCCACGTCCAGGAAACGGGATTCTCGACTTCGCCCGTGACCGAGAATTTCCACGTCGCCAGGTCCACGGAGGGGATCGCTCCGAAGTGAAGAACCGGCCACTGCTGCGTCACGAACTGTCCGGGAGGGACGCGCTTCGGGTCGGGATTGGGAAAACGGATCTTGGGGTCGCGCCGGATGATCATCGGGGAGATAGCATCGCACGCGAACCATGGATTCCAGAAGCCTCGAACGCGTAATCGCTTACGTCCAGCCACTCGCGGTCGGGCTCGACGGGGTGACGAACTTCGGCGACGTCCGGCGCGCGGCCCGGGCGGCGGAGGCGATCGCCGGGGAACGGACGGACCTCGACCGGGACATCCTGCTCCTCCTGGCGGTCTTCTCGGGGCAGGAGAAGTGGATCTCCCGGATGGGCCACCGGAGCCGGACGGAGCTCTTCCTCTCGTCGGAGGGGTTCCCCCGCAAGACCGTCGCCGCGCTCTTCCGGTCTCTCGGCCGGTTCGACGAGGATCCGCAAACCCCCGAGGAAGAGGTCGTTTACGACGCGGTGCGGCTGGACCGGATGGGAGCGTACGGCGTCGCGCGCAGTCTCGTCGAGGAGTACCGCGAGAGATCCGACGTTCCCGAGACCGCCGAGGCGATCGAGCGGGCCGCGGCCGTGGAGCTCCGCACCGAGAGGGGACGCGCCCTCGCTCTCCCGCGCCGTCGCGCGATGCTCGAATTCGCCGCGAGGCTTTCCCTGGAGTTTCGGGAATTCCACGGTCCCCCTCCGGAGCGGTGAGCACCTCGATCCGACCTCGCGCGTTCGAGCCTCAGGCTGAAAACGAGCTCTTCATCCGGCAGCCGGGACGTCAAACGAGGGACTTGCCTCCGTCCACCTGCAGGATCTGCCCGGTGATAAACGCCGGCCCCGCGCAGAGGAACACGACCGCGGCGGCGACATCTCCGGGTTCCCCGTTCCGCCGGGCCGGAACCGCGCGTGCCCATCGGGCGGCATCTTCGGGAGGCGTGCCCTCCGGAACGAGAACGGTTCCGGGCGAAACGCCGTTGACGGACACCTCCGGGGCGAGCTCGACGGCCAGGGCCCGAACCAGGCCTTCGACGGCGGCCTTCGAAACGGCATGGGCGAGATAGCCGGGGACGGGACGGGTCGCCAGGGCGTCGGACACGAACACGACCCGGCCCTTGCGCCGCCGCAACTCTTCCGCGGCCGCCTGCGCGAGAAGGAAGCCCGCGCGCACGTTGACGTTCATAGCGCCGTCCCAGATCGCCTCCGTCGTTTCGGAGACCGTTGCCCGCAGGAAGTTCGAGGCCGAGGGGACGAGGATGTCGAGCCGTCCGAACGCTTCCCGCGCGAGTCCGACCACCATGCCCGCGGCGTGCGGATCGGCGAGATCCCCCCGGATCGCTTCCGCCCGGCGGCCGAGCGCGCGGATCTCGCGGCAAACCTCTTCCGCTCCGCCCGAGGAGGAGCGGTAGTGGACGGCGACGTCGGCCCCGGCTCGCGCGAGGGCTTTCGCGATCGCGCTGCCGACGCGGACACCGGCGCCGGTCACGAGGGCGCAGCGTCCGAGAAGGGGCCGGTCGGGCAGGGCAGGCAAGTCCGGAAGTTCGGCCACGGCGGGAATCGTAACCTTTCGCTCCGGCAGACCGTAAATCGGCCAGAACCGATATTCGCCCAGGAGGTTCCATGACTCGCTTGCGGATTTTTGCGGTCGTTCTCCTCGCGGGAACGATTCTCGCGGCAGCGGCCCCTCTCGAGGCCGGCTCGGTCTCCGGACGCCTCATGGACGGCGCCGGGAAGCCCGTGGCCGGCGCGAAAGTTCGCTGGACCGCATACCGGACCGACGACCTGGCCATCCTGGACGCGTCCGAGGGCCGGGAGCCCATTGTCGTCGGAGAGGCCTCGACCGGGGCAGACGGAAGATTTCGCGTCGTCCTCGACAAGCCGGACGTGTCGGTCGCGCTGCGGATATCCGCGGCCGGATCGCCATCGATACGCCTGGGGGGGCCGTTCGACTCTTCCGACGACGTTTCGCTGGACGACATGCACCTGGCGCCCGCGGAGAAGGTCTCCGGCCGCATCGCCGACGACGAGGGGAAGGCCGTCGCCGGAGCGCACGTTCGAATCGTGTCCTCGGATCCCTTTTCCGACCAGGACGCCGACTCGCTGGGAGAGGCGACCACGGGGCCGGACGGGACCTTCGTCATCCTCGAAGCGCCGGCCGGAGCTCGCGCCATCACGGTACGGGCTTCCGGCTACGTGGCGTCGAGCCAGATACAGGTGGACCCGCGTCCGGACTTGCGCGTGACGCTGAAGCGCGGCGGGACGATCCGAGGCGTCGTGCTCGACGCCGGCGGGAAGCCTGCCGCCGGAGCTCTCGTCATATCCGAGGATGAAGCGGCGCGGACCGACGCGCAGGGAGCCTTTCGGGTGACCGGAGTCGAGGCGGGCGTCCGGTCTGTCCAGGCGTACTTCCAGGACGATTTCGCCGTCCGCAAGGACAACGTGCGCGTGCGACGCGCACAGGAAACGGAGGTGCCGTTGCGGCTCGCGAAAGCCGCGGCGATTGCCGGAACCGTCGTCGACGAGACGACGCGCAAGCCGGTGAGCGGCGCCCGGGTCGGCGCGTCTTCGGGAGGGTTCGTTTTCGGCCGCCGCCGGGTCGAGCGGTCGGCCCGCACGGACCCGCAGGGCCGATTTCGCCTGAATGGGCTCGCGCCGCGAGCCTACGCGGTCACGGCGACACGCGAGGGATTTCTGACGACGTCGATCAACGGGATCGCCGCCGCGCTCGCGGCTCCCGGAGCCGTTCACATCGCCGTCGCCCGCGCCGCGAGCATTTCGGGAAAGGTGGTCGATGAGAACGCGCAGCCGGTCGCCGGCGCGCGGGTCGCGATCGCGGGCGAGGTGAGCCTGCGGACGATGGCTCGCCGCGGTCCGCGGGCCGCGCTCGGCCGGGGCGGAGCGCTCACGGGCCCGGACGGATCTTTTCGCATTCGGAATCTCGCCGCGGCGCGAAACCTCGAGGTCGAGGCGGGCAAGCCCGGATATGCGACGGAGCGGCAGAGCGGCGTGACCCTCAAGACCGGCGAGGCGGTCGCGAACCTGAAGCTCGTCGTGAAGAAGGGTCTCCAGGCGCTCGGAAACATCGTGGACGCTTCCGGTCAACCGGTCGCAGGAGCGGAGATCCGAGTCGCGATCCGCGAGACCGGCGGAGGCGGTTTCGGGGGAGGCGGCCGGCAGATTCGTCTGATGGGACTGGACGCCAGCAAGCCGGATGCGACCTCGAGCGCGAACGGAAGCTTCGTCGTGCGCGGCCTGCAGGTCGGGGAATACACGGCGTCGGTTTCTCGAGACGGATATGCGCGCCGGAACGCACAGGGCCTCGCGGTCCAGGCCACGGGCGACAACGTCTGGCCGGCGATCGCCCTGCAGAACGGCGTCTCGATCGGGGGGGTCGTCCGCGACACGCTCACCCAGCCGATCGCCGGAGCGCAGATCTTCGGCATCGCGCTCGGGGAGGGCATGCGGCCGCAGATCCTGACCTCCGGGCCGGACGGTCGGTTTCGCGTCGACGGCCTCGCCTCGCAGAAACCCATCCTTCTGAACATCGGCGCTCCCGGATTCGCCGCCCAGCAGAGGACCGTGACGCCCCCGGTCGAAGATCTGGTCGTTGTCCTGAAGACGGCCGGGACCGTGCGCGGGCGCGTCGAAGATGGCGAGACGAAGCGTCCGATCACCGATTTCACGATCGCGAGAACCGGCCCGCGCGGGGGAGGAGGCGGCGGAGGCTTCGCGATCCAGGCCGCGACCGGCCAGGGCGGCGAGAAAGCGTTCCAGTCCGACGACGGTTCCTTCGAGCTGCCGGACGTTCCCGCTGGCAAGTGGACGGTCCGTGCTTCCGCGGCGGGCTATCGCAACGGGGAGACGTCCGGCGTCGACGTGGCGGAAGGCGAAACGAAGGAAGGCGTCGTGATCTCCCTGCGGCGAGGTGGATCGCTCTCTGGCCACGTGCGGAACACGCAGGGCACGCCCGTGCCGAACGCGTCCGTCAGCTGGCAGAGCGCGGGCTCGACCGGGGGCGCGACGGCCGGCGCTTTCACGCGGATGGCGGGCGGCGCGGCTTCGAACACGGCCACGACGACGGACGCCGACGGGCAGTTCCACTTCGACGGGCTCCCCGAGGGAAAGATCACGGTGATCGCGGACCATCCGGACTACCTGGAGGGCAGCCGCGACGTCGACGCCGAGAAGGACAGCGCGATCGACATCCCGCTCGGAACGGGAGGGACCATTTCCGGAAGCGTCGTCGCCGCGGACGGGCGCACGCCGATCCCGGGAGCCCTCGTGTCCCTGAACGAGGAGGGGGATTCGAGCGCCTTCGGAGGCAACCAGTCGAGCCGCAGCGACGGCAACGGCGGGTTCCTTTTCGAGCATCTCAAGGGCGGCCGGTTCAAGGTGGGCGCGCAGGCGGCGACGGGGACGGCGGCTGCGCGGGAAGTCATCCTCGCCGACAACCAGCGGCAGGACGGTGTCATCGTCGCGATGAGCTCCGGCTCCACGATTCGCGGAACGGTGACGGGCCTGCCCTCCTCGAACCTCGGAGGAGTGAACGTGTCGGCGAACGGAACGAGCTTCGGCGATTCGACCCAGACCGACGACACCGGGAACTTCACCTTCACCAATGTCCCGGCGGGCGTCGTCCGGTTTCAGGCGAGGACAAACGTTCTCTCCGGTCGATCCGCCTCCGCGAACGTCGAGGTCCCGGACGGAGCCGGCGACGTGCCCGTGCAGATCGTGTTCGAAGGCACGTCGTCCCTTTCGGGCCACGTCACGCGCGGTGGCCAGCCGCTCGGGGGCCTGCGCGTCTCAGTCTCCGCCGATCCCCCCCAGGCGTCCGGCGGCCAGGCGACCGGGCAGACGGACGACGCCGGGTCCTATTCCCTCCAGGGCCTGAACGACGGGACGTTTCAGCTGAGCGTGAACGGGCAGGGGGTCGCGCATCGAAAGCCCGTCACGGTCTCGGGGCCAACGACGCAGGACGTCTCGATATCGACGGTCGGCATCACGGGCACCGTGGTGGAAGACGGGACCGGAACGCCCCTCGAGAGCGCGATCATCCGCGTCGAGACGGGTCAGGAGTCCTCCACGGCGGGGATGAAAACAGCGACCACCGATTCCTCCGGCAATTTCTCGATCGACGGCGTCGACGCCGGTACGTACCAGGTGACCGCCAGCAAGGCGGGGTACCAGCAGAAGGTGCAGACGACGTCCGTCGCCGCGGATCCGGCGCAGGCCAATTTCAGCCTCGTCAAGGGCTCCGGTATCTCGATCCAGGTTTCCGACGGGCTGACCGGCGCCCCGCTCCACGGCGTGACGGCTCTCGCCTTCGGCGCGGGAGGGAGCCTGGCCTTCACCGGCTCGGTCAGCCTCGACTCGAGCGGCCGGGGGGAGATCTCGTCGCTCGGCTCGGGCCGCTATTCGATCTATATCTTTTCGGATGGCTACTCGCCGCGGTGCCTCCCCTCCGTCGATTCTCCTTCGCCGGGCGTCACCGTCACCATGACACCGGGCGGCGGCGTGGAAGTGCATTCCTCGATCTCGGCGACGGGCCGCATCACGGACGCGAGCGGGATGCCGTATCTCCTCGGGCCGGTCCGCATCGACGGGTCCGTGCCGATCATGGCTCCCGTCGGCAACTGGCAGCACGTCGCGCCGGGGCGCTACTCGCTCACGGTGATCGCCGCCTCCGGCCCGCAGTCCTATTCGTTCACGGTGGTGGAGGGCCAGGCGACGCGGCTCGATTTGAAGTAGAGAAGTTGCCGGCCGTCCGTCATCGGTGACCGCTATCGGAAAACGGACAGCGGCATGACGAGATCAGCTCCGTTCGGCCGACGGACGAGCTAGTTCCGCGCTCCCGCCGCTCCCGCCGCTCCGGCCGCGAATTTCGCCGGGTCGTCCATGAGGGCGTTGTTCTCGGCGAACACTCGCCATTCGGCGGCGAAGGCCCAGATATGCAGCCCGACGGCCAGGAGCGACGCGGCCAGGTGTGTCATGGAAGGGAGCGCCCGCGTGTGGACCGCGCCGCCGATGACGAAGACCGCAATCGCCGCGAGAAGTGAAAACGTCGCCGGAGGGGAGGTCCTCGCCTTGAACCGGCGCAGGGCCTTCAGGATCGGGCGCTGGCGCTCTTCGTTCCAGGAGGCAATCTCGTCCTTGACGAGACGGCCGGTTCCGATGAAATAGAAAATGACCATGGACTGGGAGAAGAGCGACAGGAGAACGGTCGGAATGGCCAACCCGACGTGTCGCGTGACGAGCACTTTCGCCGCCGCCGAGCCCGCCCCGATGCCAGTCGCCACGAAGAAACCCTGCACGGAAGTCGCGATGAACCCGGCGAGCGCGAGCAGGGTGAACAGAAGCAGGGCGAACGCCACGGCGCGAGGATAACCCGTTCGTGTCCTTGACCGCCGGTGGGGCGCGGGACAGAATCGACCGACGGCCGCTTACCAGTCTGAGCGCGTCGCCGATCGGAGGTCGCGTGGGCAAGCCCGTTCACACCCTGTGTGACATTTTCATCAACGCCGCGGATTCGGGAAAGCCGAACCTCTTTGTGGCGAAGACCGGAGGTGAGTGGCGGCCGATCTCCGCGAGAGACTTCGGATTCACCGTCCGGGCGCTCTCGCTCGGCTTGAACGCCCTCGGCGTGCAGCCGGGCGACCGCGTGGCGATCCTCTGGGAAAACCGCCCGGAGTGGACGATGTCGGACTACGCCATTCTTTGCTGCGGTGGATGGTCGGTTCCGATCTATCCGACCCTGCCCGCGGCGCAGATCGCTCCGCTTCTGAACGACTCGGGCGCGCGGGCCGTTTTCGTTTCGACGGCGGATCAGCTGGCGAAGATCGAGTCCATCCATGCGGAGTGTCCGGCCCTCGAGTACGTGATCGCCTACGAGGTCGCGGCGCCCGCGCGCCCGGGATACATGTCGTTCGGCCAGGCCGTCGACAAGGGCCGTGCCACCCTCGAGATGAGCCCGGGCCTCTTCGACCAGCGGGCGAGCCGCGTCCAGCCGGACGACGTCGCGACGATCATCTACACTTCGGGAACGACGGGGGAGCCGAAGGGCTCGATGTTGACGCATCGGAACTTCGTCGCGAACGTCGAGGGCTCCCTCGAGCGCGTGCCGATCTCCGCGGAGGGCACTGCTCTTTCGTTTCTCCCTCTCTCCCACGTGTTCGAGCGGATGCTCGACTACGCGTACCACTACAAGAGCGCCACGGTCACGTTTGCGGAGTCGATCGACAAGCTCCGCGACAACTTCCTCGAGGTCAATCCCGACTGCTTCGGCGCCGTGCCTCGCGTGTACGAGAAGGTCCAGGCGAGGATCCTCGATCGCGTCGCGGCGTCTCCGGCCATCCGCCGGAAGCTCTTCGCCTGGGCACTCCAGGTCGGCCTCGACCGGATCGACCGCGAGGAGAAAGGCGAGACACCCTCGCCCTCGTGGCAATTCCGCATCGCCGACCGGCTCGTCCTGAGCAAAATCCGGTCGCTGCTCGGCTCGCGGTTCCGATTCGCCGTTTCGGGAGGCGCGCCGCTCTCGCGCGATCTGGCCCGGTTCTTCCTGGCGGCGGGCGTCCGGATTTACGAGGGGTACGGCCTGACGGAGACTTCCCCCGTGATCGCGGTGAACGGCCCGACTGCCTGGCGGCTCGGGACGGTCGGCAAGCCGATCTCGAACATCGAGGTGAAAATCGCGGACGACGGCGAGATTCTGACCCGGGGCCCGTGCGTCATGAAGGGCTACTACAAGAAGGCGGAGGCGACCGCGGAGGCGATCGACGCCGAAGGATGGTTCCACACGGGCGACATCGGGCACCTCGACGCGGATGGATTTCTCGCCATTACCGATCGGAAAAAGGACCTGATCGTCCTCGCGGGCGGCAAGAAAGCGGCTCCCCAGCCGATCGAAAACGAGCTCAAGAAGTCGCCTTTCATCAGCCTTCCGATCGTCCTCGGCGACCGGCACAAGTTCCTCGCGGCTCTGCTCGTGCCCAACTTCGAGCGCCTCGCGGACTATGCGAAGGAGAAAGGCATCACGATCGAAGACGGCAAGATCGACGCGAACCCGGAAATCCGAGCCCTGTTCCAGCGGGAGATCGACGAATACAACCGCGACAAGCCTCATCACGAGCAGCTGCGGGCGTTCGCGATTCTCCCGGCCGATCTCACGATCGAGGACGGATCCATTACGCCGACGCTCAAGGTGAAGCGGCGGATTCTCGAAAAACGGTATGCCGCGTTGATCGACGCCATGTACCAGGCCGCCGAGAAGTCCCATGTCGGCTGAGACGGCGGGAGCGCTCGCCCTCGCGCTGGACGATGACGGCCTGGCGGTCCTGACCTTCGACTCGCCGGGCGAGAAGGTAAACATTTTTTCTCGCGGCGTCATCCGGGAGCTCGGCGAGATCCTCCTGCGGCTCGACCGCGAGCCTCGCGTGCGGGCGCTCCTCGTCCGTTCCGGCAAGCCCGACGTGTTCATCGCGGGCGCCGACATCAAGGAATTCGTTTCAACCCCGCCCTCGGAAGCGGCCGCCGCCGTCCGCGGTGTGCAGGCGTTGTTCGAGCAGCTTGCCCACCTCCCGTATCCGACCGTCGCCGCGATCAACGGCGTGTGCCTCGGTGGCGGGACGGAGCTCGCCCTCGCGTGCGATTTCCGCCTGATGTCCGACTCGCCGAAGGCCCAGATCGGCCTTCCCGAGGTGCGGCTCGGGATCTTCCCCGCGTGGGGCGGGAGCACCCGGCTGCCCCGCGTGGTGGGCCTCCGGAAGGCTCTCGACATGATCCTGACCGGGAAGAGCCTGGATGCGCGGCGGGCGAAGAAGACCGGGCTCGTGGATGCCGCCGTTCCCGCGGCGATCTTCGACAGGGTCGCCCGCGACTTCGCTCGCTCGAAGATCGGTACGGAAAAACCGAAGGACCGGCGGGGAGAGCACGGGATCGCCGATTTCGCGATCGAGGGCAATCCTCTCGGACGCCGGGTCGTGTTCTCCCAGGCCCGGCAGACGGTCATGAAGCAGACGAGAGGGCGCTATCCCGCGCCTCTCGAAGCGATCGGCGTCATCGAAGAGGGTTGGGGCAGACCCGTATCGGAGGGGCTCGAGATCGAGGCGCGCCGGATCGCGAACATTTTCGGAGGCCCCGTGAATCGGAACCTTCTCGATCTCTTCTTCCGGACGGAAGAGGTCAAGAAGGAGACGGGCGTGGAGGATCCCGCCGTGCGCCCGCGTCCGGTCACGCGCGTCGGCGTGCTCGGCGCCGGATTGATGGGCGGGGGCATCGCGCAGCTCGCCGCCGACAGGAAGCTCCCGGCGCGCATGAAGGACATCGAACCGAAGGCGCTGGCTCACGGCTTCGCCGCGGCGGCGGCGGTCTGGAAGGAGAAGTCGAAGCGCCGCCGGCTTTCGTCGCGCGATCTCGCGACGAAGATGGCGCTCCTTTCGGGAACGCTCGACTACACGGGGTTTTCGCGCTGCGAGGTCACGATCGAGGCCGTCGTCGAGAAGCTCGGCGTCAAGCGATCGGTTCTGAAGGAGTGGGAAGCGGCCGTGCCCGACTCGGCCATCTTCGCCTCGAACACCTCGACCCTTCCGATCACGGAGATCGCCGCGGGATCCCGCGTTCCCTCTCGCGTCGTCGGCATGCACTTCTTCAACCCCGTGCACAAGCTGCCCCTCGTGGAGGTGATCCGCGGCCGTGATACCTCGGACGAAGTCGTGGCGACGATTTTCGCCTTTGCAAAAGCTCTCGGGAAAACGCCCGTCGTCGTTCGGGATTCGCCCGGATTTCTCGTGAACCGCATCCTCGCCCCGTATCTCGCGGAGGCGGTGCGGCTCGTCCAGGAGGGCCGCCGCATCGAGGACGTGGACAAAACGATGACCGGATTCGGCATGCCCGTCGGTCCGATCGCGCTTCTGGACGACGTCGGCCTCGACACCGCAGTCAAGGCGGGCGAAGTTCTCCAGGCGGCCTTTCCGGAGCGGATGAAGGCGGCCGGCCAGGCGGCGCTCGTGGCGGAAGGACGCCTCGGGCGCAAGGCGAATAAGGGCTTCTACGACTACACGGATGGAAAACGGGGGGATCCTTCTCCGGCAGCGTATCGCGCCCTCGGGGTCGAGCCCTCGCGGGAAGGCCCCGATGATTTCGAATCCACCGAGATGGAGGCGCGGCTCGTGCTTTCGATGATCAACGAAGCGGCTTTCTGCCTCGAGGATGGCGTCGTCGCGCGGCCGGAGAAGGTCGATCTCGCGATGATCTTCGGCACCGGATTTCCGCCCTTCCGAGGCGGTCTCCTGAGGCACGCGGACTCCATCGGACTGGCCGAGGTCGTCGTAAAGCTTCGGGAACTGTCCGGGAAGTTCGGCCCGCGTTTTACTCCCGCGCCCCTTCTCGATCGCCTCGCGGAGTCGGGCGGCCGCTTCTACGACACGAGACGCGGCTCCGGGCTCCCGGCGGTGGCACCATGACGTCGCCGCCCGACGATTTCTCCGTTGCTCCTGGCACTCTCTCGTCTCCCGTCAAAGCTCTCTTCTCGGGTCACGTTCCCGAGGACATCGCGTTTCCCTATCCCGAGATCGCGGCGGAGGAGCGGGAAGTCGTCGACGCCTTCCTGGGCTCATTCCGCGACTTTGCCCGGGACAAGATCGACCCGCCGCGGTTCGACCGGGAGCACGCGATTCCGCCGGACGTGGTGCGAGGGCTCGCCGAGCTCGGTGCTTTCGGGATGATCATTCCCGAGCAGTACGGCGGGTATGGATTCTCGTCGACCGCCTACTGTCGGGTGACCGAGGAGATCGGGCGGACCGATGCGTCCCTCGGCATTCTGATCGGCGGCCACCAGTCGATCGGACTGAAGGGGCTGATCCTCTTCGGTACCGAGGAGCAGAAGGCGAAATGGCTTCCGAAGCTGGCGTCGGGAGAGATGATCGCCGCCTTTGCGCTGACCGAGCCCGGCGCCGGATCGGATGCGGCCTCCATCCGCACGACGGCGGAGTATGACGAGGCGACGGATACCTTCCTTCTCAACGGCTCGAAGCACTGGATCTCCAACGGGGGGTTCGCGGAATTCTTCACCGTCTTCGCGAAAGACGTGAGGCTGGACGCCAGGGACGAGCACCGCCGGATTACGGCGTTCGTCGTGACGAAGGATCTCGGAGGCGTCGAGCCCGGCCCCGAGGAGAAGAAGCTCGGCCTGAAGGGCTCATCCACGGTTCCCATCGAGCTGAAGAACGTTCGCGTTCCGGCTTCGCACGTTCTCGGCGAGCGAGGTCACGGATTCAAGATCGCCGTGGAGATTCTCAATACGGGCCGCACGTCGCTCGGCGCCGGATGCGTCGGTGGATCGAAGAAGATGATTGCCCTCGCCGCCGCGCAGGCGACACAGCGCAAGCAATTCGGGTCGAGGATCGCCGACTTCGAGATTATCCGCGGCAAATTCGCGCGGATGGTCCTCAGCACGTACGCCCTGGAGTCGATGGTGTACCTGACGGCCGGATTGATCGACCGCGGCCTGAAGGACTATTCGCTCGAAGGCGCATGCTGCAAGGTGTTCGGCACGGAGAGTGTCTGGCAGACGATCAATGACGCGCTGCAGATCGCGGGCGGAAACGGTTTCATGGAGGAGTATCCGTACGAGCGGGCGCTCCGGGATTCCCGCGTGAACATGATCTTCGAGGGGACGAACGAGATCCTGAGGGTGCTCGTTTCGCTGTCGGGGATGAAAGACATCGGGGAGGGATTGCAGGAGGTGGGCCGGGCTCTGAAGGCGCCGCTTTCCTCGTTTGGAATCCTGACGGACTACGCCGTCCGGCGCGTGAAGCGCTCCCTCCCCGCGGGTAAGCTCTCCCGCGTGGCGCCCGAGCTCGCCGCGGAAGGGGAGACTCTCGCGAAGTACGCCCTCGCGGCCGGCGGCGCCGTCGAGACGATCCTCCGAAAATACGGCAAGAACGTGCTCGCGAAACAGTACCACCAGGAACGCCTCGCCAACGTCGCGATCGACCTCTACGCGTCGCTCGCGGTTCTCTCGCGCGCAACGTCGGCCATCTCCCGCCGCGGCGCCGGAAAGGCAGCCGACGAGATCCGTCTCGCGAAGCTCTTCATCCGCGGTGCCCGGCACCGGATCGTCGGAAACCTGAAGGACATGGATCGGAATCGGGACGAGGACGTCAGCGCCGTCGCGGAATCCGCCTACCGGGCGCTCGCTTACCCGTTTCCTTACTGGGAGTAAGCGAGGCGGGAGCAAATCGCCCCGGAGTTCCCCATCCCCGGCCGGGGAACATGCCGGCCCGCAATCCCTCTTCGAGATAGCCGATCGCTCCGCCCACGGCGTCCGGGAGCGAGGCCCCGAGAGCGAGGCGCGCCGCGATCGCCGCCGAGAGAATGCATCCGGTTCCGTGCGTTGCCCGCGTCGCGATCCGCGGATGCGAGAACGTGCGGAATCGCCTCCCGTCGAAGAGGAGATCCTCCACGACGGCCCCGTGCGCGTGCCCGCCCTTGATCAGGACCGCTCGGGCGCCGAGGTCGGCCAGAATCCCGGCGGCGCGGCGACGATCGGAGATCTCGAGGAGGGGAATCCCGGCCAGGACGGCGGCTTCCGGAAGATTCGGGGTCACCAGGTCGCAGCGGGAGATCAGTTTCCTCCGGAGAACCGAAAGGGCCGTGCGTGCCAGCAGCGAGGTGCCGTCCTTGGCAGAGAGCACCGGGTCGAGCACGACCCGCCGGGCCGAGTGCCGCGCGAGACCGAGAGCGACTTCGCGTACGTGTGCCGCATCGACGAGCATTCCGATCTTTACCGCCGCGGGCCGCAGGTCCGGAAAAACCGCGTCCATCTGCAGGCGGACGAATCCGGGGGAGATCGGCTCGGTTCCGCGGATGCCCCGCGTGTTCTGGGCGGTTGCCGCCGTGAGGACGGTAGCTCCGAACACACCGTGCGCCGTGAACGTCGCGAGGTCCGCCTGGATGCCCGCGCCGCCGCCGGAATCCGACGCCGCGATCGTGACCGCGACGGCGGGTCGAGAAGGTGAGGGTAGCCGGCGGGAGGCCATAGAATCGGGATCGTATGCCGGACCCCGGAATCCCCCTGAGCGCCGTCCCGCTGACGATTACGCCCGAGGCCGCCGAGCGCCTTCGCGGGGAGGCCGATTTCTCGCGGGCATTCCTGTCCGTTCGCCACCTCCTCGGATGCGGAGGCAACGGGTTTCGGATCTCGGTCGAAGAGAACGATCCCGACGAGGGGCACCGATTCGTCGCCGCGGGAATCCCTGTCGTGATGGACGACTTCGCGTTTCACCGTCTGAGCGGCGCGATCCTCGAGATCGATCCGGATCCTGCCGGCGAGGGCTACCGCCTGAACCATCCCGACGCGGTGATGACCACGTTCTGCTGACGCGAGTCAGCGGGCCGGCGGCTTCGGAGCCTGGAGCAACGCGCGCGTCGCCGGGTGGGTCGGGTGGGTGAGCACGTCGACGGCCTTGCCCTCCTCGGCGACCTGGCCGTCCGACAGGATCACGACCCGGTCCCCGAACGCCTGGGCAAACTCGGCGTCGTGTGTCGTGACGAGGAGCGCCCGGCCTTCGACGGCGAGGGCGCGGAGCGCGTCTCCGAGGGAGCCACGACGCGCGGGGTCAAGCGAGGCCGTGGGCTCGTCGAGCAGGAGGAGGGGAGGATCGACGGCGAGAGCGCGCGCGATGGCGACCCTCTGCGCTTCCCCTCCCGAGAGCTCCCGCGGGTAGGCGGAGGCCCGGCCTCCCACGCCGAGGGCGTCTAAGAGCTCCTGTCCGCGGGCGCGGGCCGCCGCGGCGGATCGCGAATGCGCATAGACGGGTGCGAGCGTCGTGTTGGCGAGCGCGGTCAGGTGCTCGAAGAGCGCGTGCTGCTGAAAAACCATGCCGGCACGCTGCCGCAGAGGCTTGAGGCGCGACTCGGCCGGAACGGGCCCGGGGGAGAGGCGAAATCCGTCGACCTCGATGGAGCCTCCGTCAAAACTCTCCAGCGCGACGACCGCCCGGAGGATCGTGGTTTTTCCGGAGCCGGACAACCCCATGAGGACCACGATCTCCCCCCGCGAGACGGTGAGGTCCACGCCGCCGAGGACGGAACGGGTTCCCCGGGACAGGGCGAGCTTCTCGACCCGCAGGAGTGCGGCCGCGGTTCCCGTCACGGCGTCACGCTCCATCGCGCTTCCAGGGAGCGAGCAAGCCGTGACAGGGGAAGTGACATCGCGAGGTAGATCGCCGCGCAGAGAGCTCCGGGAACGACCCAGCTTCCGATGTTCGCCGCGAAGATGGATGTCTGCTTGGTGAGCTCAACCACGGTGATGACGGAGACGAGCGACGAGTCCTTGAGGAGGGCGACGAAGTCGTTGGTCATGGGAGCGAGCGCGATGCGGAAAGCCTGCGGTCCGCGCACCAGGCGCAGAATCAGCCACTCGGAGAGCCCGAGTGTTCGGGCGGCCTCGAGCTGCGTCCGCGGAACCGCCTGGAGAGCTCCGCGATAAATCTCGCTCTCGTACGCAGCGTAGTTCAGCCCGAGGCCGAGCAGAGCGGCCACAAACGCGGGAAGACGGACGACGGAGGAGAGTCCGTAGTACAGGACGAACAGTTGCAGGAGGACGGGAGTTCCGCGCACGACCTCGACGTAAACCGTGAAGAGTCCGCGGATGGCCGGACCTCCGTAGATCCGTCCGCTCGCGAGCAGCACGCCTGCCGCGACGGCCAGCGCCATCGCCAGGCACGACAGCGCGAGGGTGACGAGCGAGGCCCGGAAGAGCGCGGGAAAGTAGGCGATGGAGCGGGCCAGGCCCGCGCGCAGCGAGATCGGGCCGCTTCCCGTTGCGCCTCCGCCTGCTCCGACTCCGGACGGGTTGGCCGTTCCGGCCCCGGCTCCGAGGGCGGGCGCGAGGAGACTCGCGTAGAGCTTCGGTTGCCCGTCGTCCCAGACCTTCCACCGGCGGAGGATGGCCTCCAGAGTCCCTTCGCGCATCGCGGTCCGCAGCAGCTCGTCGACGCGATCGCGCAGGGCGGCGTCTCGCAGAGCGAAGACGGCGACGTAACGGCCCGTCGAGACAGGCTGCGGCTGGATGACGAGACCGGGCACGTGGCGCAGCGCCCGCTCGGCGATGATGTGGTCGAGCAGCACGGCGTCGAGGCGGCCCTGGGCGAGATCGTCGTACGGGTGCACATCGTCGTCGTAGCTGACGACCTCGTAGCCGGCGGCGCCGCGAGACGCCGTGAGGAGGTCGTACGCGATCGTCCCTCCGAGGGTACCGACGCGCCGGCCGCGGAGGTCGGGGAGGGAGCGAAACCGTCCGATGTCCCGGCCGCGAACCGCGAGGACTTCGCGGAACTCCATGTAGGGGACCGTCACGGCGTGGGAAGCGCGTCGGGCGGGAGTGTCTTCGACCCCCGACAGGCCGATCGTGAAATCGCCGCGCTCGACGGAGGCGTCGATCGACGTGAAGGCGACCTGGACGAACCGCGCCCGCCGACCGAGGCCGCGCGCGATCAGCTCAGCGATCTCGACGTCCATGCCGCGCACGACGAAGGGATCCGCGGGATCCGCCTCGACAAACGGCGCGCCGCCCTCCGCGTCGCCTCCCCACACGAGTGTCGGCGGGACCGGAGGGCCGCTCGCGAAGACCGCGGCTGGAGCGCTGAGCCATACGGGTATGCCGACGGCGAGAGCCGAGCCGAGCATGCGCGCGCGGAGCGACACGTGGCGCATCGTCGTCCCGTTCACGCGGCCGCCCGGGGAAGCGGTGCTCGTGCCGGCCGGAGGAAGAGCCAGAAAATCAGGATTCCCGTGGCGAATCCTCCGATGTGGGCCCACCAGGCGATCCCCGAGGCCGGGCTCCGGCTCCCGATAGCCGCCGTCCCGCTGAAGAACTGCACGAGGAACCAGAACCCCAGATAGACCCACGCCGGAACGTGGAAGAACACGGGCCAGAACACGATCGGAAACATCGTCAGGATGCGGGCCCTCGGATACAGGACGAAGTAGGCGGCCATCACGCCCGCGATCGCTCCGGACGCCCCGATGGCCGGGATCCGGGATCCGGAATTCGTGACGACGTGGATCACGCCCGCAGCGAGACCGCACAGGACATAGAAAAGGACGAACCGCACCGGGCCCATCCGGTCCTCCACGTTGTCGCCGAAGATCCAGAGAACCCACATGTTGCCGAGCACGTGGAGCCAGCCTTCGTGCAGGAACATCATCGTGAGAAACGGGAGGAAGCTCTGCGGGTATCCCGCGGCCGCCGCCCAGCCCGGATGCGTGTAACGGGCGGGCACGATTCCGAAGAGATAAATCATCTGCTCGAAGGCCTGTCCGGGAAGAGAAAGCTCACGGAAGAAGAAGAACAGATTGAGAGCGATGAGTGTCCACGTGGCGATCGGAACGTGACGGGCGGTGATCGAGTCGCGGATCGGGATCATCGCGCCTTCCGCTTGCGCCCGCGTCGCCGTTTTCCCGGAAGCCAGACCCTACCCGATCTCCCTGCCGGACGAGGCGTCACGCGGTCACTTTCCCGCGGGGTGCGGCGCGAGGGGACGGATCCGAAGCACTTCGTTGACCAGAAAGAGCGGCCCGATGAGGAGATGGACGAGGTTCCGCAGGAATGCGGGAGCCTTCTTTTCGTAGCGTGCGTGACCGATGCCCTGGAAAACCCATCCGACGGCGAACGCGGCGAGCCCGACGCGCCAGTCACCGACGATGTATGCCGCGAGATCGAGCAGCGCCAGGGGCAACAGGATCGCGAGTGCGAGGAGGGGATCGAGGATCGCGTAGAAGGCAACCGCGAAGAGGATGACCGGTTCTGCCGCCGATGCCGTTCCGACGACCGGTATCGGAATGGGGATCGTGACGAGCCGGAGGAAACAGAGAATTCCGAAGACGATGAGCGGAATGCCGAGCGCGTGGCAGGCGAGGTTTCCCCGGGTCCGATGATACGAGCCGTAGTCCGACAGGAGCTCGTCGACGCGTCGCATGCCGGGGGCGAATTATACGGCGCTCACTCGATCTGGATGAGAAGCCGGCGCGGCGCGTCTCCCGGCTGGAACCGTAGAGCGCGCAGGGATGAGGTCGGGGATTCCGCGTCTTTCGCTCCCGCCAGTCCCGGCGCCGGGGCTCGAGACTGTGCCGGGGCTTGTTCCTGTGCCTGCCCCGCAGACTTCTGCGGTTTCGGGGCGGCGGGAGATGTCGTGGAGGAAGGGGCGGCCTTTCGCCACGGCCCGACGTCCAGGACGCGGCCCGCGGCATCCACGACGACGACGAACTTCTGCCCGCGAAGGCTCGACGGCAGGTCGGCGCTCGAGTCGACGACGAGCTCGGGCGTGTACGAGATGCCGTCGAGCGGCGAAACGACGATTCGAACGGCCGGCGCGGCCGGGCGCAACTGGTCGGCCGCCGCCGCGCCTTCCCCTCCCGAACGGTCGAGATCGCGAGCGGCGGCCTGCTGCGCCGCGAAGCTGTCCGGACGGCGCTCCGGTGCGGCGGCCTCCAGGCGCACGGTCCGCGTCTCCGTGGTCGACGGGGAAGCGACCTGCCCCTTCGACTTCGCCTGCGCTTGCGCTTGCGCCTGAGCTTGCGCCTGAGAAGGCGCCGGAATCGCGGCGGGCTCGGCAACCGTTGCGGCGTTCGCCGCCGTCTCGTCTTTCAATTGATTCTCGGAGGCATTCGCCTTCTGCCGATCGGCACGGCCGGACAGGACAGGAGGCGATGCCCCAGGCACCTCACCCTTTTCCTTGGCGCGCTCTTTGCGTTTGTCGGTCTCCTTCTCCTCGGGGGCGCGGAGAGACGCGGGAGGGTAGACGGGCGCGTTGCCGCCGGAAACCCCCGCCTGAGGAGCAATGGCTCCGGAAGCCGTTGGGGCATCCGCCGGCCCGCGCTCGAGCGTGACCGGAACGGACGCCATCCGCGAGGCTTCCCGCTGCCGCACCTCGTTCTGGGTGGCGATCGAGGAGCCCACGATCGCGGCGATGACCGCGACCGCGAACGCGCCGGCCCACCTCAGGTCGACTCCGAACGTCGGACCGAATCGCTGCCGACGCGTGGGGTTCGCCTGGAGCTTGCGGAGGATTCGGGACGCGAGGTCGGGCGACGCGGGCGCCGGAACGCTCGATCGGTACAGCCGAAGCGCCGCTTCGAATTCGGCGGCCGAGCTCCGGCACTCGGAACAGTGCGCGCGGTGAGATTCGAAGTGTGCCCGCTCGGCGGGCGAAAGCTCGCCATCGTGGAGGCGCGACAGAAACTCGGGCGACCGGGCCGGATGGGAATTGGCAGTCATTTGAAATTCATCCCCGGAGCGAGCCGGGGCGCGAGCAGCGTCTTGAGCTGTGCTCGACCCCGGGCGATCCTCGATTTGACGGTGCCCACGGGAAGTTCGAGGGACACGGCGATTTCTTCGTAGCTCCATTCCTCGAGATCCCTCAGGACCACGGGCATCCGGAACTCCACGGCGAGCCGGGCGAGGGCCTCCGTGACGAACGTCTTGTTTTCGCTGACGCGGGCATCATCCTCCGGCCCCGCGCTCCGGCCCGGAGGCTCGGGAGCCTGATCGTCGTCCGGGCTTCCCGAGAAGATGCGCCGGAACCGGCTTCGAGCGCGATACCGGTTCTTCACGGCGTTGTCGGCGATCGACGCAAGCCAGGCGCGCGGCGGGGCGTCACCCCGAAACTTCGCGAGGCCGCGGTAAGCCTTGAGGAGAACCTCCTGCGTCATGTCGTCGGCCTCCTGTTCGCCGACGGACCGCGCCATCCAGCGGTGCACCGTCGCCGTGTGGCGCCGTACGAACTCCGAGAACGCCGCCTCCTCGCCCGCCTGGGCGAGGAGGATCAGGCGCTCGTCCGGGAGGTCCGGAAGGCTCTCAGCGGTCGCGGTACGGGTCGGGAGCGTACTCCCGCTCGAAACCGCGTCCCCGATCTCGGGCATACAGGTCATCCTCCGCACGTGAACGCAACACTCCGAGCCGAACGAGCTCGGCACGGAACTCATACCGCAGCGCCACGCGCGCGGCGGGACTGGGATCTTCGTCGAAACGGACCCACTGGACGCCGAAGCTCGTGCGCGCGCCGATTCCGGTTGCAGCGAACGAGTCGGTCTCCTGTGCTTTCGCCTTCGCCGAGGGAGAGGACAGGGCGTTCCCGCGGGCGTCCTTGTCGCTCCGGGCTTCCGGCGCCTGAGCCCGTCGGGAATCGATCACGGGGGCTTCACCGCTCACCACAACCTGCTCGGAGCTCGAGCCGGAAGCGCCGCTCTCTATTCCTCCCTGCACAGAGCCCGCATCCGCCGCGGCTTCCGGAGGCGCCTGCATCTCCGGTGACGGGCGATCGTCGGCGCCGCTCTCCCGGCGCGGGCGCTGCCGCGTCGCCGGCGGATAGGGAGGCGCCGCGGCGACGACGGGCCGGCGCTCCCGGTAGAACACCGCCTCGATGGTTCCCGCGTTCGACGTGTCTCCGAGCCAGCGGGCGTACGAGCGCTGCGTCTCCGTGAAGTAAAACTGGCGGGCGACGGAGCCGGAGATTTGCCATCCCGGGATCTCCGCCGTCTGCCCCGGCCCGAGGATCCACTTGGACGCCTCGCCGGCTGAGGTGTGCTTTGCGTCGATGACGTTGCGGCCATCGACGGACAGCGCTACGGCGACGTGCTCGGAGGTTCCGTTTTCCAGGAGGAGGGAGAAGTTCCGGCCCTTCAGGGCCTCGATGTAGACCCGACCCCGGGACGAGTATTCCGGCGCCGCGACCCCGTTGACGAGGACGGTCAGGGAATAGGGTGAGCGGCCGGCCGCCCACAGGGGTGCGGCGGCTCCGGACAGGGTCCAGCAGAGACAGGCTGCCAGGGCAAGAGATCGCGGTCGCAGGGTCATCGGTTCGGCCTCCTGCATCCCGGGACACCGCAGGCGCAGGAAGGTTCCCGGTAGGTCGGCGTCATCGCTCGGGGGGTCGGGATGTTCCGCCCGAATCGTCGATCCTCCCCGTGATGAGGCGGGCGCCGCGCTTGCGCGTGGCGTAATCCCAAGCCCACTCGAACATCACGACGAACCGGTTGCGAAACCCGACCAGGAAGAAGATGTGGACGAAGCACCAGGCGATCCAGGCGAGAAACCCGGAGAGATGGACGCCCGCGATTTCCGCGACCGCCGCCGCGCGGCCGATGACGGCCATGTTCCCCTTGTCCAGGAAATGGAATGGCTTCGTCGGCTTTCCCGCGGGCGTGCGAAGGATGTTCCGGGCGACATACCGCCCCTGCTGGATCGCGACCGGGGAAGTCCCCGGAAGAGGCTTTCCGTCCTGGGTGAGACTCGCGAGGTCGCCGATGACGTGGATCTCCGGATGACCGGGCACCGTCAGGTCGGGAAGGACGAGAACGCGTCCCACGCGATCGAGGGGCGCCCCGAGAGATCTCGCCAGGGGAGAGGCGGCGACGCCCGCGGCCCAGAGCACCGTTCCCGCGTCGATCCGCTCGCCGTCGATGTTCACTCCCCCCGCGTCGATCGAACGAACGGCGTGCCCGGTCCGCACCTCGACGCCCTTCCGGCGCAGGGTCTCTTCCGCGCGGCGGGAAGAGTCAGCCCCGTACTGGGCGAGGACACGCGGACCCGCCTCGATGAGGACGATCCTCGCGTCTCGCGGGTCGATCGAGCGAAAGTCCTCGACGAGCGATTCGCGCGCGATCTCCGCGATCGCCCCGGAGAGCTCCACTCCGGTCGGGCCGGCGCCGACGACCACGAAGGTCAGGAAGGTCTTCTTCTTTTGCGGATCCGTCTCGCGCTCGGCGCGCTCGAAGGCGAGAAGGAGCCGGCGGCGGATCTCGAGCGCGTCTTCGAGACTCTTGAGGCCGGGAGCGAACGGTTCCCAGTCGTCATGCCCGAAGTAGGAGTGCGTCGCGCCGGTTGCGACGATCAGATGGTCGTACGGGACGGAACCCCCCGCCATCATGAGCTCCCGTTTCGCGAGGTCGATGGACAGGGCTTCGGCAAGGAGAACGGTCGTGTTCCGCTGAGAGGCGAGGATCGAACGGATCGGATACGCGATGTCTCCCGGCGAAAGCTCGGCCGCCGCGACCTGGTACAGCAGCGGCTGAAAGAGATGGTGGTTGCGCCGGTCGACGACCGTCACGGTCAGGTCCGAGCCGCGGAGCGTCCGCGCGGCGGTCAGGCCGCCGAAACCGGCACCGACGATCACGACGCGGGGGCGGGAGGCAGACAAGCGGTTCAGGCCGTCAGCGGCCCGCTCCCGGGCCCACCGTCGTGAGCCCGAGTCGGGATTGCGTATACGGGCAAGGCTGCTTCGCGCATGCGACTTTCGAAGGGGCGGTCAGCGTGCGAATACCTCGTCCACCGGAACGATGCGGACGTTCTCGGGCTTCAGGCCGAGCTTCCGCGCGCCGACCAGCTTGTCCTCGTCGAGGAGCTCCCGGGGCTTGTCGGAATCGTAGTGAATCGGGGAGAACGCGTCGGCGAGGAGCTGATCGCGCAGGCCTCGGGCATCCCTGGTGACGATGACAACCTGGTTGTCCTTCCAGCCGAGGTGTTTTCGAATCGCGCGATTCACATCTTCGAGCGTGAGCACCGAGAGTTTCTCGCGCATGGTCGTCGCAAAATCCCCGGTGCCGTAGAACTGGGAGTCGAGCGCGTAGCCGAGCTGCTGGTTCTGGGTCGCCGTCATGACGAAGACGTTCTTGCGGAGATAAGCGCGCGTCTTTTCGAAGTCCTCTTTCGACATGCCTTCGTCCGAGAGCTTTTGCACCTCGTGGAGAGCGAGCCGCAGGGCCATCTGGGCGTTCACCGGCACCACGGGCCGGATCCAGACCTCGAACAGCTGGGCACGCCGCGCGACGTTCGGGTTCGGCAGCATGGAGAACATTCCGCCCGGGAAGGCCTCGATGTAGGCGTAGTCGCCGTAGTTCATGCCACGGGCTTCGCGGATGCGCTGGTAGAGGTGAGAGGTGGAGGCGCGGTGCTCCCCGAGCCATGCCCGGGCCACGGACAGGGCGACGAAGTCGGGATGCGACCGCGTGACTTCGATCGGATGGCCGAACGAAATGGCGGTGGCGCGGGTGTCCTTCTCGATGATCTCGACCGACAAACCGGACGGCGTCCGGCCCTGGACCTCGAGCCTGGTCAGGCTCTCGCCGGCGGGAAGCCGGCCGAGCTCGCGCTGCAGGCGGGCGATCAGCTCTTCCGGCGCGTCGCCGTTGATTCCGATCGTCACGTTGGCGCGCGTGTAGTTCCGCTTCCAGTACTCCCGCACGTCGTCCGGTGTAATCGCCGCGATCCCGGCCACCGTTCCGCCTCCGGGGTGGCCGTAGGGAGTTCCCGCATAGAGGATCGATTGCAGCTCTTCCTTGGCGAGCTCTTCTTCGTTGTCCGAACGAAGGTCCTGCTTCAGGGAATTTGCCTGTTCATCGCGCACGCGCTGAAAGTCCTCGTCGCGCAACCCCGGCTCGAGGAGCATGGGAAGCGCAATGTCGAAGAATGCCTTCCAGTTGTCGCGGTGAATGCGCAGCGTGAAGGTCGTCGTTTCCTTGCCGGTCAGGGCCGCGATCGAGCCCGCGATCGGGTAGAAGGCTTTATGGATCTCGTCGATCCGCATTGCCTTCGAACCGGCGTCGGCGACCATCGACGAGGCGAGCTCGGCGAGGCCTTCCTTGCCCTTCGGGTCCCGAGCGGATCCGGACTGGAACTGGATCTTGACCATCAGTTGCGGAAGGGCGGTTCTCTGGATCACGATCGGCAGTGCCGCCGTGGTGCTCGTCCCGGCGGGTGCGAGGCTCGCGAGCGACGGAATCTGCGCGATCGCCGCGGGAAGGGAATCCTTGGACAGCGTCGTGATCACGAGCCGGTCGTCGGTGAAGTACTTCTTCGCGGCGTTTCGCAGGTCCTCCGGCGTGAGCGACCCCAGGCGCCGATAGAACGCGTTGAGGGTCCCGAAGGACCGGTCGTACCGGACGAACCGGGCCAGGATCGCGGCGATCGTGTCCGTGTTGTCAAGGGTCCGGGCGAACGAGTACCGCACGTTCGACTTCGCCTCCTTCAGCTGGTCCGTGGAGACGAGATCGGTCTTTGCCTTCTGCATCGTCCGGAGAATCGCGTCGCGCACGGCGACCGTGTCCTCCGGCTTTTTCACACGAGCGGAAATCAAGGGAATCTCCGGGTCGACGTTGGACGGCTTCGAGTCGAAGAGCTGATCCACGATCTGCTGCTGCTGCACGAGGCTCTTGTAGAGCTCCGAAGTGGGACCGAAATCGAGGTCGAAGAGCATGTGGATCGCCGCTAAGTCGGGATCCGTGACGGAAAACGCCGGCCCGTGAAATCCCACCCACACGATGGGCAGGGTCGGGCTCGACCAGGGAACGTGCGCATAAACGGGACCTTTCGACGGGGGCTCCGCCGGAATCTGCACGTCGTTCCGAGCGCCCTTCCATCCGCCCCAGTACTTCTCGACGAGGCGGATCACCTCGGGCGGGTTCACATCCCCGGCGACGATGACCGTGGCGTACGCGGGCCGGTACCAGCGGCGAAAGAACGTCTTGGAGTAGTCGAACTGGTTCGGCATGTCCTCGACGTCCTTGATGAAACCCATCGTCGTGTGCTTGTAGGTGTGCGTTGTGAAGGCACTGTTCCGCTGGACTTCCTCCATCTTCGAGAACGGATTCGCGCTGTTCTTGTTGTACTCGCCGAGGATGGCGCGCGATTCCGTCTTGAAACCCTCCACCGAGTAGTCGAGGTTCTGGAAACGGTCCGCCTCGACCTGGAGCATCAGCTCGAGATCCTCTTTCGAGAATGTCGTGTAGTAGTTGGTGTAGTCGTCGGTCGTGTACGCGTTCTGCCGCGCCCCCACCTGGGTGAGGATGCCCTGGTACTTTTCGGCGGGGTAGGCCTTCGTGCCGCGGAACATCATGTGCTCGAAGAAGTGCGCAAACCCCGACTTGCCGGGCTCGATCTCGTTCCGGGATCCCGTCTGCATGGGAATCTGGAGCGAGACGATGTTCGGGAAACCCGTCGGAACGACGATCACGCGCAGGCCGTTCGCGAGCGTCTTCTCGACGGGCTTCAGGGGCAGGACGTCGTCGGAGGCCGGTCGGGTGGCAGTCCGGGAGGTGGCGGCGGCCTTTTTTGCCGGGGCGGCGGCGAGAGCCACCAGCGGAAGGAGGATGAGAAATAGGGCGCACGGTCGCGACATCGAAGCTCCTCTCTGAAAACAAAGGACGGGCCGAGCGGGGGATTCTAGGCGAAACGCGCGATCGTCCGTCTCGGCTCTGCCAATCGCTCTTCGAGGCGAGGTCGGAACCACCGGGACAGCAGACACTGTCCGATTCGCCGGAAGGCGTCAACGGGGCGTAAGAGTCTGTTCATCCGGCTGCGACGGATGGAATATCAGGGGTACGGAATAGAACGCCGCCTGCCGGATGTGGTCAAATACCCCCGATTCGAGTTCGCCCGATTTCGGGCTTTTTCGCGAAAGAAAGAGGAGTCGTCCTATGTCGTCCAACCCTGTCCCCTCGCGCACCCCCGAAGCCCCCGCCGAAACGACCCCGGGTACCGATTCGCCCCGTCCGACCTGGAACCGGGAGAAGAAGAACACGCGGTTCGTCATCAAGGTCGGCGGAATCATCCCTATCTGAAGCGTTCCCGGAACGAAAGGCCCCGCGCTCATGTATCCTTAACGCTGAGGACTTGAGCGCGCGCGTTCGAGTGGAAGGGCAGTGCACTCGATGGTTGGTCGTTTAATCCCGTTTCCCCGGATCGCCGCGTCTCCGGACGACGGCGCTGCGGCTGCTCGACGCGCTCTCGCGATCGCAATTGGCGAACGCGCCGGCCGTGCCGCCGAGCTCTCGCTCGAAGAACCGGAAGTCCTCCTGCAGGTGTCCGCCCTCGTTCGTGCGCTTCTGCATACCGATGCGGCCCGCGGCCACGACGAAGCGTCGTTCTTCTACACCTCCCTTCAGGAGATGACCGGGCGGGTCGGCCTGTTCGACGAGCACGAGTATTTCCTCGGCGAATTCGCCCTCTCGGCCGGTATCGCGTGCCGGCAGCTTTCCCTGCGAGAGGAAGCGAAGCTCTGGTTCGATCGAGCCGAGTCCGGATATCGCCACACAGTCAATGCCGTCGCGGATCTCTCGCGCCTCGCGTATCAGCGCCTCGCGCTCCGCATGGAGGAGCGTCAGCTCGACGCGGTCCTCGAGCTCGCTCCGTCACTCGTTCGCGGATTCGCCAGGCTGGGAATGCGCGAAGACGAGATCAAGGCGCGATTCCTCGAGGGGCTCGCGCTCATGGAGAGCGATCGGCTCGAGGAGTCCGTCGCCGAGTTCACCCACATCGTCGAGCTGGCGCGCGCCGCGGGGTCCGAGCGGCTCGTCGCCGAGGCGTACGGAAATCTCACACACGTGTACGGCCTGATGGGCGATCCCGAAAACGCGATTCGCTGCTCTCAGGCCGCCGTCCTGGTCCTCGAGCGCCTGAACGACCGCTTCGCTCTCGCAAAAGTACGGTGGGGCCTCGCCAATCTCCTGCGCAAGCTTGGCCAGATCGACGCCGCCATCCAGGCGTACCGGGTCGCCCAGCGGGGGTTCGCCGAAATCGGCATGCGCGCCGACGTCGCCGCTTTGAACCTCGTCGTCGCGGACCTGCAGATAGAAACGGGAGACGAGTCGAGCGCACTCCAATCCGTTCTGGCCGCGCTGCCCGTCCTGGACGAGCTCCAGATGATCCCCGAGGGGATGGCGGCGTTCGCCCTCCTGCAGGAATCCATCCGCCACCAGCACGTCAACCGCCAGGCCCTGCGCGAGCTCCACGGCTACTTCGACGAAGCGGCGCGCTAGCCCGACTCTCCGTTCCGACGTGGCCCTTTCGAAGAGCCGCGACTCTCGTCTCCCTTTGTGGAAGGTCGAATCTCGCGATCTCGCGATCTCATGATCTCGCGATCAATCGAAATATCGAATGAATGGAGAATCGGAAGAGCATTCCGAGCCGTCATGATCGGGTGATCGAGGGATCCGATCAGCCAGGTGCAATCAGAGGATCGCAGGATCCCGGGATCGGAAAAGAGCACACCTCCTCACCCGACCCACGCGCCCCGAGAGCGGGAGGCGTGCGAGTATCCTCGGGCGGTGCTTCGAGTTCTTCTTCTTCTGCCGACGACCTCGTACCGTTCTGCAGATTTCCTCGCGGCGGGGGAAATCCTCGGAGTGGACGTCACCGTCGGCACGAATGAGCCGAGCGCGGTCGAGGCGCTGAACCCGGACTCCCTCGTGACCCTGGATTTCCGCGACCCCGGGGCGGCGGCGCGCCGCGCGGGCGAGCTCTCGCGGGAACGTCCGTTTTCCGCCGTCGTCGGCGTCGATGACGACACGGCCGTCGCGGCCGCCGCGATCGCCGAGGCGCTGGGCCTGACGCACAGCGGCGCGGCGACGGCGGCGGCAAGAGCGGCGCGTCACAAGGGACGGATGCGGAACCTCCTCGCGTCGGCGGGCGTGCCCGTGCCCCCGCATCGGGTGTATTCGCGGACGCGCACGGAAGCCTCGGACGCCGCGCGCGAGGCCGGATATCCGTGCGTCCTGAAGCCCACCTTTCTCGCGGCGAGCCGGGGAGTCATCCGCGCGAACGACGCCGGAGAGTTCGAGGCGGCGTGGCAGCGCATCGGCCGCATCCTCGACGAGCCGGACGTGGCGGGCCGGGGAGGGGAGTCGTCCGACGAGATCCTGGTCGAGTCATACGTGCCGGGACGCGAAGTCGCGCTCGAAGGCCTCCTGACGGGAGGTCGCCTGCGCGTGCTCGCGCTGTTCGACAAGCCGGATCCGCTCGAGGGCCCATTCTTCGAGGAAACGATCTATGTGACCCCCTCGCGCCTCGGAACCGATATCCAGTCCGTCGTGGCGGCCGTCGCAGCGGACGCTGCGCGGGCTCTGGGGCTGACCGAAGGCCCGGTGCACGCCGAACTGCGGGTGGAGGGCGAGCAGGTCGTTGTGCTGGAGGTTGCCGCGCGGTCGATCGGAGGTCTGTGCTCCCGAACGCTCCGATTCGGAACGGGGATGTCTCTCGAGGAGCTGATCCTCCGCCACGCTCTCGGGATGCCGGCGGAGCCCGCGCGCGAGAGTCTGGCCGCGGGCGTGATGATGATTCCGATTCCCGCGCCGGGATTTCTCGAACGCGTCGAGGGACTGGCGGAGGCGCGGCAGGTGGCGGGTATCGTCGAGGCGGACATCACGCTGCGGCCGGGCCAGCAGCTGATCCCGCTTCCGGAAGGATCGCGCTACCTCGGATTTCTCTTCAGCCGCGCGGGCAGCCCGGAAGATGCGGAAGCGGCCTTGCGCGAGGCCCACGCGAAGCTGAAAATCGTCCACCGGGAAGAAAGGCCATGAGGCACGAGCCGTCCGCTTTGTCGGGCAGCCGATGAGCGTTCCGAAAATCGAGCAGCGAATCGGGGAAGAAAGCGGACGGCCGGACGGCCGGACGGCCGGACGGTCGACGCGCTACTTCGCGGGTGAGTAGTACGGGTTCCGACCGGCGCCGTGATCGGTCGTGTCGAGGATCTCGCCGATGCGGGGCGCGAGAGCGCGAATCGCCTTTTCGATGCCCTGCTTGAGGGTGACGTCCGCCGCGCCGCAGCCCTGGCAGCCTCCCCCGAGACGAAGGTAAACGTTGTTGCGCTTGACGTCGATCAACTCGACGAACCCTCCGTGAGACGCCACGGCGGGGTTGATCTCGCGGGTAAAGAGGTCCGAGATCGCCCACTTGAGGTCGCCCTCCGAGGGCAGGTCCTCGAAGTAGCGAGCGGAAACGGGCGCAAAGCCGCTGCGAAGATGTTTGCGGATCAGGTTCCCGAGCCCGAGAGCGGCCCAGTCCACCGAATGCGCCGCCGAAACCGTCACCGTGTTCTCCGCGAGGAGGACGGAGTCGATTCCCGGTATCGACAGGAGCTCCTGCGCCAGGGCGGAAACGTCGGGCGGCATGGGACGCTCGAAGAACGCGGACTCGCCGGGAAGCACGGGCCGGTCGACCGTGAACTTGCAGCGATCGCCCGAAGACGAGGGCTCTCCGGTGATCCGGATCTCGCCCGGAGGCGGCTGCGTGTCCATCGATTTTGAGTATATGCGCGGCGTCCCGGGTCCGCCTCCCGGCCCCGGCCTGTCGTTTTTTGGAACCCGCGAGAACGGGAACTGACACGACGTGGCCGTCCGGTCCGCCCTCCATTGGTGTAAGCTATGAGCCATGAGTGAGTTAAGGAGAGTCGGGTCGAGGCACGGTATTCGCTACGCGTCATATCGGATGCGTCTGCCCGAAGCCTCGTCGCCGTTTTCACCACCGGCTTCCTCCTGCGATGGCGGGAACGATCGGATGGCGGGAAAGCACGCCAGGCGGTCCGCCGGTTTCACGATTCTGGAGACCCTCATCATCATCGCGATCATCGCGATTGTCCTGGGGTTTGCCGCCCCGTTCATCCAGAGGATCCTGAGGCGCGAGAGGCTGCGCAGCTCCGTGCGGGAGGTCTACTCGATCGTTCTGGCGGCGCGGATGCAGGCGGCGAAGCGCAACACGCAGACGATCGTGTGGTTCGACCTCGCCAACCACCGGGTCCTCGCCTGGCCGGACAACCTTCCCTACAACTATGTGAAGGACGCCGGAGAGATCGCTTTCGCCAATTACCAGGTGCCCAAGTACATCTACTTCCGATTCGCTCCGAACGGGAGCGCCGTCGATAGCGCGACGGCCGTGGCGTTCGACACGTACAACGGCAATCCCGCCCTGGCCGACATGATCGTCTTCCGAGGGGACGGGACTCTTTTACCGCCGGGTTCGGTGAGTTCCGCGGCACCCGCCCGGCCCGGGACTTACACGGCGAACGTGACCAACGGTTCCGTCAACTGCAACGCCGGGGGACGGGCTCGCGGAGTTTACATGTCCGACCAACCCACGACGAACGATGTCAACGATCGCAACACCTTCCGCATCAGCGTCGACGACTTCGGTTCGACGGGCAAGTGCTCGCTTCTCAAGTGGCTGCCGACCTCCGAGGGCGGCAACGCGGGCGAGTTCAACTACGTCCCCGGCCCCTGGAAGTGGGCGAACTGAGCCCGAATCGCCTCCGCCCCCGTTTTCCCCGCCCCGGCCGAGCAGCTCTCCTTGAACCTTCCCCTCCGCCTCGGACATAATCGCCGGCTGGAGATTTCATGACCTCGAAGATCAATCGTAAAGATTTGAAGCGCAACGACCTCGCCGAGACAATGCGGGGGACGGCGGACTACGTGTCGCACCACCGTCGGGGCGTAACCGAAGGCATCGCCATTTTCGCAGGGATCGTCGTCCTCGCGGCGGCTTTCGTCGCGTTTCGAAGCTATCGGGAAAACGAGGCCGGCAAGGAGCTCTCGGTCGCCCTCGCCGCCCTGGACGCCCCGCTCGCCGGCCAGGCGGGCGCCGCTGGCGCGCCCCGGACATTTGCGACAGCCGCGCTCCGGGACGCCGAGGCGAACGATCACCTCCGGAAGGCGGCCTCGAGCAAGGGGACCGTCGCGGGTCGGGCGGCCAGCGTGATCCTCGCGGCCCGCGATCCGAAGGCGGCGGATTCCGCGGATCGTCTCGCGCGGGCGGCTCGCTCCGGCAAGGCCGAAATTTCGGCAGCCGCCGAGCTCGACGAGGCTCGCCTCCTCGCTTCGAGCGGAAAGTCCACGGAAGCGATCGACCGGCTGAAACGCGCGATCGAATCGGCGGACAGCACGGCGCCGAAAGACGCCTTGATGTTCGCGCTCGCCGAGATCTACGAGAAATCCGGCGCCGCCGCGGATGCGCGCGCCACCTACCAGCGTCTCGTCAGCGATTACCCGAATTCGCCGTATCGCGCCGACGCCCGCCAGAAGCTCTGACCTCCCCGCGATCGATACCCGTCCGCGCCGAGCCTGAGCAGGGAGCGCGATGACCGGTCGCCGCGTCGTCATCGTGGTCTGTGACGGCCTGGGTGTCGGAGCGGCGCCGGATGCGGCCGCCTACGGCGACGCGGGGAGTGACACGCTGCGCCACGTTCTCGAGGTGCACCCCACTCCGCTTCCGAATCTCGAGAAGCTGGGTCTCCTGGCTCTTGCGGGTTTCGGATCTCCGTCCGGCGCTCGCGGCAGGCTCGAGGAGATTTCGGCCGGCAAAGACACGACGACGGGCCACTGGGAAATGATGGGGCTCGTTACGGAGCGCCCGTTCCCGCTGTATCCTCATGGCTTCCCCGAGGAAATCGTGAGGCCATTCGAGGAATACGCGGGCAGGAGAGTCCTCGCGAATCGTCCCGCGTCGGGAACGGAGATCCTCGAAGAGCTGGGCGAGGAGCATCTCGCGACGGGCCGCCCCATTCTCTACACGTCGGGAGACTCCGTCTTCCAGGTCGCGTGCCACGAAGACGTCTGGCCCGCGGAAAAGCTGTGGGACCTGTGCCGGTTCGCTCGCACGCTTCTGACCGGGGAGCACAACGTCGGCCGCGTGATCGCGCGGCCGTTCCTCGGCCGGATGGGCTCGTTCGCCAGGACGGCGAATCGCCGGGACTTCACGGTCACTCCGACCGGCGAAACATGGCTCGACCGCGTCGTCGCATCCGGCCGCACGGTTTTCGGCGTCGGTAAGATCGTCGACATCTTTTCTGGCCGCGGGATTTCCGATTCCGTTCATACCGCCTCGGATGCGGAGGGAATGCGCGTCACGACGGAGGCCCTGCGCTCCGGCCGCGCGGACTGCATCTTCGCGAATCTCGTTGACTTCGACAGCAAGTATGGCCATCGCAACGATCCTGGCGGGTTCGCGCGGAATCTCGCATCCCTCGACGCGCTCCTGCCGGCGATGCTCGGCGAGCTCGGCGCCGACGACCTTTTCCTCCTGACGGCGGACCACGGATGTGAGACGACCGACGCGTCGACGGATCACACCCGCGAATACGTGCCGTTGCTCGCGGCCGGCCCGGGCGTGCGTAAGGACGTCGATTTCGGAGCCCGCTCCGGATTCTGCGACCTGTCCGCGACTGCCGGGGAGTGGCTGGGCGTGCCCTCCCCGAGGGGCGAAAGCCTCCTGGGGATACTGACACGCGGACCGGAGTGATTCTTTCGGACGTCCTCCTCGGCTGCGCCGTGTATTCGGCCCTCTGCGTCGTCATGACGGCCGTCAATTTCGGTCTGCTGCCGCACCTCTCGGGCGATCGCCCCGTATCCGAAGAAGATGCCTCGCTCGTCTCGATCGTCGTACCGGCGCGCGATGAGGAGCGGAGCATCGAGGTGGGGTTGCGTTCGCTTCTCGCTCAGCGTTATCCGCGCTTCGAGGTGATCGTGGTCGATGACCGATCGACCGATGCAACTCCCGCGATCCTCTCCCGCCTCTCCTCCGACGCGCGGCTGCGCGTGGTTCCCGGAGTCGAGCCGCCTCCCGGCTGGCTCGGGAAGCCTCATGCGCTCGCCCAGGGGGCCCGCGCCGCCTCCGGGGAAATCCTTCTCTTCGTCGACGCGGACGTGCTGTACGAGCCGGAGACACTCGCCCGGGCGATGGGCCGCCTCCAACGCAGAAGACTCGAGTTTCTCGCTCTCCTGCCGCGCATGGTGTCGGGCACGTTCTGGGAGCACGTCCTCATGCCGAATCTTCTCTGCGCAGTGTTCTTCGGCCCGGCGTTCCTCGCCAACTCGCGATGGCCTCGCCGCCTGGCGGCCGGCGGGGGAGCGGGGAACCTGGTTCGGCGTTCCGCCTACGATGCCGTGGGCGGACACGAGGCGCTTCGCTCCTCGGTGATCGACGACGTGCGCCTCGCTATCCTGGTCAAGAGCAGCGGTCGCCCGGTCGGAGTCGTCCTCGCTTCCGATCTCGTCGCGGTTCGGATGTACTTCGGTTTTCGGGAAGTCTGGAACGGATTCACGAAGAACGTCGCCTATGCGTTCGGAGGCCTCTCGGGAGCCGCGTTTCTGCTGATCGCCCTGTGGTGGACGGTCGCCGGGATTCTTCCCGCTGCCGTTCTCATCGCCGCCCTGGCTGGCGCACCTGTTCCACCTGCTTCCGCCCTATACGCCGCCGTGTCCGTCGGACTGCTGCTGCTGGCCAGAGTAATTCTGGCTGTCGGACTCTCCGAGAGGTTGTGGCCCGCGCTCTTTCACCCCGTCATGACGGCCGTCTGGGCGGCGCTGCTCTTCCGGTCCCTCTACCAGCGGATCGTTCGCCGCTCGGTTTCCTGGCGCGGGCGGGAATTCGATGCGCGGAAGGCGGGATTCTAGGAATCCCGGCCCTCGATCCGCGGGCTGATTCTCCCGGTTTCCTTCGACCGGACTCCTGTTAACATCCGCGCCGCGTTCCCGTTGAGTTCGACAATCCGGCACCCCTTCGCACCGCTCGCTTCGCGTTCGAGGAGGAACAGATGCGTTGGATAGGTCTTGTCGGCATGGCGGTCGTGTTCGGGATCGCTCTCCTCTTCTCGAACAACCGCCGCGCGATCCGATGGCGAACCGTGGGCTGGGCATTCGCCCTGCAGCTGACGTTCGCCTTTCTCGTTCTCTACTGGGATCGCGGGAAGGACGCGCTCGAGGCGTTTTCGAACAAGGTCTCGTACGCGATCGGCTACGCGGACCGGGGGTCGGGATTCCTCTTCGGCTGGCTGGCGGGGCCGATGGATCCCATCGGGCAGAAGCTGGGCCTGCCGATCGGCGGGTTTCTCTTCGCATTCAAGGTCCTGCCGATCATCATCTTCATCTGCTCGCTTTTCTCCCTCCTCTACTACTTCGGCATCATCCAGGTCTTCGTCAAAGGCATGGCCTGGGTGATGCAGAAGACGATGAAGGTTTCCGGAGCGGAGGCGCTCTGCGTCGCGGCGAACGTCTTCATCGGCCAGACGGAGGCGCCGGTGCTGATTGCGCCCTACATCCCTGCGATGACGACATCGGAACTGCTCACGATGATGACGGGCGGCATGGCTCACGTCTCCGGCGCTGTGATGCTCGCTTACGTGACGATGGGAGCGCCTCTCAAGTATCTGATCACGGCTTCCGTCATGGCCGCGCCCGGGACCTTTCTGATCTCGAAGGTGCTCTGGCCTGAGACAGAGACTCCGGTGACCATGGGCACGGTGCGCATGAGTGTCGAAAAGACGAACGCGAACTTCATCGACGCGGCGGCATCGGGGGCTTCCCAGGGCATGACGCTCGCGCTCAATATCTCGGCGATGCTCATCGCGTTCGTGGCGCTCATCGCGATGCTGAACGGCCTGCTCGGGTGGATCGGCCACTTCTGGGGCGATCCGGCGTTCTCGCTCCAGCGGATCTTCGGATGGGTCCTCGCGCCGCTCGCGCTCATCCTGGGGACTCCCCGGCAGGACATCGAGACGGTCGGCAATCTCATCGCTAACAAGACCGTGATCAACGAGTTCTTCGCGTTCTCGATGATGAAGGACGTGGCGGGCCACCTGACGGAGAAAGGGAAGCTCATCGCGACGTTCGCGCTGTGCGGTTTCGCGAACTTTTCGTCCATCGGAATCCAGATCGGCGGCATCGGGGGGCTCGCGCCGTCCCGAAAGGGAGATCTCGCGCGCCTGGGATTCCGTGCTCTTCTCGCCGGCTCTCTCGTCAGTTTCATGACGGCAGCGATCGCCGGATTGATCTACGAGATCGCGGGACCGGGTCTGAAGTGACGATCGCCAGTCCGCTTCTCGAGAGGCTCGACGCGGCGGCGGACGGCATCCGTCGGCGTGCGGACACGACACCGTTGGTTGGTCTCGTGCTCGGATCGGGACTGGGAGCGTTCGCGGCGAACTTGTCCGATCGCATCGCGATCCCGTACGCGAAGATCCGCGGCTTTCCCGTGTCGACCGGGGTCGTCGGGCACGCGGGAGAGCTTGTCCTCGGACGTGTGGGTGGCGTGTCCGTCGCGGTTCTGTCCGGCCGCGTTCACTACTACGAAGGCCGCTCCATGGCCGAGGTCGTGTTTCCGTCACGCGTTCTCGCCCGGCTCGGGGTCCGGGCGGTCGTCCTGACAAACGCCGCGGGCGGAGTGCGACTGACGTTCCGGCCGGGCGACCTGATGCTCCTGACCGACCACATCAACCTGTTCGGCGATCACCCTCTGATCGGCCCGAATGAGGACGCCCTCGGGCCGCGTTTTCCGGACATGAGCCATGTGTATGACCCGGACCTCGCCCGCGTTCTCAAGGCGGCTGCGCGCGCCGCGCGCATTCCTCTCCGGGAGGGCGTCTACCTCGGCAATTCCGGTCCGTCGTACGAGACCCCGGCGGAGATCCGCGCGTTCCGGAAGCTCGGTGCGGACGCGGTCGGGATGTCGACGGTTCCCGAAGCGATCGCTCTGCGCCACGCCGGAGTTCGCGTCGCGGGAATCTCCACGATCACGAACATGGCGGCCGGCATCCTGAAGAAGCCACTCATTCACGAGGAAGTGCTCGAGACGACCCGCCGGGTCGGCGATCGGTTCGTGCGGCTTCTCAAAATGTGCGTTCCGCGGATCGCATCGCTGCTCGGAGAGAAGTCCGAGCGATGACCGGGCGCCCCGGTATCGACGGCGCGCGAGAGGCGCTATGGATCGAGGCTGCCACGCAGGCGCGATCGCATGCCGTTTCGGGACGCAGCGGCTTCGCGGTCGGAGCGGCAATCGAGGATGCCGACGGCAAGATCTGGGGCGGATGCAACGTCGAGAACAGCAGTTACGGGCTGACGGTCTGCGCCGAGCGCGTGGCGATCTGGAAGGCTCTTTCCGAAGGGGTACGGTCCTTCCGGGGAGTCGCGGTCGTCACCGGGGCGGACGAGCCGACTCCGCCGTGCGGGGCCTGCCGCCAGATCCTCTGGGAGTTCGCGGGCGACGTTCCTATCGTCATGGCGACGACCGGCGGGAAGCGCAGTCGAGCGGCGCTGTCCGAGCTGTTCCCGCAGCCGTTCGATTTCTGAGGTCGTAATGCCCAAGACTCCTCGTTCCAACGCACGTCGATACCCGCGGATGATCCTGCAAATTGCCGTCCTTCTCGCGGTGCTGACTCCGCCCGGTTTCGCTCTTGCTTCAGGCCCGAAGCCTGCCGGACCGGCGGCCGCCCGAACAGGAGTTGACCTGCTTCTCGTGGGGGGCCGGGTCGTGACGATGGACGCAGCCGGAACGGTGATCGACGACGGAGCGATCGCCGTGGCGGGCGGAAAGATCGTCGCGGTGGGCCGATCGGGGGAGATCAAGGCGCGGTACTCGTCGCGGAACGTCTTTCACGCGGAGGGAAAGCTCGTTCTCCCGGGCCTCGTCAATACCCACGGTCACGCGGCGATGACCCTCCTGCGCGGCCTCGCCGACGACCTGACTCTCGATCAGTGGCTGACCGAGCACATCTTTCCGGCCGAAGCTCGAAACGTGTCGCCCGAATTCGTGTACGACGGGACGCTTCTCGCCGCTCTCGAAATGATCGAGGGCGGCACCACGACGTTCGCCGACATGTACTACTTCGAGTCCGAGGCCGCCCGGGCGGTGGATCGGGCGGGGCTGCGCGGAGTGATGGGGGAGACTTTCATCGACTTTCCCGTGCCGGATCACAGGGATCTCCCGGCGACCCTCGCCCTCATGAAGGCCTTCGTCGCGAAATGGAAGGGGCACTCCCGGATCACCCCTGCCGCGGCGCCTCACTCTCCCTACACCTGCTCGGCCGAGACACTTATCGCCGCGCGCGACTTTGCGCACGCCGAGGGGATCCCGCTGCTGATCCACGTATCCGAGACGCGAAAGGAGCAGGAGGACGCGCGAAAGGCATGGCAACAGAGCCCCTTCCTGCGCCTCGCGTCCATTGGTTTTTTCAATCCGGGCGCCGGTGGAGCCCGCGTACCGATCGTCGCCGCGCACGGCGTGTGGATGGACGAGGCCGACATGAAGCTCGCGCGCGAGTATGGCGTGTCGCTCTCCCACAACCCCGAGTCCAATATGAAGCTCGCTTCCGGCATCGCGGACGTTTCCGGCTGGCAGAAAGCGGGCCTCACCTGGGGCCTCGGAACGGACGGCACGGCGGGATCGAACAACGACCTCTCGATGTTCGAGGCCATGGATTTCGCCGGGAAGCTCGCGAAGGTCTCGAAGATGGATCCGACGGTCCTTCCTGCCCGCGATCTCGTGGCCGCTGCGACACGCGGCGGAGCGAAAGTCCTCGGACTGGAGTCCCGGATCGGGTCGCTCGAGTCCGGCAAGCAGGCAGACCTGATCGCGATCGACACGCAGGCGGCACACGCCGTTCCGCTGCCGCCTGGCGACCCCTATTCGGCCATCGTCTATTCCCTGAAGGCGTCGGACGTAACGGACGTCTGGGTCGACGGCCGCCGTCTCCTCGATGCCCGCCGCCCCACCACGCTCGATCCCGTGGCGATCCGGCGCAAAGCCCTCGAATGGCGCCGCAAGATCGATGCGTCTCTCGCTCCCTCGAAAGGCGGGCAACCGTGAGAACCGTGTACGAGATTCTCCGCGCCAAGCGGGACGGGAAGGAACTGCCGCGCGAGGAGATCGCGTTTCTCGTCGCGGGTGTCGTGTCGGGCGAGGTCCCGGACTACCAGGCGGCGGCGTTTCTCATGGCGGCCGTGATCCGAGGGCTCTCGACGGCGGAGATGGCCGCGCTGACGGAGGCGATGCGCGATTCCGGGGACGCGTGGGATCTCTCAGACCTCGCGCCGGTCGTGGACAAGCACTCGACGGGTGGGGTGGGCGACAAGGCGACGCTCGTCCTCGCCCCGCTCGTGGCCGCCGCCGGCGGGCGCGTGGGCATGATGTCCGGCCGGGGACTGGGGCACACGGGCGGGACGCTCGACAAGCTCGCCTCGATCCCGGGATTCCGGACCGATCTCGACCTCCCTCGCGTGCGGCGCGCGCTCACGGAGGTCGGCGCGGCGCTCTTCGCGCAGACCGACACGATCGCTCCCGCCGACCGCAAGCTTTACGCCCTGCGGGATGTCACGGGAACGGTTGAATCCCTCGGGCTGATCGTGGCGTCAATTCTCTCGAAGAAGCTCGCGTCGGGAACGACGGGGATCGTCTTCGACGTCAAGACGGGCAACGGCGCGTTTCTGAAGACCGTCGAGGAATCGCGCGCCCTCGGCCGGGCCCTCGTCGACACTTCCCGGGCGGCCGGACGCCAGGCGAGCGGCTGGATCACCGACATGTCACGGCCGCTCGGGAGGGCCGTCGGCAATGCGCTCGAGGCCGAGGAATCGATCCACGTCCTTCGGAACGAGGGGCCTGCTGCCGTGCGAGAGCTCTGCCTCGTGCTCGGCGCCGACATGCTCCGTTTCGCCGAGCCCTCGCTCTCCGAGGCCGACGCCCGCCGGCGGCTCGAAGATGCGCTCTCGTCCGGGCGGGCTCTCGAGAAATTCCGCCAGCTCGTCCAGTTCCAGGGGGGCGATCCGAAGGCGATCGACGACCTCGGGCGGCTGCCGCAGCCGCGCCAGCGAATCCCCGCCGCGGCTCCCCGCGCCGGTTACGTCCGGTCCATCCAGACGGAACGTATGGGGTTTCTCTCGATCGACATCGGATGCGGGCGCCGCAAACGCGAGGACGAGATCGATTTCGCGGCGGGCTTCCTCCTGGAGAAGACAGTGGGGGACCGCGTCGAGAAGGGGGAGCCGCTGGCCATCCTGTGCCTGGGCGACCGGCCGGCCCCCCGGCCGGGTATCGAAGGCGAGCTCGCCGCGCTCTTCGAGATCGGCGACGAGCCTTCGCCGGTGCCGACTCTCGCCATAGAAAGGCTCTGACCTCACACGCCCCGAAGTCACGGAACTCTGCCGTCCGCCGCCGCACGAGCCTAGAATCGAGGAGTGGAGCGCAACCCGCGGAACGGCACGGCGCGTCGATTCCTCCGGCGCCGAAAACCGCTGGAGGCGGCGCCACACGAGGGAGAGATCGCTTTCCGGACCGGGCGGTTCGCGGCCGTCGGCGACCTGCAACGGACTTCCCGCGCGGAGGTCTGGCGGGAGTCGAACGACCCGGAACGAGATCGCCTTCTCCGTTCGATGGCGGACGAATCGCCCGATTTCGTCGCGCTGCTCGGGGATCTCGTCTTCCGGGGCTCCTCGCCCTCGGAGTGGTCCCGCTTCGACAGGCTCGCGGCTCCGCTGCGCGACGCCCGCATTCCCGTGGTGCCGATCCTCGGGAATCACGAGTACTGGCTCGCGCCCGGGCCCGCCCTCGCCCATTTCTTCGCTCGGTTTCCGGCCCTGGCCGGTCGGCACTGGCACGAAGCCCGCTACGGTCTTCTGTCTGTGATCGGCCTCGACTCGAATGAGCGGTTCCTGCCGTCTGCGGCCTGGGCCGAGCAGAAGAGCTGGTTCGCCGCGGCGCTCGCGCGCGCCGACGCGGACCCGTCGATTCGAGGGGTCATCGTTCTCGTTCATCACCCGCCGTACACCAACAGCACCGTGACGCCGGACGAAAGGCACGTGCAGCAGGCCTTCGTGCCGGTTTTCGAGGCGTCCGTCAAGACGGTGGCCATGCTCTCGGGTCACGTCCACAGCTATGAGCGCTTCTCCCGTTCCGGAAAGACCTACCTCGTCGCCGGCGGTGGCGGAGGCCCGCGCGCCCGTCTCGCAGCCGGATCCCGCCGCCGCCACGCGGACGATCTGTTCGACGGGCCGGCGATCCGGGACTTCCACTATCTCGTCGCGGCGGTTGGTCCCGACGGGCTGACGATCGAAATGAAGGGCATGCCCAAAGGGGGCGCCCGCTTCGAGGCGCTCGACCGGTTTGACCTGCCCTGGCCATCCGCCCGTGTGACGGGATGACGATGATCGGCCGGCACAGCGTGTTTCTCCGCATTGGCCGGGCGCTCGCCGCTCTCGTCTCGCCGCGGACTGCGCGGTGCGCGCCCTTTCGCGCCCCCTGGGTGGTAGGCCATCGCGGCGCGGCTCGGGAGGCGGCGGAGAACACGATCGAGTCGTTTGCTCGGGCCGCGGAGGCGGGAGCGGACGCCGTCGAAGCGGACATTTGCGTCACGCAGGATGGGCATTTCGTCGTGTGGCATGACGCGGACCCGGGCAGCGACGTCGCTCTCGCCAGGCAGGCGGGGAGGGAAAACCTGTGCTGCACGCCGGACGTTCCGACGCTCGGTTCGCGATGGCGGCGCGCCGTGGCGGAGCTCACGTTCACCGAGTTCCACCGCCACTACGGATATACGGCGCGGCGCGGAGGGCTCGCGGATCTCATCGGGTCCGACGGTCCGCCCGATATCCCGGCGATCACGCTCGCGGAGCTTTTCGCCTGGGCCGATCGGGAGCACCGCGTCGAGCATGTGTTCCTGGACGTGAAACTCGAGCCGCGCCAGGCCGACCGCGCGATCGAGCTGCTGGAGATCGTCCGGGAACGAACAAGGCGGGGAGTCGCGCGCCGAGACCTGATCTTCCACTACCTGAGCCCGCACCGGGAGATCCTCGAGGCTCTCGTCGCCCGCTGCCGGAAGGAGCCTCTTCCTTCGCAGATCCGCGTCCACGCGGATTTCGAGCTTCCGGGTGTCCTGAGCGCGGTGCGCGAGATTGGTACTTTTCACGTCAGCATGGGCGTGGGGCAGAGGTTCTGGAACGAGTTTCGCGAGGAGGTGTCCGAAGTCGTTGCCGCCCGAGAGCGCGGAGAGGTGGGATCCGTCGTCGTCTGGACGATCAGTGATCCGAAGCGGCTTCGGGATCTGGTGCGAATGGGCGTCGATGGAATTCTCACGGATGACCCCGCGGGGCTGCGCGCGATCGTCTCGGAGCAGGCCCGCTGCGCGGCGTCGTACCCGACGGCGGGCGCAACCGTTTAGAATCCGACCGTGCTCTATCGTTTTGACGAGGTCGGCAAGTCCTATGGTCCGAAGGCGGTGCTGCGGGAGGTCACCTGGCAGCACAACCCTGGCCAGAAGGTCGGACTCGTGGGGCGCAACGGCGCGGGGAAAACTACTCTGCTGCGGATTGCTCTCGGCCGGGAGGAGCCCGACACGGGACACTTCGTCCGGGCAAACGCCCTCCGCATCGAGACCGTAGACCAGGCACTCACCGGGGATCTCTCGGAGTCTCTGCACGATTTTACGGCCGGAGCGTTCGCCGACCTTCACCGCATCGAGGCGGAAATGCGCCGTCTCGAGCATGCGATGGCGGACGGAGACAATTCTCCCGCGATCCACGACCGCTACGACGCTCTCTCGCATCGCTTCGAGAACGAGGGCGGGTATGACATGGTCGCAGAAGTCGAAAAGGCATTGTCGGGGCTCGGGTTCGAGAAGCCCGATTTCGACCGGCCGGTCGCGGAGCTCTCGGGCGGTCAGAAAAATCGGGCCATGCTCGCGCGCGCGATTCTCTCGAATCCGGACGTGCTGCTGCTGGATGAACCGACCAACCACCTCGACTTCAACGCCGTCGAGTTTCTGGAGGAGTATCTCGCGCGGTCCCGGCGCGCCTACCTCGTTGTCACGCACGACCGGCGCTTCCTCGACACGGTCGCGGAAGAGATCATCGACCTCGAGAACGGGCGGCTCTCTTCCTACGGCGGCGGATATACGTCCTACAAGCGGCAGAAGGCCGAACGGATCCTGACGGCGACGCGCGCCTTCGAGAAGCAGCAGGATTTCATCGACAAGGAGAAGGAATACATCCGCCGCAACATCGCCGGCCAGAACTCCCGTCAAGCCAAGGGTAGGCGGACGAAGCTCGCGCGGGTCGAGGTCCTCGAGAGGCCGGCGGAGGATACGACCACTGTCGCGTTTCGGTTCGACGCAGCGCGGATCGGCGGCCGGAGCTTTCTGCGGACGAAACATCTCGACGCGGGCTACCAGGCGGGGGCGCCGATCGTGCGGGACGTCGGGTTCGAGCTGCTGCGCGGCGAGCGGATGGCGATCCTGGGGGAAAACGGAACGGGCAAGACAACGCTCTTGAAGACGCTGGCGGGCAGGCTCCCCGCCCTCAAGGGCTCGGTTCAGACGGGCCACGACGTGACTATCGGCTACTACGACCAGGAGTTGAAGGATCTCGACCCGAAGAAGCGCGCGATCGACGCCGTCTGGGACCAGCGACCCGACGCGACGGAGGAGGCGATGCGGGGCTATCTCGCGCGGTTCGCGTTCCGGGGAGAGGAGGCGTTCGCGATGATTCCCGGCCTCTCCGGGGGCGAGAAGGGCCGCCTGACCCTCGCGGTCGTCATGCAGCAGCGACACAACCTGCTCCTCCTGGACGAGCCTACCAACCATCTCGACCTCGACTCGCGCGAGGCGCTCGAAGAGTCGCTCGACGGGTTCGAGGGATCCATCCTCTTCGTCTCGCACGACCGCGCCTTCATCGACCGGCTGGCCACGCGGGTCCTCGACATTCGATCGGGCCGGGCGGTGGCGATGGACGGGAACTACTCGGAGACCGCCTCCGCGCGCGCCGAGCGCCGCAAGAGGCCGGAGCCGGAGCCGTCCGTGGCGCGTGCCTCCGAAGCGTCTCCTCCCTCGGCTTCGGTGCCCGCGGCGTCCTCCCGTCCGTCCCCGGTTCCAATCGCATCCCGGCGTGATCGGCCGGAAGACCGCAAGGCGGCCGACGCTGACACCTCGAAGCGCCGCCGGCGCATCCGTTCGCTCGAAGAGCGGATCGCCGCGCTGGAGGGCGAGGTCGAAAAGCTCGACGCCAGGCTCTGGGAAGAGGCGCTGACGCTCGGTCCGATCGCTTCGCGGGATCTCGCGGCGCAGAGAGGCGCGAAGAAGCAGGAGCTCGACCAGCTCGTCGAGGACTGGGGAAAGCTCTCCGAGGAAGAGAGCCGCGAGGCGGAAACCCGCAAATGAGCGAGACCGAAGAGGCCTCGAACCGGGCGGCAATCGTTGCGGTCGGCAGCGAGATGCTCGGGCCCTTCCGCCAGGACACGAACTCCCTCTGGCTCACGGCACGGCTCGAAGAGGTCGGCATCGCGGTGGTCCGAAAATCCATCGTCGGCGACGATCCGGATGCCATCGTCCGCGAGCTCGATGGCGCCGCGGCGGCGGCCGGGCTCGTGATCTCGACGGGAGGCCTCGGGCCCACGGCCGACGACGTCACGACCGTTGCCGCCGCGCGGTGGCTTGGCGCCCCTCTCGTTCGGAACGCCGATTTTCTCGGGAGGATGCGGGATCGGTTCGAGTCCCGAGGTGTTCGGATGGCTGCAGTCAACGAGAAGCAGGCGGATTTCATTGAGGGCGCACGGGTCCTCGAGAATCCGCGCGGCACCGCTCCGGGGTTCTGGGGGCAGAAGGACGGCCGCGAGCTCGTGATCCTTCCCGGCGTGCCGTCGGAGATGCGCGAGATCATGGAGCGGACCGTCCTGCCCGAGCTCGCCGCGAGAGCCGGCGGCGTGGTTCACCGCCGTCGGGTACTCCGCATCGCCGGGATGGGGGAGTCGGCCATTGAGGAAATGGTCGAGCCCGTGTATGCGAGGTGGAAGGAGCATCCCGTGACCATCCTCGCCTCCCCGGGCGAGGTCCAGCTCCACTTGTGCGTGCGCGGTCTTCCAGGCGAGGCGGAGACCGTCCTGGCGTCGATGGAGAAGGACTTCCGATCGGTGCTCGGTGAGCGGATATTCGGGGCGGATGCCGAGGATCTCGCCGCTTCCGTCGGACGGTTGCTGCGGGACGGAAATCGGACCCTGGCGCTCGCGGAGTCGTGCACCGGCGGGATGGTCGCGGCTCTCGTGACCGACGCCGCGGGCTCGAGCGACTATTTTCTGGGCGGAGTCGTGTCTTACGCCAACGGCGCGAAGGAATCGCTCCTCGACGTGGACCCCGGAACCCTCGAACGTCACGGGGCGGTGTCGGAGGAAACGGCGCTGGAAATGGCCCGCGGAGCCCGGACTCGCCTCGGAGCCGACGTCGGGGCCGCGATCACGGGCATCGCCGGACCGGGAGGCGGGACGGAGCAGAAACCGGTCGGCACAGTGTGGTTCGCCGTGGCCGATCGGGACGGACGCGGGATCGCCCGCAAGAGAGCGTTCGTCGGGGACCGCGCCCACGTTCGCCGGTCCGCCTCCGTGTTCGCGCTCGAGCTGATCCGCCGGCACCTCGCGGGATGGGCGGATGCCTGATCTCGCCCGGGAGCCGCTCCCTGCGAGCCCGGGCACGGGCACGGGCTGGAGCCCCGTTTCGAAATGAGCGCGCGGGGACTCCTGATGGTCGGAGCCGCATATCTTCTCGGATCCGTCTCGTTCGCAGTTCTTCTCGTCCGGCTGCGGACGGGCCAGGACATACGGGAGGTCGGCTCGGGCAACGCCGGCGCGACCAACGTGCTTCGGGCGCACGGGAAGGCGCTCGGAATCCTCGTGGCTCTCTTCGACATCGGTAAGGGTGCCGGAGCGGTTCTGTTGACGCGCGTCGTCACGTCGGACCCGCGGGCGGCGGCCGCGGCCGGTCTTGCGGCGATCCTCGGGCACGTCTTCCCGATCTTCTACGGATTTCGAGGCGGGAAAGGGGTGGCGACGGCGGTGGGCGCTTTCGCCGTGCTTGCGCCGTGGGCGACCCTCGTGTGTGTCGGCCTCTTCGTGGCGGTCGTCGCGATCTCCCGCTACGTGTCGCTCGGATCGGTCGTCGCGATGACCGTTTTGCCTGTCGCCGCCGGAGTGTTCCATGCTTCCCTGCCCACGGTGGCGGCGGCGGCCGTAGCGGCCGTTCTCGTCGTCCTGAAGCACCTCGAGAACCTGAAACGCCTGGCGGGCGGAGCCGAACGAAAGATCGGGTCGAAGTAGGGTGAGAGTCACAATCCTCGGCGCGGGTTCGTGGGGCACGGCGCTCGCCATCCATCTCGGGCGAGGCGGGCACGACGTTCTTCTCTGGAGCCGCGATTCGTCAGTCGCGTCCCACGTCTCCGCGACGGGAAGGCATCCGAGGCGATTCGTCGAGATCGCTCTTCCGTCGGTTATCCGGGCGACGGCGGATCTTCCCGAAGCCCTCGCGCACTCCGACACGGCGATCGTGGCCGTGCCGTGCGCGTCGTATCGCGATCTCCTCGAATCCATGCCGCCGCACATCGCGGTGAGGAGGTTTCTTTCGACTGCCAAGGGAATCGAGCCCGACACCTTGCGCAGGATGACGGACGTGATCCGGGAGCACCGGCCGCATGCGGCGGTGGCGGCGCTATCGGGACCGACGTTTGCGGATGGAGTCGCGCGCGGAGATCCGTCGGCTGCGGTCATCGCGTCGGCCGACGGAGAGCTCGCTCGGACGCTGCAGGCGGAGTTCTCCAACTCTCAGCTGCGTCTCTACAGCTCCGACGATCTCGTGGGAGTGGAGCTCGCTGGCGCGCTCAAGAACGTCGTGGCGATCGCAGCTGGAATCGTCTCCGGCCTCGGTTTCGGACCGAACACCGTCGCCGCCCTTGTAACGCGCGGCCTCGCCGAGATCGGGCGGATCGTGCGCGGGCAGGGAGGCCAGGCCCGTACGGTCGCGGGGCTCGCCGGGATCGGGGACCTCATGATGACGTGCACGGGCCGGGAGTCGCGCAATCGCCGGATTGGCGAGGAGATCGGCCGCGGGCGGACGCTCTCGGAAGTGCTGGCCGATATGCCGCAGGTCGCCGAGGGCGCCCGGACGTGCCTCGCCGTCCCGAGGATGGCGGCCGATTGCGGCGTTGAGGCGCCGATCGCCGAAGCGGTCGTCCAGGTTCTCTACGAAGGCACGGAGGCGCGGGATGCCGTCGAACGACTGATGACGCGAACGCTTCGGGCGGAGTGACCGCTTCGGGCGGGGCCCGATCAAAGGGATCGCGGGCGGGCGATCCATCGTTGGTCGGACAGAATCATCCGGTCCTGACGGGACAGCCGAAGGCCCTCAATCGAGAGCGGACGGCGTGTTTCGAATCGTGACTAGCTGGCCTTTTTCTTCGGGACGCGTTTCTCCAGGACTCGGATCGGCAGGACGATCGCCTGGAGGCCGGCAAACTGCAGGCGCCTCTGGATCGCGAAGGCTGTCTCGTTGTGGAGCAGCTTGTAATAGAAGCGGTCGGATTCGAAGACGAGCTGCCCGAGGTAGAAGATCGAGCGGGGAAATTCCTTCCGGGTTTCTTCGCAGAGCTCGATGATCTCGCTGACGGCCTCCGTGCCGATCGAGTAGCGGTACTCCGCCCGAAACCCGAGCCGGTGCGCGAAGTCGACGTACTGCTCGAGGTCGTCGATGGTCTTCTTCTTGAGCTCCTCGATTTCCGCCACGCCCTTGAAATGGGACGAGTCGATCACGCCGGCGGACAGGAACACGTAGTTCTTGTATTGCCGCGGAAAGAGATTCTGCACGGACAGCACGGTGTGTACGCCCAGTCCCGAGAAACCGCTGACGAGCATCACCGCCACGGACTCGTCCCGCGGGATCGCCTGGGGCGGCTCGTTGTGGGGACGGAGGGGCACGTTCAGGAGTGTGTCGTCCAGGCGGCTGAGCTGGTCTTTCACGCGCAGGTAGTGCCGTTTCACGGAGAACGCCACCGCGACCACGGTGGCCGTCACGACCACGGTCACCCAGCCTCCCTCGCCGAACTTCTCGTAAACCGTCACCACGAGGATCGACCCGCAGAGGACCAGGCCGACGAGCTGGAGGAAGAAATTGCGCTTCCAGAGGCGCGATGTTTTCCGCTCGAGCCACCAGTGCCGGGTCATCCCGAGCAACGTGAGGCTGAAAGTCAGGAACACGTTAATCGCGTACATGATGAGGAGCTGCGACACCGATCCGTGCGTGTAGATGAGTGTCGCGAACGCCGCGAGGCCCATCAGCCAGATCCCGTTGTTCGTGACGAGCCGGTCCGAAAGCTGCGCAAAGCGGTGAGGCGCCCAAGAGTCGGTGGCCATGTTCGCGAGAATGCGGGGCCCGTCCAGGAATCCGGTCTGTGCGGCGACGAAGAGGAGGCATCCCGCCGAGACGAGGGTGATCACGACGAGAAACTGCCCGATGGCGACGCCGCCGACGGACCAGGTCCCGAAGACGCGCTCCGCGAGCACAGCGTTCATGACCTTCGTCGGGTGAGGCCGGGATCCGGTCAGGAGGTAGGCGAGGATGATGCCGCTCGCGGTGAACGCGAGCGAGACGGCCATGTAGAGCATGGTCTTCTTCGCGTTCGGGACCTTCGGTTCCCGTAGTATCTGCACGCCGTTGGACACGGCTTCGATTCCCGTGTACGCGCCGCCGCCGAGTGAGTAGGCGCGCAGGATGATCAGGAACATCGGCAGAAAACCGAGCGACATGGACGTGTTCCGGGCCTCGTGGATCGCTCCCGAGAAGACCGATGGCAAGGCGAAGAAGTGCTGGGCGATAGCCGCCGTGATCATGGCGAAGTGGGTCACGATGAAAAGAAGAAAGATCGGAACGAGGATTGTGACGCTCTCCTTGATTCCGCGCAGGTTCAGCACGATCAGGAAAGAGAGGATCACGAGCTTCGACGCGAAAGCAAAATGGTGCAGATGCGGCGGCAGAAGACTGAAGATCTGGTCCACCCCCGAGGCGGCTGAGGTCGATATGGTCAGGACGTAGTCCACGATCAGCGCGCAACCGGAGACGACGCCGAATCGAGGGCCGAGGAGCTTCGTCGCGACGAGGTATCCGCCGCCTCCGCCCGGAAAGAGCTCGATCACCTTGCTGTAACAGGCGGAGATGATCAGGACCGTCGAGGCGATCATGATGGCGAGGAGCACGGCCAGGTACGCATGCTGGCCGAGCGCCTTGAAAGCCTCTTCCGGCCCGTACGCCGATGACGACAGACCGTCGGCCCCCAGGCCAACCCATGCCAGGAAGGCAACGAGTGTGACGTGGTGGAAGATGCGCGGATCCATCGGATCCCGCGCCTTTCCGACGAGAATGTTCTTGAGGGTGGTCGGCAATGTGTGGGTGCCCTTTTTGGGCGAGGGAGGGATTATCGGGGCGGATCCGGCGGGTGTCAAACGGGGAGGGCGTGATATGCTCGCGGGGATTCGGAGTCTCTCTTAGAGATTCATTTTGGATAGGGCGATCGGTTCGCCACGCGAAACCGGCGCCGAGGAGCGATTCCCGCAGCCTTCCGTCATCCGACAAGGCCGAACGACCGGGCGGCAGGTGCGTCGCCGGGCGCGGGCGTTGGGGCGACGGTGCGGGATCGACAGGGGACGACCGGAGATCCGACCGGTTATCGGCACAACGTGAACCGGGCCCGGCTGCCGGACGAGCGTGGTCCCGAGGGTCCGATCCGACGAAATCTGTTTTTGTCCGCGGTGCAATTTCGCGCCGTCGGAAGAGGAGGACGAATGAAGAAGGTATTTGCTCTTTCGCTGGTAGCGGTCCTGTGTCTGGCGGTCGTGGCGATCGCGGGCGACGACAAGATGTCCGACAAGAAGATGGGCGGCATGTCCGGCACGATCACCAAGGTCGACATGGCTGGCAAGATGATGATGGTCAAGGACAGCGCCGGCAAGGAGTCCGCGGTTTACTGGAACGACACGACCAAGGTCGAGGGCGGCGACGTCAAGGAAGGCGCCATGGTTCAGTACAAGGGCACTTCCAAGGATGGCAAGATGTGGGCCTCCTGGGTCAAGGTCGGTGGCGACATGAAAAAGATGTAATTTCGCTTCCCGTTTCAGATTTTCTGCGGGGCGGCTGGACCGCCCCGTTTTTTCTGCCCATCCCACTTTCCTGCCCTGGTGTGGCTGCAGCGCCCGGCGTCATCCCTCGCTTTGTGGTCGCGGCCGGCCCCTCCCGGTCATGGCGACGATGTTGCAAGTCGACTCCGTGGAGGTCGTCCGATCTCCTCTCCGACGACGATCCGACTGGAGGAACCATGCCGATCGAGAACGCGCTCGCGAGCATCGCCGTGCAGGATCTGAAAGCCGCGGAGAAATGGTACGAGAAACTGATCGGCCGACCGGCGGATTCGCAGGCGATGCCCGAATTGCGCGAATGGAAATTTCCTCGCGGCGGCGGACTGCAGGTGTACCACCTTCCGGAACGAGCGGGCGCCAGCTCCTGCACGCTCACCGCAACCGATTTCGACGCTCAGATTCTTCGACTCCGCGAGATGGGAGTCGACGCGACCAACCAGTCGTCCGGTCCCGCTGCCCGAGTGGTCATGATTACCGACCCGGACGGAAACCACATCGCGATCGTGGAAGCGTGAAATCCGCTCCCGGCCGGTGAGCGGGTTGACACACGTCCCCCCCGCGTAAGAGCGCCAGCCGTGTGGACACGGCGAGTAGGTCGAACTCAGAGCGATGAGAGAAGTTGGCGGCCCCAACGGGATTCGAACCCGTGCGTCGGCCTCCGGGGGGTTCGGGGGGCACACAGGTGCCCCCCGCCAGGGAAGCCAGCCGTGTGGACACGGCGAGTAGACCGAGCTAAGAGCGATGAGAGAAGTTGGCGGCCCCAACGGGATTCGAAG